>JBMORD010000242.1:0-75937 GCA_049322495.1 Myxococcota bacterium | reverse complement strand
CGGCGCGCCCGCTCCCAGGCGACGCCCGCGCCCACGAGCCCGAGCACGAGGGCGAGCGCGAAGAGCTGCTCCCACTCGAACGCGACGAACGCGCCGAGGAAGTCGCCGAGCGAGGCCTGCGTCTGTGCGTTGGCGAGCTGAAACGTGCCGTACTCACGCCGGAGGAGGTGCGTGAAGAAGCCCGAGACGCTCCGCGTGTCGCCCCACGAGAAGGGCGTCGCGGCGCCGCTCCACAGCGGGAGCAGCAGGTACGGCGTGAGGCCCAGCGCCACGCCGACCAGCGCACGCCACGCGCGCGCGCGCTTCCACAGCCGCGCAACGAGCACCGGCAGCACCACGAAGAGCGCGGTGTGGTGATTCGAGAGCGCCAGCCCGCAGCTCAGGCCGAGCCACAGCAGGCTCCGGTCAGACGGCCGCTCGACGTCGAGCGTGGCGAGCAGCGCCACGAGCACCACCAGCAGCGCGTGGAGCGCGAACACCTCGAGCGTCGTCGCGTACAGCCACGGCAGCGGAGAGACGAGCCACAGCGCGCCTGCCAGCAGCCCCGCCTCGAGCCGGCCGGTCCATCGTCGGAGCAGCTCGACCAGCAGCGCGACCGTCACCGCGCCGCACACGGCCGACGAGAGGTTGAGCCGCCACAGCGGAGAACCGAAGGGCAACGCGAGGAAGAAGCGGAGCCACGCCGAATGCAGCGGGTAGCCCGGAGGATGCGCCACGCCACCTGCGCATGCGGCCGCGGCGAGCTCGCCGGCATCACCACCGGGCAGCGAAGGATGGAGCGTGAGCGTCAACACCCCGAGGGCGACGACGCCCGAGAGCACCGGCACGAGTCGCTGCGCGTTCACCGGCCACGTCCTACCAGAGCGCCTCCTCGAAACCGGGAACGTCCGCGCGGCAACGCCTGAGGTACATCCCACGCGGGGGGATCATGGCGAAGTCGAGCGCTGCACTCGAGGTCGAGTCTGCCAACGCCGCGCGTTCCGAGCGCACCCCCGAGCCCGAGCGCGTTGCCCACCGCTCGCTCCTCACGGAGCTCCGGCCCGCGCTGGGGAGCGCGGTCGACGCGGAGCTCTCTGGAACCGGCTTCTCAGGTCGCGACTGCCCGTGGATCGACTGGTACCTCCAGCGTGCGCACGCGCTGTCACCCGAGGCCTTCACGCGCGCGGTGCGCCTCTTCACGAAGCAGAACGTCATGCTGTCCGACCCGGCGCAGCTGCGCGAGGCGCTACTCGAGCGCGTGCGCGTCGGCGTGCGCGAGTGGCGCGCGTCGGGTCGCTCACCCACGGCGCCCGTCGATGATCTGCCGTCGCTCCGCGGCCTCGGCGCGCTGATCCCTTCGCCGTCCCTCACCGCGCTGGGCGCTGGCGCGGGCAATCCCCTGCCGGGCTCGCTCCTCGGCCCGCTCGAGTCGTTCTTCGGCGCCGACCTGGCGGGTGTGCGCGTGCACGACGACGCGCAGGCCGCGGCCGCCACGAGCGGCGCAGGCGCGCTCGCCCTCGCGCGAGGCCAGGACATCGCGCTCTCGCCGCAGGTGGCCAGCGCGGGCGCCCCGGCACGCTCGGCGGTGCTCGCCCACGAGGTGGCCCACACGCTGGAACAGCGGGGCGCGGCGTTCGACGCTGGCGGCACGCACGACGAGCGCGGCGCCACCGACGCGGGGCGGGCCTGGGCAGGCGGCCAGCGCGCTCCGCCGCTGCACCGCGCGAGCTCGCTGTCCCTCGCCTCGTGCAAGCCGGCAGAGCGGCGCAAGGCCACGGCGGAGGAGCTGGCGAGGCTCCGTGACTACGACGTGTACCTCTCGCACCTGGCGGCGGCGCGCGAGGATCTGCTCGAAGGCCTGCGCAGCCAGGACGAGCGCGCGTGGCTCGGTGAAGACGTCGCGGCTGACCCCGCCGCGAAGGCCGTCGCCGCGAAGCAGCGCGCAGAGAACGTCGCCCAGGGCAAGGACGCGCTCGCGCAGCTCGACGCCTTCACGCAGGCGGTGTCGGAGCAGCGCTCCGGTCTCGAGCAGGCCCTGGCCGACGTCTACGAGGGCGAGCAGGTCGTCTGGTTCGACTCGCAGCTCGGCATCTACAGCGGCTGGCTGCCCGAGCGGTACGCGCGCATGCAGGGCGAGCAGGAGGCCGACCCTTCGTTCCGGGCGGGCTTCAAGGCCGCCATGCAGTACACGACGCTGCGCGAGCGCGGCGAGTCGGCGGCGAAGGCTGCGTTCAAGGTGGGCGTGGTCTCCGTCGGGCAGGTGGTCGGCGTCACGCCCCTCTACGAAGCCATCAGCGGCAAGGAGGCGATCCTCGGCACGGAGCTGAGCACCGAGGAGCGGCTGATGCGCGCCGTCGTCGGCACGCTCTCCATCGCGTCGCTCGTCGCCGCCGGCGGTCCGCGCGTCGCGGGCTGGGCGAAGGGACTCAAGGGGTCGGTGAAGATCGCCCGCCTCGCGCCCGCTGGCGGTCCACCGGGCGCCTTCGGCTTCGTCTTCGTGCTCGCCGATGGCGCCATCCCGCTCGCGCTGACCCAGGCGGAGATCGCCTCGCTCGTCACCGCGGGCGCGCTCAACCTCCAGATGGCGGCCGCGGTGCCCGGCGGCGGTGGCGGGGCGAAGGTTCCCGGCCTCACCTCGGGGACCTACGGGCCGGTGCGCGGCGGCGGAGGCTCCCCGGCCGACAAGGCGTACGTGAAGAAGGTCACCGGCCGCGACGACTCGGTGTACGTCGAAGGCACGGAGTTCGACGGCTTCGACAAGACGAACCAGCAGCTGCTCGACGCGAAGCGCGCGTCGGGCAAGGGCTCCTGGTACGACGCCACGCGCACCGATGGCTTCTTCAACGACGTCGCGAAGAAGGACATTCTCGCGCAGGCGCGCCGGCAGCTCGCGGTGCTGCCGAAGTCAGGTGCGAAGGGCATCACCTGGCACGTCGCCGACGCCGACGTCGCGCGGAGCCTGCGCGCCCTCTTTCGCAGCGAGAACATCGGCATCAACGTCGTACACACCCCGCCATGAGCCGCTTCCTCCTCACGCTCAATCGCTTCGCCGGCCCCTGGCCGGGTGAGCCGATCCGCACGGCGCTCGACGTCGTGTGGCGTCACCTGCCGCGCAGCTTCCCGCTGAAGCTCCACACCGGGCCGAAGTCGGTCGAGCTGCTCGAGCGGCCCGAGCGCTTCGACGTTCGCCACGTGCCGCCCGAGCTCGTCACCGGCGACTTCTCGCACGTGCGGCTGCACGGGGCCGACGGCGTCGAGCTGAGCGTGTCACAGTCGAGAGACGCGCTGAGCCGGCCGACGGTGACGCTCTCCTTCCCGGCAGACGTGCTCCCGGATGGGCCGTCGTTGCGCGCGCTCTTCATCGAGCTCGGGCTCGCGCTGGGCGCCGACGGCGGCTTCGTGTCCGACGAAGACACGCTGGTGCGCGACGACCTCTACCAGCAGTCGCTCGAGGTCGACGCCGCGAAGCTGCCGCCGTCGGTGTTCTGGATGACCTGGCTGGGGCCTGCGCACCTGGCGAACGTCGGCGACCTCACCGCGCTGACGAGGCTGGCCCGCGTCGACCGCCTCGCCGATGGGAGCGCGGTGGTGTGCCTGCAGGACGAGCGGTTCCTCCCGTCGGACGCCACGCACGAGCAGCGCCGCGTCGCCGCCGAGCAGGCGCTCGACCTGCCGCGGCTGCGCGCGCAGTTTCCCCGCGGCTGAGCGCGGTCACGGCGCGACGAGGCAGACCGGTCAGCGACACGAAGGGACGCCAGCGTCCGTCTTGCGCGAGAAGAGCTCGAGCACGAGCCCATCGTTCGCCGCGAGGAAGACGCTCGGGCCCGCCTCGAAGAAGCGCGCGTCCGCGGCCTGCGTCGGGCTCAGCGCGACGCCGGGGACCTCGGTCCACCCCGCGTCGGAGACGAAGTGGCGCACGCCGGTGCCGACGATGGCGAAGGTGTCACCGCACAGGCGGGCGAAGTCGGTGGCGTCGTCGGGCAGCGGCGGCGCGAGCTGCACCGGGGTCGGCAGCGCCGAGATGAAGCCGCGGGTGAAGGCGACGCGCCCGCGGCCTCCCTCGGTCCACAGCTCGCGGGGCGCGCCGAACTCCGCGGGGAGCGGGATGGCCGTCGCCCGCCACGTCTCGAGGTCGAGCACGTCGATGGCGAACACCTCGTTCCGCGCGAGCACGTAGAAGCCGCCCAGCGCGCGGCTGCCGCCGTCACCGCTCGTCGTCTCGCCGATCGCCACGTCGCGCACCGGCACGCCTGGCGCGGGCACGAGCCGCGCGCCGAGCACCGCCGGCGGCAGGAGCGTCCCGTCGACGCCTCCATCCATCGAGAGCTGCGCCGTGATGTCGGCCGCGTAGAGCGTGTCGTCGGACGAGATGACGACCAGCAGCCGCCCGTTCGAGAGCGGCAGCACCGTGCCGGAGGTCGGCGGCGTCAGGTCCCGCGCGCCAGGCGCGAGCTGCGCCACGAGCTGCGGCGAGTCGCTCCCCAGGGGGAAGGCCGCGATGTTGTAGAGCCCCTGCGTGGTGACGATGAGGTTCGGCGCGTTGGCCACCGCGCCGAGCACCTGGAACTCGTCGGGCGCGTTGGGGCGGAGCTGGGACACCAGCCCCGGCTCCGCCTCCGAGAAGGAGTAGCTCGACGCGAGGGCCACCACGGCCGACGTGCCCTTCTGGGCGAGGCGCGTGACGAGCACGGGCGCCCGGTCGAGCAGCACCGGGTGCAGCGGGCGCAGCTCGTTGGCCAGCGGCGCGGAGTAGTCCTCCGCGTACCAGGCGCGACCTCCCGCGCCGCCGTGGGCGCGCCACCGGAGCTCGCGGCTGGCGGGGATGAAGCCGGTCGCGAAGGGCGGCTCGTCTTCGTTCAGCGCCTCGAAGCGGGTCGCGCTGCAGCCGCTCCCCTGGAACCGCGTCACCCAGGTGCGACCGATGGGCAGGCCGCTCGCGGGCGCAGGCGGGCAGCGCGCGACCAGCCAGGCCGAGGACTCCGGGGGCACGAAGAGCTGATCAGGCGCGCCGCCGAAGGGGCACACCGCGCACGGGCCCGCGGTGACGGTGCGCGGCGCACGGTCCGTGAGAAAGGCCCAGCCGGCGTCGCCGTCTTCGACCACGAGCTTCTCGTTGAAGCCCAGCCGCGTCCAGGGTCCGGAGTGCGCCTCCTCGGCCAGCACCACCGGCTCGAGCGCGCTGAACCCCACGGTGGTGAAGGCCGTCTCCGAGAGCACCACTGCCTCGCTGGTGGAGCCCGAGACGTCGAGCGGCCGGCCGCCGTCGAGGCGCAGCGGCGCCGCCGGCTCGCCCGTGTTGCGCACGAAGGTGACGTCGCGCTCGCCCAGCGCCGCGAGCTCGAAGGTGCCCGGCTCGTGCCCTTCCTCGCGCCCGAACTTCGCGAGGGCGCGCACGCCGCCGTCGAAGAGCACCACGCCCTCTTCGTCGTGAGCCCACGCCAGCACGCGGCCGTCATCGAAGCGCCCCACGACGCGCACGCCGTTCGTCGAGAGCTCACGCAGCCGCGCCTCGTCCACCGGGTAGCGGCGCAGCTCGGTCGGCGCGCGGGGGCCCGCGGCGTTCTCCAGCAGCGAGAGGACGAAGAGCCCACCGTCGGCGACGAAGCCGACGACGCGGCCCTTGCTCGTGAGCGAGCCGCCCGCCGGTACGCCCGCCTGGAGCCGCCCGACGGCGACGAACGAGGGGTGATCGAAGGGCAGGCGCGGTGAGACGCGCTCCACGCGCACCACCTCGAGCGTCGAGCGCGAGAGCTGATCGGTCACCTGGCTGCAGGCGTGCACCACGGGGTCGCAGCGCCACTCGGCCTCACAGTCGGCGTTCTCGCGGCACGGGTAGGGGCCGCCGACGCCCTGCGCCTGACAGCGGCGCTGGCCGTCCCCGGCGGGCGCGCCGCACCGCCAGCCGTCGGCGCAGTGGCGCGCAGAGTCCTGGCACTCGAGCTCGCGCCCCGCGTCGGAGGACGCGTCGAAGCACTTCCCGGCGAGGCCGCACCGCCACCCCGCAGGGCACTGCTGCGCATCGTCCACCGCCTGCTCGCAGGGGAAGGGTCGGGCGACGGTGAGGTCGACGCAGCTCGCGCAGCCACCGAGGCCGAGCACCGCCGCGAGCCAGCTCGTGAGCACCAGGCGCCTCACGGGAGCACCCCGACCAGCGCGACGCCGCGCAGCGTCGGCACGAGCGCGACGCCGCCGCGGGTGAGCTCCCGCGGGTAGAGGACGAAGCCCAGCACGGCGAGCGCGGCCCCGGCGCCCATGGTGACGAGCGAGATGGTCTTCTCGGTGCCGATGAAGCTCGCCTCAGCCTGGTAGGTCGGCAGCCCCTTGAAGACGCCCGTGTCGGACGGCTGCGCGAGGTCGGCTCCGAGGGCGCGATCGCGGCTCAGCGCGTCGACGCCGAGAATGGCGCCCACCACCACGCCCGCCCCGCCCACGGCGAGCAACGTCAGCGGCAGCGCGCGCGAAGGCGGCGGCGGCATCGGCGTGGCGGTCGCCTCGGCCAGCAGGTACGGCAGCTGCTCGACGAGCGCGTCGACGCTCTTGGCGAGGCGCACGCTGCGCGCGACGGTCTGGCTCCGCTGCGTGTCGAGCATCTGCACCGAGAGCTGCAGCGCGTCGCCCAGCTTCGCCAGCGTGCCGCTCAGCACGAAGCGGCTGCCGAGCGCGCCGGCCAGCTCCGTGAGGCAGGTGGTCGACGACTCGTCGCCGCACAGCAGCTGCTTCTGCCGCTCCATGCCGAGGAGCGTCTGGATGTCGCGCGACGAGACGACGTCGAAGAAGCCGCGCCGGGTGAGCTCCTGCGTCACGGCCTCGGTCATCGCCGACGCCGTCTCGGCCGGCGTGCCGAGGGGCTGGAGCTCGACGATGGCCAGCTTCGGCTTCTCTGCGGCGAACAGGGTCGAGCTCAGCAGCAGCGAGAGCAGCATGGGTCCTCCGGGTGTGGAGCGAAGCAGTTCAGCGGCACACGGTGCAGCACGACGACGCGAGCGAGCTGCCGACCAGCGCCACCACCTGCTGGCAGGTGAAGGTCCGCTGCTGGCCGCTGTACGCGCAGGCAGCCTGGCACATGGGAGAGGCCTGGCCGTCGTAGGTGCAGGTCCACGCGCCGCCGCAGTCGAGGCCACCGCCGGAGCCACCACCCGAGCCGCCGCTCCCCGGCACGGTGCACGTCGAGGCGTCGCCCGGGCTGGTGCACGAGAAGCCGCTGCAGGTGGTGCCCGCCCCGAGGAACCTGCCGCTGCACGACGAGGCCGAGGAGTCCGGCTCGCACACCGCGCGCCCCAGCGCCGACGAGTAGAAGGCGCAGGCGCCCGAGCTGGAGCCGCTGCCGCCGCCCGCCCCGCTCCCTCCGCCGCTCGCGCTGCCGCCGCCGGTACCACCGCTGCCGCCGCAGGACGCGCTGCTGGGGGCACAGACCGCGCCCCCGCCCGCATACGGCGCACAGCACGAGCCCGCGCAGTCGGAGTCGTAGTCGCAGGTGATGACGCACTCGCCGCGCCCCTGGGCGTTGACCGCGCAGCGCTCGAAGAGGTCGCAGCCGTCGACGCAGTCGCTGGCGGCCTCGACGAGCGAGCCGCTGGTCTGAGGGCAGGCTGACAGCAGGAGGCTCACGACCGGGAGGAGGCGGCGCACCGCGCCAAGCATAGGTGAAGATTCCTGCGCACCGGGGCCGGTCGTGGTGTCAGGGAGGCGGACATGTCGGACTGCCTCACCGCCGCGGACCTGGGGGACCTCGCGAAGACACCGCTCACCGAGCGGCAGGTCGAGCATGTCGCCGGCTGTGTGGCCTGTCGGCAGGCGGTGCAGGCGGCGCTGCGCGAGACGCAGGCCCCCGAGTCGCCCTTCGACGGCAGCCTCGACTCGGTGCCGCTCGAGGAGCCCGGCCGGTACGTGCGCGCGGAGAACGCCGACGGGAAGCCGGTGCTGCTGGGCGCCGGCGGCTACGCGCGCGTGCTGCTCGCCCGCGACGAGGTCATCGGCCGCGACGTCGCGCTCAAGACGCTGCGCGCCTCGAAGCTCGAGGGCGAGAAGCGGGGCGTCACCGAGCAGCGGCTCCTGCAGGAGGCGCGCGTCGTCGGCCAGCTCGAGCACCCGTCGATCGTCCCGCTCTACGACCTCGCGCGCACCGAGACCGGCGAGCTCTTCTACGCCATGCGGCGCATCCGCGGGCGCACGCTGGCCGACGCCATCCGCAACGCGAACACGCTCGACGCGCGGCTCCGGCTGCTGCCGCACGTGCTCGCGGTGTGCAACGCGGTGGCCTACGCGCACTCGCGCGGCGTGCTGCACCGCGACCTCAAGCCGCACAACGTGATGATCGACCGCTTCGGCGAGACGCTGGTCATCGACTGGGGCCTCGCCACCGCGCGCGGCGAAGACGAGGAGCTCAAGACGCCCGAGAGCCTCCGCTTCGTCGGCGATCGCTCGCTCACCGACGTGCGCGGGCGGCTGGGCACGCCGGCCTACATGAGCCCCGAGCAGCTGGTCGGCGTGCGCGCGCTGCTCGACGAGCGCAGCGACGTGTTCGGGCTGGGGAGCATCCTCTACGAGGTGCTGACCGGGCGGGCACCGCGCGAAGACGGCCCGCTCCACGAGGCGCCGAAGAAGGTGCTGGAGCTGGCGCCCGACGTGCCCGCGGACCTCGCGGCGCTCTGCGACAAGGCCCTCGAGCCCGCGCGCGCCGCCCGCTACCAGACGGCCGAGGAGCTGGCGCGCGACCTCGACGCGTGGCTCCACGGCCAGCGGGTGACGGCGCACGCGTACCGCAAGCTCGAGCTCGCGCGGCGCTTCGTGCGGCGGCACCTCGCGACGGTGGCGGTCGGCGTGGCGGCCCTCGTGGCGCTGGTGGTGGTGAGCGTCGCCTCGGCGGTGCGCGTGCGCGACGAGCGCAACCAGGCGCGGCGCTTCGCGCTGCTGCTCGCGGGCGACACGCTGCGCAAGCTGCCGTTCGACCCGCGCGACCCGTTCCGCACCGAGCTCACCACGCGCGTCAGCGAGTACCTCGCCTCGAGCACCGAGTCGGGCGACCCCGCGCAGGCCGCCGAGGCGTGGGCGCGGCTGGCGGTGGAGTTCTCGTCCATCTCCCGCGCCTCGGACGCGGTGAAGGCCGCGCGGCGGTGCCTGGCGCTGCTCCCCGACGAGGTCACCGACGAGCGCGCCGAGGCGACACAGCTCGCCTGCCGGGTGACGTTGATCGACGACTCGCAGGCGCCGCTCGACGAGCAGTACGCGCAGCTGGTCAAGCTGTGGGAAGGGCGCCGCACGAAGTTCCCCGAAGACGTCCGCCTGCTCATCGCGCAGGGCCAGCTGCTGCTCTCGCTGTCGAGCCTGGCGTCGAACCGCTCCGAGGCTGACGCCGCGCAGGGCTGGGCGACGGCGAGCGTGGAGCTGGCGCGGCACCTCACCGAGCGGCAGCCGGCCGAGAGTGAGGCGTGGTCACAGCTGGGCGCCGCGCACTACGTGCAGTCCATCAACGCGCTCAACGAGCTGAAGGGCGACGTGGCCATCCTCGAGGCGCGCGCAGCCATCGAGGCGGCACGCAGGGCCCACGCGCTCGCGCGCTCGCCGCAGTCGCTGCTGCGTCTGGCCGACATGCTGGCCGACGCGTACTTCGCGCAGACGGTGCACCCCGGGCTCATGACGGCGCAGGAGCGCGACGCCATCAGCCGCGAGGCCGAGCAGTGCTTCGCCGCGCTGCTGGCGCTCGACGACGGCGCGCCCGTGGTGAAGCGGCGCTTCTCGGAGTTCCTCGTGCTGCGCGGCGAGGAGCGGCGCGCGTGGGAGCTGGTCTCGAGCGTGCCCGTCACCGACTTCTTCAACCAGCGGCCGCAGCTCTACCTCGCGCTCATCGTCGGCGAGGCCGAGCTGGTGCTGCGCGAGCTCTCGCGCGAGCCACCCGCCGCGCGCACCGTCGACGCCTTCGTGCTCGCCGCGCTGGCGCACGCCGTCCGCGACGACGCGCCCGCCGCCGTCGCCGCCGCGCGCGAGGCCGCGAAGCTCGACTTCAACTCGTATTGGATTGGCGAGGCGCTCGAGCGGTGGGGGCGCAGTCAGCGGCCCGCGATCGCCACGCTCACCGCCGAGCTCACCGCGGCGCAGAAGCACAACGACACCGCGCACGCCCGCCGCGCGCTCGAGGCCTTCGCGGCGTCGCTCGAAGCGAAGTGATTCAAGGCGCGCCGGCGTCGACCACCTCGAGGCGGCCGTTCTTCTCGTACTTCCACGCGCCGACCTTCACCCCGCGCTCGTAGCGCCCCACGGACAGCACGCCGCCGTCGGGGAGCCAGCTCGTCCACACGCCCTCGGGCTTGCCGTCGACGTAGCGGCCCTCGAAGCGCCGCTGGCCTGAGCGGTACGCGCCTTCCCACGGGCCGACCTCCACGCCGCCGTCGAAGACGCCCTTCATCATCACCGCGCCGTTGTCGTGGAAGTAGCGCCAGGTGCCGTTCGGCTTGCCCTCGAGGAGCTCGCCCTGCTTCTCGAGGTCGCCGTTGGGGTGCCAGTAGCTCCACAGGCCCATGCCCACCATCTCGACGGTGTCCTGCTCGCGCGCGCGGCAGACCAGACAGCCGAGGGTGCGCTTCTCGCCGTCGGCGCTCCACACGCCGAGCATGCGCGCGCACGCCTTCGCCGCCGCGTCCTGGTCCTCACCCTTCACGTACGTCACCGGGCGCCACGGCTCGCCGGTGGACCAGAAGGTCTCCCACGGGCCCTCGTTGTCGACCCCCACGCGCAGCCCGCGCTCGGCCGCCTTGCCCGTCGGGTGGTAGTCGGTCCACACGCCGTTGGGCAGGTCGTCGACCATCGGGCCCTCGCTCTTGAGCTGCCGGCCCCAGCGCCAGAACTGCCAGTGGCCGCTGCGCTTGCCGGCGTCGTACTGGCCGACCCAGTCGGGATCTCCGTTGCTGTAGAAGGCGCGCCACTCGCCGACCGCGTGGCCCTTCTCGTACTGGCCGACGAGCCGGCGCTGGCCGTTGCCGTGGTACCAGACGTACGGCCCGTCGCGCTTGCAGCCCTCGTAGTTCTCCTCGACGGTGAGGCGGCCGTCTTCGGTCCACGTGCGCCAGGTGCCGACGGGGCAGCCGCGGTCGTAGCGGCCCTGCTCGGCGAGCTGGCCGTTGGGGTGGAACACCGACCACTCGCCGGTGCCCTGGTTGATGATGGAGCTGCCGAACACCTTCCCGTCGACGCCGCGGAAAAGGTGCACGCCGTCGGGGATGCCGTCGACGTAGGCGCCCTTGCGGAGCACCTGGCCCGTCGGGTGGTACTCCTCGTACTGGCCGTCGAGGCGGCCCTTCACGTAGTGGCCGCGCCAGCGCACCTTCCCGTCGTTGTCGTAGCCGGTCCACTCGCCGTCTTCTTCGAGGTCGACCACGCAGCCCTCGCGCTTGCCCTTGAAGTCGATCGACCACTCGCCGCTCTTCTTCTCGCAGGCGTCCTGCGCGGGGCCCACGCGGCGGCCCTGCGAGAACTTCACCTCGCGCCACTTGTCGCCGCGCGGGAGGTACTCGGTGAAGACCCCCTCGGCGAGGCCGCGCACGAACGGGCCCTCGAGGTGCTTCTGGCCGGTCTCGGAGTGGTAGCTGATCCACACCCCCGTCTCGCGACCCTGGTCGAAGGAGCCCTCGCGGTCCTTCCTGCCGTCTTCGTTCCAGAAGGTCCACGCGCCCTGCCGCAGCCCGTTCTCGTACGCGCCACGCTCGGCGATCTGGCAGTGCGGGTACCAGCGCTCGTGCACGCCCTGCCGCTTGCCCTTCACCCACGTCGCGCGCTGCTCGAGCTGGCCGCCGGGGAGCACGTGCGTCCACACGCCGTCCTTCTGGCCGGCGACCATGCAGCCGGTCCACCCGTCGCGCTCGAACCACTTGCCCTTCTTCGCAGCGCACTCCGTCGCGTCGGCGGACGCAGCGAGGGGCACGACGGCGAGCAGCACCAGGAGCGAGCGGAGCACGGGCGGAGGCATATCAGCCTCCTTCGCCGGGGAAGGGAATGCGCTCGTCGGCGTCGCCGGGAATGAGCGGGAACCGGCGGGCGATCCACGCGTCGCGCGCCTCGAGCAGCCGCTCCTTGCGGCTCGAGACGAAGTTCCACGACATGAAGCGCGGGCCGTCGAGCGGCTCACCGGCGAGCACCAGCACCTTCGCCGGCGTCACCGCGCTCACGCAGCCCTCGACGCCCGCCTCGAGCGCGAGCAGCTCACCGCGCTCGGCCGATTGTCCATCCAGCGTGACGACGCCCTCGACCACGTAGACCGCGCGCTCGGGGAACTGCGTCGCGAGCTCGAGCGAAGCACCGGGCTCCAGCTCGGCGACCACTGCCGACATCGGCGACGTCGCGCGCACGGGTGAGCGGAGGCCGCTCCAGTCGCCGAGCAGCACCCGCGCCCGCGCGCCGCCGTCCTCGATGGCCGGAAGCTCCGCGGCGCCGGCGTGCTGGAACCAGGGCGCGGCCTCCTCGAGCGCGCTCGGCACCGCCACCCAGAGCTGCAGCCCGTGCGACACCTGCGCGGCGGGCGACGGCGGTCGCTCGCTGTGCACGATGCCGCGGCCGGCGAACATGAAGTTCACCGCGCCGGGCGTGATGAGCTGCTGCGTGCCGAGCGAGTCGCGGTGCAGCGTCGCGCCCTCGAAGAGGTAGGTCACCGTCGCCAGCCCGATGTGCGGGTGCGGCGCGACGCCTTCTCCGGCCACGGTGTGCGGCCCGAAGTGGTCGAGGAAGCAGAACGGCCCGACCGTGCGTCGAGCCGCGCGAGGCAGCGCGCGGAGCACGTCGTGGCCGCCCACGCTGGCGATGGTCGCCGGCAGCCGCTGCGCGACGAGCGCCATGGCTCAGCGCACCTCGGCGGTGCGGGTGATCTCCCCCATGCGGCCGCTCTCGTAGTCTTCGAAGGCCTCGAGGAGCTGCTGGCGCGTGTTCATCACGAACGGACCGTACCGCGCGACCGGCTCGCGGTGCGGCACGCCCGCCAGCACGAGGAGCCGCGCGCCCTTCGCCCCGCCCTGCAGCGCCACGCCATCGCCCGCCCCGAGCAGGCCGAGCTGCCCCTCGACGAGCTCGCGCGCGCCGACCTGCGCGCTGCCTTCGAAGACGTAGACCATCGCGCTCATCTCCGGCGGCAGCGGCACCGTCACCGCGGCGCCCGGCGTGAGCGACCAGTCGTGGAGCGCGATGGGCGTGTGCGTGTCGATGACCGCGCGCTGGCCGAGCGCCTCGCCCGCGATGAGCCGCACCGTCGCGCCGTCCGCGCTCGCGGTGGGAATGCGCGAGGCCGGCACCTCCTGGTACCGCGGCCGCGTCATCTTCCGCTTCGCCGGGAGGTTCACCCAGATCTGGAACCCGTGCATGCGCCCGCCCTGCTCGCGCAGGCGCTTCGACGGCTCCTCGGAGTGCACGATGCCCGCGCCGGCGGTCATCCACTGCACGCCGCCCGGCCCGGTGAGGCCGTGGTGGCCGGCGGAGTCTTCGTGCTCCACCTCCCCCTCGAGGATGTAGCTCACCGTCTCGAAGCCGCGGTGCGGGTGGTCGGGCGCGCCGATCGCCTCGCCCGGCCGGTACTCGACGGGGCCCAGCTCGTCGATGAGGAGGAACGGGTCGGCGACCTCGAGCCCGAGCGTCGGGAGCGGGCGCCGCACGACGAACCCCGCGCCTTCCTGCTGGTGGTGCGCGGTGATGACCCTCTGCACTTCACGCGTCGTCTTCATGCCGCAGCAATAAGGCGCGCCGCGGGCCCCCGCCATGCCTCACCCCGTGAGCGGATTGTCAACGCTGGTGGACAATCACGGCTTCGCGGCGTCGACGTGCTTGCGGAAGGCGGTCAGCGCGTCGCGAACGCCGCCCTTCTCGCCCAGGCTGCGGAGGAAGTTGATGAAGGCTCCGCGCACCACGAGGCGGGTGCCGTACTCGGCGACGGTGGTGTGCTCGTCGAGCTCGTAGAGCTGCCAGAAACCGAGCTGCTCCACGAGCCCGTCTCCACCAGCGGGGTCCAGGTTCCACTCGAGGCGGGAATCGTCTGCATAGAACCAGTGCTGCGTGCGGTAGCGGAAGGTGAAGAGGAACGAGACGACGTAGTCGTTGGCCTCGCCCTCGGCGGTGCGCTCGCCGTACGTCTTCGACTGCTCGACGTGCGGGAGGAAGCTGTGCTGCTCCGAGACGCGGCTGATGATGGCCCACACCTCGTGCTTCGGTTTCGAGAAGCGGGCCACCGCGCGGATGAGCGCCGGGCCGCTCGCGCTGGACTGCTGGTCGAGCACCACCTGGCCGTCCTGCGAGAGCGCCTTGCGCGCCTTCTCGGGGAGCGTCGCGAGGAAGCGCGCCCCCGGCGTGTCGTCGCCGCCCTTGAGGTCGCTGAAGAACTCCGCAGGCGCCCGGTCGCGCGGCGGTGGACGCTCCGCCCACGCCTGCGACGCCACGAGACAGCCCACGAGCACGAGAAGTCGGCGCACGCAGCCCGCGTAACCCGTCTGATTCGCGGAGAATTGACGCGCGTCAAGGGCGCGCGCGAGACCGCGACCGGGCTGCACGTATCGGTGGGTCATGCGACTTCAACTCACCGCCCTCCTCGTGGTCCTCGGCGCCGCCGGCTGCGGCCCCGCTGAGCAGCCGTCGACCTGCAGCCCCAGCAACTGCCTCGGCTGCTGCGACGCGAACGGCATCTGCAACCCGGGCTCGACCGCGTCGGCGTGCGGCTTCGGCGGCGCGACGTGCTCGGCGTGCACCGCGGGGCTCATCTGCTCCGCGGGCGCGTGCATCAACGCCTCCACGGGCGGCGGCGGCATGACGGGCGGAGGTGGCGGAGCGACGGGCGGCGGCGGCGGAGCGACGGGCGGAGGCGGCGGAGCGACGGGCGGCGGTGGCGGAGCGACGGGCGGCGGTGGTGGCGCGACGGGCGGCGGCGGCGGCGTGACGGGCGGCGGTGGTGGCGCGACGGGCGGCGGTGGTGGCGCGACGGGCGGCGGCAGCGGCGCGCTCCCGCTGCGTCTCTTCGTCACCAGCGTCTCCTACGTGGGCGACCTCGGCGGGCTGAGCGGCGCCGACGCGAAGTGCAACACCGCCGCGCGCGCGGCTAACAAAGGCGGCACGTGGACCGCATGGCTCTCGGCGACCTCCACTTCCGCGCCGTCGCGCATCACGAGCAACGGCCCCTGGTACACGGAGCAGACCGATGGCGGCGTGACGCTGGCGTTCAACAACAAGGCGAACCTGAGCACCACGCCGCTCGCCGAGCTCGACGTCGACGAAGAGGGCCGCTGGACCACGAACGCCTATTGGACCGGCACGGCGGGCGGTGGAGATCCGAGCGGCTCCCGCTGCGCCGACTGGACCACGGCGAGCAACAGCTCCACGGGCACCTTCGGCACTGGCAGCGCGGCCAGCTCGACCTGGACCGAAGCCGGCGCGAGCCTCTGCTACAGCGTCCGCTCGCTGCTGTGCCTCGAGCAGAGCCGCACGCCCCCAACGCCTGCGGGCAGCGCGCACAAGCGCGTCTTCGTCACCAGCGTGCAGTACACCGGCAACCTCGGCGGTCTCCAGGGCGCCGACATGCGCTGCAACACCGCCGCGCAGGCCGCCAACAGGGGTGGCACGTGGGTCGCCTGGCTCTCGACGTCGAGCATCCCGGCCCCCTCGCGCGTGACCTCCAACGGCCCCTGGTACACCGAGCAGGCCGATGGCGGCCTCACCCTCGCCTTCCGGAACAGCGCCAACCTGTCGACCACGCCCCTCTCGGACCTCGCAGTCGACGAGACCGGTCGCGCGACGACCAACGCCTACTGGACCGGGACGCGTGGCGGCGGCGAGCCGAGCGGCTCGCATTGCGCTGACTGGACCGCGGGCAGCAGCGGCACAGGCACCGTCGGCAACGGCGCCGCGGGCGGTACGACCTGGACCGACAACGGCACGGTGTACTGCTACAGCACGCGCGCTCTTCTCTGCCTCGAGCAGTGAGGCCGCGTCACGCGTCGCGGCCCGCTTCACGGCGGCCGTCGATGGTGAGCTCCCAGGCCACGCCGCGTTCGGTGAGCTCCGCGGTGTAGATGGACTCCGGTCGCAGCCACCGGGAGATCCACGTCGCGGTCGCCGTCGCGAGCAGCAGCGGCAGCGCCACCGCGTAGTCACCGGACAGCTCGAAGACCATCACCGCCGCCATCAGCGGCGCGTGCGTCGTCGCCGCGGTGGTCGCCGCCATGCCCACCAGCGCGAAGCCGCCGAGCGAGAGGCCGTGCCAGCCCAGCGCGCCCGCGGCGAGCGCGAGCAGCGTGCCCACGCACGCCCCGAGCAGCAGCGTGGGCGTGAAGACGCCGCCCGGGCTGCCCGACGACACCGAGGCGGTGGTGGCCAGCACCTTGCCCACCATCAGCATCACCAGCACGCTCACCGCGGGCGTCGCGTCGAGCAGCGCGTTGAGCGGCTCCGCGCCGTTCCCCGCGACCTCCGGCAACACCGCGACGAAGAGCCCCGCGACCAGCCCGCCGAGCGCCGGCCGCAGCGGCAGCGGCAACGTCGGCCGACGCAGCGCCTTCTCTGCGCGCGAGAGCAGCCGCATGAAGCCCTGCGCAGCGAGCGCCCCGAGCACGCCGAGCAGGAAGAAGAGGAGCAGCTCCCAGCTCGAGCTCATGTGGAAGCTGCGCGGCCCGTAGATCGGCCCCGGACCGATGACCGCCCGCGTGAGCGTCGCCGCCACCACCGTCGCCACCAGCACCGGCACGAAGGCGTCGAGCACCACCACCCCGAGCACCACCTCGAGCACGAAGAGCGTCGCCGCGAACGGCGTGTTGTACGCCGCCGCGAAGCCCGCCGCCGTGCCCGCCGCGATGAGCAGCCGCCCGTCGCGCGGCTCGAGCCCGAAGCGCTGCGCGATGGTGTGGCCCGCCGCGCCGCCGAACTGGATCAGCGGGCCCTCGCGCCCCAGCGAGCCGCCCGACACGATGGCCAGCCACGACGCGAGCGACTTCCACAGCGTGCGCGGCAACGAGAGCCGCACGCGCCCGACGACCACCGCCTCCATCACGTCGCCGACCTGCCCCGCCGGGCCGCCCGCTGCGCGCCTCGCCGCGAGCCCGCCGAGCAGCGCCCCGAGCGCCGGCACCAGCACCCGCGCCCAGACAGGCACCGCGCGCATCGCGCTCACCGTGTCGTGCGCGTCGAACAGCCAGCCGAGCGCGAGCTGCAGCGCGCCGCGAAAGAGGATGGCGAAGAGCGCCGCCGACAGCGACACCGCTGCCAGCGCCGCGGCGAACCGCAGGTCGAGCAGGCGGGACTGCGGGCGCGCGACGAACACCTCGCCGGTCTAGCACTTCGCGCCCGACGCCGATGGCCTGGAGGACGGGAGCGGTCTTCGCGTTCGTCACGCACGTGCCCCTCGACCTCGAAGCACACCGGTGACGAGGTGACTCACACTTCGCCGCCTTCTGGGGGCCCGACGGTGTCGTTCAGGCCCGCAGTTCGTCAGCGCGCGAGCCACCACGGCACGAAGTCCTCCGGCGCCGGCGCCACGAGGTAGCAGGTCGGCGACGTCGCGCTCGAGGTGGACGACTCCTCACCCGGCCGCAGCGGACGCCAGCGCGGGTCGCGCGCGTGCACCAACGAGGTGAGCGAGGCTCCGCGCCGCTGCGCCTGCCGCAACGACACCGCACCGTTCGCACCGAGGAAGTCCGCGTGCACCAGCTGCTCGAAGTCGTCGACCCAGCCGCACACCGCGCACGCCCCGAGCGTCCCGGGCGGGCCCGAGAAGACGAGGTGGCCACACGCGGGGCACGCGCGGTCCATCACCGGCGCGGCGAGTAGAGGTCGTAGCGAATGTCGCGCGGGAGGTTCCACCCGCTCGGGTCGGGCCGCGACAGCTCCCCGAGATCCACGTCGGCGATGACCAGGTTCGGGTGCGTGCTCACGTTCTTCAGCACGCCCGCGTTCGGCCCCGCGAAGTGGCTCTCGCCGAAGTACGGCTGGTTCCACGGCGGCTCCACGCCCTTGCGGTTCGACCCGCCGATGAAGACGTTGTGCCGCGCGGCGTCGACCTGGAACTCGAGCTGCCACATGCGCTGGCTCTTCGCCCCGAAGGTCACCGCCGGGCTGAAGATGAGCTCCGCGCCCTCGTGCGCCAGCGAGTACATGACGCCCTCGAAGTGCCGGTCGTAGCAGATGGCCACGCCGACGCGCCCGAGCGAGGTCTGCCACACGGGGAACGCCGGGTTCTTCGAGACGTTCTTCGGCCCGAGCAGGTTCTTCGCGTCGGACCGGTCGTAGTAGTGCCGCTCGAGGAAGGTGCCCTGCTCGTTCGCCCCATGCGGGATGTGCGTCTTGCGGTACGTGCCCAGCACCTCGCCCGTCTCGTCGATGAGCACGGCGGTGTTGAAGCGCTCGCCCGTCCGCGTGCGCTCGTAGATCGGCGCGATGATGATCAGCTGCTGCGCCTTCGCGACCTCGCGGAGCGTGGTGACGGTCGGCCCCTCGAGCGGATCTTCCGCGAGGCCGGTCCAGAACGCGTCGTGCCGGAGCGCGAAGTACGGCCCCGGGAACAGCTCACCGAAGCAGATGATCTGCACGCCCTGCTGCTTCGCCGCCTTCACCAGCTCGACGTGGTGATCGACGTTCGCCTTCCGGATGTCCTCGAGGCGCGAGGCGAGCGCGGGGAGGCCGTCCACCGTCGCGGGCATGTCGCGGTAGGCGTTGACGGTCTCGGTGAGCGCGGCGCGCACGATGCGACTCATGGTCCTTCCTCCTCAGCCAGCGTGGTCAGCACGTCGAGCAGCACATTCACGCCGTCGGCGCACTGCTTCGGGGTCGAGAACTCCCGCGGGTTGTGGCTGATGCCGTCGTACTCTCCCGGGACGAAGACCATGCCCGCGGTGCACAGGCGCGCCAGCTCCTGACAGTCGTGGCCCGCGCCCGACACCAGCCGCTGCGTCGACAGCCCCCGCGCCCGCGCCTTCTGCTCCACCAGGTCCTGCACCTTCGGCGAGAAGGGCACGTCGGGCGTGCGCGCGGTGCGCCGGTGCACGAGCGACACCTTCTCTTCGGCCGCGAGGCGCGCGTAGGTCTCGACCAGCTCCGCCTCGGCGCGCTGGAGCACCGCGTCGTCGGGGTGGCGGAGGTCGACCGTCGCCACCACGCGGTTCGGCACCACGTTGACCAGGCCGGGGTGAAAGTTCGTCACGCCCATCGTCGCGCGGAGGTGCTCGCCAAAGCGGCCGCTGCGCACCAGCTCGCGCAGCGCGAGCTGCACCCGCGAGGCGACCACGCCCGGGTCGGCGCGCAGGCTCATCGGCGTCGTGCCCGCGTGCGCGCTCCGCCCGGTGATGACCAGCTCGTGCCAGCAGATGGCCTGCACGCCGGTGACGACGCCCACGTCGACGTTCGCCGCGCGCAGCATCGGGCCCTGCTCGATGTGACACTCGAGGTACGCGTGCGGCGCCGCGAGGTGCTCGTCGCGCGTGCCGAGGAAGCCGATGGCCTCCAGCTCGGCGCGCACCGTCTTGCCGTCGCGATCGCTGAGCGCGTACGCCTTCTCGAGCGGAATGCGCCCCACCGCGACCGCGCTGCCCAGCATGTCGGTGCCGAAGCGCGCGCCCTCCTCTTCGCTGAAGAAGGCCACCACCAGCGGCCGCCGCGTCACGTGCTTCGCGTCTTCCAGCGTCTTGATGCACTCCAGCGCGCCGAGCACGCCGAGGCAGCCGTCGAAGCGCCCCGCCGTCGCCACCGAGTCGATGTGCGAGCCCGCCATCACCGGCTTCGCCCCGTCGTCGCGCCCCTTGCGCCGGCCGAAGACGTTGCCGATGCGATCGACCGTGACCTCGAGGCCCGCGGCCTTCATCTCGGCGACGACGTGGCGGCGGCCTTCACCGTCCTCCTTCGAGAACGCGAGGCGGCGCACGCCGGTGAGGCCGCTCAGCTCGTCGTGGTACGCGCCGATGCGGCCGAGCGCCTCGAGGCTCGCGGCCAGGCGCTCGGAGTTGATGTCGAGCTTCATGGACACTGCTTACTCCTGCGCGCGCCGCATGTGTCGTCGACGCAACGCCCACACGTCGCGCTCGAGCGGGCCGACCTGCATCACCCAGCGCGCGCCGAGCACCGCGAGGCCGACTCCCACGAGCATCGCCGGCGCCGCCGCGCTGCCCCAGAGCGCGAGGAGCGCCATCACCCAACCCGGCGACAGAGACGCGACCGACAGTCGCCGCGTGTGGAGCCCCCACGCAGCGAAGGCCACCGTGGGGAGCCCGAGCCCCACCATCCACGCCTGGAGCGCGTGGTCTCCCGTGAGCGCCGCGATGGCGATGCTCACCACGGCCTGCGTCATCGCTGTGAGGTTCGCCTTCTTCGAGAGCGCCTCGATCCGCGCCTCGAGTTCGGCCGCCAGCGCCGGTCCACACTCGAGGCACGAGTCGAGGCGTGAATCCGAATCGACGCAGGCGACGCACATGAAGCGACCACAGCGCGCGCAGGCCTTCTTCGCCGCAGCGTCCGGGTGCACGGCGCAGCGCGCATCTGCCGCGGAGGCCGCCGCGAGCGTCTGTTCCGCGCCGCACCCGGGGCACTGGTTCACGCCTGCGCCGAGCAGCAGCCCGCAGGAGATGCACTCAGCCATGCCGCTCATCAACGCGCTCCGAAAGGACCGTGGAGCGCGAAGTACTGGAACAGCCGTGGGCTCGGCTTCCGACGTCGCGGTGCCCGGGTGGTGCCGACGGCCGCGAGCACGAGCCGCACTGCCTCGACGTTGTCGACCAGCGGCGGCCCGCCGAGCCGCTCCTGCGCGCGACGCAAGCGGGGCAGCGCGGCGTCGGGCACGCGCGCCAGGCGCGCCGCGGCCTCCGGCTCACCCCACGCGCGGAGCTGACGACCGAAGAAGCACCGGAGATGCCGCGCCGTCGACTGCCGCGACGCGACCGCGCCCGCTGGCGGATCCGGCAGCTCGAGCCCCAGCGCGCGGGCACGACGGCCGAGCTGCGAGCCGTGGTCGACGAGCCCGAACGAAACCTCGACGACTGGCTCGCGAGCGCGCTGGGCGCCGAGCACCGCGGGCCAGAGCTCCGGTCGCGCTCGCAGCAGCGCACGGGCGTACTGCGTCGCAGCCTCGCGCCCGAGCGTGTGGTGGAAGAAGACGAGGAGGTGCTCCGGGTCCTCGAGGCCCGGGACGTAGCGGCGCGAGGCGAGCGCGAGCAGCGCCCGGGGCTTCACGAGCAGCTGCATCAGGCGCACGACCTCCGCCGCTTCGCGACGACCGGTGCCGTCGTGGTGGAGGAAGGTGCCCGCGCGCCAGCCGGGGCCGAGGGCCGAGTCCGTCACGCTGACCTCGAGCCGCGTCGCGCCACGCCGAGCGACGAGCTTCACCGAGGCGCGCTGCGTCCCACGCTGCCGCACCCACGTCTGCCTGGCGCGGGGCTCGAACCCGAGCCGCTCCAGGCGTGCGCCGAGGTCCGTCATCGCGGCAGCGACTCCATGCGCGCCCACAACCCACGCGCGGCCTCGTGCGCCTTCGCGCGGAGCTCCTCGAGGTCGGCGGTCTGGAGCACGCCATCGCGCACCACGAGCCGCCCGGCGACCGCGACGTGCCGCGGCGGCTCCCCCGGCTTCCCCGCAGTCCAGTCGTCGAGCGGACCGAAGAGAGAACTCGCCAGCGCGTGCCCGGCGTCGCGCCTCGCGACGAGCACGTCTCCTCCATCGCCATGCGCGAGGCCGAGCCGGAACAGCGCGTCGGCTTCGAGCCTCATGTCGGCCGGCCAGCCGTCGGTGCCCAGCGCCACGCGCTCGCTCGCGCGGAGCGACTTCGCGTAGCCCACCTTGTTCCCTTCGTTCGAGCGCGGGTTCTGCACGAACCACAGCCCGGCGTGCGCCGCCGCGCGCACCTGCGCCTCGTCGAGGTGCACGCCGTGCGCGACGATGGAGCCATGCGGGAGCGCGCCGAGCTTCATCAACCGCTCGAGCGGCCCTTCGTAGCCCCGCTGGTTCGCGTCGAGCACGTCGGCGCCGTCCTCCGCGACGTGCACGTGCATCGGCACCGCGAGGCGCCGCGCGAGCTCACCGGCCTCGCGCACCGTCTCGTCGGAGACCGTGAACGACGCGTGCAACGCGACCAGCCCGCGCACCAGCGGTCGGCGGTTGAAGCGCACGAAGCGCTCACACTCCGCGAGCCCGCGCTTCGCCTCCGCGCGGCCCTCGTTGCGCTCCGTCGCGCCGTAGCCGACCGCGAGCCGCACCCCGAGCTCCTGCGCCGCGTCGGCCAGCACGTCGAGCGAGCCCTCGATGAAGCCCGGCGACTCGTGGTGGTCGATGAGCGTGGTGGTGCCGTGCAGCACCGCGTCGGCGAGCGCGTACCGCGCCGAGGCCCGCAGCGACTCGCGATCGAGCGCGCGATCGAGCCGCCACCAGATGCGCTCGAGGATCTGCACGAAGTTCTGCGGCGGCTCCTTCGGCGCCGGCAGCCCGAGCGGCGCGAGGCCTGAGTAGAGGTGCGTGTGCGCGTTCACCGCGCCCGGCCGGAGCACGAGCCCGGTGCAGTCGAGCCGCACGTCGGAACCGGGCAGGCCGGTCGAGAGCGTTCCACCGTCAAAGGAGATCATCGCCGCGGACCACAGCACGGATGCGGTGGGTCGCGCACCGAACCTGCAATAGAAGCAGTCCGTGATTACCGACCGACGCCCACGCCCTGGCGATCTCGCCACGGTTCGACATCGCCAATGGCTCGTCGACGAGGTGCTCCAACCGAGTGGCGCTCGTGACGAGCACACGCTGGTGCGGCTGACCTGTCTCGATGACGACGCGCAAGGCCGACCGCTGTCGGTGCTGTGGGAACGCGAGCTGGGGGCGCGCGTCATCGAGCCGGCGCGCACGGGGCTCGGCACACCCCGCCGCCTCGACGAACCGCGGCAGTTCGCAGCGTACCTGCACGCGCTCAAGTGGAGCTCCGTCACCGCGACCGATGCGCGCCTCTTTCAGGCGCCCTTCCGCGCGGGCATCCACCTGCTCGACCACCAGCTCGTGCCGCTCAAGAAGGCGCTCGAGCTGCCGCGAGTGAACCTCTTCATCGCGGACGACGTCGGCCTCGGGAAGACGATCGAGGCCGGGCTGGTGATGCAGGAGCTCATGCTCCGCCAACGCGTCGAGCGGGTCCTCGTGGTCTGCCCCGCGTCGGTGACGCTGCAGTGGCGTGACGAGCTCGAGCGCCGCTTCGGTCTGCGCTTCGAGATCTTCAACCGCGACTTCGTGGCGCGACGGCGCCAGGAGCGCGGCTTCACGACGCCCATCTGGTCGACGCACCATCGCTTCATCGTCTCGTACCAGACGCTGCGCAGGCCCGAGTACTACGAGCCGCTCCTCGCCCTGCTCGGAGACGGCGTGCTGCACAAGTCGATGCTGGTGCTCGATGAAGCGCACGTGGTCGCGCCGGCCTCTTCGAGTCGCTACGCCGTCGACACCGAGACCACCCACAGCGTCCGGCAGGTAGCGGAGCACTTCGAGCACCGGCTCTTCCTCTCGGCGACGCCCCACAACGGGCACAGCAACAGCTTCTCTGCCCTGCTCGAGATGCTCGACCCGCAGCGCTTCACGCGAGGCACGAAGGTGCGTGAGGCCCAGCTCGAGCCGGTGATGGTGCGCCGGCTGAAGAGCGACCTCCGCGCGCTGGGCACGGGCGACCCATACCCCGAGCGCAAGGTGCTCGCCGGGCGGCTCACGTACGACGGCGGGACCTGGCGGGTCGAGTGGCCCGACGCACCGCCGACCTCGCTGGGCGAGGGGCGCGACGTCGAGTTGACGCTCAGTCGCAAGCTCGCTCAGTACGCCGAGCTCGTCGCGCCGGGCTCGAAGAAGCGTCAGCTGGTATTCATCAACCTGCAGAAGCGCCTCCTCTCGAGCATCGAGGCGTTTCACCGCACGCTCTCGGTGCACGCACAGGCGTACGGCATCGGCGAGCTCGCCGCGCCTCGCGAGGAGCTGGCGCTCGAAGTGGAAGACGAGGAGTACGGCGAGAGCGATGAGCTCCTCGAGCGCGACCTCGACGCCGACATCGAAGAAGCCAGCGCCGAGCTGCCCCTCGAGCTGCGCGCACGGCAACTCCTCGAGGAGCTGCTCTCGCTCAGCGGTCGTCACCGCACCGCGCAGGAGGCGAAGCTGCTGGCGCTCCTCGCGTGGATCCGCGCCCACCAGTGCCCGCTGACGCCCGGCGCGCGCTGGAAGCCGACGCGGGTCATCATCTTCACCGAGTACGGCGACACGCTCCGCTACCTCCACCAGCAGCTCACCGCGGCCTTCGAGGGCACGCATCTGGGCGACGAACGCATCCTCACCATGACGGGCGGCCTGGGTGACGCGCGGCGCGCCGAGGTGCAGGAGGCCTTCAACAGCGCGCCCGACGAGCACCCGGTGCGCGTGCTGCTCGCGACCGACGCCGCGCGAGAGGGCATCAACCTCCAGGGCCACTGCGCCGACCTGTTCCACTACGACGTGCCGTGGAACCCGTCTCGCCTCGAGCAGCGGAACGGCCGCATCGATCGCACGCTCCAGCCCTCACGCGAGGTGCGCTGCCGGTACTTCGTCTACACGCAGCGCCCGGAAGACGAGGTGCTCGACACGCTCGCGCGCAAGGTCGACGTCATCACCCGTGAGCTGGGGAGCCTCGGCAGCGTGCTGATGGACGAGCTCACGACGGCGCTCGAGCGAGGCATCGACGCGAAGACGCGGGCGGCGCTCGACGCGGTCGACCGGGGCGCGCGCGCCGAGACGACGCGCCGCGAGCTCGAGGGCCAGCGCCAGCTGACCAGGCTGAAGGCAGAGCTCGACGCCATCGGGGAGATCAAGGAGCGCAGCAAGCACGTGATGGACTTCGACCCCGCGCTCCTCCGCGACGCGCTCGACGTCGGGTTCGAGCTGAGCGGCAGCGCGCGCCTGACGCCCCTCGAGGTCACCGATCAGGGCCAGGCCGTCTCCGCGTGGAAGATGCCCGAGCTGCCTGACGGGTGGTCGCGCACGCTCGACAGCCTCCGTCCGCGCCGCGAGAAGAACGAAGAGTGGTGGGCCTGGCGGCAGCGCCCGCTCCTGCCGGTCTCCTTCGTCGCGCCGAGCGGCGTCGCGAGCCGCATCAACCACCTGCACCTCTCGCACGGCGTGGTGCAGCGGGTGCTGCAGCGCTTCCTCTCGCAGGGCTATTCGGCGAACGACCTCAGCCGCGTCACCGTGGTGCGGAGCGCGCGCGACGCGGTGGCGCGGGTCATCGTCTTCGGGCGGCTCTCGCTGTTCGGTGCGGGTGCGGCGCGGCTGCACGACCAGCTCGTCTCGGTGTCGGCGCGGTGGCTCGACGGCGGCGGCAAGGGACACCTCAAGCCCTTCGCCGAAGAAGCCGACCGCCGCGCCATCGAGCAGCTCGAGAAGACGCTCGCCGAGGCGCCCGAGCTCTCCGCCTTGCCCGAGCCCGTGCGCCAGCGCCTGCTCGAGAGCGCCCAGACAGACTTCGCCACGCTCTGGGCGGCGGTCGAGGCAGAGGCGACGGTGCGCGAGAAGGAAGCCCGCCGCCTGCTCGCCGAGCGTGGCGCGAACGAGGCCGCGCAGCTCCGCCAGATCCTCGAGACGCAGCGCGAAGCCATCGAAGAAGCCCTCGGCGTTCAGCTCGAGCTCGATGCCCCGCTCTCCCGCGAAGAGCGCGAGCAGTGGCGTCGCGACAAGAGCCACCTCGAGGGGCGTCGACAGCTCCTCGAGAAGGAGCTGCGCGAACAACCCGAAGCGCTGGCGAACACCTACTCAGTCCGCGTGGCGCGCCTGACGCCCGTGGGCATGGTCTACTTGTGGCCACATTCGCGCTGAAAAAAAACGCGGAGCCGAGGATACGCAGGGGTGGCTCAGGGCCCTCCTCACCGCGTACGCCCAGCTCCGTATGAACCGATAACTAACATGGACAAACGTTCAGTCAACTCCGGCTTCCAGCAACTGGACTGGGACGAGCTTGGCGTCACTGAGGACCATCACAAGCTCTTCATCCTCCAGTGGTCCGAACTCTTCGCCGACGACTCTCTCGACACCTGGCAGGTCCGCACGAGCAACGTCTTGTCGCTGCTCGTCGAAGTCGAGGAGACGATCGAGGTCTCCATCAGCGACTACGGGCCGGCGCAGTTGGCGCTGCCAGATCTCATCAAGGAAGCACTGAGCACCATCGAGCGAGACCTGGTCGTCAAGAAGCACTTCCCGTTCGTCAGGGCGTCGCTCGACGAACTCGCCTCGCAGCTCCAGAGCACCGGCTCGCAGAACAAGGCGCTCGAGTCCATCGGGCGTCGAGCCCGGGTCATTCGCGAGGCGGTTCAACGCACCTATCGCGCGCTGTTGATCAGCGAGTTGCGTGCACTCCTGATGGGCGATGGGAAGCGACGAGAGGATCAGATGAACCTCACGATGTCGCTGGCGACGGAGCTGGCGACGGCGGGGTTCTCGACGCACCACCTTCGCGCGGTTCGGGACCTGCTCTGCGAGCCCAAACTCCCTTTCGCGGACCGATTCGACGCCTTCATTTCGCAGTGTGACGCTTCGGCTCCGAGGCCGTTCAAGGTCCACTTCGTGGTGCGCAACTGGCCGAACGGCGTGCACCTCGAACGTCCGAACGCATGGATCAGCAAGCCCGCCGACGCAAAGGGGAAGCTGCCGAGTTCTCCGAACAGCGAGTCATTCCTCAAACGCGCCGCAGCGGGCAACGACAGAATCGCCCAGATCGAAACGCTCGCGCTCGATCCGCACGCGGCGACGGCGAGGGCCGAAGAGACGCTCACGGCCGACTTCGCGGCGGTCGCCTTCACGTCGTTTCAAGAGCCGCACGTCGCCACGAGCGACGCCCTCGTCCTCGCTGGCGATACCTCGCTCCTCGTTCGACTGGACCACGAGCGGAGCAAGGCGCTGGTTCGTCCCGACGACTGGGTGGAGCGGACTCAAGTGCTCCTGAAGGCCGACAACTTCCTCGCAGAGGAAGACGCGCATCACCTGAGCGCGACGCTCGCCTACTTTCGCCTCGCCATCACCCACCCTGCCGACGACGTGCGGCTCGTGAACCTCTGGGTCGCCACGGAGACCCTCGCGAGACGCTCGAGCAGCCCCACCATCATTCAGCGCGTCACCAGCACCATTGCGCCGCTGATCGCCGTCAGGAACATCAGGCGCGTCACGAGAGGACTCGCGCGCCGGCTCGCGTGGTCGCTCCGCTACAAGCAGCTCGAAGAGGTGGGCCTCCTCGCCCCGGGCGAGCGCCGCATCGCCCACCTCGATCTGCTCCGGCTCCTGGTTGATGAGCCCAGAGCGAAGGCCCTCCTTTCTCTCCTCGGCCACGACCCACTGCTGCGGCTTCGACTGGGCCGCTTTGCAGACCGCGCGCTGAAAGACGGGAAGGCCGCTGCCGACTACCTGGAGGCCAATCACCGCAACATCGTCTGGCAGCTCGGGCGCATCTTCCGCGCTCGCAACGCGATCGTTCATCGGGGGGAACACCCGAGAGCGACCAGACAATTGCTCCAGCACCTCGAGACCTACGCGTGGACCGCAATCCGGCAGGTCTCGGCCGAGTTGGCGAGAGCCGAGGGACGCTGGTCGCTGAGCGACGCCCTCGACTACTGGCAGATGCTGTTCAACCACGCGCTCGCCGTGCTCCGAACATCGGACAAGACCCCGATCGAAGCACTGGCGGAGCCCTCTCGATTCCTCGCGCTCAAGCCCCAATGACCGACATCGAACGTCGCTACCACGAGCGCTGGCTCGGCCTCGCCCAACCCATCGAGGGGCTCGTGCTCTCGGTGCCGGTGCTGGTCGACGGCCAGTGCATGCAGCGGCTGCCCGCCGCCGAGCACCACCGCTTCAAGGCGCTCTACGGCGCGAAGAAGCCCTTCGCGGAATGGCTGCGCGAGCTCTTCGGCTACCGCGAGGCCGACTTCGACACCCAGCTCCCCGACGAGCTGCGGCTCGACGTGCCCGAAGGCGACCAGACCATCCGCCCCACGCGGGCGCTCAAGCGCCGCGGGCCGCCTCCGCCGAGGCCCGAAGGCGTGCCGGACGACTCGACCCCTTCGAGCCGCGCCGGGCAGCCGTACACGATGCTCGTCTGGGAGCTGCCGGCCGGCCTCGCCTTCGACAAGCCGGAGACCGTGACCGGCGCCTGGCGCTATGAGCCCTCGCGCAAGTTCGAGCGGCTGCTCCGCACGGTGCGCGTGCCGCTCGGGCTGCTCTTCAACGGCGAGGCGCTGCGGCTGTTCTACGTGCCACACGGCGAGTCGACCGGCCACCTCACCTTCCGCTTCGCCGACCTCGCCACCAGCGGTGGCCGCGAGCTGTTCGACGCGATGGTGATGCTGCTGCACGCGCGCCGCATGTACGGCGTGCTGCCGGAGCACACCCTGCCCGCGCTGCTCGAGCAGTCGCGGCGCCGCCAGGCCAACGTCACGCAGGAGCTGGCCGCGCAGGTCTTCGAGGCGCTCTCGATTCTGCTGCAGGGCTTCGAGGCCGCCGCCGAGCGAGACGGCGCGCGCACGCTCGACGACGCGCTGAAGCGGGGCGAAGACCACCTCTACGGCGGGCTCCTCACCACGCTGCTGCGCCTCGTCTTCCTGCTGTACGCGGAAGATCGCGACCTGATGCCCGTGGCCTCGGAGCCGTACGCAGAGGACCTCTCGGTGAAGACGCTCTACGAGCAGCTGCTCGAAGACGAAGCGCGCTTCCCCGACGCCATGAGCCGCCGCTTCGGCGCCTGGCCGCGGCTGCTGGCCCTCTTCCGCTCGGTGTACTTCGGCGCGGCGCACGGCGCGGTGCGCATGCCTCCGCGGCGCGGCCAGCTCTTCGACCCGCAGGCCTACCCGTTCCTCGAAGGCTGGAGCGACGGCGGCGCCCCGGTCGACCTCACCGCGCTCGCGGCGCTCAACCCGCCGACCGTCGACGACGAGACGATCTTCCGCGTGCTGCACCGCCTGATGGTGCTCGAGGGCCAGCGCCTCAGCTACCAGTCGCTCGACGTCGAGCAGATCGGCTCGGTCTACGAGGCGCTGATGGGCTACCACGTGAAGCGGCTCACCGGCCCCGGCCTGTGCCTGCGGAGCGGGCAGGTGTGGGTGTCGGCCGACGAGGTGCTCGAGCAGCCGAAGGCGCGCCGCGGCGCGTGGCTCGAAGACGTGGGCGCACTCGAAGGCAAGCAGGCGAAGGCGGCCGCGAAGGCGCTCGAGGCGGCGACCACCAGCGACGAGGTACTGGCGGCGCTCGAGCCGTGGCGCGTGAAGGCGCTGACCACGCGCAAGACGGGGCAGCTGGTGCTCCAGCCCGGCGAGGAGCGGCGGCGCACCAGCAGCCACTACACGCCACGCTCGCTCTCGGCGCCCATCGTGCGGCGCACCCTCGAGCCGCTGCTCAAGGCGATGGGAGAGCAGCCAGCGTCAGACCGCCTGCTCAACCTGAAGATCTGCGACCCGGCGATGGGCTCGGGCGCCTTCCTCGTCGAGGCCTGTCGCTTCCTCGGAGATCAGGTGGTCGCTGCGTGGACGCGCGAAGGCAAGCTCAAGGGCGACTCCAACGCCGAAGAGGTGGTGATGCGCGCGCGGCGCCTCGTCGCCCAGCGCTGTCTGTACGGCGTCGACAAGAACCCGTGGGCGGTGAACCTCGCGAAGCTGTCGCTGTGGCTGGTGACGCTCGCGAAGCACGAGCCGTTCACCTTCCTCGACCACGCGCTCAAGTGCGGCGACTCGCTGGTCGGCCTGAGCCTCGAGCAGACGCTGGCGTTCAACTGGAAGCCAGGAGCGCAGCTCGAGCTGGCCAGCCCGCTTCTGAAGAAGGCGCTCGAGACCGCGCTCAAGAAGCGCCAGCAGATCCTCGAGCTGGCGCTGCACGATCAGCAGGAGCTCGACCCGGCGCGGCGCAAGGAGGAGCTGCTCCGCGACGCCGAGGAGGCGCTGCTGCCGCTGCGGCGCGTCGCCGATGCATGCGTCGGCGCGTTCTTCGCGGGCGACACCGACAAGACGCGCGAGAAGGAACGGGTGCGCCGACGAGACCTGATCTCGGCCTCGCTCGCGAACGACGGAGACGTCGCGGCCTTCGACGCGCCCGCGCACTGCTTCCACTGGCCGCTCGAGTTCCCGGAGATCTTCCACGGCCAGCGCCCCGACCCGCTCGACCAGGAGCAGGTCAACCGCGAGGCGTGGATGGACGGGTTCGTCGGGAACCCGCCGTTCGCCGGGAAGAACAACATCATCGAGGCCGGGGGAGAGGCGTACCTCCCGTGGCTCCAGGCGGTGCACGAGGGCGCGCACGGCAACGCCGACCTCGCCGCGCACTTCTTCCGCCGGGCGTTCGAGTTGCTCGGCGCGCACGGTACGGTCGGCTTCATCGCCACCAACACCATCGCGCAGGGAGACACGCGCGCGACCGGCCTCAAGCACCTCGTCGACGCCGGCGCGGTCATCTACGACGCGGTGAAGTCGATGAAGTGGCCGGTCGCGGGCGCGAACGTGTCGGTGTCGGTGGTGCACGTCGCGAAGGGGCATGTGGCGGACGTCGGTCTGGAGCCGCGCCTGGATGGGCTGCCGGTGCCGGCCATCAACTCGCGCCTGCGCGGGAAACCGGAGCGGCCCGACCCGGTGCCGTTGAAGGCGAACGAGTCGAAGAGCTTCGTTGGCACATATGTGCTCGGACTGGGCTTCGTGCTCACGCCGCAGCAGCGCGCGGAGCTGATCAAGAAGCACAAGAAGAACGGCGAGCGGATCTTCCGGTACACAGGTGGCGAGGAGATCAACTCGGATCCGGATCCGTCCCTCGAGCGGTACGTGATCAACTTCGGTCAGATGGAACTCGAGGACGCAGAGGAGTGGCCGGATCTCCTTGGCATCGTGCGCGAGCTGGTGAAGCCAGAACGCGACAGACTGAAGGACAACAGCGACGGGAAAAGGAGGAAGGCGTATTGGTGGCAATTCGGTCGCTACACGCCTGCGCTGTTCGACGCCCTACGACCACTTGAGCGATGCGTGGTTGCCGCTCAAGTCACCAAGCACTTGTGCTTCAGCTTCTCAAGCGCCGATCGCGTCTTCGATCAGAAAGTCATTGTCTTTCCAATGAGCGAAGGTCGCTATATCGCGGCACTTCAGTCTCGAGTCCACTCGGTATGGGCGTGGCTCCTCTCCGCGACGATGAAGTCGGACATGAGCTACTCGCCGAGCGACTGCTTCCGCACCTTCCCGTTCCCCGACCCGGCAGCGTTCGCGGCACTCGACTCGATTGGCGAACGACTCGACAGCGAGCGACGCGACTACATGACGAAGGAACAGGTGGGGCTGACGACGACGTACAACCGGCTGAAGGACGAGGGCGAGACGAGCGCGGCGGTGCGTGCGTTGCGGAGCCTCCACGAGGAGGTCGACCGCGCGGTGCTCGCCGCCTACGGCTGGAAGGACATCGCGGTGCCGCCGTACTGCGCGCCCGCCCCCGCGGCGTGGGCCACCTTCGAAGACGAGGTGCTCGACCGCCTCTTCGCCCTCAACGCCGCGCGCGCCCGCGAAGAAGCGCTCTCTGGCACCAGCACCCCGCCCCCGAAGAAGAAGACGCCCGCGAAGAAGAAGCCGAAGGCGTGACCGTCCCTGTCACATCAGAGTCCTGAGCGATAGAAGGCCGGCCCGTGAGCGACATCAGGCTGCAGGGGGATTTCGGGGTGGCGTACGTCAAAGCCGTCGTGCACGCCGCCGGCTACTTCGTCGACCTCGCCGGGCGCGCGAGTGACGACGCAGGCGTCGATCTCACCATCGTCTCGCTGAGCTCGACAGGGAAGCGCCAGTCGCCGCGGCTCGACGTCCAGGTGAAGACGACCATCGACCCGCTGGTCGGCGACCCCTTCCCCTACGACCTCGAGGTGAAGAACTACGACGAGCTCCGCGACACAGGTCCACACAACCTCGCGCGAATTCTGGTGGTCGTCTCGGTGCCGCGTTCGCAGACCGACTGGGTCGCCGCGACCGAGTCGGAGCTCGTGCTCCGACGTTGCGGTTACTGGGCGTCGCTGCGCGGGCAGCCCGCCACCACGAACACCGCCACGGTCAGAATCCACCTCGCCCGTTCGGCGTGCTTCCACCCCGCCAACGTCCGGGCGATCATGACGGCTCTTTCTGAGGGCCGTTCGCCATGACCTCGCACCTGTGGCTCAACCAACCGATGGCGACCCCCGCGCCGGCGGAGATCGCCGCGTACCTGCGCTCGAAGGGCTGGTCGCGCGAGTCGGTGCGCGGCGCATGGGCGATCTTCAAGAAGGGTGACGACGCGATCGAGGTGCCGCAGGTCGACGCGGCGCGCGACTACAGCCGCATGGTCAGCGCTCTCCTTCAAGACCTCGAGCAGACCGAAGCCCGGCCCGCGGCGCTCATCGCGCGCGACATTCGCGCCGCGACCGTCGACACCATCAGGCTGTCACTCCAGGGCTCGGCGATGCGAGACGGTCGCATTCCCATCGAAGCCGGCATGCACGCCTACGAGGGCGCTCGAAACCTCTTCCTCGCCGCCGCCTGCTCGAGCCTCGATCGTCGAAGCGTGCACCCGAAGCGCAAGCCCGACCGCGCCGTTCGAGTGCTCGACACCGCGCGGTTTGGCCAGACCGAGGTCGGCAGCTTCGTGATGACCATCGAGACGCCGGTCGCCCCGTCGCTGCAGGCATCACTCCTCGAAGAGGACCGCGATCCACCGCTCGAGCGGCAGACCTCGGTGCTCCTCGCCACCGCGCTGCAGGCCACCAGCGAAGCCATTCAGGAGTCGGCCGCGACGGGTGACATCGCTCCGTTCCGTGACCGCGCGGACCGCGGTGTCAGCGCCAACCTCTGCGACGCGCTCGTCGAGTTGCTCAGTGGCGCCGGTGCCGAGCAGCTCGAGGCGAGCTTCTCGTTCGCGACGCACCGGCCGATCAGCGCGCCCTCGACGCGAACGGTGCTGCGCACGGAGGTCAGCCCGTTGTTGACCGAGGCCTCGAAAACCCTGCGCGCCCAAGCTTCGTTCCCGGACTACACGGTCGAAGGGCTCATCGTTCGGCTCGGCAGTGGCGAGCCGAGCGAAGGCGGCCACATCACGGTGATGGCCGACGTCGAGGGGCGCACCAGGAACGTCACCATCGAGGTCGATGCGTCCGACTACGCGCAGGCGCTCCACGCGCATCAGCGGCAGCAGCTGGTGTCGCTGAGCGGCGAGCTCACGGTCGAGGCGGGTCGCTACCGGCTTCGAAGAGCGCGCGACTTCCGCGCGCGTGACGTCGACTGAGCTCGCCTCAGCCCGGCGCGACCGGCCATCGCGCGGAACGCCGCCTCGAAGCCAGTCCGAGTTCTCTGTGTCTCGGTCTGTCACCTTCATCAGCCGAACTTGCGCGCGAAGGACTCCGACCTCACGCGCGTCGCCAGCGCAGCCAACCGCCCACGGACCGCTTCCTCTGCGGCGGCGATGCTCCTGGCCGAAGGACGGCGCTTCTTGAGGCGAACCCCCAGTCGTCGGCTGGCTTTGATCGTCGACGACCAGAGCGTCACGGCCGGGGCTGCCGACTTTCGACGCTTCACCTTCGGCCTGGTCGTCACGTTCACCGCCGGCAGCTATGGACAGTTGATTCTGACTGTCAACTCGCGCACCCGTCGCGCTCGTCCTCGGAACCCCCGCGAGGGCCTGTAGAGTGCGCCGCCATGACGACGGGCGCCGAGGCCGTTCGGGAACATCTCATCGAAGCACTCCACGCAGATCTGGTCGGGCCGTTCTCTCGCCACCCCGGCGAAGCGACCTCCGACGCTGGCGAGCTCCTCCGTCACGCCCCGAGCCGCTGGTACCTCACCGGCTTCCTCGTGCCGCGCGACCAGGGCGAGATCGACGAGCCTGACGACGAAGATGACGACCTCGGCGCGGGCGACGACCAGGACGACGAGGAGACCTCGGCGGGCACCGACCCCACGGTGAAGCGGGTGCGGAGGCTCCCTGCGTCGATGGGCGTGTCGGTGTACGTGGCCGCCACCGTGAAGCAGCTCACGGTGCATGTGAGCTGGGCCGACTACACACGCATCGAGGTCGGCGACTCGAAGCGCTGGAGCCGCACTCCGCACTCACAGACGCTCACCGTGCCCGTCGACGACGCGGCGCTGCGCGCTGGCTTCAGGCTCGAGGGCGGCCTCGGGGTCCAGGGCCGCGTCGAGAAGTTCGAAGATCGGCTCACCGTCGCCCTCTTCCTCGTCAACCAGCGCCGACCCGCCGAGGAGGCGACGTCTGCCGCGCGAGAAGAGACCTACGCGTTCCAGGTGCACCTCGCGCTCGAGGCAAGCGAGCCGTTTCTCCCGCGGGCCGACTCGAGCGACCTCGACAGTGACGACTTCGACGAGCGCGTCAACGACCTCCAGTTCCGCAACCACCACGAGTTCGCCGTCGGTCACGGCGTCGGAACCCGCGTCGTCAGCCCGACCCGCATCGAGACCACCTGGCTGCCCACGGCGACGGTCGACCCCGTCGTCGCGCGTCAACTGCCCGACGTCGTCGTCTCGATGGAAGCGCTCGCCGCGCTCGACACGCCGGCCGCGGCCCGCGCCGCGCTCGCACCGCTGGTGAAGCACTACCGCGCGTGGATCGACGCCCAGGCGAACATCGCCACCGGCCACGCCCAACGCGACGAGACGCGCGACGTGCTGGTGCACCAGGCGCGGCACGCCGCGCAGCGCATGGAAGACGGCCTCGCGGTGCTCGAGCAGCACCCCGACTGCTTCGACGCCTTCCGGTGGATGAACGCGGTGATGGCCAGGGCCGAGCGGAAGGCACGCCCCAACGATGCTCCCGCCTGGCGTCTCTTTCAGCTGGCGTTCATCCTGCTCAACCTGCCTTCGTTGCACGACGAGCGTCACGTCGACCGAGAGAACGTCGAGCTCATCTTCTTCCCTACCGGCGGCGGCAAGACGCAGGCCTACCTCGGCGTCATCGCCTTCACGCTGCTCCTGCGACGACTCCGGGGCCAGACGCGCCCCGACCGCGGGCTCGGCGTGGCCGTCGTGCTCCGCTACACGCTCCGCCTGCTGACGCTCGACCAGCTCGATCGCGCCGCGACGCTCATCTGCGCGCTCGAGCTGCTGCGGCAGGACCACCCGACGCGCCTGGGTGACGTGCGCTTCTGCATCGGCCTGTGGGTCGGCCGCTCGGCCACCGCCAACACCTTCGAGCAGGTGTCGAAGCAGGTGACCGAGTACCGCAACGACACCAACCCGCGCGCCCAGTCGCCCTTCCCGCTCGCGAAGTGCCCGTGGTGCGGCACCGAGTTCGTGCGCGAGTGCTTCGCGCTGTTGCCGAAGCCCAGCCGCGCGACCGAGCTCGCCGTGGGCTGCGCCGACCCCGAGTGCCCGTTCAGCCTGAGTCGTGACCGGGCCGGGCTGCCGGTGCTCTTCGTCGACGAGGCCGTCTATCGCGAGCTGCCGTGCTTCCTCATCGCGACCGTCGACAAGTTCGCGCTGCTCCCGTGGCGCGGCGAGACGGGCATGCTCTTCGGTCGGGTGACGGGCCGCACCGGGCGCACCTTCGTCGGGCCGTGCGACAGCGAGCAGGCGCGAAAGAACGCCCAACAGAAGCTCCCTGCCGGCCTCCGGCCGCCTGAGCTCATCGTGCAGGACGAGCTCCACCTCATCTCCGGGCCGCTCGGCTCGATGGTGGGCCTGTACGAAGGCGCGGTGCTGCAGCTGGCGCCGCGCGCGAAGCTGCTCGCGTCGACGGCCACCGTACGCCGGTCGACCGAGCAGATCCAACGGCTCTATGGCCGCAGCGTGTCGCTCTTCCCGCCGCCCGGCGTCGAGGCCTCGGAGACGTTCTTCGCCCAGGTCGGCACGAAGGGCGCGCGGCAGTACCTCGGCGTCGCCGCGCCGGGCCGGCCGCTGAAGACCATTCTCCTGCGGGTGTACGTGGCGCTCCTCGCCGCGGCTGCCCGCGCCCTGGAGACACACCCCGATGACGCCGACGCGTACCTGACGCTGGTCGGCTACTTCAACTCGCTGCGCGAGCTCGGCGGCATGCGGCGGCTGGTGGAAGACGAGGTGCGGCGTGGCGCGCAGCGACGACACGAGCGCGTCCCCGAAGGGTTCGAGGGCGAGCACCCGTGGTTCGCGCCACGCAGCATCCGCGCCGAGCCCGTCGAGCTGACGAGCCGCGAGAAGACGTCCGCCATCAAGGACGCGAAGGACCGCCTCGCGCTGCCCCACACCGACGAGCGCCGGGTCGACGTGGTGCTCGCGAGCAACATGATCTCCGTCGGCGTCGACATCGATCGGCTCGGCCTGATGGTGGTGGGCGGCCAGCCGAAGACCGCGGCCGAGTACATTCAGGCGTCGAGCCGAGTCGGGCGCAACGCGAAGCGGCCGGGCCTGGTGGTGACCTGCTTCAACCTCACCAAGCCGCGAGACCGCAGCCACTACGAGCGCTTCACCGCGTGGCACCGGAGCTTCTACCGTTTCGTCGAGGCCACCTCGGTGACGCCGTTCTCGACCCCGGCGCTCGATCGCGGCCTCGCGGGCGTGGTGGTCAGCCTCGCGCGCCTGCTCGACGCGTCGATGACCGCGCCGTTCGACACCGCGAAGCTCGCCCAGCACGAAGCCTCGCTGAACACGCACCTCGAAGCGCTCGCCCGTCGCGCGGGCGCTGGTTTGCCGCCCGACGAAGGGGCCCGCGCCAGCGCGCAGGTGCTCGCCCGTGCCCGCACCCTGCTCGACGCCTGGCAGCGCGTGCTCGCCCACGCCGGCGCGCCCGTGCCGTACTCGTCGCTCGACCCCGAGACCCGTGGGGCGCGTTCGCTGCTGCACACTGCCCTCGAGACTCCCGAGGGCGCGACCGACGACGAGGCGAAGTTCGAGGCGCCGCTCTCGATGCGCGACGTCGAGGCCTCGGTGCACCTGTGGATCACCCGCCAACCGCTCGGAGGCCGCTCCACGAGGCTCGCGGCAGAGCCCGCCGCCGTGACCGAGCAGCCCGCGAAGGAGACGACCGATGGCCACGCGTAAGCGACCCGGCATGACGACGGTGAGGCCCCCCGACGGACGACTGCGTCAGAGCCAGGTCGTCAGCACCTTCGGCCCCGGCGCGATGGTCGACCTGGTGAACGACGCGGTGTTGATCGGAGGGCTCGACTACTGGGGCCTCGAGGGCGCGGAGGTCATCGTGCAGGAACCGCGGCTCCGCGAGGCCATCGCGTGGCAGTTCCAGGAGAAGAAGTGGCCGCTCAGCAAAGACCGCCCGTTCCGCAAGCCCCCTGCCGGGAACGACCGTGAGGCGACGCAGAGCAACGGCATCCAGGTGCTCGAGTTCCCGCGGTGGTTCGTCTGCCAGAACCCACGCTGCCGGGCGCTGGTGCGACCGTCGTCGCTGACGCGCACCAACAACGAGTATCGCCACCACTGCCTCGGCGGTGATGGTCGCGGTGAGCGCGCCGTACCGGTGCGCTTCGTGGTCGCCTGTCGCAAGGGCCATCTCGACGACATCAACTGGACCGCGTGGGTGCACGCTGGAGAGAAGTGCGCGTCACCCCAACTCCGGCTGGACGAGGGCGCGAGCGGCGACTTCAGCGACATCGAGGCGGCGTGCAACGGCTGCGGCAAGAAGCGCCGGCTGATCGAGCTGACCATCAAGGATCGCGCGATGACCTGCACCGGCCAACGACCGTGGCTCGGGCCGGAAGCCTGGCAACGCTGCGAAGAGAAGCAGCGCTTCCTCATCCGCACCGCGAGCAATGGGTACTTCTCGCAGTCGACGAGCGTGATCAGCATTCCGCAGCCGCTGACGTTGCGGGACCGCGTGCGATCGCAGTGGAAGATCCTCGAGCACGCCACGAAGGACACGCTGGGCGCCTTCCGCACCGTGCCTGACGTTCGCGACGCGCTGGGGGAGGCCACCGACGAGGCGGTCTTGCAGGCCATCGCCGAGGAGAGGGTGGCGAAGATCGAGGTCGAGCCGGAGCTCCGCACGGCGGAGTGGCTGCAGTTCATGGCCTCGCCAAAGGAACAACCGGGAGAGCTCCCGCGAGATCGCCGCGAGTTCTTCTGGGCGCGCAAGGCTGCACGCCCGAAGGGGCTGCCACCGATCATCGACCAGGTCGTCATCGGACGACGCCTGCGCGAGGTCCAGGCGCAGCTTGGCTTCACGCGGCTCGACGCGCGGTCTCCGGATCTCCAGGGGCGCTACGACCTCAACGTCGAGTTGGCGCAGCTCAGCCTCCAGAAGGACTGGGTGCCGGTGACGGAGATCCAGGGCGAAGGCCTGCTCATCACGCTCGACGAGACACGGCTCCACGCGTGGGAGACCTCGCCTGCTCTCGCCGCTCGCCGTGAGGTCCTCTTCGCCGCCTGGGAGCGCTGGCGCGAGGTGACGCGCTCGAACTTCCCGTTCCCGGGGCTGCGCTTCTACGCGCTGCATGCACTGTCCCACCTGCTGATGAATCAGCTGGCGCTCGACTGCGGCTATCCGGCCAGCTCGATTCACGAGCGGCTCTACTGCGCTCCGCACGACGCGGCGGTCCCCATGGCGGGCGTCCTGTTGATGACCGGCACGACGGGCGCGGAGGGCACGCTCGGAGGACTGGTCGAGGAAGGGAAGCGGCTGGGGCGGCATCTCCGCCGCGCGTGGGAAGGCGCTCGGCTGTGCTCCAACGACCCGGTGTGCGCGCACCATGAGCCGTCGGCGCTCGACGATCGCCACCTCGAGGGGGCGGCCTGTCACGGCTGCCTCTTCGTGCCCGAGTGCTCGTGCGAGCGCTTCAACCAGTACCTCGATCGCGCGCTCGTCGTCCCGACGCTGGGTCACGAGGAGCTCGCGCTGCTCGGAGCGCCGTGGTGGACCTGACCGCCGTCACGACTCACGACCTGGAGCGCATCACGCGCGCGCTCGAGTCTGGACGCAGCCCCTTTCCCTTCAGTCGGGTCAGCCTCAGTGCGCTGGGGATCAGCGGCAGCGAGCTGCTTTCCCTGAACGCACTCGGCCGCGACGGAGCACTCGCGACGCTGCGAGCGGTCGCGAGAGAGAGAGCCCGCGCGCCCGCAGCGCCTCAGTTGGTGTGGACCGGTCCTGACGGTAGAGCGAGCAGCGCACGAGACACCGCGGTCGTCCTCACCTCGCTCTTCGAGCAGGCGAAAGAGCGTGTCCTCCTCGTCGGCTTCACCTTCGACCACGCGGGTGACGTGCTGCGGCCGCTGTGGAACGCGATGAAGCGCGGAGTCACGGCTCGCGTGTTCGCTGACACGGCCGCGGCGGCGCTCTTCTCGACGACCCACTGGCCGTTCGGTCCGCCAGCGCCGAAGGTCTTCGCCTTCCGCCCACCCGAGGGCGTCTTTGCGAGCCTCCACGCCAAGTGCGTCGTCGTCGATGGGCGCCACACCCTCGTCACCTCGGCGAACTTCACGGACCGTGGCCAGACACGGAACGTCGAGGTGGGGGTGCTGCTTGACGACGTGGCCCTGGCCGAGAGCATCGAGGCGCAGTTCCAGCCCGGCCCGCACTTCGGCTGACGCGTTCCTCCCGGTGGCGAGCCCGTTCGCCGCGGAGTAGTGGAGCGCGATGCGTTCGCGACTGCTGCTCTTCTCCTGGCTCGTCGTCGCCTCGTGCCGCTCGACGCCCGCGCCGAAGCCCACGCCCGCGCCGCCCGACGAGGTGCTCGCGCTCCAGGGCCGCCGCTCCGAGGCCACCGAGCTGGCCACCTCGCTGTGCGACACCGCCGGTCCCCGCCTCGCCGGCTCTGCGGGCGACGCGCTCGCCGTCGCGTGGGGCGTGGAGACCATGAAGCGCCTCGGCTTCTCGAACGTGCGCGCCGAGCCCGTCACCGTGCCCCACTGGGTGCGCCTCGCCGAGGAAGCGGAGGTCACCGCGCCGCTGCGCCAGCCGCTCGCCGTCACCGCGCTGGGCGGCAGCGTGTCGACCCCCGAAGGCGGCGTGGAGGGCGAGGTGGTGGAGGTGACGACCTTCGACCAGCTCGACGCGCTCGCGCCCGGCAGCCTCGCGGGGAAGATCCTCTTCGCGAACATCCCCATGTTCCGCGCGAATGACGGCGCGGGCTACGGCGCGGTGGCGAAGGTGCGGCGGCTCGCGGGACTCAAGGGCACCGATGCGGGCGCGCTCGCGGCGCTCATCCGCTCGGTCGGCACCGACAGCAACCGCCTCGCGCACACCGGCGCGCAGGGCGACGCGAAGCTCCCCGCGGCCGCGCTCTCGGTGCCTGACGCGGAGCTGGTGCATCGCCTGCTCGCGCGCGGCCCGGTGCAGCTCAAGCTCCGCCTCGTGACGCGCGTCGACGCGCCCGCGCAGAGCGCGAACGTGGTGGGCGAGATCCCCGGGCGCGAGCGGCCCGAGGAGCTCATCCTCCTCGGCGCGCACCTCGACTCGTGGGACCTCGGCACCGGCGCGCTCGACGACGGCGCGGGCGTGGGGCTGGTGCTCGACGTGGGCGCCGCGATGAAGGCGCTCCCGCGACCGCCGAAGCGCACGGTGCGCGTGGTGCTCTTCGCCAACGAGGAGAACGGCCTCGCGGGCGCGAAGGCGTACGGTGAGGCCCACGCCGCGGAGCTCGAGCGGCACGTGCTCGCCCTCGAGGCGGACAGCGGCTGCGATCGCGCGCTCGCGGTACGCCTGCTGGGGAGCGACGCCGGGAAGCAGGCGCTGCAGACGTGGGCGTCGTGGCTCCGCCCGCTCTCGGTGGTGGTGCACGCCGACGACGCCGAAGGAGGCGCCGACACGAGCGTGCTCCGCGCCGCCGGCGTGCCGCAGCTCGACGTGCGCCAGGACGCGTCGCGCTACTTCGACATCCACCACACCGCCAACGACACGCCCGACAAGCTCGACCGCGACGCGCACACCCAGGTCGCGCGCACCATGGCCACCGTGGTGTGGCTCGCCGCCGAGCAGGGCGTCGACTTCGGTCGCGTGCCGCAGGACAAGCGCGGCCGCCGGTGGAAGTGATGTGAAGCGGGCTGCACACCGCGGCACGCCGGTGCACACGCGGTGAGGCGCAACCGCGCGGAGCGACGCGCGGATCGGTCCTCGCATGAGGGCCGGTCATGCACATCTTCACGCACGCGCAGCACCTCGGGCTGTACACCGCGTTCCACCGCTCGCACGCCAACCGCCTGCTCCACATCGGCACGCTGGGCGGCGTGTTCTTCTCGGCGATGTGCCTCTTCGCGCTGGTGCCCTTCGGGGCGCTCCCGCTCGCGCACTTCGGCACGGTGCTGATGGTGCTCCTCTCGCTGACCATGCTGCGGCTCCACGCGGGCGCGTCGGCGCTGATGCTCGCCGTCGGCCTCACCGGCTGCGCGCTCGCCGGGCTGCTCGCTGCGCACGTCCCCGCCGGGGTGCTCGCGCCCGCGGCGGTGGTGCTGCACCTCGGGTCGTGGTGGGTCTCGGTGAAGGTCGCGCACGAGCGCGTCGAGCCCTTCGTGCAGACGCCGGCCGGGCTGGTGAGCTCGAACCTCTACTTCGCGCGCGGCTACTACCTCGGGCGGAACCTCGGCGTGGTGCTCACGCCGTTCGATCGCTGGATCCAGTTCTGCATCTCGGCGCTGTCGACCGCGTGGGATCTCGCCGGCCTCGTCGGCTGGTCGAACCCCGACGAGGCGGAGATCGCCGTCATCCGCGAGCGGGTGCTCACGCGCATCGCCGCCGACGAGGTGCCCTTCGCGGAGCTCGCTGCGCAAGCCCCGTCGTCGAGCGTGAGCGCGTCGACGCTGTTGCCCTCGCGATGACAAACGCCCGCGGCCTCTCGAGCAGGACCGCGACGCTTCGGGCGCGAGCGAGCGGCGCACGGAGAAGCCGCAGCGCGAGCTGATGCGTGGTGCGGCAGGCGAGAGGTCGCTGAGCGTCCCGTGCAGAGCGCGCCCGCAGGCACCAGAAGCACAGTCCTCAGCTCCGCGTGCGCTCCACGAGCTCCTGCGTCGTGTGGCGCAGGCGCCGGGCGAGCACGCGAATGATCTCCCGGGAGATCTCCGGCCGCCGCTCCATCAGCGCCTCGAGATCCGCGCCGCCGATCTCCAGCAGCACCGTGTCGGCCACGCACACCGCGTCGGCCGAGCGCGGCTCCTGGTCGAACAGCGCCAGCTCGCCGAAGAAGTCGTTGGCCTGCTGCGTGGCGATGACGCGCCCGTCGTTGCGGATCTCCACCCGCCCGCTGACCATCACGCACAGCACGTCGCCCGGGTCTCCCTTGCGGAAGATGACCTGGCCCTCGGCGTAGGTCGCCGCGGTGGCGATCTCCGCGAGCTTCATGAGGTCCTCCGGGCTCAGGTTCCGGAACACCGGCACGCTGCGCAGGAAGCGGACACGTTCGACCAGTTGCACGAGGGCCTCCTCTTCATTCGTCAACGCCGGGAGCCGCCCGGCCCATCGCTCGCGGAACGCCACGTGCGCCACCAGCCGCAGGTGCTCGTCCCCCAGCGCGAGCAGCGCCTCCAGCGGGTCGCCCAGCAGCTCGCGCGGCACGCGGAACCGCTCGACACCGCGCTCCGCCTTCTGCGCCGCGTCGGTGCGCTCGAGGAACGGCACCAGCAGCGCCGAGAGCCGCGCGTCGAGGGACTGCTCGATGAGCTCCAGCACGCGCGCCGTCACCTGCGGGCTCGCGTCACGGAGGTGGTGCGAGAGCCGCGCGAGCCGGGGATCCGCCACCATGCCCACCAGCGCCAGCAGCCGCCGCTCCGTCTCCTGCGCGCGCGACTCGAGCTCCCCCGCCACGAAGCGGAGCGCGGCGTCGCCTTCGCCCGCCTCCTTCGCCAGCGCCGCGAGCGCCGCCTGGTACCGGTAGCCGAGCGCGAGCTCCGTCTCGATGAAGCCCACCAGCGACGACTCCTCGGGCGGGCGCCAGCCGGCCGTGCGGCGCCGCTGCACCAGCGCGCGGCTCGCGCGGTAGCGCACCTGCGGCGCCGCGTGCGCCAGCCACCGCTGCAGCACCTCGTTCGCCTTCTGCCCCCTGCCCTGCGCCAGCGCCGCCGCCGCGCGGGTGAGCAACTCCGGGTGCGCGCCGTCGAGCACCTTCTCCACGCCGGTGACGCCGCTGTCGTCGAGCCGGGTGAGCGCCTCGAAGGCGACGGGCGAGGTCGCCGGCTCGTCGAGCGCGGCCACCACCTGCTTGAGGATGCTCTCGTCGGCGAACTGCGCGGCGGCGCCGAGGGCCGCGCGCCGCACGTCGGGCGAGGCGTCGGCGAGGAGCGGCGTGAAGCGCGCGCGCAGCGAGCGGGTGTGCAGCGCGACGCGCCCGATGGCCGAGGCCGCCGCCTCGCGCTCCGCAGCGTGCGACGAGCCGAGCATCGCCACCACGTCGCCCAGCGCAGACTCGTCGACCGGCACCGAGCCCTCGAGGATGCGCGCGCGACACACCCGGGCCAGCGCGCGCACCTGCACCGACGGCGCGTCGCACAGCCCGGCGATGAGCGGCAGCGCCGAGCGCGCGTTGAGGTTCGCCAGCGCCTCGAGGCACGCCACCACCACCTCGTCCTCCGTCGCGCGGCGCAGCGCCTGCTCCAGCGCCGCGAGATCCTCCTGCAGCGCGCGGTGGCCGCGCGCGTCTCCGCGCGCGCGCTCGAGCGCCAGCACCACCCGGCTCTGCTCGCCGCTCGACTCATCGGCGGGCGCCGCCCCGCGCTCCGCGACCACGTCGGCCGCGATGGCCTTCCCCAGGGTGGTGACCGCCAGCGCGCGCACCGCCGGCCGCGGGTGCTCCAGCGCGCGACGGAGCAGCGGGCGCACCGCTTCGAGCTCCCCGGCGCCGAGCACCGAGACCGCGAGCGCGCCGCGCTGCTCGTCGCCCGACGCCAGCTCCGCCTCGAGCATCGCCAGCTGCTCGCGGTACAGCGGGCGCTTCGCGTCGGGCGTGTCGAGGTCGAGGCGGCTCTTGTCCACCGAGCGCTGCAGCGCGTGAAGGTACGCCTTGCGCAGCGAGAGCGAGGTGAGCACCAGCAGCACCGCCAGCAACGCCACCGCGCCCAGCGACAGCCACTGCACCGGCAGCGTCGCGGGCAGCGCCTTGAGCCCCAGCGCCGCGAGCGCGCTGAAGAAGGCCGCCAGCACCCCGCGCAGCAGCGCCCCCGCCTGCGAGCGCCGGGTCGCGGGCAGCGCGCCGAACACCTGCGAGCGCGCGGGCGAGGTGAGCCCCTGCTTGAGCACCCGGTCGCCGCCGGTGAGCAGCACCACCACGCCGAACGCGGGGAAGAAGAAGAAGAGCACCGAGCCCACGAGCACCCAGAGCTGGCCGGCGACGAGCGCGCGCGTGCTGCCGAAGGCGCTCAGCACGCGGCCCGAGACGAGCGGCGAGACGAGCGAGATGGCGCCGGTGACGCCGAAGAAGAGGCCCATGAAGGCCGCCAGCTCGCCGCTCTGCCCCGCGAAGCGCTGCTGCGCCGAGGCGAAGAGCTGAAAGTCGGTCACCTTCTCGACGATGAGCTCGATGGTGATGAGCGCGGCGAGCACGCGGGTGAGCGGCTCGGTGGCGATGTAGCGCAGCCCCGAGACGAGCCCGGCCACGAAGCCCATCGCCTTCGCGCGGCGCGGCGCCGGCGTCACGTCGACCTTCGCCACCACCTCGAGCAGCCCCAGCGTCGTGCCCAGCGCGGCGGCGGCGACGAGCAGCGGGCTCGCCGGCCCCAGCCACTTCGCCAGCGGGCCGACCGCGAGGCCGCCGAGCGTCCACGCCAGCCCCGCGCCCACGCCGATGAGCGGCAGGAGCCGCTTCGCCGCGCGCACGTCGAGCGCCTCGGTCACCACCGCCCACGCCTGGCCGAGGAGCAGCGAGGTGAGCACCTCCACCGCGACGAAGACGACCATCGGCTGCCGCGCGAAGAAGAAGAGCGCCGCGAAGGCCACCGCCGCGAAGGCGAGCAGCGCGCGCACCAGCTGCACCATCGACAGCCGCTCGGCGAGCGCGCTCACCGCGAGCGACGCGCCCATCAGCGCGAACGACGACCAGAGGAACGCGTCGGGGATGGCGCTGCGCGGGTATGCGGTGAGGAACAGCTCGCGCTGCGCCGAGCGCGAGAGCACCACCGCCGCCGTCATGGTGAAGATGAACGAGAAGAGGCGCGCGGTGCGGGCGCCCTCTCCTTCACGGAGGTCCAACCAGTCGCTCAGGCGGCGCAGCACGGCGCCGCGACCATATTCGCCCCGCTCGTGGATGGAATCAGCATGACGCGACGCGCAGGGGGAAAAGGCTCGACACCGCGCGCGCGGCAGAGCACTTCACCGGCATGGCCACTTCGTTCAAGCCGATGTCGAAGAAGATCCGCCGGGAAGACGCGCTCGAGTACCACTCGCAGGGCCGCCGCGGAAAAATCGAGGTCATCCCCACCAAGCCCACCGCGACCGCGCGCGACCTCGCGCTCGCCTACTCGCCGGGCGTCGCCGAGCCGTGCCTCGAGATCGCCAAAGACGCCGACCTCTCGTACACGTACACCGCGCGCGGCAACCTGGTGGGCGTCGTCTCGAACGGCACCGCGGTGCTGGGCCTGGGCGACATCGGCCCCTACGCCGGCAAGCCGGTGATGGAAGGCAAGGGCGTGCTCTTCAAGAAGTTCGCCGACATCGACGTGTTCGACATCAACGTCGACGCGAAGGAGATCGACGCCTTCTGCGCGGTGGTGAAGGCGCTCGAGCCGACCTTCGGCGGCATCAACCTCGAGGACATCAAGGCGCCGGAGTGCTTCGTCATCGAGCGCCGCCTCCAGGAGCAGATGAACATCCCCGTGTTCCACGACGACCAGCACGGCACGGCCATCATCTCGGGCGCGGCGCTGCTCAACGCGGTGGAGCTCGCGGGCAAGAAGCTCGAGCAGGTGCGCGTGGTGGTCTCGGGCGCGGGCGCGTCGGCCATCGCCTGCACCAACTTCTGGATCCGTCTCGGCGTGAAGCTCGAGAACGTGATGATGGTCGACACCAAGGGCGTGCTCTTCCAGGGCCGCACCGACGGCATCAACGAGTGGAAGAAGCCCTTCGTGCGCGACACGAAGGCCCGCACGCTGGCCGACGCGCTGGTGGGCGCCGACGTCTTCCTCGGCGCGTCGGTGAAGGGCCTCGTCACCCCGAAGATGCTCGAGACGATGGCGAAGAACCCCGTCATCTTCGCGCTCGCGAACCCCGACCCGGAAATCGACTACGGCGACGCGAAGGCCGCGCGCCCCGACGCCATCGTCGCCACCGGCCGCAGCGACTTCCCCAACCAGGTGAACAACGTGCTCGGGTTCCCCTTCATCTTCCGCGGGGCGCTCGACGTGCGCGCACGGCGCATCAACGAAGACATGAAGATGGCGGCGGCCCGCGCGCTGGCGGCGCTGGCGCGGGAAGACGTGCCCGACTCGGTGAGCCACGCGTACGGCGGCCAGAAGTTCGAGTTCGGCCCCGACTACATCATCCCCAAGCCGTTCGACCCGCGCGTGCTGCTGTGGGTGGCGCCCGCGGTGGCGAAGGCCGCGATGGACACCGGCGTCGCGCGGCTGCCGGTGGCGCTCGACGAGTACCGCGAGCGGCTGCACCGCATGCAGTCGCGCAGCTACCAGGTGATGTCGGCCGTCATCGAGCGCGCGAAGAAGAACGTGAAGCGCATCGCCCTCAACGACGGCGAGCACCCGCGCGTGCTGCAGGCGGCGCGCATCCTCCGAGAGGAGGGCGTGTGCGAGCCGGTGCTCCTCGGCCACCGGGAGTCCATCGAGAAGGCCATCGTGGAGGCGCGGCTCGACGACGAGCTGCAGGGCGTGAGCATCATCGACCCGCACACCCACGCCGACCTCGAGCGCTTCACGCAGGAGTACTTCGGCGCGCGTCAGCGCCGGGGCGTGTCGCTCGAGCGCGCGGTGGCCAGCATGAGGCGGCGCAACTACTTCGGCGCGATGATGGTGAAGACCGGCACCGCCGACGGCTTCGTCACCGGCCTCACGCAGAGCTACCCGGAGGCGGTGCGGCCGCTCCTCGAGGTGGTGGGCACGCGCGAGGGCTACCGCGCGGGCGGCGTGTACATCGTGGTGCAGCGCAACGAGTTCAAGTTCTTCGCCGACTGCACGATGAACCCGGTGCCGACGCCGGAGTACCTCGCCGACATCGCCATCGCGACCGCCGACCTCGCGCGCAGCTTCGACGTCACGCCGCGCATCGCCTTCCTCTCGTACTCGAACTTCGGCTCCGCCGACGGCGGCCCCGGCCCGAAGCGCATGCGCGAGGCGATGGAGCTGGCCCGCAAGCGCCGCCCCGAGCTGGAGATGGACGGCGAGATGCAGGTCGACGCCGCGCTCGTCGCCGAGGAGCGCGAGAGCCGCTTCCCCTTCAGCCGCCTCAAGGGTGACGCCAACGTGCTCGTCTTCCCCTCGCTCGACGCGGCGAACACCGCCTACAAGCTCCTGTGGCGCTTCGGCGGCGCGGAGGTCATCGGCCCCATCCTCCTCGGGATGAATGGCGCGGTGAACGTGCTGCAGATGAACGCCTCGACGCAGGACATCGTCAACCTGGCGAGCATCACCGCGGTGCGCGCGCAGGGCGGCGAGTTCCTCTTCTGACGAGCGACGCGCTCACTGGCACTGGTTCGACGAGCAGGCGCCCTGACAGCAGTCGGGGCTCGAGCTGCACGTCGCGCCCGGCCCCGCGCAGACCGCCAGCGCCGCCGTCACCCCGCCGTCGACGAAGAGCGCCCCCGCGGCGGTGAGGGTGACCTCGGTGAGCGAGGTCGGCCGCACGCCCACCAGCATCACCGAGGCGCCGGCGGCGAACTGCGCGACGCCTCCGCAGCTCGCCATCACCGCGGAGCCCTGCCGCAGCGAGAGGGACACCGGCGTCTGCGTGGCCGCCGCCACCGGCGCGCCCTGCACGTCGCGCGCGACCACCTCGACGAGGGTGCACTGGTCGAGCGGCAGGCGCACCGGCGAGACCGTCAGCCCGGCGGTGGCGGTGAAGCGCGCGACGCTGCTGCTCACCGTGAAGCCGCCGCTGGTCGCAGAGACGAACCACTGGAAGTCGCCGAAGCGATCGGCGCGGATGCCCTTGATGGAGCTGACCGTCGGCGTCTGCGCGCACGAGGTGTCGCGGAACAGCGAGACGCCCGCAGGCACGGAGACCACCGTCACCGGCAGGCTGCAGCCCAGGTCCGAGCCGGCGCCGTTCGGCTTCTGCGCGAGCACCGACTGCAGCACGCACTCGTTCGCCACCCCGTCGAAGCCCGCCCCGACGAAGAAGCTGCTCATCGCGCACCCCGGCAGCACGCCGCCGTCGCCCTGGTTGGCGCCGCTGAGTGGATCTCCCGCGTCGCTGCCGCTGCCCGCGTCCATCGGCACCGCGGCATCGGGTGCGCCGGCGTCGAGCCCATGGCCGGCGTCGCTGCCCGCGTCGAGGCCCGCGTCGAAGCCGGCATCGACTCCCGCGTCGAGCCCCGCGTCGGTGTTCGCCCCCGCATCGGCGCCGCCGTCGGCCCCCGCGTCAGCGGCACAGCGCCCGGTCTCGGCGCAGTACGCCTCGAAGGCCCCACCGAAGTCACACCCCGCCAGCGAGAGCGCGACGAGGGCCGCCAGCCGCGCCTTCACCACGCACCTCCCACCGCGAGGCCGTTCGGCTGCGGCGCGAGCCACACCGTCGGCGGGGGCGCGCTCCGGCTCGCGCTCGACCACACCAGCCCCGCGGCCAGCGCGAGGGCGCCCGCACCGGCGAGCGCCACGCCGAGCCACTGATCGCGCTCTCCGTTCGCCCGCGCCGCCAGCGCGCCTTCGAGCGGCAGCGCGGCGTCACCCCGCCGCTGCAACGCCGACCAGCTGAGCGCCGAGCTGATGAGGAAGCCCGCGCCGGTCGCGAGCGCGGCGCCTCCACCGACGATGGGCACCAGCGGCGCCCACGACGTGCGCGGCGGCTCGCGGCCGGCGATGAGCGGGGCCCACTCGTCGAGCGCCTCGAAGAGCGCGCGCTCGGTGTCGGCGGCCCGGGTGCGCGCGAAGCGGGGACGGCCCGACTCCGCGGAGATGACCTTCACCAGCAGCCGGAAACCGCCGTCGACGCGCACCACCTCGCCGTGCACCAGCTCCTTGACGCCCAGCGCGCCCGCGAGCTCGGCCACGCAGCTGCCCTCCGAGCAGCCGAGGAGCTGCTTCTGGCGCTCGAAGCCCAGCACCGCGCCGAGGTCCTTCGGGGTGGTCACCTGCCCGCCGTACTCGAGGAGCCGCGTCGCGAGGTGCTCCGAGAGCACTTCGCCCTTCGCGGCCGCGACGTCGACGGCGTTGAAGGGCAGCACGGCGACGCTGAGGTCGGTCGCCGCGAGGACGCAACTGAGGAACGCACCCACCATGGTGCGGCCTCATGGCACAACTCGCCGCGAGCCGTTATCCGCGCCGCGCATGAAAGCCTGGACGTACGACCGCTACGGAGACCGCTCGGTGCTCCGGCTCACCGAGCAGCCGACGCCGACGCTCGGCCCGGGCGAGGTGCTGGTGAAGGTGCGCCGCGCCGCGCTCAACCCGAAGGACGCGCTGTTCCGCAAAGGGAAGTTCCGCCCGTTCTCAGGGCGCCGCTTCCCGAAGTTCGTCGGCCTCGACGCCGCGGGCGTGGTGCACGAGAGCCGCTCGCCGCGCTTCGCCGCCGGGCAGCGCGTGTTCGGCTTCCTCCAGGAGTGGACCTTCGCGCGCGGCACCGTGGCGGACTTCGCCCGCTTCAAGGAAGGCGAGCTCGCGCCGACGCCGCTCGCGCTCGACGACGACACGGCCGCGGCGCTGCCGCTGGCCACCCTCACCTCGCTCCAGGCGCTGCGCGAGCAGGGCGAGGTGCGGCCGGGCCAGCGCGTGCTGATCAACGGCGCGTCGGGCGGCGTCGGCACGACCGCCATTCAGCTGGCGAAGGTGCTGGGCGCCGAGGTGCACACCGTCTCGAGCGACGCCAACACCGCGCTGTGCCGCGAGCTCGGCGCCGACCGCGCGTGGAGCTACCCCGCGCACGGCTGGAAGCAGGAGCCGCCGTTCGACGTCATCTTCGACGTCTTCGGCAACCTGGACTTCGCGGCCTCGCGCGCGCACCTCGCGCCGAAGGGCCGCTTCATCAGCACCGTGCCCACGCTCGCGCGGGGCGTGAAGGAAGGCCTCGCGCGGCTGCTCTCGGTGGGCGCCGAGCGGCTCGTCGTGGTGCAGCCGCGCACGAACGACCTGCTGGAGCTCGCCGCGCTCGTCGAGGCGCGCCGGCTGCGGGTGCTGATCGACGCGCGCTTCGCCTTCGAAGACACGCTGCGCGCCTTCGAGCGGCTCGAGAGCAAGCGCACCCGCGGCAAGCTGCTGATCGACGTGAGCGACTGAAGCGCCCCCGCCCCGAAGGACACGCCCTCGCCCGCGCACGAAGTCCCACACGCGCCAAGTCGTTGATTGTCCGCACCGCTGACCTCGGGAACAGGCGTCGTTCCCCCGCCGATTGGCGGGACCGACATCGACCGGGTGGCTGAACCGCTGAGACGCTGCAGGTTCACTCAGCGGATACAGCCCAATGCGAAAATTCCTTTCTCTCGGAATCGTGCTCCTCGCGGGGTGCACGGGAAGCATCGTCGGCCCTCGCGGCGACGACACGAGCAGTACCCCGGCGGGTGGCGGCAGAGGCGGCGGCAGCAACGTCGTCGGTGGAGGCACCGGCGGCACCGTCGGCGGCGGTGGGGGTGGTGGCGAGGTGACGCCCGCCGGCCCGCCGGTGTTCGCGCCCGCGGGCATCCGCCGCATGACGCGGGGGGAGATCCAGACCGCGGCGGGCGCGCTGCTCGGCGTGTCGGCCACCGCGCTCGGTGACGCGCTGGGCACCGACATGCGGCAGTCGGGCTTCACCCGGAACGCGGATCAGCGCCTCGGCAGCGTGGAGGCCGACGCGCTGTGGCAGGCGACGCAGACCCTCGCGCACACCGCGGTGACGCAGCGGCTCAGCGCGCTGGCGCCGTGCACCACCTCGGGCGGCTCCGAGGCGTGCGCGCAGACCTTCATCCGCGCGTTCGCGACGAAGGCCTTCCGCCGCGCGCCCACGGCGGCCGAAGAGACCGCGCTGCTCACTGTGTACCGGGCGGGCCGGCAGGACGCGACGTACGCCATGGGCATCGAGCTGGTCATCGGCGCGGTGCTGCAGTCGGCGTCGTTCCTCTACGTGACCGAGCTCGGCGGCGCGCCGACCGACGGCGTGACGAAGCTCACCGGCGACGAGCTGGCGACCAACCTCGCGCTGCTCCTCACCGGCGCGCTCCCCGACGACGCGCTGCTCGCCGCGGGGCGCAGCGGCGCGCTCGACACGCCCGACGGCCGCGAGGCGAAGGCGCGCGCGCTGCTGGCGACGCCAACCGCGCGGCGGCAGCTCGAGCGCCTGGTGCTCGAGTGGCTGGCCTCCGACGAGGTCGACGTGCTCCCGAAGGACAGCGGGCTCTTCCCGCAGTGGGGCGCGGTGCGCGGCGACGTGCTGGCCGAGAGCCGCGCCATCGTCGACGCGGTGCTCTTCGACGGCGGTGACGGCACGCTCACCTCGCTGCTGTCGACCGACCGCACGCAGCTCACCTCGCAGCTCGCGAGCTTCTACGGCGTGACCGACCTCGTGATGCAGCCCGCGTACCGCCGCGGCCTCCTGCTGGCGGGCGGCTTCACCGCGGCCAACTCGCACCCCACGGCCACGGCGCCGGTGAAGCGCGGCGCGGTGGTGCGCAAGAAGATGCTCTGCCAGGAGCTCCCGCTGCCGACGCTCGCGCCGGGGCAGACCATCGTGGTGCCGCCGGCCGACCCGAACCGCACCACGCGCGAGCGCTTCGCGGCGCACTCGTCGGCGCCGGCCTGCGCGGGCTGCCACACCATGCTCGACCCCATCGGCTTCGCGCTCGAGAGCTTCGACACCGTCGGCCGCTACCGCACCACCGAGAACGGCAAGCCCATCGACACCACCGGCGAGCTGATCAACGCCGGCGACGCCACCGGGTCCTTCACCGACGCGGTGGAGCTCGCCCAGCTGCTCGCGCGCTCGAAGACGGTGACCGAGTGCTTCGAGCGGCAGCTGTTCCGCTTCGCCGCCGGCCGCTCGGGGACGGACGAGGAGCGGACCTTCGTGGAGGCCGTGCGCGATCGCCCGAGCGCGCGTGACGGCAAGGTGGTCGAGCTGCTCGTGGACTACGTGCGAAGCGACTCCTTCGCGCTGAGGAGGCTGCAATGAAGCGACGGACGTTCCTCAAGGCCCTCGGCGCGTTCGCGTCGCTGCCGGTGGGGCAGGTGCTCTTCCAGTCGGTGGCGCGCGCGCAGGGCGTCACCTCGCCGCTGAAGTTCGTCGGGGTGTACTTCCCGCACGGCGTCGCGTCGGAGTTCTACGCGCGCCGCGCCTCGGAGACCGAGACCGCGTTCAGCCTCACCTTCACCGACAGCTCGCTGGCGCCGTTCGACACGCCGGCGTCGTACGGCGGGCGGAGCTTCAAGAACCGCCTCATCACCTTCGAGGGCGCCGACCTCGCGGTGGCCGAGACGAGCAGCACGCCCGGGCACGGCGCGGCGGTGACGCTCTTCACCGGCTCGCAGGCGGTGGGCGCGGACCACAACCCGCAGTGCGAGTCGATGGATCAGTACCTCGCGCGCACCAGGGGGCTCGGCGCGGGCACGCGCTTCCCGACGCTCAACGTGGGCGTGGGCAGCCTCGGCGTCGCCAACCAGGACGCCATCGCCCACGCGGTCGGCGGGGCCACCATCCGCAACCAGGTCGACCCGGTCGCGGTGTTCGACCAGGTCTTCGCGGGCATGACCGGCAGCACCGACGCGGCGGCGGCGGCGGCGGCGCGGCGACGCGGCCAGAGCGTCATCGACTTCGTGCGCGGCGACCTCAACGCGCTCAACGCGCGGCTCGCCACGCCCGAGAAGGCGAAGCTCGACCAGCACCTCTCGGCGATCCGCGACATCGAGACGCGCCTCAACGCGGTCAGCACCATGGGCTGCACCGTGCCCGCGCGGCCGACGGCCTTCCCCGCGGTCGCCAAGTACAACGGCGGCGAGCCGTACTTCGACGCCATCGCCGACCTGCAGATCGACCTGCTCGCGCTCGCGCTCAGCTGCGACGCGACGCGCTTCGCGACCTTCTTCTTCGACGACCCGGGCAAGGTGATGAGCGTCGACGGCACCTCGCTGCCGGCCGACGTGCACAACGAGGTGGCGCACCTCTACACGCAGGGCGGCACCGACGCGACGGCGCAGGCCTCGCAGCTCAAGCTGGCGCGGCTCAACCGCTACTACTTCGGGAAGATCGCCCGGCTCATGCAGCGCCTCGACGAGGGCGGCATCCTCGACAGCACGCTGATCCTCGCGGGCAGCGACATGGGCGACCCGGCGGCGCACAGCACGCGCGACATCCCGCTGCTGCTCGCGGGCGGCACCAACGGCCAGCTCACGATGGGCCGCCGCCTCAAGGCGACCGGCACCGGGCTCGTGCCGCACAACAAGGTGCTGGTCTCGGTGGCGAAGCTCTTCGGCGACACCAGCAACACCTTCGGCGTGGCCACCGACCCCGCGCTCATCACCGGCGGCTGGGCGGGGCTCTGAACCCCACCGCGGCCTCACCGTCATCGAGGGTTCCTGTCCCCTGAGGGCGCGCGCCGGGTATCCTCACCGCCCGTGGGGGCCGCACGCGTCATGGTGGTGGTGCTCTGTCTGGTCGGCGCGCCGTGCGCCGCGCAGGCGCTCTGCTCGAACGGGAGCGGGTGCAGCTGCTCGACGCTCCAGTGCTCGTGCACCACCGGCTGCGACTTCGAGTGCCGCAGCGGCGCCTGCTCGTTCTCGTCTCCCGGCACGGCCAACACTCAGTGTCAGAACGGCACGGTGTGCAGCGCGAGCGTCAGCGCCGGCAGCCTCGCCTGCGAGGACGGCGCCATCTGCCAGCTCTCATCTGCGGGCGGCGCGCGCGCGCAGTGTGAGAACCAGGCGAACTGCACGCTCGACCTCGGAGCGGGCTCGACCGTCACCTGCCGCTCGTCGGCCGGCTTCACCTGCACCGTCACCTGCAGCGGCGACTGCGCGGTGGTGTGCGCGGGCACCGGCACCTGCACGCTCGGCTGTGATGGCGGCACCGCGCTCGACTGCGGCGGCGGTCGCCACGTGTGCGGCGCCTGCCCCGTCGACGCCGGCGTGGTCGACGCCGGCACGACCGACGGCGGCGGGCCCGATGCGGGTCTCGCGGCGCCCGACGGCGGAATCGACCAGCCGATGCCCGCACCGCTCGGCTCGCCCTGGCGCCTCGACGTGGGCTGCGCGACGGCTCCGCCGCTGCTGCTCGCGCCCCTGCTGCTGCTGCTCGTGGCCCGGCTGCGGCGCCGGCCTGACGCGTCACGGCGCTGACGGGCCGCGGCGGGCGGCGCCCGTTACCGTGATCTCAGGGTGACCCCTCTCCTCACCGTCACCGCGATGGCCGCGCTGATGCTCGGCCTGTTCGGGCTCGCGCAGGCGGGCGAGAAGACCTCGCTCGGCCGGAGGCTCGCCAGCCACCCGGTGACGGCCGCGCTCGGGCTCGGCGTGTACTGCACCACCTGGACCTTCTACGGGAGCGTGGGGCGCGCGGCGAAAGGTGGGCTGCTGTACCTCCCGGTGTACCTCGGGCCCACGCTGCTGCTGCTCGCCGGAGGCCGCTGGCACCGCCGCGTCATCGAGCTGCGCGAGCGCCACCACCTCACCTCCGTCGCCGACTTCATCGCCGCCCGGTACGGCAGGTCGCCCGCGGTGGCGGCGATGGTGACGGTGGTGCTGACGGTGGGCATGGTCCCGTACCTCGCGGTGCAGGTGAAGGCGGTGACGGGCACCTTCGCCATCCTCACCGGCGTCGAGCCCGGCGGCTGGCTCTCGCTGGTGCTGGTGCTGCTGATGGCGACCTTCACCATCGTCTTCGGGCTGCGGCGGCTCGACCCGGGCGAGCGGCACCCGGGCATGCTCGTCGCGGTCGCGGCCGAGTCGCTGCTCAAGCTCGGCGCGCTCTCGGCGGTCGGGCTCTTCGTGGTGGGGTTCTCGGGCCTGACGCCCGACGCGACGACCTTCGACGCGCTCGCCACCGGGTTGCCGGGGCTCGGCCCGACCGGCGACGGGGAGCTCGCGCTCTTCGTCACCATCATGCTGCTGTCGGCGTCGGCGTTCGCGCTGCTGCCCCGGCAGTTCCACATCGGCGTCGTCGAGGCCACCTCGCCGGCCCACAGCCGCACCGTGCGCTGGCTCGCGCCGCTCTACCTCTTCGCCATCAACCTCTTCGTGCTCCCGCTGGCCATGGCGGGCAAGGCGTCGCTCGGCGAGCACGGGGCGGTCGACTTCGCGGTGCTCGCGCTGCCGCTGCAGCTGGGCCAGCTCGCGCTCTCGCTCTTCGTCTTCGCCGGAGGCTTCGCGGCCGCGGTGGGCATGGTGAACGTCGAGGGGCTCGCGGTGTCGACGATGATCTCCAACCACCTGGTGATGCCGCTCGCGCAGCGCGTGCCGGCCCTCGAGCCGCTGCGGTCGCGCATGCGCGAGGTGCGGTGGGTCTCGGCGGTCGTGCTCTTCGTCGCCGGCTGGTACTTCGCCCACGCCTTCGGCTCGTCGAAGCTGCTCATCGACATCGGCCTGCTGGCCTTCGGCGCGACCTTCGTGCTGGTGCCGGTGCTGGTGGGCGGCCTCGGGTGGCGGCGGGCGAGCCGCACGGGCGCGCTGTGGGGCCTCGGCGCGGGCCTCGTCACCTGGCACTGGACGCTGCTGGTGCCCACCATGGCGCGCAGCGGCTGGCTGCCGGCGCAGCTCCTCGTCGAGGGCCCGCTGGGCCTGGCCTGGCTGCGGCCCGAGGCGCTGTTCGGCGTCGCCTCGCTCCCCGGGCTGACGCACGGCGTGCTGATGACGACCGCGCTGGGCACGCTCGCGTGGCTCGCCGGCTCGTGGCTCTTCCCTCCGAGCGAAGAGGAGCAGCGCCTCACCCGCACCTTCCTCGGAGAGGCGGCGCACGAAGCGGTGGGCACGGGCGACGTCGACGTGCAGGTCGAGCGGTCGGCCGTGCGGCAGGTGTTCGCCGCCTACTTCCCCCCGGCCGAGGTCGACGCGCAGCTCGAGCAGCTCTTCGTCGAAGCGGGGCTGCCGTCGACGGGGACCATCTCGGTGGTGCAGCGCGCGGAGCTGGCGGAGCTCGCCGAGCGCCGGCTCGCGGGGGCGATCGGCACTGCGTCGGCGCACGCCGCGCTCAAGACCCTCTCGTCGACCACCGACGCCGAGCGGGAACGCCTGGCCCGCGCGTGGGCCGAGGAGCTCGGCGCGCTGGGCATGAGCCCGCGGGCGCTGCGCGAGCGCATCGACTTTCAGAAGGAACGCGAGCGGCTGCTCTCGGAGCAGGTGTCGGCGCTCGACGCGGAGATCGCCGAGCGCCGGAAGGTCGAGGCCGAGCTCGAGGCCTCGCACGCGCTCCTCGAGGAGCGGGTCAAGCAGCGCACCCTGGAGCTCGAGCAGGCGTGGGCCGCGGCGCTCGAGGCGGGCCGGGTGAAGAGCGAGTTCCTCGCGACGATGAGTCACGAGATCCGCACGCCGATGAACGGCGTGCTGGGCATGCTGGCCACGCTGGCCGACACGCCGCTCAGCGCGGAGCAGCGCGAGCTGCTCACCATGGCCACCGGCTCGGCGGAGGCGCTGCTCCGGCTGCTCAACGACATCCTCGACCTGTCACGCCTCGAGGCGGGCCGGGTCACCATCGAGCGCGGGGCGTTCAGCCCGAGCCGCCTCACGCGCGCGGTGGTGGCGCTCGCGCGCGGCGTGGCGCACGAGAAGGGCCTCTCGCTCGAGCTGCGGGAAGCGCCAGACGTGCCGGAGTGGGTGGTGGGCGACGAGCTGCGGGTGCGCCAGGTGCTCACCAACCTCGTGTCGAACGCGGTGAAGTTCACCGAAGCAGGCGGCGTGACGGTGGAGCTGGCGGCGGTGGGCGCGGAGCTCGAGTGGCGGGTGACGGACACCGGCGTCGGCATCTCGCCCGAGAAGGAAGCGCGGCTCTTCGAGCGCTTCCACCAGCAGGACGCGTCGACCACGCGACGCTTCGGCGGCACCGGCCTGGGGCTGGCCATCACCCACGCGCTCGCGCAGCTGATGAAGGGCGCGGTGCGCTTCGAGCGGCCAGCGCAGGGCTCGCGCTTCGTGGTGACGCTGCCGCTCGAGCGCACCCAGGCGCCGCCGTCGGTCGAGACCGCGCTGCCGCACTTCACCGGCGTGCGCGCGCTGGTGGTCGACGACAACGGCGTCAACCGGGCGGTGGCCCGCGCGCACGTGGCAGCGCTCGGCTGCGAGGTGGTCGAGGCGTCGGACGGCGCGCAGGCCGCCGAGCTGGCGGCGCACGCGCGCTTCGACGTCATCTTCATGGACTGTTACATGCCCGGGCTCGACGGCTTCGAGGCGACGCGGCGCATCCGCCACCATGAGCGCGCGAGCGAGGCCTCGCCGGTGCCGATCATCGCCCTGACCGCGAGCGCGCTGGCGGAAGACGTCGCGCGCTGCCACGAGGCGGGGATGAACGCGGTGGTGGCCAAGCCGGTGCGCCGCGCGGAGCTCGCCGCGCAGCTCCAGCGCTGGGTGCCGACCGCGAAGGAGGCCGCATGAAGCGCGCGCACCTTCAGCTCGTGGCCGGCGTCGCCTTCCTGGCGCTCTTCCTCTGGCTCGCGGCGACCGCGGACACGCCGTCGCGCTCGGCGATCGCCATGCACGCCGCGTGGCTCGGCAGCATCGTCGCCATCTTCGTCTTCACGCGCGCCGAGCCCGACGACCGCTGATCAGAGCCCGCCCCACCGCGTGAGCGCCGCCGGGAGCCGGTTGCCGACCGACGGCACGTGCGAGCCGCCCTCGATGGTCCACAGCGTGACGTCGCCGCCGTCGCGACAACCGTCATACGCGCGCACCGTCGTCTCGCTGCCCGGCAGGGTGCTCTCGAGGTCGAGGCTCCCGCCGTCGCGCGCGGCCGCACACCCATTGCGCGCCGCCCAGCGCGAGGTCATCTCCTCGGCGCCGACGTAGTCCGCCGAGTACGCCAGCAGCTTCGAGCCGCCGTCGTAGAAGACCGTCTCGTCCTGCCGGCCGTGGATCTGCAGCACCCGCACCGGACCGCGCGCGCAGGGCCGCGGGGACGCGGTGTCCTCCGTGCCGGCGAGTGAGACCACGTGAGTGACCTCCTCGAGCTCGCAGGCGAGGCGGTGCGCGAAGAAGCCGCCGTTGGAGTGCCCCACGAGCATGATGCGCTGCGGGTCGACCGGCCAGTCGGCGCGGATGTCGTGGATCAGCTGCCGCACGTAGCCGACGTCGTCAGGCGCGTGCCCGAAGAAGTCGCAGCACGACGCGTTGCCCGTGTTCCAGAAGCGGTAGCCGGCGTCGTCGACCGTGCCGTCGGGCGCGGCGAGCAGCGCGTGCCGCCCGTCGACCAGCGTCTCGAGCCCGAGGTAGGCCGCCTGCACCGGACCGCCGACGCCGTAGCCGTGGAGCACGATGACCAGCGGGTAGCTGCACTCGAGCCCGCCGTCGGGCGCCTGCAGGCGCACCGGCCGCGCGCCGCCGAAGCTGGTGAGGGTGCCCGCGCGCGGCGTGCAGGGCTCGACGCCGGCGTCGGGGTTCGACGGAGCGCTGCAGCCGACGACGAGCAGGGCGAAGGACACGGTGAGGGCGCGCATGAGCGACGACGCAGTAGCAAGCGGCGCGCGCGCGTCCAAGCGGCGGGCCCGAAACCAGCGCGTGCGGTTGCTCGAGGGCGGCTACGCTGCGCCGCCATGTCGTCGGACGAACTCCCTCCCATGACGCGGCTCGAGATCCGCCCGGTCATCAAGCAGGCGGCGGCGGTGGCAGAGCGCGTGCGCACCGAGCTCCCCACGCACGAGGGGCTCCGGCGGGCGACGCAGCTCATCGTCAACGCAGCGCAGAAGGCCGAAGACGTCGCCACCTCGATGAAGCGCCCGTGGAGCCCGCACCGGCTGCCGGTGATGTTCCTCGGCGCGGCGCTGCTCGGCCTCGCGGCCTTCCTCTACTGGCAGTTCTTCCACGTCTCGACGCTGACCCTCGCCCTGCCGGATCGCGACGCCGCGGAGATCCGCCAGCACGTCACCACCGACCGCCGCATCAACGTGCAGCTCGTCGACGTGCCCGGCTCGCGTGAGGCGGCGGCGAAGCTCGAGCAGGGGGAGGTCGACCTCGGCTTCATCCAGGGCGGCGTGCCGGTGCCGCAGGGGCTGCTGCGCCTCGAGACGCCCTCGCGCGAGCTGGTGCTCTTCTTCCTGCGCGACGGGGTGGCCGGGCCCGCGCACGTGAAGAAGGTGCTCACCTCGGTGCAGGGCGAAGGCAGCCACTCGGTGGCGCAGGCCTTCTTCCGCGAGTGGGGCGCGCAGCCGGCGTACCTCCACACGTGGAAGGACGTCACCGGCGACGCGGCCTACGAGGTGCCGGCCGACGTCGACGCGGTCTTCGTGGTGAAGGACCCCGCCGACGACAAGTCGCTGCTGGGCGCGGAGCGGCTGGCGAAGGCCGGCTTCCACCTCGCGTCACCGCAGCTCGGCGCGCGCGCGAGCCGCTTCGACTACCTCCAGCCGACGACGGTGCCGAGGGGCCACCTGCGCATCGACCCGCCGCTCCCCGCGGAGCCGGTCGACACCTGGTCGGTCACCACCTGGCTCGTCGCGCGCCAGGGCCTCACGCCGCGCCGCCTGACGCAGGCCGCACAGGTCATCGAGGCGCGCCCCGAGACCATCTCCGAGAAGAGCTTCCACCTGAGCTCGACCGAGGCGAGCGAGCTGTTCCAGGGCGTCGACGCGCTGTTCTCGGTGCTGGTGAACATCGGCCTCGCCTTCCTCGCGCTGCTCGGCCTCGACGTGCTCGCGTACCGCAAGCAGTTCCACGAGCTGAACTCGCTGGTGAGCCTCATCGCGATGCTGCAGTCGAACAAGGACGTCATCGGCGTGCCCCGCGAGCAGCACGCAGAGAACGTGCTCTACCTCGGGCTGTGCTCCGACCTGCTGAGCCTCATCTCGGTGATCAGCGGCTACTACACGCAGGAGAACTCCTCGCTGCTCTTCAACAACCTCTCCGAGGTGGTGCACCAGCGGTGCGACGCGCTGAAGCTCAACATCCAGCTCAAGCTGCTGCAGTCGGTGACGCAGGGCGCATGACGGTCGCGCGCGCCGACGTCGAGCGGCTGCTCGGCGAGCTGTTCATCGACGCGCCGGGCGCGGGGCTCCGCAAGGAAGACCTCAAGAAGTCGCACGAGCTCGCGGCGCTCCTCACCGAGCTCTCGCGGGTCGGGCGCGCGGGGCCGCTGGTCGACGTCGCCGCGGGCAAGGCCTACGTCGGGCTGCTGGCGGTCGAGCTCCTCGGCTTCGAGCGGCTCACGGTCATCGAGCGCAACGCGGCGCGCCTGGCCGACGTGCGTCACGCGCAGGCGAAGCTCTCGCGCCCGGCGCAGGTCGAGCTGAAGGAAGGCGACGTCGGCGACCGCGCGCTGTGGCCGCGCAAGCCGGGCGCGGTAGTGGCGCTGCACGCCTGCGGCCCGGCGTCTGACGCGACCATCGACGCCGCCATCGAGGCCGAGGCGAAGTGGCTGCTGCTGGTGCCGTGCTGCTACTCGGCGGAGGTGCCCGCGTGGTCGACGGCCGAGCAGAAGGCCGACGCGCTCGGGCTCCCGTCACACGCCGAGGTGCGGCGGCGCTTCGTGCAGGCCTTCATCGACGCCGAGCGCACGCTGCGGCTCGAGGCCGCGGGCTGGGAGACGACGGTGGTGCCCTTCGTCGCCCCGACCGTGACGCCGCACAACCTGCTGTTCCGCGCGCGGCGGCTGCTCGAGCCCCGTCGCATGGCCGACGCGAGCGCCCGGCGCGCGCGGCTGCTGGGCTGACGCTCTCCACACGGGCGGCTTGAAAATCGCCACGAGTCGCGGTCAATCGCGCCCGCCCTTCACACACACGGGAGCATCGACACCATGACCTCGACCCACACCACCGAGACCCTGGGCTTCCAGACCGAGGTGAAGCAGCTGCTGCACCTCATGATCCACTCGCTGTACAGCAACCGGGAGATCTTCCTCCGCGAGCTGATCAGCAACGCGTCCGACGCGTGCGACAAGCTGCGCTTCGAGTCGCTGCACAACGCGGCGCTCATGGAAGGCGGCGGCGACTTCCAGATCCGCGTCGGCTTCGACAAGGCGGCGCGCACGCTGACCATCACCGACAACGGCATCGGGATGAACCGCGAGGAGGTCATCGCCAACCTCGGCACCATCGCGCGCTCCGGCACGCGGGAGTTCTTCTCGAAGCTCACCGGCGACCAGAAGAAGGACGCGAACCTCATCGGCCAGTTCGGCGTCGGCTTCTACTCGGCGTTCATCGTCGCCGACCAGGTGACGGTGCGCACGCGGCGCGCGGGCGAGAAGACGGATCAGGGCGTGGAGTGGATCTCCGACGGCGGCGGCGAGTTCACCGTGTCGGTCATCGAGCGCGCGGCGCGCGGCACGGAGATCACCCTCCACCTCCGCGAGGGCCAGGACGACCTGCTGTCCGACTGGAAGCTCAAGTCGATCATCCGCAAGTACTCCGACCACATCGTGCAGCCCATCGTGATGCGGAAGGTGGAGTTCAAGGACGGCCAGGAGGTCGCCGGCAGCGAAGACGAGACGGTCAACCAGGCGTCGGCCCTGTGGGCGAAGCCGAAGGCCAGCATCACCGACGACGACTACAAGGCGTTCTACCAGCACGTCGGCCACGACGCCGAAGACCCGCTCGCGTGGACGCACGCGCGCGTCGAGGGCAACCAGGAGTACACGCAGCTCCTCTACATCCCGGGCCACGCGCCGTTCGACCTGTGGGACCGCGGAACGCGTCACGGCGTGAAGCTCTACGTGCGGCGCGTGTTCATCATGGACGACGCCGAGCAGCTCATGCCGCGCTACCTGCGCTTCGTGCGCGGGGTGGTCGACAGCAACGACCTGCCGCTCAACGTCTCGCGCGAGCTGCTCCAGGAGAGCAAGGACGTCGAGGCCATCCGCAAGGGGTGCACCGGCAAGGTGCTCGCGCTGCTGGCCAGCCTCGCCGAGAACGAGAAGGAGAAGTACGCGAAGGTCTGGACCGAGTTCGGCCGCGTGCTCAAGGAAGGCATCGGCGAGGACCTCCTCAACCGCGACAAGCTGGCGAAGCTGCTCCGCTTCGCGTCGACGCACACCGACACCGCCGACGAGACCGTCTCGCTCGCCGACTACGTGGCGCGCATGAAGCCCGGGCAGGAGAAGATCTTCTACGTCACCGCCGAGAGCTTCAACGCGGCGAAGCACAGCCCGCACCTCGAGGTGTTCCGCAAGAAGGGCGTCGAGGTGCTGCTGCTGTCCGACGCGGTCGACGAGTGGGTGGTGTCACACCTGCCAGACTTCGAGGGCAAGGCGCTGGTCTCGGTCGCCAAGGGCGGGCTCGATCTCGGCAAGCTCGAGGACGAAGCCGAGAAGCAGGCGCAGGAGAAGGAGGCCTCGGAGTTCAAGGAGCTCGCCGAGAAGCTCAAGAAGTCGCTCGGTGAGCGCGTGAAGGACGTGCGCGTGACGCACCGGCTCACCGACAGCGCGGCGTGCCTGGTGGCCGACGAGTACGACCTCTCGGGCAACATGGCGCGCATCCTCAAGTCGGCCGGCCGCGCGGTGCCCACCAGCAAGCCCATTCTCGAGATCAACCCGCGGCACCCGGTGGTGAGCCGGCTCAAGGGCGAAGAGGCGCGCTTCGACGACTGGTCGTCGGTGCTGTTCGACCAGGCGCTCCTCGCCGAGGGCGGGCAGCTCGAAGACCCCGCCGGCTTCGTCAAGCGCATCAACGGGCTGATGCTCGGCTGAGGCGGTTGGTACGCTCGCGCCGTGCCCGTCGCCCTCGAGCGAAAGTCGAACGCCGGGGGCGCTGCGTGCTGCTCGGCATGTGGGCAGACCAGGCGGTCGTCGAGGGCGTCGAGCCCTTCGCGGAGCTGACGCTCGACCTCGGCCGCTGGTGGCTCTGACTTCGACCCGTGCGTGGTAGACACGCGCGGTGATGAAGCGGTTCAAGCAGCTCCTCGCCCGCGCGCGCCGGCTCTTCCCGCTCCGGGCCGGCGCGGTGCTGCTGCTGGCCGTCGCGGCGGCTGTGGTGGAGTCCTTCGCGTCGAAGGAGGCCGACTTCCTCCTCTACCCCGCCGGCCTCGTCGCGCTGGGCCTCGTGGCGGTGCTCACGCTCGTCACCACCGCCGGCACCCTCTCGCTCCGCCGCGCGGTGAAGCGCCTCGACGCGGGCGTGCCCGCCGACCTCGAGACGACGCACGCCACCGGCACCGGCTTCCGCTTCCCCGCGCTGCGGCGCTGGCTGGTGCTCGACGTCTCGCTCGAGTGGCTCGAGCCCACCGGCTTCGACGTCACGCTCGAGGAGCTCGACGGCGAGCTCTCGGAGGTCGTCACCGCGAAGGAGCGAGGACGCTTCTCGCGCCTGGTGCGCCGCTTCACCGTCGACGACCTCTTCGGCCTCACCCGGCTGTCCTTCGACGTCGAGTGGGACACCAGCCTCCGCGTCGCCCCGCGCGCCGCGACGCAGAGCGCGGAGCTCGCCGCGGGCCGCGCGCAGGGCGAGACGCTGGCCAACCCCGCCGGCCGGCCCGAAGGCGACCTGGTCGAGATGCGCCAGTACGGCCCCGGCGACTCGATGCGCCACGTGCTGTGGAAGGTCTACGCGCGCACGCGCAAGCTCCTGGTGCGCATGCCCGAGCGCGCGCTCTCGCCCGGGCCGGTGAGCGTCGCCTTCTTCGTCGCCGGCCCCGACGACGAAGCGAGCGCCGGCACCGCGCGGCTGTACGTCGAGGCGGGGCTGCTCGGGGCCGACCTCCTGTTCTGCGCCGACGGCTCGCCGGCGCCCGCCCGCTCGGCGCGCGAGGCGGTGGAGCAGCTCATCGACTCGCGCACCGTGCGCGAGCACGGCGGCGAGGCCCTCGAGAGCACCGCCGCGCAGCTCGACCCCGCGCGCCTCACCTCGTGCCTCGTCTTCGCCCCCGCCGCCGACGGCCCGTGGCGCGAGCGGCTGGTGGGCTTCATCAAGCGCCACGCGCTCGACGCGACGGTCATCATCGGCGTCGACGAGGCCGGTGAGCGGCCGCCTCCGCAGTCGCGGCTCGAGACGCTGCTCTTCCAGCCGCCGGCCGAGCTCGACTCCGCGCGGCCCTCGCTCACGAAGCTGCGCGGCGCGCTCGAGGCCGAGGGGCTGCCGGTGCGCGTGGTGCATCGCTCCACGGGGCAGGTGCTGTCGTGAGCGCGCCCGTCACCCGAGGCCACGTGCTGGCGCAGGCGCTGCTGCTGTGCGGCGCGGTGGTGCTCTACCTGTGGTCGCTCGCCACGCCGCTCGGGCTGCTCGCCGCGGTCATCGGCACGCTCGGCGCCTGCTTCGCCGCCTTCCGCCTCGAAGACGCGAAGCTGCGTCTCGGCGGCTGGCTGGGGCTGGGCCTCGGGCTCGCGCTGCTCGGCTGGCTCGGCTCGTCGCTGCTGACGGCCTACGCCTCGTTCGTCCCGCCGTGGCTCACGCTCGTCACCGCCGACGCGCTGGCGCTGGGCCTCACCACGTTCGGGCTCTTTCTCGCGCTGCGTCTCGCGTCGTCGCGCTGGCACGCGGTCTCGGTCGCCGAGCTGGGGGTGGTGGTGGGCGCCGTCGCGCACGCCTTCGCCGCGCACCGCAACATGCGCATCCACCAGCCGCGCTTCCTGAGCGACTGGGCGTGGTCGCACGGCATCGAGCCCGAGCCGGTGCTCTCGGTGCTGGGCGTGGTGGTGATGGCGGTGTCGGCGCTGTTGCTGCTGCGCGCGACGCGGGCGCGCCGGCTGCTGGCGATGCTGCTGCTGCTCGTGGGCGGCGCGCTGGTGCTGCTGCTGGGAGATCAGCCGCGCCTCGCCGCGCCGAAGGAAGACGAGCTCGGCGTCCGCGGCGACAAGGACCAGAGCGGCAAGGGCGACTCGAAGAACGACAAGGACAAGAGCGGCGGCGGCGGAGGTCAGAGCCGCAAGCCACCCGAGCCCATCGCGGTGGCGGTGCTCCACGACGACCTGCCCGACGCCGACGCGCTCTACTTCCGCCAGGCGGTGCGCTCGAAGCTGGTCGGCGACCGCCTCGTGGAAGACCCCGCCGGCACCTTCGACACCGACGTGCCCACGCGCTTCCCCGCGGGCGCGCCGGTGGAGGCGAAGACGCCGCAGGTCGAGGCCTTCCACCGCCGGCTGCGCACCTCGATGTTCCTGCTCGCCGACCACGCGCAGCTCTTCGGCGTCGGCTTCCCCGAGCGCTTCACGCCGATCGCCAACCCCAACCCGCGCCGCTTCGTCACCGCGTACGACGTCGACTCGCTCTTCCTCATTCGCCCGGTGACGCGCCTGCTCGGCCACCAGTCGATGCCCGACGACTGGTCGCCCGAGAAGAAGCAGCACTACACCGAGGTCCCGGCAGATGCCCGCTACCGCGAGCTGTCGGACCGCATCGTGCGCGACGTCGACCCGCGCTTCGTGGGCGACGACCTCATGAAGGCGCTCACCATCAAGCAGTGGCTCGAGAAGCAGGGCTTCTATTCGCTCGAGAAGCGCACGCTCGACGGCGAAGACCCGGTGGCGCAGTTCCTCTTCGGCGACCTCCGCGGGTACTGCGTGCACTTCGCCCACGCGGCGGTGTACCTGCTGCGCAGCCAGGGGCTCCCGGCGCGCGTGGCCATCGGCTACGGCGTGCAGACCCTCCAGCGCGGCGCGGGCTCGGCGGTGCTCGTCTTCGCCAACGAGGCGCACGCGTGGCCCGAGCTCTACGTCGACGGCGTCGGCTGGGTGACCTTCGACATCGTGCCCGAGCGGAGCGACGAGCCGCCGGCGGTGCACGTGGATCAGGATCTCGAGGCCGCCCTCGGCGAGCTGGCGCGCAAGCCGCCGCCCGACACGCTGGAAGACAAGCCGCTCGTCATTCCCTGGGAGCTGATCGGCATCGTCACCGCGGCGCTCGCCGGCCTCGCGGTGCTGCTCGCCTACGCAGTGAAGGTCGGCCGGCGCGTCATCGCCTCGACGCCGCGGCTCGCCTACCGCTCGGTGCTCGACGCGCTCGCTGACCTCGGGCTCACGCGCCACCCGGGCGAGAGCCGCGAGCGCCACGCCGCGCGCCTGGCGGCCCGGCTGCCGAGCTTCCCCGCGCTGACGCAGGCGCACCTGCGGCTCGCGCTCGGCCACGACGACGAAGCGACCCGGCGGCGGGTGCTCGAGCTCTCGCGCGCCGCGAAGTCGGAGCTGCGCCAGAGCACGCCGCTGTGGCTCCGCGCGGGCGCCGCGTTCAACCCGGTCGGCTGGTGGTTCACCCGCTGACGGCCCAAGCAAGAGGTCGTCGCACTGTGGAGAGTGCAACACACGGCGAGGCCGGGGCCTCGCCGTGACATTCGGGTTCAGAACCGCGGGAGGAAGAGGTTTCGGGCCGGCGAGGTCTGGTGACACGCCAGCTCGTCAGCGCCGTCGCCGTTGAAATCGGTCCTCACGAGCGAGCCGCCGCCGACGCAGAACCTCGCGTCCGCTGAGCGCGCCGTCACCCCATCGAAGCCTCCGGTGGAGCTCGCCAGGTCGACGTGAATGTAGCCGCTGCTGTCGCTCAGACAGACGAGGTCATTGCGCCCGTCACCGTCGGCATCAGCGAGCACGAGCCGAGCTCCGGTGTGCGAACAGTAGGTCGCAACTGCAGGCGCCATTCTCGTCATCTCGCCCGTCTCGGACGCGAGGAAGACGATCTTCCTCGGCGTCGAGCCACCTTCGTGACACACGAGATCTGCTCGACCGTCGTGGTCGACGTCGCCAGCGAAATACTCGCCACGCAGAGTGGCGCTGCTGATGCAACTGGGGACGGTGAAGTCGGTGGCGGTGAAGACTCCGGTTCCATCTGCCCGCTCGACGTTCGGTCTCGCCCCGCTGACGAACTGACACATCAGGTCGTCGTCACCGTCGCCGTCGAAGTCGGCGAGCAGGGGCCGTTGACAGATGGTCGGCGCGGCCGGAAGCGATTCGATGACTCGCTCGTCGAAGCTCCGACCGGTGCTGAACTTCACACGCACCCGGCGGCTGCCAGAGACACACACGAGGTCGTCCTTGCCATCTCCGTTGACGTCGCCCGTGAGGAGCGCATCGCTCCCTCCGCAGAAGCCCAGCACGTCGAAGTCGACGGACTCCTTCGGGATTCCGTTGTCGGGGGTCAGATTGACTTGCAGGTGAGAGGTAGAGGGGGTGTGACAGAGCTGGTCGGTCTTGCCGTCACCAGTCATGTCGAACGCCAACAGTTGGGCGCCGGCATGGGTGCACCAGCCGAGTTCCAGCCCGCAGTGTGACTGAGTGAACAAGGGGTACGAGGCGCGCGCGTCCGCAACAGCCTCACCCCCGAAGGTCCAGACTCTGTTCCGCAGTTCGATGCGCGCCGAAACCGCGCGACCGAGCAGGTCGTGGTAGAACGAGCAGCTCAGCGGCACGATGCGGCCTGGTTCGATGATGCGTCGGTCGGAGAAGGCAACCACCCAGCTCTCGACCAGCGTCGTCTCCTGCTCGCACAGAATCGAGCCATCCGAGGCTCGCACTGTGAGGGCCGCGCGAATGTTCGCGTACGAACCTCCTCCCGGAAGCGGGCTGGCGACCATCGTCGTCACGCCGCCCTCGTTGATGCGGAGGTTGGTCGACACCGTGGTTTGCCGTGTTCCAGCAGGCACCGTCAGGGCGGCCTCTCCGAAGCCCCAGCTCGTCTCCTTCGATTCCTCGGCGACGCGCGCATAATACGAGGTGCGAAGAGTCGTTGGATCTGAGCGGGTCGTGAACGAGCCCACCGCGCTAGAGCACGAAGTCGCCACGAGCGGATCTTCGCTGCTGGCGACCGCACCGACTTCGGGCGGAAGTCCGCAATTGAAAAGGAAGACTGCACTCGTGACCGCAACGACGACTGATTGTCTGTTCATGGTTGGTGACCTCGGCGTTTGGGGACGCCTCGTTGTACTCACGCCCCCCCGCCTCTCTTTTCCGAGACCAGTTCTCCAGTTGAACGAGGCCAGGTGCGGAGCCACTCGAGCGACGTCTCACCCGGACGGCCGTTGAGTACTTCGCCCCTTCTGGCGCTCTGGAGAAAGGTCCTCACTTCGAGGGCGCAAGGTCTCGGCAAGCGTCGAAGTGCCAGAGACCTTCGAAGTCAGCCCAGAGCAGCGGTGCACCTTTGGGCTGTCGCACAGAGGACTTCTTGACCCTTGAGGTATTCGACGTCTTCGAAGGCGACGAAGGCCTTGAGCCGCGCCCAAGCGGGAACCTTGACCTGAGCCGCGGTCACGACGCCACCCACCTCGAGGTCTGCTTCGCCTTCAGGCTGACGCCGCACCTCCACCTCCTGGGTCGGCGCGTGCCGCGAGCGGCTGGCGGTGCACCCGCTGACTACGGGAGCTGGATGCTCTTCACATCGGTCTTGAGCACGAGCTGAATGAGCTGCGCCGCGAGCTCGCGCGCCTGCTGCACCTGCTGCTGATCTCCGCGCTCCTTCGCCTCGGTGTAGAGGGCGAGCGGCAGCCCGGTGAAGCCGATGAGGAGCTCGTAGAGCTGCTGCTTGTCCTTCGCGGAGGCCTTCGCGAAGTCGGGCGTCGCGTCGAGCGCGAGGTTGATGGCGTTGAAGAGCGCCTGGCTGGTCTCGTCGCTCGGCTCCGGTGCGTCGGCAGCCACGGTGAGGTTGCTGATCAGGAAGAAGGTGAGCGCCCCGGCGACGTTGTTCTTCCAGCGCTGCGTCTCGGGCTGCGACTCGAAGGCGGCCTTCGTGGCGTCGACCAGCTGCGCGAAGGCCTGCTTCTCGTCGGGCGTGGTGCCGAGCGCGTCGCCGAGCTGCTTCGAGACCGTCGACCGGCCCGGCTTGAAGGCGCCGACGTTCTTCGCGGCCGGGAGCGGCGCGGCGACCGGCGTCTCGCCGAGCGTGACCTGCTTGCCGCTCTTCGCCTCGCGCTCGGCCTTCTCGACCGCTTCTTTGCCCCAGCGGTTGATCATCGCCTGCCGCGCCATCGCCCGCTGCAGGTTGAGCTGCGTGGTGTTGTAGATGTTCTGCGTGGCCATCGCGAGGCCGAAGGACCCGTACACCGTGCCGTAGCCGGTGTTCCAACCGCCGGCGTTCGAGTTCCACGTCTGGGCCAACGCCGGAGCTGCGACCAACACCACCAACGCGCGGAGGAAGTGCATGACCCGACTGCTTAGCACCTCCGGCGGTCAGCCCAGGAACGCGCGCACCAGCCCCTTCGCGAGCGCGTCGAGCCCGGGGAGCGTGAAGAGCCGCCCTGCCGGGAAGGCCTGCGGCGCCCACTTCTTCCAGCTGAAGTCGTCGGTGTGCTGGACGATCTTCCCGCCCTCGACGCGCATCGTCGTCGAGACCTCGTTGTGCACCGGCCGCCCGCCCACGTGGTAGTCGGCCACCCAGTGCCCCTTCACCGTCGCGCCGTCCGCGGAGTCGAGGGTGAACGAGAGCTTCGCGTGCGGATCGACCTGGAAGAGCTTGCGCCACATGTGCGCCGCGCCCGCCGCGTCGTCGAACGAGAAGATGGCGTCCTGAAAGCGGAGGTTCGGCGCGTAGAGCTGCTCCATCGCGTCGACGTCCTTCGCCTCGAAGGCCTCGTAGAAGCGGCGCACCACGTCGGCGGGCGCAGCGTCGGGGCCGGCGGCGCGCGGCGCGGCGCTCTTCGCCACCCAGCCCTTCGAGACGGCCGGTGAAGCGGGTGCGCTGGCCGGCGCAGCCTCGGGCGCTCGTGGCGTGACGGTCGGGGCGGTGGGTCGGGAGATCTTCATGGCAGCAGTCATGGCACGCAGGCCGTGCACGCGCAGTCCTGACTGTGAGAACCTGATTCCCGAATTCAGGAGCTGCACATGACCGACTTCCAGCCATCGTGGGACGACCTCCGCGCGCTCGAGGCGCTGGAGCGCCTGGGCACCGTGCGCGCCGCCGCGCGGGAGACCCGCCTGTCGATCTCGACCTTCTACCGCCGCGTCGCCGCGCTCGAGGCCGGCCTCGGGCGGGTGTGCCTCAACCGGCGCGCGGAAGAGGCGACGCTCACGCCCTTCGGCCTCTCGCTCGCGCAGCTCGGCCGCAAGATGCGCACCGGGCTCACCGAGGTCTTCTCGCAGGCGCGCGCAGAGGAGCAGGTCATCGAGGGCGTGGTGAGCCTCACCACCGTCGAGGCGCTGGTGCCGCTCATCGAGCCAGCGCTGGTGAAGCTGACGAGCGCCCACCCCGGGCTGAGCATCGAGCTCCACCCCGCAGACAACGGACCGTCGGTGCGTCGCCGCGAGGTCGACGTCGCGCTGGGCATCATGCAGCGCCCGCCGGAGGGCTGCTGGGGTCGACGCGTGGGCGTGCTCGAGGAAGGCGTGTTCGGCACCGCCGCCTGCGTGAAGAGCGGGCGCCGCTGGGTGCTGCGCGGCCGCGGCGAAGCGTCGTCACCCGAGTCGGCGTGGGAGCGTGAGCACGTCAAGGAGCGCCCCACCTTCCGCGCGCCGTTCCACACCATGGTCTCGCTGTGCGTCGCCGGCGCGGGGCTGGTGCTGATGCCGCGCCGCATGGCCGCGCACTACGGGCTCCACGAAGCCGAGCAGTACCGCGCCTCGACGCGCCACCTCCATCGCACGCTGTGGTGCCTCACCCACCCGGACCTGAGCCGCTCGCCCCGCGTGCGCGCGCTCTTCGAGGCCCTCGCCGCGCAGTTCGCTGTGGATTGATGCACGCCCCCGTTGCGCCGTTGCGCGTTCCTGCACGCCGGCCGTTCGCGCATGGTGCGGTGCATGCGCTCGCTCCTCCTCCTGCCCCTGCTCTGCCTCGCCTGCGGCCAGGCGACGACCAGCCCCGACGGCGGCTCCATACCCGACGGCGGGATGACCCCCGATGCGTCCGTCGGAGCGTGGGTGGGCCGCATTCAGCCGCTGTTGTGGGCGCACTGCGCCGACTGCCATTCGCCCGACGGCGGCGGCGTGGCGACGTACGGCGCGCAGGTGCCCTTCATGGAGTCGCACGCGAAGATGCTCATGCCCTCCACGAAGTGCCCCGGTGAGTCGCTCGGCGTCTGCGTGTCGCGCGCGGTGAACCTCCAGGTCGTCGAGGGCACGCGCTGCCGCACCGTCGAGACGCCGTTCCACCGCGAGGGCTGGCCGTGTCTCACCGCCGCGGAGGTGACGGAGGTCAGCGACTGGGTCGACGCCGGCATGCCCGAGCGATGAACGCCAACTGATGCGGCCCAGCGTTCGCGCTGCACCGGTGCGCACGTCGTCGATGACAGCCCGCCGCGGCTGCTCCATCGTGACGGCATGCTCACGCTCGCCACGCTGTTGATGTTCAGCGCCGCTCCGCCGACCGACAAGCTCGACGCCCTCGACTTCGACCAGGGGGCGATGCTCACCGAGGAGGCGCCGAGCTGGAGCACCGGCGTCGGCGCGTGGACGCCGTGGCGCCTGTCGGACGGGAGCCCGATGGGCTGGTGCTCGCCCGACGGCCAGCTCGGCCCCGCGGCCTTCGTGTGGCAGCTCGACGGGGCGTGGAACCTCGAGACGCTGGTGGTCGACGACTCCGCGGTCGAGGAGTCGGGCTACCCCGGCATCTCGGCGAAGAGCGTCGAGCTGCTCGTCGCGCCCGCGAGCGGCGCCTTCAAGTCGCTCGGCACCTTCGCCCTGCCGCAGGGGAAGAAGAAGAGCTTCCCGCTCCCGAAGGGCACCACCGCCGAGCGCGTGAAGCTGATCATCAAGGGCAACTGGGGCCACGAGAAGTTCATCGAGCTGGGCGAGGTCGATCTGCTCGGCACGCGCGTCACGCCGCCGGTGCTCGCGCGCTTCGAGGGCGTGTACCAGACCAACTACGGCCCGATGCGCCTCGCGCAGGACGGCGACCAAGTCTACGGCTGCTACGACTGGGGCAGCAACGGCGGCTTCCTGTGGGGCACCGCGACCGGCCGGGTGGTGAAGACCCTCTGGTACGAGCCTGGTGAGACCTCCGACGACGACAAGGAAGGCACCGCCACCTTCGCCGTGCTCGGCCGAGAGCTGTGGGGCGTGTACTTCAGCAAGGAGGGCGAGATCGGCGGTGAGTGGACGAGCACCGACAGCGCGAGCGTCGACCCGCCGAAGTGCACCCCGCGCAAGAAGGGCCAGCTGGGGCAGCGCCTCGCGCAGAAGGGCCGCCTCGCGCTCTACGGCATCCGCTTCGACACCAACAGCGACGTGCCGCGCCCCGAGTCGGAGGCGACGCTCACCGAGCTCCTCGGCGTGCTGAAGGACGACCCCTCGCTCACGCTCGTCGTCGAGGGCCACACCGACTCGACCAACACCGACGCGTACAACCTCGACCTGTCGGCGCGGCGCGCGAAGTCGGTCGTCGGCTGGCTGGTGAACCACGGCGTCAAGGCCGAGCGCCTCACGCCGAAGGGCTTCGGCAAGACGCGGCCCGTCGCCGACAACGCGACCGCGCAGGGCCGCGCGCTCAACCGGCGCGTCGAGGTGGCGAAGCCCTGAGCGTCGACGAGCTCCTCGCAGCGCCCGACGAGTCCGCCGCGACGCTCGGCGTGTGCGCCGACGCGCTGCTGTCCCTCGGCGAGCCGCAGGGGCAGCTCATCGCGACGCACCTCGCCGGCCTGCGCGACGAGCCGCTCGAGCAGGAGCTCACCGGCTCCCTCGAGCGCATGCTCTCGGTCGAGCCGACGACCCGCAGCCTCCCCCGGCTCGCGGTGGACTGGCGCTTCGGCTGCGTCGAGGCGCTGCGGTGGACGGGCGCCGCGTGGGACGGCTTCGAGCCGCTCGAGCGCTTCGTCCGCGCGCTCGTCGAGCTGACCACCACGCCCGCGGAGCTCGTCGCGTCGCTCGACTGGGACGCCCGCCTCGCGCCGGAGCGGCTGCGCGTGCACCGGCTGCTCGCGAGGCTCCGCACGCTGCACGTCGCGCCGTGGAATGTGCGACCCGACCACCAGCCGCTGTGGCGGCTGCTGCGCGAGGTGGGCCTCCCGCCGCGCGTGCGCGAGCTCGTCATCGACGACGTGCCGCACCCGCGCCGCGACACGCACCAGCTCACGTGGGTCGAGCTGGGCGACCTGAGCGACACCTGGCCCGCGCTCGCGCAGCTCGAGGCGCTCTGGCTGCGCGGCTCGTACCTCTCGACGGGGCGCATCGTGCTGCCCAACGCGCGCGCCTTCACGCTGGTGAGCAGCACCTTCACCGACGTCGACGCGCTGCGCGCCGCGGACTGGCCGATGCTCGAGACGCTCAGCGTGTGCTTCGGCGACGACTCGTACGCCGAGCGCGCGGTGAGCCTCGACGAGGTGCGCGCGCTGCTCCGCGAGCTGCCGCCGACCCTGAAGCACCTCGGGCTGCGCAACCTGCCCTTCACCGACGAGCTGCTGCCCTTCCTCGCGCGCTGGCCCGGCCTCGCGCGCCTCGAGTCGCTCGACCTCTCGCTGGGCGTGCTGCTCGACGGCGCGCGGGCCCTGCGCGAGCTCGCGCCGGCCTTCCGTCACCTCGTGCGGCTCGACGTCACCGACACCGGCCTGCCCGACCTCGAGGCGCTCCAGCGCGAGGTGCCCGGGCTCTGGCGTGGCAGGCAGTGGCGCGACAAGGCGGCGCGCTACGTCTCGCTCACCGAGTAGCAGCGAGTCGGTGACAGCGACCGGGCGGTGCTCCATCGTGCCGCCATGTTCACGCCTCGCGTCGTGCCCACCTTCGCCCTCCTCGCGACGTTCGCCGCGTCGGCGCAGACCGTGCCCCCGCGGAGCTTCTTCGACCTGCCCTCCTCCAACGGCCACGGCGCGGTGATGGTCGACGCCCGCACCGGCAAGCTGGTGCACTTCCGCGAGCACCTGCCCGCCACCGAGGAGCCGGAGCTCGACGCGATGGGCAACGAGCGGTGGGTGGGCAACCAGCCGCAGATCGTCAAGGCGCGCGACCTCCTCTTCGACGCGTACTTCGGCCTGCGCGCCGGCGGGCAGCAGCGGTGGCTCGACGGCGTCGCGGTGACCTCCAGCGGCTACGCGCCGGGCAGCGGCGTCGTCACCTTCCAGCACCAGGCGCTGGGCCTCGAGCTCACCACCTCGGTCTTCGCGCCCGACGCGCTGCCGCACGCGGCGTACGTCGCGGTGCTCTGCGCGCGCAACGCGGGCGCGGCAGCGGTGAGCAACGTGGCGGCGTTCCACCTCACCAACCTCCACCTCGGCTACGGGCGCCCGGGCGTGATGGCCGACCTCTCGAGCAACGGTGAGACGGTCACCATCACCGCGGGCCACGACGTCTTCGAGCGCGGCTTCGCGGGCGTGGTGGGGCTGCGGCCCGTGGGCAGCGGCGCGCTCGCCACCGCGTGGACCCCCTCGAGCGCGGCGGCGCAGAACGGCTTCCTCGTGGTGCGCGACACCGCCGGCGACCTCCCCGCGCGCAGCGGCGACCTCGGCGTGGCGAGCGACTGGGCGAGCGCGGTGCAGCTCCCGCTCGGCACGCTCCAGCCCGGCGCCGAGCGCTGCGCGGCGGTGGTGGTCGCGCACCACGCCGACCCCTTCGCGCAGGCGGAGGTCTCTGCGTGGCTCGACGCGTACGTCGCCGGGCGCTCGGCGCGGCAGCTCCTCGACGCCGAGCTCGCGACGTGGAGCACCTTCCAGGCGGTGCTGCGCCTCCCGCCGGGCCTGAGCGCCGACGAGGAGGCGGTGACGCGTCAGTCGGCGGTGATGCTCGCCATGGCCCAGGTGCGCGCCCGCGACGCCTTCCTCCGCGAGTGGCTCAGCGACGACGCCACCCCGCGCAGGACCCGCTTCCGCACGCTCGACGGCGGCACGAGCCTGCCCGGCGTCGTGCGCCACCGCGGCAGCGGCGCGGTGCTGGCGAGCCTCCCGCCGGGCGAGTGGACGTACTCCTGGGTGCGCGATGGCACCTACGCCGCGGTCGCGCTCGCCGAGCTCGGCCAGGCCGACCGCTCGCGCGCCGCGCTCTCGTTCTTCCTCGACGCGGAGGGCGGCCGCTTCAGGGACTGGACCGAGTTCCGCCCCCAGGGCTTCCCGCCGTACGTGGTGAGCCTCACGCGCTACGTCGGCTTCGGCGTCGAGGAGACCGACTTCAACGACTACGGCCCCAACCTCGAGTTCGACGGCTTCGGCCTTGTGCTGTGGGCGCTCCGCGAGCACGAGCGCCGCACCGGAGACACCGCGCTCGTCGACGCGCGGTGGACCGACATCTCCACGAAGCTCGCCGACGCGCTGGTGGCCCTCGTCGACCCGTCGACGGGCCTGCTCCGCAAGGACTCGAGCATCTGGGAGACGCACTGGAACGGGCGCGAGCGCACGTGGACGTACTCCAACCTCACCGCCGCGCGCGGGCTGTGCGACGCCGCCGAGCTCGCACAGCGCAAGGGCGACTCGGCGCGCGCCGCCACCTACCTCGCCGCGGGCCGCGCGCTGCGCACCGCCATCGCCACGAAGCTCACCGACGCCGCCGGCGCGCTGGCGTCGAACCGTGAGGAGCTGCTCGCAGGCCGCGGCTACTTCGACGCTGCGGTACTCGAGGGCATCGCGCTGGGCCTCTTCGCGCCCGACGGCCGCATCGCGCGCGCGACCCTCGACGCGCTCGACCGCGAGCTCCGCGTGGCGCACGGGCCGGGCTGGGCGCGCAACGACGACCGGCGCGACCACCCGGCCGGCACCGACCTCTCGCCCTGGGGCAGCGAGTACGACTCGGCGGAGTGGGTGGTGACGGATCTCCGCGGCTCGGTGGCGATGCGCGAGGCCGGGCGCACGCCGCGCGCCGAGGCGCTGCTCGACTTCACCGCGCGCCAGTCGCTCGCGAACGCGGGCGCCATGGCCGAGACCTACGAGGAGTCCACCGGCGCCTGGAAGTTCAACGCGCCGATGATCGGCTTCGGGGCCGGCGCGTGGGTGCTCGCCGTCGCCCACCGCGGCGGGCGCGCGCTCACCCCGGCGTGCGGCGGCTTCGAGGACGGACTCCCGGGCGACGGCGGCGTGCCGGACGCGGGCGCGCTCGACGCGGGGACGAGGGACGCGGGCATGACAGACGCCGGCGCGAGCGACGGAGGGCGCCCAGA
>JBMORD010000241.1:0-10211 GCA_049322495.1 Myxococcota bacterium | reverse complement strand
GCACACCTCGAGCTCGGTGAGCTTCGCCGCGGCCTCGGCGGCCTCGCGGAGCGGCTCGGTCAGCGCGCACGGCTCGAGGCGGGCGAAGCGCGACAGGGTGCGCGAGAGGCGACCGGGCCGGGGAATGCGCGCGACGGCCGCCAGCGCGCGCCCGCCGACCACGAAGACGCGCACGTCGCGCTGCGCCTTGCGCACGTACTCCTGCATCACGATGTTGTGGCCGAGGCCGAGGATCGCCTCGAGCGCGGCCTCGAGCGACTGGCGCGACTCGCAGACCATGATGCCGCGGCGCTCGCTGCCCTGGAGCAGCTTCACCAGCACCGGCACGCCCCCGACCTCGTCGACCATCGACTGGAGCTCGCTCACCTCGCGGCTCATCACCGTCGCCGGCACGTCGAGCCCCGCCGCCGAGAGGCGCTGGAGGCACCGCGCCGGGTTGCGCGAGAGGCCGATCGAGCGCGCGGTGTTGAGGATCACCGACCCCTGGGCGGCGAACTGATCGACGATCGCCAGGCCGTAGCTCGCGATCGACGACGCGATGCGGGGGATCACCACGTCGGGCGTGGCCACGCGCTTCTGCCGGTAGCTGAGCTCGGTGCGGCCGCGCCCGAGGTGCACCGACACGCCGACGGGGTTGAGCACCTTCACGCTGTGGCCGCGCGCCTTCGCCGCCTCCACGAGCCGGCGGGTCGAGGGGATGCTCTTCGATCGGCTGAGGACTACGATCTTCATCTCTTCGTCAAGAAAACTCTTGGGCGATCAAACTCGCCCAAGAGTTCGTCTCAGTTACACGTTCCGGAACCTCGATAGATCAACCCGAAGTCACGCACGAAAACGACCGTCTCATAGCCAGTCGGAGTGTTCGACCAACTCGTCGCCAAGAAGTTCTCGTCAAGAGGCCGGCCCGGATTCCCACAGTCGAGGAATGTCGACCAAGACTGGGTGCGCCCCCCTCCCTTGGTGACCCCGATTGTGAGCGTCTTCTTGTACACGTGAGAGTTCGGCCCCAACACATAGACAGCGATCTTGCTGCCCTCCCGAATCACCGAGGGCGTGCCAACAACTCCGTCCTTTCCGAATCCACCAATGCTTTCCCATGCAGACCAACCCGTCGAGGCAAGCCAATAGCGATGCGCAAGGCCCGTGCTGTAAAGCCCGCCGGTGTTCACGAAGATGTCTCTCTGAACAACGCCGTTGGTGATCGTCGTGATGCCAACCGGTGTCGTGCCGGCGAGAACCGTGCCTCCGAGTGGGATGAATCCCGTCCAAGGCGCACCCTGCGAGTAGGCGACATCGAAACCGCCAAGGTAACTGTCCATGTAGACCTGACCGTCGACTCCGCGCACAAACAAATCGAGGCTTGCATCCTTTGCCAGCACTCCAGACGCAGAAACGCCGCTCGAAACGGTCATGGTTCCGTGCGAGACCCAAGACGGGAGCCACTCGACGACCGGAAGTTCGATGCTCGTCGTTCTAATTTGATGAACGAGTTGGCCAGCAGCGTTCTTCGCCAGCAGATGCGTCTCATAGCCCGCGGTCTGACCAAGAGACTTCACTGTTCGTCCGGCAGCCCCAGGGAGGACTCCCGGCGCAACCGACTGTCCGCCGGGAATCAACTGCCAATCAATCGGCGCAGGATCCCACGCGCCGAGTCGAGGGGTTGTACCTGTGCTCCCAAGAAGTTCGCTGCCCACCCCAGTAGCCGCCGTCGCATTTGAGGAGAGATCTATCGCCCTCCACGAGAACAACCCCTGCTCCGAGCGAGCGACAACATCAGCCTCAGAACTCTGCTCAACTCCGCAGCCCCAAACCCCGATCAACAACGCACCCAACAACCTCTTCACGACTCCATCCTTTCGTTGGCCACCCGAATGTGGCGCAAGGAAATGTGTTCCCTCCGGGATGGGCCGTCAACCACCTTGTCGGAACCGGCTCCGAGTGCTCAAGTGCCGCTATGTTCGTTCGAAGAGTCTTCTACCCGATTCTCGTGCTCACCACCTCGTGCCAGACCTACGACTTCGAGCGCGTGGTTCCGCTCGCCGTCGCCCAGACGACGGACAAGACGATCGTCGCGAGCAAGCGGCTTAAGCCCAACGTCATGCTGCTCGTCGACAACTCCGGCTCAATGAACTACCCGACCGACAGGAGCAATCCGAACTGCGTCAACGCCATGAACCAAGTGTGCGGAGAGAGTTCGAGTTTGCCCTGTCCTACGTCCTGCCCCACCCGAATCAGCGAGATGAAGAACGCGATGGGGAGCTTCTTTCAGCAGTCCCCGACGCTCGCCCGCTTCGGTGTCTCGAAGTACCCGACCGACAGCCAGTGCAGCCCGGCGACCAACATCGATGTCTCGCTCCCCGTCCCCTCGGCGACCGACGACGGCACCGACTCCTCGCTCACCGCCACCTCGAACCAGGTCAACGCGTTCATCCAGGCCCTGCTCCCCACCGGCGGCACGCCGACGGGCTCGTCGCTCAGCTTCATCGGCACCTACGGCGGCATCAACGACGCCAGCGACTTCCGCGACGATTTCGTGCTGCTCCTCACCGACGGCCTGCCCAACTGCAACGACGCGAACCCCAACGGCCTTTGCGCCTGCGGCGGCTCGTGCTCGGCGGCACAGCAGCAGGCCTGTGCGTGCACCCTGACGTCTTCGTGCTCGAACACGTTCTGCTCCAAGGGCTGCCTCGATCGCGACGGCGCGGTCGCGGCGGTCAAGGCGCTCAAGCAGAAGGGCATTCGCACCATCGTCGTCGGCTTCGGCGCGGACCTCGTCGGCGGCGACGGCCCGGCGGTGCTCAACGCGATGGCGAAGGAAGGTGGGTTCGCCCGTGAATGCCCCAACGGCACCGACGCCGAGTGTGGCGGCCAGCCCGGCAGCTGCAACGCGACCACCAAGCAGTGCAGCACGGCCTTCTTCCAGGCCGCCAACGGCACGGAGCTCGCCGCAGCCCTGCGGAAGATCTCCGAGGCCTTCCAGGGTGACCCGTGCGTGTTCCAGCTCTCGTCGCGCCCGTCCGACCCGCGCTACCTCTCGGTGGTGATCGACGACCAGAGCGTGGCCTCGAGTGCGACCACCTGGAGCTACGACGCCAACTCGAACAAGGTGACCTTCGTCGGCGACCTCTGCTCGCGGCTCAAGACGTCCACCACGCAGAACCCGGTGAACGTCGAGTTCCGCATCGTCGAGCGCTTCTGACCTCGGCGCGCAGCTCGTCGCACCCGGCGCCCTCCTCGGAGGGCGTCGTCGTTTTCGAGGTCAGAACGTCAGCACGCGCGCGTTCTCGGTGAGCCGCCAGATCTGCGGCAGCCCCAGCACCTCGTCGAGCACCCCGCCCTTCTCGAGCTCGCTCGCGACCAGCCCGCACAGGCGCACCGTGGTGTCGCAGGCGATCGCCCGCGCCCCGAGGCCGCGGGCGTCCTGGAGCATGCGCGCGGGCAGCGGCGCGCCGATCCCGTCTCCGCGCGTGGCCTCGGCGCGCTCGCGATCGGTGAGCGGCTTGCCGAACGTGTTGTTCGCCAGCGAGCGCAGCGCCTCGAAGGCGAACACGAAGGTGACGGTGTCACCGAACGCCGCCGCGGTGATCCCGAGCGAAGCGACCTGCCACGCGGCCTCGTAGCCAGCACTGTTCACGAAGATGACGACTCGTCCAGACACGCAGGCACCTCGGCCGCGCACTCTATTCGCGCGCTCCGGGTTTCGCCCGGTCCTGCGGTAGACTACGCGCCTCTCTGCGCCGGGCGGCCACCGGCGCGGACCTCTGGAGACGTGAATGCCCTCGAGACTCTTCCGCTGGTGCGCCGTGGTGGTGGCGCTGTCTTCGCTCGTCGCGACGGCGACGGTGATCGCCTACGAGACGCTCGACGAGATGGCGAGGCGCGTGCCGCTCATCGTGCGCGGGAAGGTGGTGCGCTCCGCCGCGGGGTGGGACGAGCGCGAGCGCCGCATTTTCACGTACACCGAGCTGATCGTGTCCGACACGATCAAGGGCAAGGCGGGCGACGTCGTGCTGGTGAAGCAGCCCGGCGGCGTGCTGGGAGAAGTCGGCCAGTCGGTCGCCGGCGCCGCGCAGTTCACTGACGGCGAAGACTGCGTGCTGCTGCTCTGGCCCGCGGGCGACGAGCGGGGCGCCTTCCTCGTCTACGGCATGTCGGCGGGGAAGATCTCCCTCACCGAGCTGCACGGGAAGCCGGCGGCGATGCGGAGCACCGACGGGATCGCCTTCGCCGTGCCTGCCGGGCGGCGCGTCCAGCCGGTGAGCTCGCCCGAGTACCTCGGCACGCCCGAGAGCCTCGTGAATCAGCTCCGCGCCGCGGTGAAGGGAGGTGCGAAGTGAGCCCGCGCCTCCTCTCGCTGTGTGTGTTCCTCGGGGCAGGCCTGGCGGCGGCGACCCCGAGCGGCAACCGCTGGGCCCTCGCCGCGTGCAGCACCGGCTGTCCCACCGGCACGCAGTGCGTCGGCACCGTCTGCGCGCCGGTCTTCCGCCAGGCGACGTCGATCGACAACACCGGCGGCATGTCGATCAACGGTGGCGTCCCCTACGCCGACGTGCCCGCGCGCATCAACGCGATGTTCGCCGCGTGGACCAGCGGGCGGGTGTCCTGCAACACGAACTGGATGTCGCAGCCCGGCGGCTCGTTCGCGACGCCGTCGGGGCGCGCGGCGCTCGACGGCCAGGATCGGATCAACAACGTCATCTGGCTATCCGGCACCAACTGGACCGACAAGCACCTGCCGAACGAGCTGGCGATCACCACCACCACGTTCATCACCACCACCCACGAGATCATCGACGGCGACATGGAGCTCAACAACAACGTCGCCTGGTCGACCAGCGCGGCGGCGGGGACCTACGACGTCGAGTCGGTGGTGATCCACGAAGCCGGTCACTTCCTCGGGCTGGCCCACACGGCCGGCGCCACCACGCCCGTGATGTACGCGTACGTCGCGCAGGGGGTCGCCAAGCGCGTGCTCACCGCCGTCGACGAGAGCGACGTGTGCGCGGTCTACCCGGGCGGCGCGGGGGGCCAGGGCACGACCTGCACCGCCGCGTCGGCGTGCACCGGCGGGCGCGTCTGCGAGGGGATCAGCGGAGGGACCTCGAAGATCTGTACCCAGGACTGCAGCGGCGCCGGCGCGTCATGCCCCGCAGGCTACACGTGCCAGGGCTCCACGGCGGGGTTTGCCTGTCTGCCGCAGGTCGGCGTGCCGGATCAGTGCCGGTTCTGCCAGACGGGCAGCGAGTGCAGCTCCGGGCTGTGCCTCCGCTTCAACGCCACCGGCGTCACGTTCTGCAGCCTCACCTGCAGCGACAGCGCGCAGTGCGGTCCGGGCTACACGTGTGAGCAACCCGACGGCATCTGCGTGCCGACCTCGATGACGTGCACCAACCAGTGCACCACCAGCACGCAGTGCGCGACCGGCTACACCTGCAACGGCGGCACGTGCACTCCGCGCGGGGATCTCGGAGACCCGTGCAACCCGTCGTTCGTGTGCAAGTCGTGCAACGTCTGCACGCGCGAGTCGGAGCAGACGACGGCCTACTACTGCCGTGCGTGCTGCGCCGGTCAGGGTCAGGGGGGCTTCTGCAACGCGTGCGCGAACACCGCCTGCGGCACGGGCACGACGTGCACTCCGCTCCTGTCGGGCGCCTCGAGCGTCTGCCTGCCGGGCAGCAGCGCGCCGGGCACCTGCCAGCCGTGCAACAACGGGAACTGCGCCGACGGGCTGGTGTGCGTGAACAACCGCTGCCGCGCGCCCTGCAACCCGGCGGCGCCCGGGACGTGCCAGGCCTGCTACACGCTCCAGGTCGGCGGCGGCGCCTGCGCCTGCCCCGACGAGTACGCGAGCGAGGGCCAGCCGTGCGGACAGGTCGGCAACTCGCTCTACGCCTGCTCGACGGGGCTGGCCTGCATCGGCACCGTCTCGCCGACGTGCCGCGCGCGGTGCGACATCAACAACCCGGCGTCGTGTGCCACGGGCAAGGTCTGCCAGCTCCAGCAGGGCGTGGCGGTCTGCATGCCGGGCACGGAGGGGAGCACGTGCGCGCCCTGCACCAACACCGGCGCGTGCAACAACGGCCTCACGTGCTTCAACAACCGCTGCTACACGCCGTGCAACGTCAACCTCGGCAACGCCTGCGCGACCTGCGTGGCGACCAACGCCAACGGGACAGGCGTCTGCGGCTGCCCCGATCAGCTCAGCCCCGAGGACGGCCCGTGTGGCTCGTCGCCGGAGCTGCACGCCTGCCAGACGGGCACCCGCTGCATCGAGGGCAAGTGCCGCGCGCCGTGCAACCCGACCAGTGGCACGGGTTGCCCGATCGGCTCCGACTGCCGCGACATTGGCACGGGGCTCTTCTACTGCGTCGATCAGACGCCGATCGGTGGTGGCGGCGGCTCGGCCGGAGGCGGCGGCGGGAGCTCGTCGCGCGGTGGTGGCGGCGGCAGCTCGGCGGCCGGCGGAGGCACCGGTGGTGGCGGCACGACCGATCTCGGCTGTGGCTGTGGCGCCGCGGGCGGTCCGGTGGGTGCACTTGCCTTCGGGGTGGCGCTGCTCTTCCGACGTCGACGAGCGCGCTGAGGAGCACAGGCGAAGCTCGTGGAAAGTTGGCGCCGCTCGAGGTGGCAGCGGCTCCGCCCCTTGCGGCTCGCGGGAGCTGCGCGCCGACCGCTGCGTCGTTGGGTAGTCCCTGGATCCAGAGCCGTGCGGCGCGAAGGGCCGCAGAGCTCTCGCAGATCCTCGCGCGCCTCGCCTTCTGACAGGCGCACCTCGCCACATGGGACGACCTGGCGTACCCGCGCGCGCGCTTCGCCGAGCCGTGGCAGAAGACGCGCCCCCCATCGCCTCCCAGGTCGCCATCGACCGCTTTGCCAGCGGCGCGTGCGAGTTGATCATCGACCGAGCCGAGCCATGAGCCCTCGGTCGGACAGCGCCACCTGCGCTCGCTCCGGCGGCAACACGGACGCGCGTCACGCGCGGCGTAGGCTGAACCCGGGTGGGGAGTGCTTCTGAGAACCGGTTGGCCAATCAGGTGGGAGCCAACACGTAGGTGTGCTTGAAGTGCACCTGCGTGGAGTGACGGTTGTCCGCGGTACGGCGACTCGATGAGTGCGGGCGCACAGCCGCGCTGAGCACCAAGCCAGCCGGAGTGGAGATCGGCGCTCTCGCGGTCGAGGCCGAGCCACGGGGCTCGTGAGCTGCGCGAGGCCTTCCATCGCGTCGGTCTGGAGCGGGATGAACACCGCGTCGACCGCCGCAAGGGCGTTGAGGGTCAGCAGGACGAGCGCCGGCGGACGCCGCCCGTGCCACCGCCGTCGCGCCGCCGCCTCCACCGGTCACGCTGCCGCCGCCCCGGCGCCGGAGCCGCCCGCGCGGAATACGAGCAGTCGCACCGACTGTCGCCAACAAGAGATGAGTCGTCGGCTGCGGACCACGCGCGCCCGCCGACGGTCGCCAACGAGAGGAGTCTACCGGACGGCAAGCAAACACCTACCAGGCGGTAAGCAGTCACCTACCGGGCGGTAGGCATCCAGAGGGCGCTGTTCGTGGCGGGCCGCCTCCCTGCGGCGGCGGGGCGACCGTGAACGACGCGCGACAGCGACAAACGGCTCAGAGCGGGTCGTCGGCCTGCGGCGCCTGAGGCGTCTCGTTCTGGCGCGGCTTGTCGGTGTCATCCCCCGGCTTCGGGCTGGCCTCGCGACGCGACTCCGGCGTCAGGTCCTTCGCGATCTGCGCCGCGATCCCCGCGACCTGCTGCTTGATGCGTGCCGCGAAGAGCTGTGCATCCTTGCGGACCGCGAACGGGTCGAGCGGCTCGAGCCCGGCGCTGAGATCGTCAGAGTAGAACCGTCGGTGGTACAGCTCCGGCCCCTTCACGCGGAACATGCGCGCGTGCCCGACGAGGTAGGCGCCGGCCTTCCCCTTCTCGCTGCGCATGCCGTACTCCTCGACGACGATCTCCACCACCGTGTCGGCGCCGAGCGCCTCGAGCCGCTCGTAGTCGGGCGCGTTGGCCGGCACCTCCTGGACGAGGAAGCTCTCGAGCACCCGCGCGACCTCGACCGGGTGCACCACCTGGCTCCACGGCGCCTGCTTCGGGAGCAGCGCGAGCGTCATCGAGCGGAGTGAGTCGGCGATCTCGAAGCGCGAGATGGTGGGCGCCTGCAGCACGGGCTCCCCCGTCTCCTTGCCAGAGCGATCCTTGTTGCGGCCGTAGCTGCCCACGGTGAGCGCGTTGCCGAGGCGACGGTCCGCCTCCTTGTCGTCGAGGCGCTTGAGGCGATCGCGGTACGACGCGTCGTTGCGGAACACGTTCGACTTCGGGCCCGCCTCGTCCTCGATGCGCGCGATGAAGGCGATGAGCCGGGTCTCGTCGAGCGCGGCCGCGGACAGCGGCGAGTGAGCACAACCGGCGAGCGCGACGAGCAGCACGACCAGAGAGCGGCGCATGGGTTTGGTCTACCCCGAACTCTCTGGACCAGCGAGGGCGATTCCGCTACGAGGCGTCGACCTTTCAACGACTTGCGAGGGGGAGTTCTCCACATGAAGAGCCTGCGTCACGCCACCGCTTTCGCCGTCCTCGGCCTGTCCTTCTCGCTGATGGGCTGCCCCGAGAAGAAGGTCGAGGCGCCGCCTCCGCCGAAGCCGGTCGAGAAGCCCGTCGTCGCCACCCCGCCGCCGCCCGCCCCCGAGCCGCTGGCCGACAAGGAGTGCGCCGCGCCGATCGACCCGGGTCCGGTGACGGAGCTCAAGTTCGGCGAGCGCGCCGCGAAGCAGACGGGCGCACGGCTCGCCTTCGCCGACAAGGACGCGGACGGCACCCTCACCTTCGGCGTGCTCGGCCCCGTCAACGAGGACTCGGGCCTCAACATGCTCGCCCTCAAGAAGTACCTGAAGTTCTTCCAGGACGAGAAGGCCGACGCGATCGTCGTCACCGGCGACGTCGGCGAAGTCGCCAGCGGCATCGCGCGCGTGCTCGAGGAGCTCGCGTCGACGAAGCTCCCCGTCTTCGTGGTGATCGGCAACCGCGAGTGCCGCGCCGAGTTCACCGACGGCCTCAACGCCGCGAAGGCGAAGGCGCCGAACATCGTCAACCTCAACGAGGTGCGCGTGGTCGAGTTCCCGGAGCTGACGCTGGTCTCGCTCCCCGGCTACCACGACCCGGCGTACATCAACTGCAAGACCGGCTGTCAGTACCTCAAGTCCACCGTCGCCGAGGTGGTGCGCGTGGCGAAGGAGGCGAAGACGCCCGTCGCGCTGATCGCCCACGGCCCTCCGCACGGCAACGGCAACCAGGCGCTCGACTTCGCGGGCGCGGGCGGCAACGTCGGTGACGAGGCGATCACCAAGGCGATCGCCGACGCCAACATCTCGTTCGGCCTCTTCTCGAACATCAAGGAGGCCGGCGGCCGCGCGACGAAGGACGCAGCCGGCACGCAGCTCGCCAAGGAAGGCGAGGCTTCGAAGACGCTCTTCCTCAACCCGGGCCCGGCGGACACCATGGGCTGGGACATGAACGACAGCACCAAGTCGGTCGGCATGGCCGCGGTCTTCAGCCTCAAGGACGGCCAGGGCACGTGGAAGATGCTCCGCCTGAAGCCCCCGACGGCTGCGGAGAAGGCCGAGGCGAAGAAGCTCGAGCCGCCCGTGCGCGAGGAGAAGGCGCAGTAAGCCGTCGCAGATGCCACCTCGGGGAGCGCGCCGCCGTCTGGGAGATCTGCTGATCGACGCAGGTCTCCTGACCGATCAGCAGCTCAAGGTGGCCCTCAACGAGCAGCGCAAGTGGGGCGGGCGCCTCGGGCGCACGGTGGTGGAGCTCGGCTTCGTCACCGAGACGGCGATCAGCGAAGTGCTGGCCGCGCAGCTCGAGCTCCCCTCCATCGATCTCGACACGCAGGAGCTACCCGCGGCCGCGCCCACCTGGCTGCGGCTCGACCTCTGCGAGCGCTACGGCGTCTTCCCCGTGTCGAGCAACCCGGCGGCGCGCTCGCTCTCGGTCGCCACGGCCGATCCGACGAACATCGAGCACCTCCAGGCGATCGAGTTCGCGACGAACCTCAAGGTGCAGCCGGTGGTCTCGACGATCTCCGCCATCGAGCGAGCGATCCGTCGCTACTACTTCGGCGAGAACCCGTCGGCCCCCCGCCCCATCGTGCCCGCGCCCGTGCCGCCGTCGCTGGCGAGCGCGCCGACGCCGCAGCCGGCGGAG
>JBMORD010000240.1:0-76431 GCA_049322495.1 Myxococcota bacterium | reverse complement strand
CGCCGCCACCGCCCATCGAGCCGCCGCCACCGCCCGTCGCGGAGCCACCACCGCCACCCGTGGAACCGCCGCCCCCGCCGGTCGAGCCACCGCCACCACCCGTGGAGCCACCACCACCGCCGGTGCCCATCGAGGGGGTCAGCGTCAGCGTGATGGGGCTCAGCTTGCCGTACCACTCGGTGCGGCTGACGACGGCGACGAGGTGGAACGTGATGGGGCCGGTCGCGTTCGCGGGCGGGGTCCAGGTGAAGGCGAGCGAGGTCTTCGCCGTCGCATCGGAGTGCGTGATGACGCCGTTGGTGCCATTGCACGACGAGACGAACTGGGTGCTCGCGGGCAGCGCGCTGAAGCTCCCGATGACGTTGGTGTTCGGCGCGCCCGGGCTGCCCTGCACCGCCTGGAGCAGCAGGCCCTTGAACATGAGCGAGTTCGAGTTGGCGACGGTGATGGTCATCGCCTGGCCCGGCACGTAGTTCGTGGTGGAGGGCGTGAGCGTGAAGCCGCCGCTCCCCGTGCGGCTGCCGGGCATCTGGCTCTCGCTCGGGTAGTCACAGACGGGGGAGCCGGAGGAGTAGGCGAGCGCACTCCCGCCGAACGTCAACGCCGCGCACAACGCAGACCGCATCAACCGCTTCATGTGGTGAATCCCCCAGAGGAGCCCGCCGGCCGGTGCTCCGAAGACGTCGCATGTAACGACTCGAACGTGTCGCGCTGCTGTTTCTCGAGTCAGCGCTTCACGGTGGCGAAGGCTGCCGTGACGACCGGCACCCGCGCGAGCTTCACGTCGAAGAGGCGGTCAGCCACCTCGACGAGCGCGTCAGCGTACATCACGTTCTTGCGCAGACGCGCAGGAATGGATTCGGTGCCCAGGTGGGCGCCGGCCACCGCCGCACACACCCCGGCCACCACGTCGACCTCGCCGCCCGCCCGCAGCACGAGCTGCATCGCGGCGCGGAAGTCGGTGGGGAAGCGGAGGAAGCCGAACAGGCCGGTGAGCAGCACGGGGGTGACGTGCGCCGGCACCCCGAGCTCGAAGTCGTAGTGCGTCGGCGGCACGCCCACCCGGCGCAGCGCGACGAGGGCGCGGTCGGGGTCCCACGCGAGCGCGCGCGGCAGGTAATACAGCTCGTCGGCGAGCTCGCGGCTGTGCGGCGCGGCGGCCTGGCTCACCTGGTCGCAGAACTCCTCGGCCGACATCGCCTCGCCCGAGAGCCCGAGCTGGATCGCCCGCGCGAAGGCGGCCACCGCCGCGGCGCAGAGCGGGTCCTTGTGCGTCATCACCGTCAGCACCTGCGCGTCGTGCGCCAGCCGCGTGGTCATCGGCTCGCTCGACAGGCCCACCACCACGCCGCGAGAGAGGCTCGAGGGGTCGCACACGCCCAGCGGCGCGCCGGCGCTCATCCACGGGGTGCCGCTGAGCAACGCCTCCGCGGCCTGCGTCGCCGAGGGCGGCGGCTGGAGCACGGTGCCCTCCTGCCACAGCCACGAGAGGTGCTGCGCGGCCGTGCGCCCGTCGATGCGCTTCTCGCGCACCACCGCGTCGGCCACCGCCATCATCATCTGCGTGTCGTCGGAGAACTGGCCGCGGGGGAAGCCGCCGCGCGGGCGCGCCGCGAAGTCGTCCCCCGAGGGCTGCTGCCGCATCAGCGCGGGCGCAGGGAGGCCCCGCAACGGGAAGCCCAGCGCATCACCGATGGCGAAGCCGAGCACCGAAGCGCGAAACCTGTCCTGGAGCACGGCGACGTGAAGCGGCATGGACGGAGCCTCAGGAAGATACGCCGTCCGCATCGAGCTCGGCCATCGGGTTGTGCGTCGACCGGTCGCCATGGTGCTTCACGCCTTGTGGTACGGCTCGCCGCGGAGGATGGAGAACGCGCGGTAGACCTGCTCCACCAGCACCAGGCGCGCGAGCCGGTGCGGCAGCGTCATCGCCGACAGCGAGAGCACCAGCCCGGCTTTCGCCCGCACCGTGTCCGAGAGGCCCTCGTCGCCGCCGATGACGAAGGCCACGTCGCGCCCCCCGTCCTGCTGGCGGCCGAGCCACTTGGCGAAGTCGACCGACGAGAGCTGCTTGCCCCGCTCGTCGAGCGCCACCAGGGTGTCCTTCGGGCCGAGCTTCTTGAGCAGCGCCTCGCCCTCCTCTTCCTTCGCCTGCGCGCCCGAGCGCTTCGACTCGGGCAGCTCGACGACGCTCACCTTCGCGGTGTGCGCCAGCCGCGAGACGTACTCGTCCACCCCGGGCGAAAAGAGGCCCGAGCGGTCCTTGCCGACCGAGAGGAAGGTGAGCTTCATGGCTGAGCGGACGACGGTGGGAGCGGCGACCCGACTCTACGTCTTCTGCCTCACGGCGTGACGCGGGGGGCGTCTTTCCAGAGGCCCTCGAGGTCGGTGTCGCCGCGGCGGTCGGGCGTGAAGAAGTGCGCCACCACGCCCTCGTCGTAGTTCACGCACACCCAGTCAGGCGAGGCCTCGACCGAGCTCGGGCGCTTGCCCTGCGGCTTGAGCAGCTCCTCGACGCCCTCGTGGATGGCGGCGAGCTGGCGGTCGGAGTCGCCCGAGGCGATGACGACGTACTCGTAGCCGACCGACGCCGCGCGGGCGCGGGTGTCGATGATGACCACGTTCTCGGCCTTCTTCTCGCCGGCCACCTTCGCGATGGTGCGGGCGAGGGCGAGCGCCTCCGGGGCTTCCGGGAGGGCGGACTTCTGGACCTTCGGCGCGGCCTTCTTCTTCGCCGCCGCCGGCTTGCGCTTCGGGGCAGGCCGCTTCGACTTGCGGACCACGCGCGTGGGCTTCTTCGCCGTCACCTTCTTCGCGGCAGGCTTCTTCGCCGGGGCCGCCTTCTTCGCGGAGCTCTTCGCCGCAGCCGACTTCTTCACCGGCGCGGCCTTCTTCGCGGGCGACTTCTTCTTCGCGGGCGACTTCTTCTTCGGGGCGGCCTTCTTCGCGGGGGTCTTCTTCTTCGCTGCCATGAGGCGCGCGCATAGCCCAAAGCCCGCTCGGGTGGCGACGAATTGCAGCTGATCAGCTACGCCTCGGGTCATGGGGGCCATCCTCATCGGGCTGGTGGTCATCGCGCTCGGCGCGCTCGTGGTCTGGGCTGCGCTGCGCGAGCCGCCGTCCGAGGCGGTGCGCCCGGGCACCAGGGCCTTCGAGGCAGCGCTCTCGCTCCCGCTGCTCGAGGCGGCCATCGAGGACCTCAAGCAGCGGCACGCCGCCGAGCTCGACGACAAGAAGCGCGATCGCCTCGCGCGCGAGCTGGTGCACCTCGAGCTCCAGGTGCCGCACCTGCGGATGCTCATCGACACGGGCGACAGCGCGCCCGGGCACGGCTTCATCGGCTTCGACCGCCTGCCTGACGACCCGGACTGAGCGGCACGGTACGGTGCGCGGCATGACCCGTGTCTTCGTCGTCGCGCTGGCGCTGCTCGCCGCCTGCCGCGCGCCCTCGCCGCTCGAGAAGCAGCCGCCCTTCGACTTCGACGCGCGCCCCGGCCCGGAGCGCTTCAGCCGCGAGGCCGAGCTCCTCTCGCGCTGGAACGACGCGCGCGCCGACTCGCTGCGCGACTTCTGGAACGCCGGGGAGGCGGGCTCGTTCGCCGGCGTCGACGGCGTGGAGGTCGTCTACCGCGTGCACCGCGCCGCCAGCCCGAAGGCGGACGTGGTGCTCATGCCGGGTCGCACCGAGGCCATCATCAAGTACGCGGAGGTGGTGAGCGACCTCGTGGCGCAGGGCTACACCACGTGGGCGCTCACGCTGCGCGGTCAGGGCGAGGCGGGGCGCATGCTGCCCGACCCCGAGAAGGGCTACGTCGCCTTCTTCGACGACTACGTGAGCGACGCGCACCAGTTCCTCAGCACCGTGGTGCGTCCGGAGGGGCGGCGGGTGTTCCTCCTCGCGCACTCGCTGAGCGGCGGCGTGGCGGCCAACCTCGTCGACGAGCACCCGGGCGACGTCGACGCGCTGGTGCTCTCGGCCCCCATGCTGGAGATCGACCTCGGCGCCTTTCCCCCGCCCGTCGCGGCCTCGCTCGCGGCCGGCGTCTGCGACGCGAGCGACGGGACCGCGTGGGCGATCGGCTCCGGCCCGTACCGCGAGGAGACCGACTTCGCCGCCAACACCGTCTCGCAGTCGGAAGCGCGGTGGACGTGGAAGGTGCAGCAGCTGCGCGACGACGAACGCATCCGCCTCGGGGGCCTCACCTGGCGCTGGCTGTGTCAGGCGCTGGCGGGCTCGAGCCGCGGCTCGCTCGTGGGGCGCTACTCGAGCACCCCGACCCTGCTGCTCCAGGCGGGCGACGACCGCTTCGTGAAGCCGGGCGGGCAGAACCGCTACTGCGGCGACGCGCCGCGCTGCACGCTCTCGCGCCTCGAGGGCGGCCGCCACGAGCTGCTGCAGGAGAAGGACGAGGTGCGCGACCTCGCGCTCAGCCGCATCGTGAAGTTCTTCGACGCGGAGGCCGCGCGATGAGCCCGCTCGCGCTCCTGCTGGTGCTCGCCGCCAGCCCGGTCGACGCGCCGCCATCGCTGCGCGTGCAGGTCGGTGGGCAGGTGGGCTTCCCGTTCCTCCTCGGGGTGAGCTCCACGGCCACCTTCTTCCCCGCGGGGCGGCCGCGCTTCGACCTCGAGGCCACGTGGGAGCCGTCGGTGCAGCTCCAGTCGTACAGCGTGGCCGGCGCGTACCACGTGCTCGACAGCGTCTTCTTCGTCGGGCCGCGCCTGCGCCTCGTGCAGTACCAGCCCCCCTGGGCGCGCGGGCCGGTGGAGCTCTTCTTCGGCGCGGGCCTCGACGCGGGCGTGCGGCTCCGCGTCGCCGACGGTCGCGGCGTGCTCTCGTTCGCGCTGCACGGCACCTTCGTCCCCGGCCAGGCGACGAACCTCGCGACGCTCGTGGGACTCTCGGCGGGCTTCTCGTGGAGTGTCTTCGAGCGGTGAGCGTCGTAGCCTCCACGCGCCGTGAAGCGCCCCGTCCCCCATGAGAGCCACGACGAGCCGACCGAGCGGAGCCGCAGCACGAGCTCCATCGACACCGGTGAGACGTGGGTGCGCGCCGACGCGTCGAGCTCGGGCGAAGAGGCGCTGCCGTCGCTGCCCGAGGGGCGCTACCGGGTCGACGAGAGCGACGCGAGCGCCGTGCTCGGGCGCGGAGGCCAGGGCGTGGTGTGGCGCGCGTGGGACACGGTGCTGCGCCGCGAGGTGGCGCTCAAGAAGCTGCACCCCGAGGCGCTCGCCAGGCCCGAGGTCGTCGCGGCCTTCGTGCGCGAGGCGCGGCTCACCGCGCGGCTCGAGCACCCCGGCATCGTCGCGCTCCACGACGTGGGCCGCGGCCCCGATGGCTCGCTGTTCCTGGTGCTGCGGCGCATCGAGGGGAAGAGCCTCGCCGACTCGCTCGCGGGGAAGGCGCTCGACGAGCGGCTCGCCTTCGTGCCCGCCCTGGTGCGCGCCTGCCAGGCGGTGGCCTTCGCGCACCGGCGCGGCGTGGTGCACCGAGACCTCAAGCCCCAGAACGTGATGCTCGGCGGCTTCGGCGAGACGTGGGTGCTCGACTGGGGGCTCGCGTCGATCGACAGCCGCGTCGAGGAGCCGGAGATCACCGCCCCGCACCAGCTCCAGCACGTGGTGGGGACGCCCGCGTACATGAGCCCCGAGGCGGCGCTCGGCCTCGAGGCGGACGCGCGGAGCGACGTGTGGGGCCTCGGCGCGTGCCTGTACTTCCTGCTCACCGGGCAGGCGCCGATTCTCGGGCGCTCGCTGCGGTCGGCGATGGGTCACGCCGCCCAGGGCGAGGTCTCGCCGGTCGCCGCGCTCGAGCCCGACGCCCCGGAAGACCTCGCCGCCATCTGCGACAAGGCGCTCGCGCGCGACCGGGAGCGCCGCTACCCCGACGCCAGCGCGCTCGCCGCGGATCTCGAGGCCTGGCTCGCGGGCCGCACGGTCTCGGCGCGACGCTACGGCCGGGCGGAGCTCCTCAGGCGCGCCCTGGCGGCGAACCGTCGCCTCGTCGCCGGCGCGCTCCTCGGCGTCGTGGTGCTCGGCGGGGTGCTCACCTTCGACGAGCTGCGCGTGCGCCGCGAGCGCAACGAGGCGCGCACCTTCGTCCGCGAGCTGATGCGCGAGCTGCCGCAGGAGATCGAGTCGTCGCGCGGGAACATCGCGGTCATCAACACCCTGTCCGAGCGGAGCCTGCAGTGGCTCGGCCGCTCGGACCTCTCGCCCGAGGAGTCGCGCGACGCGTGCATCGTCTTCACGCGGCTGGGGGCGATCAACGCCGAGACCAACGCGTGGGACGCGTGCCGCGCGCTGTACGAGAAGGCGTTGACCCTGAGCGCCACCGGCCTCGCGCGCGCGCCACGCGACGTCGACTTCTTCGCCTGCGAGGTCGACGCACGCGCGGGCCTCCTCAACGTCGACCTCGAGACCGGCGCGACCACCGACGAGCAGACCCAGCGCCGGTACGAGGCGCTCTGGGCGCAGCTGCTCGCGTGGCGCGGGGACTGGTCGCCGGGGCTGAGGCTGTCGAAGGCGATCGTCGCGTCGAACTGGGGTGCCTGGCTGTGGCCGCGCGCCCCCTCGCAGGCGCGCGAGCTCTTCGGCGCGGCGGCGCGCGAGGTGGAGCCGTTGCTCGACAGCCCCGTCGACGCCGACCGGCGCACCGCGCTCGGCCAGGGCGCGAACGCGGTCTCGGCGCTCTGGTCGCAGGGCCAGCTCCCGGAGGCGCTCGCGCTCGCGAAGCGCTTCGCCGACGCCGCCGCGCGCGACTGTGCCGAGCAGACGCTCCCCGCACAGCGCGCGTGCCGCCTGCCCGCGGCGAGCTACGTCTCGGTGCTCTCGTGGAACGACCCGCCGGCGGCCGAGCTCCTCGCCGCGCAGCAGCTGGCCTTCGCCGCGGACGACTTCGTCCTCGGGGCCGACGTCGACTCCAACACCGCCCGGTACGACTCGATGCTGCTCCACGTCGAGCAGGGCCGCTTCACCGAGGCGATGGAGCGCGCGCGCCGGCTGCGCCTGGGCAACGCGACCTCGTGGGCGCTCGAGATGGGGCCGCTGGCCGCGGTGCTCGCAGGAGACCTCGCCGAGGTCGACGCCTGGGAGCCGCACCTCGCCGAGGCGCACAGCACGGGGCGCCTCGCGCTCGGGCTGAGGGAGCTCGCGCGCGGGCGCTTCGCAGCCGCGGCGCGGCACCTCCGCAGCGTGAAGACCGAGCGCCTCTGGTACGACACCTCCTGGCCGGCGCACGCGACGCCCGCGCTCGAGCTCCCCGACGCCGCGCGCCCCGCCTTCACGCAGTTCATCGCCGACTTCACGCGCGCCTACGGAGCGGCCGACCACCCCGGCCTCGCGCGCGCCGTCGACGAGCTCGCCCGCGCCGCCGAGGCGCTGGCGACGCCCGAGGGGAAGTGACGTCGTCCGTCAGCGCGTCTGCCCCTCGCCGAGCACCACGTACTTCTGCGCGGTCAGCTCGCGCAGGCCCATCGGCCCGAAGGCGTGGAGCCGGCTGGTGGAGATGCCGACCTCCGCGCCGAGCCCGAGCTCGCCGCCGTCGTTGAAGCGGGTCGAGGCGTTGACCATCACCGCCGAGGCGGTCACCTCGCGCGTGAAGCGCCGCGCCAGCGCGTCGTCGCGGGTGACGAGCGCCTCGGTGTGCTCGCTGCCGTAGCGGGCGATGTGAGCGAGCGCGGCGTCGAAGCCGTCGACCACCTTCACCGCGAGGATGAGGTCGAGGAACTCACGCCCCCAGTCCTGCTCTCCCGCGGGCGTCACCGGCACGCCCGCCAGCGCCGCCGCGCGCTCGTCGCAGCGCAGCTCGACGCCCAGCGCGGCGAGGGCCTTCGCGGCGCGCGGGAGGAAGGCGGGCGCGATGGCGGCGTCGACCAGCAGGCACTCGGCGGCGTTGCACACGCCGGGGCGCGAGGTCTTCGCGTTGACGATGATGCGCTCGGCCATCTCGAGGTCGGCGGTGCGCTCGACGAAGACGTGGCACACGCCCTGGTAGTGCTTCACCACCGGCACCCGCGCGTGCTCGACCACGAAGCGGATCAGCCCCTCGCCGCCGCGCGGGATGCACAGGTCGATGAGCCCGTCGAGCTTGAGCAGCTCGAGCATCGACTCGCGGTCGGTGGTGGGCACCAGCGTCACCGCCTCCACCGGCAGGCCCGCCTCGACGAGCCCGTGCTGCAGCGCGCGGGCGATGGCCTGGTTGCTGCGGAACGACTCGGAGCCGCCGCGGAGGATGGCCGCGTTGCCGCTCTTGAGACACAGCGCCGCCGCGTCGCTCGTCACGTTGGGCCGCGACTCGTAGATCATCAGCACCACGCCGAGCGGGAGCCGCTCCTTGCGCACCCGCAGGCCGTTGGGCCGCGTCCACTGCTCGGTCACCTCGCCCACCGGGTCGGCCAGCGCGGCGACGGCCTCCACCGCGGCGGCCATCGCCTCGACGCGCTTCGGGTCGAGGAGCAGCCGGTCGAGGAACGCGGCGTTCTTCCCGCTGGCGCGGGCGTCGTGCAGGTCGAGCGCGTTCTGCTCGCAGATGTCGGCCGACGCCGCGCGCAGCGCCTTCGCCATCGAGACCAGCGCGCGGTTCTTCTGCTCGGTGCTCGCCGCGACGAGCGCCCGCGCCGCGAGGCGCGCGCGCGTGGCGAGTTCCTTCATCGCGCTCACGGCACCACCTCGTACTTCCCGTTGACGCGCTTGAGGCCCTTCGGCGCCGAGGGCGCGTCGAGCAGCCGCTCGAGCGCGCCGTCCTTCACCGAGGCCCTGAAGGCCTGCGCCCCGCCGCAGCAGCTCGCGACGAACTCCAGTGACGCGGCGTCGCGCCACAGGAGGTCGGAGTGCACCAGCGCGTCCTTCTCGTGGAGCGCCTGCACCTGCACCGGCTTGACGCGACCCTCGAGGTAGCCGCGGAGCTGGTCGAGCTTCACCACGTGCACCGGCCCGTAGTGGTCGACCTGCAGCGCGACGGCCGAGCAGTCGGGGGCGAAGATTCCGAAGGTCCAGTCGTTGAAGAAGACCTGGCCGGTCGGCGCGAAGCCCTTGCTGGTGCCGTCAGCGAAGCGGAAGGCGAGCGACTCGACGCCGAAGGGCTTCGGCGCTGGCTGGGGAAGGTCCTTGAGCGCGTCGGCGCTGCCGCTCCACACCGCGGTGACGGGGCCACAGGCGACGGCGTGGTACGCGCCTTCGACCGACACCTCCTGCGGGCGCAGCGCGGGGGCGGCCGGCCTCGGAGGCGGCTCCGCGTCCTTCTTGCAGCCGGCGAGCGCGACGAGCGCGGGGAGGAAGAGCAGAGAGCGCATGGGGGGTACGTGTAGCACCACCCGGCGCACGCACAGCGCCCGACGACCGGCGTGGACTATGTTCGACGTGCACCCGGGGAGCTTCGTGAATCGACTTGTCTTGCTGGCAGTCTCGGCGTGGGCGGCGGGCTGCAGTGTCTCCAGATCGGAGCCGACGACCCCGGCAGCGCCGGGTGACGACGTGGTGCTCCGCGCGCGACGCGGCTTCGTGCTCGACGGAGAGCGCCTCGTCAACGACCAGCCTCAATGGCGCGCGGTCGTCTCGCCCGAGGGCGTGCTCCACTTCGGCGGCCAGCCGCTGGCCGACGCGCACGCGCCGACCGAGCTGAGCTTCGAGCTCGAGTCCATCACCCGCGGAGGAGCGCTTGCGCTGCGCGCACCGGCCCGAACCACCAGCGACGGCGTGGTGCTGCTGGACCACGGCGCGGCGGTGCAGCGCCTCGAGACGAGCGGCAGCCACCTCGAGCAGTCGTTCGAGTTCGATGAGGCGCCGGGGACGACCGGGCCGCTGGTCGTCACGCTGCGGGTGCGCGGCTTCGACCACGCGGGCCTCGACGCGCTCGGCGCGCACTTCACGGCGCAGGGCACCAGCGTCGGCGTGCGCTACGGCCACGGCACGTGGGTCGACGCGCGCGGCGAGCGGACCGCGGTGCCGGTGGAGCTCGACGGGGAGCGACTGCGGCTCACCGTGCCGGCCGAGGTGATGGCGCGCTCGCGCTTCCCGGCGGTGCTCGATCCGACGCTCGATCCGGAGATCGTCTTCCCCGACGGCGGCACCGTCGTGCCCGCGCCGCGCGCCCAGCGCATGCCCGTCATCGCGGCGAGCGACGCGGGCTGGCTGGTGGTCTGGGAAGACCTCCGGCACGCGCTGTACCGCGGCGTCGACCTCTACGCGGCGCGCGTGCTGTTCGACGGCGGCGTGCTCGACCCGCTCGGCATCCCGGTGGTCACCGCCCCGGGGGATCAGCTCGACCCGACGGTGACCTTCAACGGAGAGAACTACGTCGTCGCGTGGAGAGATCAGCGCAACGGCGGCAACCACACCTGGGCGGCCTTCGTCTCGCCCGCGGGCCAGGTCGGCGGCGAGCGGCGGCTCGTCCCCGGCAACAACGGCGACCAGCTCAACCCGCGCGCCGCGTCGAACGGCGAGCTGACCCTCATCGCGTGGGAGCAGGTCTCGCTCCAGGCGGTGCGCCTGCTCAACGATGGCGGCGTGCTCGACCCGAACGGCCTCCAGCTCGCGCCGTGGCCGTCGGCCGCGGCCCACGACCTCACCTGGAGCGGCACCGCCTTCGTCCACTCGCACGAGGACAACGGCCCGCGCGTCGTCTTCTTCGACGCCGACGGCGGCGCGCGCTTCTGGGCGCTGCCCGATGGCGGGAGCAGCCCGACGCTGCTGCTCACCACCTCGACCAACAACGCCCTCTATGGGCGCACCATCGCCCTCACCTCGCTCGGCGGGGGCCGGGTCGCCGCGCTGTGGCCGCGCGCCAACGGCGGGCAGTGGCCGAGCGCCGTGCACTCGGCCCTCATCGACGACGACGGCGGCGTGAGCGAGGTGGTGCTCAAGGAGAACCAGATGCCGTGGCTCGACGCGCAGCGGGTGCGCGTCGCCAGCGACGGCACGCAGCTCGTCGGCTGCGTCTCGGGGACGCTCGGTCAGACGCCACCGAACCACGTCTTCGGCGTCTCGCGCCGGCTGAGCGACGACGCCGTGGGCCCGCTGGTGACGCTCACCACCGACGCGGGCGCGCCGAGCGCCGAGTGCGCCGTCGCCTCGGGTCCCGGCGTCTCGCTCCTCGTCTACCGCACCAACCACGAGAACGAGCCGACGCTCCGCTTCCAGGTGCTGCAGGGCGCCGTCGCGCCGACGACGGAGCGCCTGCTCTCGAGCGCGCCCAACCCGCAGGAGCACCCCGCCGTCGCGTGGAGCGGCACGACGTCGCTCCCCTGGCTCGTGGCGTGGAGCGACGCGCGCACGCCGTACCGCGGCTTCGACCTCTTCCTCCAGCGCACCAACGGCACCGGCCTCGCCGGTCCGACGGTCCAGGTCTCCGCGCTGGCGGCGGACGAGGTCGGCGCCCGGCTGCTCGGCCTCGGCGACGCGGGCTACCTGCTGACCTGGAGCGAAGGGAACCCGCTCGACGCCACCACCCCGAGCGTCCCGCGCGCGCAGCGCGTCGCGGCCAACGGCACGCTCGGGACCCGCTTCGAGCTCCCGGTCGGCACCGCGCGCTACCAGGCGCCCATCGCCGCGCGCGACGGCGACGCGCTCCTGGTCTCCGCGGGCCACGCGGGGAACCTGTTCGACACCTGGAGCTTCGCGCTCGACTCCGACGGCGGCGTGACGCGCACCAGCACCTCACTCAGCGTGCACGACGGCGTGAAGCTGGCGCCGCGCGGGCCGGGCGTCTTCGCCGCGTGGGACGACGGCACGTCCATCCTCGGGCAGCAGCTCGGTGATGGCGGCACCACGCGCGGGGCGGTCGTCACGCTCGCGCAGGGCACCCCCTCCTCGCGCCAGCGAAACGTCGCCCTCGCGCCCGCCACGCCGACGCTCGTCACCTGGGAGGACTGGTCGAGCGGCACCCCGCGGCTCCGCGCGCGCTACCTCGACGAAGACGGCGGGCTGTCGGCGACGTTCGACGTCAGCGCGATGCCCGGCGCGCAGCGCTTCCCCAGCACCGCCGCGCTCGCCGACGGCCGCGTGCTGGTCGCCTGGGAGCAGGAGACGGGCTCGGGCGTCGACGTCTTCGTGAAGCTCGTGCTCGGCGCCGATGCGGGCGTCGACCCGCTCGGGCGGGCCTGGGCCGGAGACGGCGGCGCGTCGTCGAACCTGAGGCCGGTGCTCGCCACCGACGGCGTCAACCGCGCGGTGCTGGCCTGGAACCGCCTGTCGGAAGATGGCCGCGCGCTGTCCGCGCACTGGCGCGGCGTCACCATCGGCCTGCCCCTCGGCGGCGCCTGCACCCGTGACGCCGACTGCGGCGAAGGCCCGTGCGTCGACGGGCGCTGCTGCGACTCGGCGTGCGGTGGCTCCGACCCGAACGACTGTCAGACCTGCGCGGCGGCCCAGGGCGCGAGCGCCGACGGGCGCTGCACGCTGCTCGGCGCGGCGCACGTGTGCCGGCCGGCGCGCGACCCGTTCTGCGACGTCGAAGAGGCCTGCGAAGGCGCCATCGAGTGCCCGTTCGACGTCGTGCAGCACACCGGCGAGGCCTGCGGCACCGGCGGGACCTGCGAGGCGAGCGGGGCGTGCGCCTCCGACGCGGGAATGCCCACCGGCGGTGGCGGCGGCACGTCGACAGGCGGCGGCGGGGGCGAGACCGGCGGAGGCGGCGGCTCGGCGACCGGCGGTGGCGACGCGACCGGTGGTGGAGGCGGGGCGAACGACGCCGGCGTCGACTCCATCTCGCACTACTCGTGGAACCAGGGCTGCGGCTGTTCGGGCACCAGCGGCGCGGCGCTGCTCCCCGCGCTCGCGTTCGGGCTGCTGCTCCGGCTCCGGCGGCGCGGCGTGCGCGCCGGCCTGATGGTCGGGCTGGTGGCGCTGCTGCCGCTGCGCGCGGCCGCCGCCGAGGAGCCCATCCGCCTCGCCTTCTCGGGCCTCTCGTGTCCGTCGGGCATCCCCGACGCGGAGGTGCAGGCGCTCTCGGACTACCTCCACACGCGGCTCTCGGCGCTCGGCGTGTACGACGTCATCGGCACGAGCGACATCCAGCAGCTCATCGGCCTCGAGCGGCAGAAGGCGCTCCTCGGCTGCTCCGAGGGGAGCAGCTGCCTGTCGGAGATCGGCGGCGCGCTCAACGCCCATCGTCTGCTCAGCGGCAGCATCGCGAAGGTGGGGCAGACGATGGTGCTCAACCTGACGCTGCTCGACTCGCGCGAGGGGCGCGCCATCCACCGCAACGGGGCGCGCGTGAAGGGTCAGGCGGTCGAGGCGGCGTTCGACCTCATCGACGGGCTGCTGCTCGAGCTCGCCGCGAAGGACCCGCTGGTCGCGGCGAAGCTCCCGGCCGCACCGCCGAAGCCGGCGGACACCGGCCGGAGCTGGACGCTGAGCGTCGGCGCGCGCATGGACGCGGACTTCGTGGGCATCGTGAAGGACGGACAGGCGGCGGTGACGCCCGGCGTGTCGCTCCACTTCCAGGACCGCATCTTCGGCGCCGCGGCGGCGTTCGTGGTGGCGCCGGTGCCGGGCGTGCGCGCCGAGCTGCGCGTGGCCTGGCCCGACCTCGCGGTGCGCCCGTACCGCGGCGCGGGCGCGGTGCTCTTCGGGCCCTCATTCGGCCTGCGCGCCTGCCTCGGCGTGCTGGGGCGCGTGGGGCCGATCCAGCTCTTCCTCGACGCGGGCGTCGAGGGCTTCCTCACCGGCGCCACGCAGTTCCACCCCCTCGCCCTGCTGCTCGGCGCGGGCGTCGCCTGGGCCTTCTGACGGCGATGAGCGCGCGCCTGCTCACGCCCGACGAGGTGAAGGTGCTCACCGGGTGCGTGCTGCTGCGTACGCTCGAGGCGCCGGCGCGCGACGAGGTGGCCCGACGGGCGCGCGCGATCTCACTCAAGAAGGGCCAGGCGCTCTTCTCGCTGGGTGAGCCGGCCGAGGCGGTGTTCGTCGTGCTGCGCGGACAGCTCAAGGTGCTCGAGCCGAGCGACACCGGCGCCGATGTGGTGCTGCGCCTCGAGGGGCCCGGCGCGCCGCTGGCGCTCATCGCGGCGCTCACGCCGGGCGCGAAGCTCCCCGTCACCGCGAAGGCCATCGAGACCGCGACCGTGGCGCGGTGGACCGGCGCCGACTGGGCCGACCTCATGGAGCGCCACCCGCGGCTCGCCCTCGCGGCGCTGCCGCTGGTGCTCGGTCGCCTGCGCGAGGTGCAGGATCAGGTGCGCGAGCTGGCGACCGAGCGCGTCGAGCGGCGCATCGCGCGCGTGGTGATGCGGCTGGTGCGGCACTCGGGCAGGCGCATCGCTGACGGCGTGCTCATCGACACCCCGCTCACCCGCCAGGAGCTCGCGGAGATGACCGGCACCACGCTCTTCACCGTCAGCCGCGTGCTGAGCCAGTGGAGCCACGAGGGCGTGCTGCTGAGCCGTGGCCGCAGGCTGGTGGTGCGCGCGCCGCACCGCATCGCCGCGCTGGCGGAGGACTTCGTCGCCGGGCCCTGAGAAATCGACGGAAGTTTGCGCCCGCGCAAAGAACGGCCGCCGCCGCAGGCGCACTGTTCGCGCATGGCCAGACGCACTCCCAGCCTGCGCGCCCTGCTGCGACGCCCCCTCGGCGAGGTCATCGCGGGCCTGAGCCCTGCCGCGCTCGCCGCCGCGGGGCTCGCCCGGTGCGCGGGCTGCGCCATGGCGCCCTTCGAGACGGTCGGCGAGGCGGCGCGCATCTTCCACCTCGACCCGCAACGCGTGGCCCGCGCCCTCGCCGCCGCGCGCAAGCAGGAGGACGCCCCATGAAGGACCCCGACGTGATGCGCGCGCTCGCCGTCGTCATCGACCCCGAGCTGGGCATCGACATCGTCTCGCTCGGGCTCGTCTACGAAGCGACGCGCGAGGCCGGGCGCGTGCACGTGAAGATGACGATGACCTCGCCCGCCTGCCCGCTGGGCGAGTCGATCGTCGCCGACGCGAAGAGCGCCATCGAGGCGCTGGTGCCCGGCGCGCGCGACATCGACGTGGAGCTCGTCACCGAGCCGCGCTGGACGCCGGAGCTGATGAGCGACGACGCCCGCGCCCAACTGTCGTGAACCCCGCAGTCCCCACGGAGCCTGACATGAACACCATCGACGTCCGCACCATCATTCCCCGCGAGCGGCACCCGCTCATCTTCCGCACCTTCGACGCGCTCGCGCCGGGCGAGTCGTTCGAGCTGATCAACGACCACGACCCCAAGCCGCTCTACTACCAGCTCAACGCCGAGCGCCCCGGGCTGCTCACGTGGGACTACCAGGAGCGCGGCCCCGAGGTCTGGCGCGTGCACATCGGGCGGGCGAACGCATGACGCCCACCGCGCCCCGTCCGCCGCTGCTGCTCCTCGGCGCCGCCGCGCTCGTCACCGGGCTGTGGGCCGGGCTCACGCGCATCGGCGCGGCGCCCGCGGGCCCGGCGTCGCCGCTGGACCACGGCGCGCTGATGGTGAGCGGGTTCCTCGGCACCGTCATCTCGCTCGAGCGCGCGGTCGCGGCGCGCACCGGGTGGGCCCTCGCCGGCCCGGCGCTGTGCGGCGCGGGCACGGTGGCGATCCTCACCGGCCACGCGGGCGCTGGCGCGGTGCTCCTCACCGGCGGCAGCCTGGTCATCGTCGCGGTGCTGCTGCGCGTGCTGACCTTCGACCGGGAGCTCCATCACCTCGTGCTCACGGTCGCCGCGGTGGGCCTGGTGGTGGGCAACGCGCTGCTCGTCGCGGGCCGGCCGGTGTTCGACGCGGTGGGCTTCTGGCTGGTGTTCCTCGTGGGCACCATCGCCGCCGAGCGCCTCGAGCTGAACAGGCTCATTCCGCGCACGCGCGTCACCGTCGCCAGCTTCCTCGTGGCGAGCGGGCTGCTCGCGGGCGGGGCGCTGGTCGCGCTGCTCGAGCGAGACCTCGGCTTCCGGCTGCTCGGCGCGGGCGCGCTCGGCCTCTCGGCGTGGATGCTGAGGTACGACCTCGCGCGGCGCACGGTGCGCAAGGACGGCTCGGTGCGCTTCATCGCCGTGGCGCTCCTCGGCGGCTACGGCTGGCTCGGCGTGGGCGGCGTGCTCGGCCTCGGCTACGGCCACCCGCTCGCGGGGCCGCACTACGACGCGCTGCTGCACGCCATCTTCGTCGGCTTCGTGTTCTCGATGATCTTCGGGCACGCGCTGGTCATCATCCCCGCCCTCCTCGCGGTGAAGGTGCCGTACACGCCGCGCTTCTACGTGCACCTCGCGCTGCTCCACCTGGCGCTCGTCGCGCGCGTCGCGGGAGATCTCGGCGGCTCGCTCACGCTCCGGCAGGCGGGCTCGTGGCTCAACGTGGCGGCCATCGCGCTGTTCCTGGTGAGCACGGTGGTCGCCGGCTTCGCTGGCTCGTCGCGCCCGGCGGCGAGGCCGCTCGTGCCCGCGCCGAAGTGAGCCCTCACCTCGCGCGGGCGCGCCAGTGCGCCCAGGCGCCCGTCGACCACAGCGCCCACGCCACCAGCACCGGCTGGAAGAGGAGGCGGATGAAGCGCGCGCGGTCGCTGTCGAGCCCGAACGCGTCGACGTGGTTGAAGTACTGGCTGAGGTTGCCGGGGAAGATGGCGACGAAGAACGCCGCGACCACCGCGCCCACCAGCACGCGCTGACGGCCGAGCGCCACCAGCGCCGCCCCGAGCGCCAATTCCACGATGCCCGAGAGCACCACCACGAGGTCGCCGTCGAGCGGGACCCACGAGGGCACCTGCGCGAGGAACTCGCGGCGCGCGAAGGTGAGGTGCGCCGTGCCGGCGAACAGCAGGTTGAGGCCCAGCAGCCAGCGGGCGGCGGTCTGCAGCCACGTCGTGGGGAGCACCGGAGAGAACCGGGCGATGATTGATTGCATACAATCGAACTAACGGGGCGCGGTGCTTCTGCGCCACGGAAAGAGCGCTTTCGCTCCGCGGAAGTGAGGCGGGGCGCGCGCGCGAGCCAGCGGTTAGCGTGACGACATGACGGCCATGACGAACCTGGTGCAGCTCTTCCAGCGCGCGGTGGAGCGCTTCCCCGAGCGGGAGTACCTCGGCACGCGCATCGCCGGCCCGCGCTACGAGTGGATCACCTACCGGGCGTTCGCGCGACGCGTCGACGATGCGCGGGCGGGCCTCGCGCAGCTCGGGGTGAAGCCGGGGAGCATGGTGGGGGTCATCTCGAACAACCGGCTCGAGTGGGCCGTGGCGCACTTCGCGGCGCTGGGGCTCGGCGCGTGCTGGGTGCCGATGTACGAGGCGGAGCTCGTCACCACGTGGGAGCACATCATCCGCGACAGCGGCGTGGAGGTGCTCTTCGTGTCGCGCCCCGACGTCTTCGAGCGGCTGCGCAACGCGCGCGAGGCGATGCCCTCGCTGCGGCACGTGGTGTACTTCGAGGGCGCGGGTGACGACACGCTCGCCGCGCTCGAGCGGCGGGGCCACGCGCAGCCGGTGCCGGTCGAGCAGCCGACGCCGGAGCAGCTCGCGCTCCTCATCTACACCTCGGGCACCACCGGCAACGCGAAGGGCGTGGAGCTGACGCACGCCAACCTGGTCTCGAACCACCTCGGGCGAGTCTCGATGTTCCCGACGTTCGACGAGCGCTCGCGCACCCTCAACATCCTCCCGTGGGCGCACGTGTACGGCCTGGGGGAGCTGCACACGTGGACCGCGCTGGGCGGCTCCATCGGGCTGGTGGGCGGCCTCGACACGCTGCTGGGCGACTTCTCGCTCGTGCGCCCGACCTTCATGCTCGCGGTGCCGCGGGTGTTCAACCGCGTCTACAACGCGCTGTGGGCGAAGATGAACGAAGCGGGCGGCCTCAAGCGCGCGCTGTTCGTCTCGAGCCTCGAGGCGAAGAAGCGCGAGCGGGAGCTCGCCGGCCAGCGCCGACGCTCGCTGCGAAACCAGCTGCGGGTGCGGCTGGGAGATCGCCTGGTGTTCGCGAAGATCCGCGAGCTGTTCGGCGGGCGGCTCGAGGGCGTGATGACCGGCAGCGCGGCGATGAACCCCGAGCTGTCGCAGTTCTTCTTCGACGTCGGCGTGCCGCTCTACGACGTGTACGGCATGACCGAGACGTCGCCGGGCATCGCGCTCAACTGTCCCTCGGCCCACCGCGGCGGGAGCGTCGGCAAGCCGATGCCGGGCGTGCGCGTGGTCATCGACCACTCGGTGGTGGAGCCCGACGCGAACGACGGAGAGATCGTCGTCTACGGCCCGAACGTGATGCGCGGCTACCACCACCGGCCCGACGCGACGGCGGCGGTGATGACGCCCGACGGCGGCCTGCGCACCGGAGACCGCGGCCGCTTCGACGCCGACGGCTTCCTGTTCATCACCGGGCGGCTCAAGGATCAGTTCAAGCTCGAGAACGGCAAGTACGTCTTCCCCGCCGCGCTCGAGGAGGCGCTCGAGCTGCACCCGCTGGTGCAGACCTCGATGGTGTACGGCGACGGCCGCGCGTTCTGCGTGGCGCTGGTGGTGCCCGACGCGGCGGCGGTGACGAAGTGGGCCGAGCAGCACCACGCGCACGGCGACTTCAAGGCGCTCATCGCGCGCGACGACTTCCAGGCGCAGCTGACCAGCGAGCTCACCGCCTCGCTCAAGGGCCGCTTCGGCTCGTACGAGATCCCCAAGAAGTTCATCTTCCTCGACGAGCCCTTCACCGTGGCCAACGGGCTGCTGACGCAGACCATGAAGCTCAAGCGCCTGCCGGTGGTCGCGAAGTACCGCGCGGTGATCGACGCGGCCTACCGCTGATCAGGGCTGTCGGCGCGCTGTGCTATGCACAGTTCAGTTCGGGGAGGTTGGGTGGCGAAGAATCCTGACATCATCAAGACGTACGACCGTGGGCGGCTCACTCGACTCTGGGCCTCCGTGCGGCGAGGGAGCCACGGCGGGTTTCCAAGAGGAAAGGCCTTCGAATTCCTCCTCGTTCGCGCATTCGAGTTGGACGGTGCTCGGGTGACGTGGCCGTTCGTTGTGACCTCGCCCTTCCAGAATGGGGGTTCGCAGCTGTCGCATCAGATCGACGGCGTCGTTTACCTGGACGGTCTCGCGTTTCTCCTCGAGTCGAAACAACGGAACCAGCCCGTTCCATTTCCACCGATTGCGTACCTCCAGGCGCATCTCCGAAGGCGGCCACCGGTCACGATGGGTCTGGTCTTCGCGCTCAAAGGAGTCACCGACCCAGCGCGTGAGGCGCTCCTTCTGTCTGGGACCACGGAGGTTCTTCTCTGGGAAGCAGACGAAGTCGACTGGGCGTTCAAGCGAAAGGGTCGGTTTCTGAAAGGCCTCAGGGAGAAGCTTCGCTGGGCGTGCGAGAAGGCGCTGCCCGACTACAATGTCACCAGCCTCGGAGGAGCCTGATGAACACCACCATCGTCGTCGAGGGTCGCACTGACGAGGTCATCGCACGTCGACTGATCGAGCATCTCCGCGCCAAGGCGAAGATCGTGGTTGGCAACGGAGCTTCGGCTGCGGTGTCACGTGCGAGATCAATCCTCGCGACAGACGCGACGGAGCGTGTTGCCCTCGTCATCGACGCGGACTCGAGCGACGAGAGCGCCATCGAGGAGCGCGAGAGATCCCTTTCTGCCGTCCTCGCGATGGTCGCTCCGCCGGCGCGCTGGCACCTCGGCCTCCTGACACCGAACCTGGAACTCGTTCTTCTGAAGTCGCCCGTCGTGGCCAGGGCACTGCTCAAGCGGGATCTGACTGAGAAGGACATCACGTCTGCTGAGGCCGCCAGAAAGGCACTGCTGCTCAATCGCCCCGAAAGCCTTCGACGCGTCAGGGAGCTGTCATCGAGTGCCCTTGACGACCTGCTGAAGGTGTCGCGCGAGTTCAATGCCCTCGCCGAGTTCGTCAAGGCTCGACCGCTTTCGTCGGCAGCGTGACGCAGTTGCTGAGCTCTCAGCCCGCCATGTGCAGCGCGCCGGCGTAGCCGAAGACCATCGCCGGCCCGAGCGTAGAGCCCGGGCCCGGGTACGTGCGGCCCATCACCGACGCCGAGCAGTTGCCTGCCGCGTAGAGGCCCTCGATGACCGAGCCGTCTTCCCGCAGGGCCCGCGCGTGCTCGTCGGTGAGCACGCCGCCCTTGGTGCCGAGGTCGCCGGGGTACACCTTCGCCGCGTAGAACGGAGGCTTCTCGACGGCGCCGAGGTTGGGGTTCGGCTTCACCGTCGGGTCGCTGTACACGCGGTCGTAGGCGCTGTCGCCGCGGTGGAAGTCGAGATCCTTCCCGGTCTTCGCGAACTCGTTGAAGCGGCGCGCGGTCTCGACGAGGCCCGCCCCGTCGACGCCGATCTTCTTCGCCAGCTCCTCGAGGGTGGGCGCCTCGACCAGCAGCCCCGAGGCGAGCAGCTTCCTGGTGCCGCCGCTGCCGGGCATCGCCGGGCCGAACGGGTAATGGGCGCGGTGCCGCGAGTCCATGATCTGCCACGCGGGGATGGCCTCCACCGTGCGGTTCCGCTCGTACTGGTGGTGGCCCGCGTCGACGTACGACTCCGACTCGTTCATGAAGCGCTTCCCGTCCTTCGCGACGATGAAGCAGAACGGCAGCGAGCGCTCCTGGAGCATGAACTGCGGCGCGTTGGTCTCGGGGTTGAGCATCGTCGGGCCCCACCACGCGTCGTCCATCAACGCGAGCGCGGCCCCGGCGCGACGGGCGACCTCGATGGGGTGCCCGGTGTTGCCCTCGGTGCCCGAGGTCCATGCGTCGGTGACGGGCGCCTGCTGGTACTGCGCGCGCATCTTCGCGTTCTTCTCGAAGCCGCCCGAGGCGAGCATCACGCCGCGCTTCGCGCCGACGCGCACGCGCTTGCCTTCACGCTCGAGCTCCACGCCGACCACGCGCCCGTGCTCGATGATGAGGTCCTTCATCGGCGAGTCGAGCCACAGCGGCACCTGACGCGCGAGGAGCAGCTCGAGCAGGCGACCCATCAGCGCGTTGCCCAGCCCGACGAGCTGCTTGCCGATCAGCCGCGGGAAGGTGGCCTCGAGCCCGATGACGCGCGCGGCGGTGAAGAAGCCCTGCAGCGTGCGCAGCGACACCGCCATCTTCGACACTTCATTCGTGTAGATGGGGATGGCGCGCACCGAGAAGCGCAGCTTGTCGGCCCACTTCCCGAGCCGCTTGATGTCGTACTTGCGCCCCTCGATGCCGCGGCCGTTCGGCTTCCCGCCCGGGCGCTCGGGGTAGTAGTCGGCGTAGCCCAGCCCGAAGACCCACTCGAAGCCGAGGTCCTCGAGCCACTTCACCATCTCCGGGCCCCTGGTGAGGAACGCGTGCCGGCGCGCTGGCGAGCTGGCGGGCCCGACGTCGCCGACGCACAGGTCGAGGTACTGGCGTGCCTCCTCGTAGCTGTCGCTCTGGCCGGCGCGCTTCATGACGTGCGTGTTGGGGATCCACACGCCGCCGCCCGAGATGGCGGAGTTGCCGCCCAGCATCCCCGTCGCCTCGACGACGACGGGCGAGAGGCCGCGCTCCTTCGCGGTGAGCGCGGTGGTGAACGCCGCGGCGCCGGAGCCCACGACCACGACGTCGAACTCATGCTCGAACGAGGCCATGACGATTCACCCGAGGTGCGGAGGAAGGAGGTCGCCCATCTTCGAGGCGATGAAGCTCGCGGCCTGCTGCGGCATCAGCCGGTAGAGCTTGTCGAGGAGCTTCGCGTCGCGGCCGACGAGCACGCGGAACTCGTTGCGCTCCATGCCGGCGATGATGTCGCGCGCCGCCTTGTCGGCCGGGTAGATCTGCGGCGCCTTCGAGGCGTCGCCCATGCGCGGGCGATCGACGCCCGAGTTCACCGTGATGTTGGTGTTGATCGCCCCGGGGAAGACCACCGTCACGTGCACCTTCGTGCCGGCGAGCTCGGAATGCAGCCCCTCGGTCATCAGCTTCACCGCCGCCTTCGAGGCGCCGTACACCGTCTGCCCGGGCACCGGCAGGAAGCCGCCCATGCTCGCGACGTTGACGATGTGACCCTCGGGTCTCGCGAGCAGCAGCGGCAAGAAGGTCTTCGTCAGGTACAACGTGCCGCGCCAGTTGACGTCGAACACGCGGTCGATGGTCGCGTAGTCGAGATCCTTGAGGCGCACGAAAGGCTGAATGATGCCCGCGCAGTTGATGATGCCGTCCACCGCGCCGAAGCGCTCGACCACCGCCGGCGCGAGCGCCTCCACTGCCGCGCGATCGGTGATGTTCACCGTCATCGCCTCGAGGCGCTTCGCGTGCTCGCCGGCCAGCGACACCGTCTCCGCCAGCGACTTCGGGTTGATGTCCAGCGCGGCGACCCGCGCGTTCCGGCGCAGGAGCTCCAGCACGAGCTCGCGCCCCATGCCGCTGCCACCACCCGTCACCACGATGACTTTGTCGTTTGGTTTCACTTCCGGTGATTTATGACATCCAGTGCCACAAATAGGCAAGGCGGAGCTCCCCGAAAGCGCGGGCGCCCGGCGGAGGCCGATCCCACCCAGGTGTCACTGGTGGCGCTGCGTCTCTTCGAGGAGCGGGGCTTCGCGCACGTGACGATGGACGAGATCGCCGAGGCGGCGGAGGTGAGCCGGCGCACGCTGTTCCGGCTCTTCCCCTCGAAGACCGACCTCGTGTGGGACGGCTTGTCGCAGGTGCTCGACACGGTGAAGGCGCGCGCGACCGAGCTGCCGGCGGCGATGACGCTCGCGCAGCTCATCGAGCAGCTGGTGGCCTCGACGCTGCGCATGCTCGACGACCCGGAGGCCGCGAAGGTCGCGCGGCGACGCTTGAGCCTGATCGCCGCGGCGCCGGAGCTGCTCAACCACGCCCTGCTCGACGAGCTCCAGACGTTCTTCGAGCAGCTCATCGAGCGGCACGTGAAGAAGCCCAGCGCCCCGGCCTCGCTCACCGCGCGCACGCTCTCGGCGATCGGCTTCGCGTCCATCCTCTGGTGGGCGCAGCACGAAGAGAGCGGGCTGACCGCGGCGCAGGCCTTCCACGCCGCGCTCGGGAGCCTCGGCCCATGATGCGCTTTCGAGCTGCCACCCGAAGCGATCTCCCGGCGCTGATTTCCCTGCTGGCCGACGACACGCTGGGCACGAAGCGCGAGGCGGCGAGCGACGACCCGCGCTACCTCGCCGCGTGGGACGCGGTGAGCGCAGACCCGCACCAGCACCTCCTGGTCGCGGAGCTCGAGGGCGAGGTGGTGGGCATGCTGCAGCTCACGCGCACGCCCGGCCTCTCCCGCGCGGGTGCATGGCGCGCGACGCTGGAGTCGGTGCGCATCCGCGCGGACCTCCGCGGGCGCGGCTACGGCGGCCAGCTCATCGCGTACGCCATCGAAGTCGCGCGTGAGCACGGGTGCCGGCTGGTGCAGCTCACCTCCGACGTGCGGCGCACCGAAGCGCACCGCTTCTACGGGCGCCTCGGCTTCAAGGCCTCGCACACCGGCTTCAAGCTCGAGCTGACCTGAGCCTCACCGCAGCAGCTTGAAGAGGTTCTGCAGCAGGTCTCCGCCCTCGAAGTGGCGGTCCTTCTTCTCGAACGCGGTGGCGTCGACGGTGAGCGCGGCGGCGAAGACGAGCAGCCGCAGCCGCGGGTCGGTGAAGCCCGGCTCGAAGGTGATGCTCAGGCGGTCCGACTCGGTGAAGGCCTCGCGGAAGAAGCCGCTCCAGTGCTTCTTGATGCGCGCCACCACCTGCTCGCCCCGGCGCACCTCGAACACCCAGTCGGTGAAGCTGAGGAACTTGAGCATCGGGCCGTGCACCTCGAGCAGCACCGCGCCGTTCGTGCCGCAGAGGTCCGCGCGGAACTTGAGGAGGTGGAAGCGGTTCTGCACCACGCCCAGCGGCTTGCCGTCCCACGCCTGCACCTCGCAGCGGCGGAAGAAGAAGGTGAAGGGGAACGTGCACCGCAGGAAGAGCGAGCCGTCGCTCGTCATGCAGTCGGTGGTGTTCTTGTAGAACGGGTTGAGGTTGCGGCTGAGCGCGCCGAGCACGCCGCGGCTCTGCTCCTGGGCGCAGAAGAGCAGCCCGCCGTCTTCGCCGCGCACGTCGAAGGTGTTCGCCTGGTCCCAGCCGACGAGCGCCTGGAGCATCTCCACGCTCTGCGACACGCGCAGGTGCGAGTCGGTGAAGAAGCGCTCGGTGCGGAAGCGCAGCCCCTCGGGCATTCCGCTCGGGTGCCCCGGCGGCAGCCCCTTCGCCGGCGCCAGCTCCTTCGGCGGCGGTGAGGCCGGCCTCTGCTCATTGCCCGGATGTCGCGGCGCCCTGCTTCCCCAGTCCAGCTCGAGCTCGTCTCCCATGGTGCACGACAGTACGCCCGTTCTGCCTCGACATTGCCCCGAGGAGGACTTGCGTCCCCGGGCTCGTCTGCGCCTCGCCGCGCACGTCGGAATCACCAGCCGTTGCGGACACCTGCACACCCGCGCGCCGTGGCACGCACCCTGCTCACGCGGTCGCGCGCATGCGCCGAGCTCTCGCCAGCCTCGTCCTCGTCGTCACCGCCCTCGCCTGCGGCGACACCACCACCCGCGCCCCGCTCAGCGAGCCGCGCGACCGCTTCGACCCCGGCCCGCTCCCGCAGCAGAGCGGCGCGGGCGCTGGCACCGGAGCAGGCACCGGCGCGGGCTCGGGAGCTGGCGCCGGCACGGGCGCCGGAACGGGCGCCGGGAGCGGCTTCGGCGGCGGGGCGAGCACCGGCGGCGGCGACGCGACCGGCGGTGGGGGCGGCTCGAGCACGGGCGGCGGCGGCGGCGCGCCGACCTGCGCCGACGAGCTCAAGCGCTGCGCGGTCGAGTTCACCTACCCGGCGGGCAGTGAAGGTTCCGTCGAGCTGCGCGGCGACTTCGCGGCCGACGGCTGGAGCACCGGCGTGGCGATGACGAAGCAGGGCTCGCTGTGGCGCGCGACGCTCGCGCTCGGGTGGAGCCAGGCGGTGCAGTACAAGTTCGTCGTCGACGGCTCGACCTGGGTGCTCGACCCGGTCAACACCGCGACCGCGAGCACCGGCGGCATCACCAACAGCCTCTTCGCCGGCACCACCTGCCCCACCACCTTCACCTGCGCGCAGCCGACCGTCGACCCCGGCGTCTTCGACTGGCGCGACTCGGTCATCTATTCGGTGTTCGTCGACCGCTTCGCCGACGGCGACCCGTCCAACAACTGCAACGTGGCCGGCGTGCAGGCGCTCGCCAACTACGCGGGCGGTGACTGGAAGGGCGTGACGGCGAAGATCCGCGCCGGCTACTTCCGCGACCTCGGCGTCAACACGCTGCTGCTCACCGACGTGGTGGAGAACTTCGACGGCGCGGGCGTGGGCGGCGACGGGCGGCAGTACTCGGCGTACCACGGCTACTGGCCGAGCGACGTCACGCGCGCCGAGCGCTGCTTCGGCACCGAGGCCGACCTGAAGGAGCTCGTCACCGAGGCGCACGCCGCCGGCCTCAAGGTGCTCCTCGACTACGCGATGGTGCACGTGCACCTCGACAGCGACGTCTACCGGCAGCACCCCGACTGGTTCTGGCCGCTCAACTTCAACGGCGGGCAGTGCGTGTGCAACGACAGCGGCGTCTGCCCGTGGAACTCGCAGGGCCACCGCTGCTGGTTCACGCCGTACCTCCCGCACTGGGACTTCACCAACGCCTCGGCGCGCGCCTACTCGGTGCAGAACGTCGTCGACTGGGTCAAGCGCGTGGGCTTCGACGGCATCCGCGCCGACGCCATCAAGCACGTCGACGGCTCGTGGCTGCCCGCGCTCCGGCAGGCGCTCGCGGCGCAGGTGCACGCCACGCAGAGCCCGCGCCAGCGCTTCTACATGGTGGGCGAGACCTACGACTTCGGGAACCAGGGCTACCTGCGCTCGTTCATCGACCCGGCGACGAAGCTCGACGGACAGTTCGACTTCCCGCTCCGGCGCGTCCTGCTGCAGGCCACGGTGCGCGGCGCGGAGCCGCTGTCGAACCTCAAGGGCTTCATGGACGGCAACGACGGCTTCTACGGCGCCGACGCGGTGATGAGCACGTGGATCGGCAACCACGACCTCGGCCGAATCATCCACATGGGCGAGCGCCCCGCGCGCTGGGGCGAGTACGACAACGGCAGCAACTGCGCCTGGAGCGGCCCCGCCGTCGTCGGCAGCCGCGAGCCCTACGAGCGCGTGGCGGTCGCCTTCGCGGTGCTCTTCACCAGCCGCGGCGCGCCGCTCGTCTACTACGGCGATGAGATCGGCCTGCCCGGCTGCGGCGACCCCGACAACCGCCGCGTGATGCAGTGGACGGGGCTCAGCGCGGATCAGCAGTCGCTCCGCACGCGGCTGCAGAAGCTCGGCGCGGCGCGGGCGGCGCACCCCGCACTCCGTCGCGGCACGCGCAGCACGATCAACGTCGGCAACGACACCTGGCTCTACGCGATGCAGGGCGGCGGCGAGACGGTCTACGTGGCGCTCAACCGCGGCGACTTCGCGGCCACCCTGTCCGGCCTGCCGTCGGTCGCGTTCGACGAGCTGCTCGACGGCGCGTCGCTCAGCGGCCCGTCGGTGCAGGTGCCCGCGCGCTCCTTCCTCCTCCTCAAGGCCCGGTGAGCCCGATGAACACGCTCCTTCTCCTCGCGCTCCTCGCGCAGACCACCGCTCCGGCGCCGACGCCCGCGCCCGCGGAGCCATCTGCCGTCGCGCAGTTCCTCGACGGCTTCCAGTTCGGCTCGTACGGCCGCGTCGGCGTGGGCTCGGACCTCACGGGGCGCCTCGGCCGCCCGGTCAACCTCGTGGCGCACGGCCCGCGGCTCATCGAAGACGGGTACGCCGAGCTCGAGCTCCGCCGCGAAGACACCTTCGGGCCGGTGAAGAGCCGCGTGGTGGCCACCATGGCCTTCTTCGCGCCCTTCTTTCACTTCTCGGGCGACGTCACGCAGCACCTCGGGCTGCGCAACCTGTACGCCGAGGGCACGGTGGGCGACCTCTCGCTCTGGGCCGGCAGCCGCATGTACCGCGGCGACGACATCTACCTGCTCAACTTCTGGCCGCTCGACGACCTCAACACCGTCGGCGGCGGCGCGCGGTGGGCCTTCGCGAAGCACACCGAGCTCCGCGCGCACTTCGGCCTCCAGCGCCTCGACGTGCCCACCCAGACCCAGGCGGTGCTCGCCGATGATCCACTCGGGCCGGGCACGGTGAGCGTGGCGCGGCTCGATCGCCCCCGGCTCATCGGCTCGCTCAAGCTGACGCACGAGGTGCCGGGCACGTCGGGCTTCCGCGGCTCGCTCTACGCCGAGGCGCACCAGCTCGGCGCGGGCGTGCGGCGCAACCCCACCACCGGCGACGAGACGGTGCTCCCGGCCGACTGGGGCGTGCTCTTCGGCGCGCAGCTCTCGGGCTGGCTCGGCCAGGGGCGCTTTCTGCACTTCTGGGCGCGGCACGCCGTCGGGCTGGCGAGCTACGACGAGCTGGCCACGCCGCGCACCACCGCCAACGACAAGACGACGCAGGGCGCGAGCTCCACGCGCTTCGCGGTGGCGGGCGGCTTCGATGGCCCGGTCGTCGGCGTGCTGCTCGGCGGCTACGTCGACCTCGTGCGCGACGCCGGCGTCTCGCGCACCACCGCGCAGAAGTACGACGAGGGCGCGCTCTCGGTGCGCGCGCAGTGGTACGCGACGAAGTTCTTCGGCCTCGCCGCGGAGGCGTCGTACCAGCGCCGCGTCTACTCGCTGGTCGACCCGGCCACCGGCGCGCTGCGGGCGGGCGGCGTCACCCAGCTCGGCCTGATGCCCTACTTCGCGCCGCTCGGGCACGGGCTCTTCGCGCGGCCGCAGCTGCGGCTCATCTACGCGCTGTCGCTGCGCGAGGCCGGCGCGCGCTCGTTCTACGCCGCCGACGACGTCGCCTCGCAGCGCGGCGTCGAGCACTACCTCGGCGTGAGCGTCGAGTGGTGGTTCAACGCGACGACCTACCCGGTGAGATGAACATGCGAACCCTCTTCCTCTCTGCTCTCTGCGTCGTCGCTGCCGGCTGCCTCGCGCCGCCGGAAGACGCCGCGCCGGTGCCGCTCTCGACGCACGTCGACGACTGGCGCGACGAGGTGGTCTACCAGGTGCTGGTCGACCGCTTCGCCAACGGCGACGTGAACAACGACTTCGGCGCGCGGCCGGGCGCGCTGTCCCGCTACCAGGGTGGTGACTGGCGCGGGCTCGAGAAGAACCTCGGGTACCTCGAGGCGCTGGGCGTCACCACGCTGTGGATCTCACCCGTGGTGCGCAACGTCGAGACCGACGCCGACTTCGACGGCTACCACGGCTACTGGGCGCAGGACCTCACGCAGGCCAACCCACACTTCGGCGACGTGGTCGAGCTCCGCTCGCTGGTCACCGCGGCGCACGAGCGCGGCATGAAGGTGGTGCTCGACATCGTCACCAACCACATGGGCCAGGTCTTCTTCTACGACCAGAACCTCAACGGGCAGCCCGACGTGTACATCGGCGGCAACGGCACCAGCTCGCCGGTGCTGCGCAGCTCGGAGTTCGACCCCGACTTCGACCCGCGCGGGGTGCAGGTCTTCACCTCGCTGGGCATCGCCGGGCAGGCGCCGCTGGTGTTCTTCGACGAGCCGGCCATCGCCCGCGAGCGCCCGAAGCCCGAGGTGCTGGGCCGCGGCACCGCGTACCACGCGCTCGGCCGCACGCTGAACTACGAGGATCCCGAGCAGCTCCTCAAGGGCGACTTCCCCGGCGGTCTCAAGGACGTCGCCACCGAGCTGCCCGAGGTGCGCGAGGCGATGATCGATGCGTACGCGAAGTGGGTCGAGCTGGTCGACCTCGACGGCTTCCGCATCGACACCGTCAAGCACGTGGAGCACGAGTTCTGGCAGGTCTTCACCAGGGGCGTCCGCGACCGCCTCTCGCCGCAGGGCAAGGAGCGGTTCCTCATGTTCGGCGAGGCCTTCGACGGGCGCGACGAGCTGCTCGGCAGCTTCACCCGGCCCGGCGAGCTCGACTCGGTGTTCTACTTCTCGCAGCACTTCGCCGTGTTCCGCGACGTCTTCCAGTTTGCGCACGACGCGACGAAGCAGCGCGGCACGAGTCAGATCGAGTGGCTGTGGGGCCAGCGCGCCACCAACTGGAGCAGCCAGCCTCAGGCCGGTGGCATCGGCGTCGGCCCCTCGAAGCTGCCGGTGAACTTCCTCGACAACCACGACGTGCCGCGCTTCCTCTTCGGCGCGCAGCGCGACGTCGCGGCGCTGCGCAACGCGCTCACCCTGCTCATGACCGAGGAGGGCCTGCCCTGTCTGTATTACGGCACCGAGCTCGACTTCGACGGCGGGAACGACCCGGCCAACCGCGAGGTGCTGTGGACGCGCGGCTTCGACACCGATGGCGAGACCTTCCAGCACTTCGCGAAGCTGGCGGCGCTGCGCAAGTCGAACGCGGCGCTCCGGCGCGGCGACACCCGGGTGCTCTTCTCGACCGGCCACGTGGGTGACGAGCTCGATGCGGGCCTGTTCGCCTTCGAGCGCGCGGGCGGTGACGCGGGCGCGGCGTACGCGCTGGTGGTGCTCAACACCAACGGCCGTCACGAGAGCGAGACGCTGCTGACCACCTCGCGCGCGGCGGGCGCGGTGCTCGTCGACGCGCTGAGCCCGGGGCGCGACCAGTACGTCGTCGGCGCGAACGGGACGCTCACCGTGCGCGTGCCGGCACAGCGCGCGCTGGTGCTGGTGCCGGCGATCTGATCACTTCTGCGCTTCGAGGTGCGTCCAGAGAATGGGGTCGCCCGCGCGGAATGGCGCCAGGACCTTGCGGCCCACGGCGTTGGGGCGATCCTCGGTGCGCACCCACGAGCGGGTGAGCAGCGCCTCCTCGACGCCGCGCTCCTCGGTGTCTTCCTGCGCCAGCGGCCGCCCCGGCGGCACGTCGCGCACCGCAAACAGCACCACCGTCTTCTTCTTCGTCTCGAACTGGGTCCACAGCAGCGGGTCGCCAGCCTGCACCGGGACGAGGATCTTCTGATTGACGATGTAGCTCGCGGCGTCGGGCTTCACGACCGACGAAGTGACGAATTGCTCGGGGATGCTGCGCTGGCTGATGTTCTCCATCGTCACCATCGCGCCCTCGCTCAGGTCGACCGCGGCGACGACGATCGGCACGAGGTTCCAGCCCTTCTTCGCGTTGTGCGCCTTCTGCTCGACCCAGTACAGCCCCGCGACGCCGCCGATGATCAGCACCACGACCGAGACCGCCAGCCCCAGCGCCACGCCCACCACGAACCCGCTCGACCTTCCCTGTTGTGGAGTCATGTGCGGAACCTTGCCACGACCGTCGGAAGCAGAAGAGATGATCTCGGTCAGTCCTTCTGAACCGGCAGCGGAGACAAGGCCGCGCCGACTCAGGCCTTTCTGATCAACCCGCGTGCGCGCGCGGTCAGGGTGGTTAGCGCTAAGCCATGAAGAACCGGTCGGCGCTGCTGAAGTGGCTCCTCTTCCTGGTGGGCGTGGGCGTCGCGGGCACGCTGTGGTTCCGCGCGCTGGCGACGCAGGAGTCGCGCCTCGTGCCCTACAGCGAGCTGCTCACCGCGGTCGACGAAGAGAAGGTGTCGGAGGTGCTGCTCGAGAACGAGCGCGTCGTCGCCCTGCTCAAGGACAAGACGAGCAACGGCCACTCGCAGCGGCTCGTCGCCTCGCGCCTGCCCAACGTCGACGAGAAGGAGCTGATCGACCACCTCCTCGCGAAGAAGGTGACGTTCTCGGGCCGCATCGAGCGGGACAGCTGGTGGCCGGCGCTGCTCTCGTCGCTCTTCCCGCTGGTGATGCTCTTCTTCCTGGTGCGCACCATGGGCAGCCTCGGGCGCGGCGCGCGGCCGATGAGCTTCGGCAAGAGCCAGGCGAAGATCTTCGACCGCTCCGCCGAGAACCAGGTCACCTTCGAAGACGTGGCTGGCGTCGACGACGCGAAGGGCGAGCTGCTCGAGGTGGTCACCTACCTGAAGGACCCCGGGCGCTACCGCGCGGTCGGCGCGCGCGTGCCGAAGGGCGTGCTGCTCGTCGGGCCGCCGGGCACCGGCAAGACGCTGCTCGCGCGCGCGGTGGCTGGCGAGTCGGGCGTGCCCTTCTTCTCGATGTCGGGCTCGGAGTTCGTCGAGATGTTCGTCGGCGTCGGCGCCAGCCGCGTGCGCGACCTCTTCACCCAGGCCCGCGAGCGCGCGCCGTGCATCGTGTTCATCGACGAGCTCGACGCGGTCGGCAAGACGCGCGCGGGCGGGGGCGTGTTCGCGGCCAACGAGGAACGCGAGCAGACCCTCAACCAGCTCCTCGTCGAGATGGACGGCTTCGACGCCAGCGCGGGCATCGTCATCATGGCCGCCACCAACCGGCCGGAGGTGCTCGATCGCGCGCTGCTCCGCGCCGGCCGCTTCGATCGACAGGTGCTGGTCGATCGCCCCGACGTGCGCGGGCGCGAGGCGATCCTCCGGGTGCACGCGAAGAAGGTCCGCGCCGAGGGCGTCGACCTCAAGGTGGTGGCGCAGCGCACGCCGGGCATGGTGGGCGCCGACCTGGCGAACGTGGTCAACGAGGCCGCGCTCGCCTGCGCGCGCCGCAACGGCCAGACCGTCGAGCAGCGCGACTTCGAAGAGGCCATCGACCGCATCCAGCTCGGGCTCCGCAAGGAAGGCCGCGTGATGAACGAGAAGGAACGCGAGCGCGTCGCCTTCCACGAGGCCGGCCACGCGCTCGTCGCGCTGAGCGTGAAGCACGCCGACCCGGTGCACCGCGTGACCATCATCCCGCGCAGCGTGGGGGCGCTGGGCGCGACGCTCCAGCTGCCCACCGAAGACCGCTACCTGATGACCGGCGAGGAGCTGCGCGACGCGCTGGCGGTGCTGATGGGCGGCCGCGTCGCCGAGGAGCTCGCCTTCCACGAGGTCTCGACCGGCGCGCAGAACGACCTCGAGCGCGCGAGCGAGCTGGCGCGGCAGATGGTGTGCCGCTTCGGCATGTCGTCGCTCGGCCCGCAGACCTTCGGCCGCAGCGGCTCGCCCTTCCTCGGCGCGGGCCCGGTGTCCTTCGAGGAACGGAACTTCAGCGAGGCCACCGCCGAGGCCATCGACCAGGAGGTGCGCCGGGTGCTCGACGAGGCCCACGAGCGCGCGATGAAGGAGCTCAGCGCCCGCCGCGAGACGCTCGACGCCATCGCGCGTGAGCTGCTGCGCACCGAGACGCTGGAGCGCGCCGCCCTCGAGGCGCTCGCCCATGCGCCGACCGCCGGAGGCAGTCCCACCCCGCGCGCCGCTGCGACCTTCGACGGGTGAGCCATGACGCTCGACCTGACCAGGGTGGAGGCGAAGGTCTCCGAGGAGCTGCACCACGTCGCCGAGCTGGTGCACGACCTCCCGTTCAACCAGCGCTTCCGCACCATCACCCTCGCCAGCGTCGCGCACGCGGTCTTCTATTTCACCGCCAACCACTACCCGCTCCACGAGCCGTGGCTCCTGCCGATGACGCGGCTCGACGCGGCGGTGCCCTTCCTGCCGTGGACCGTCGTGCCGTACCTCAGCGCGTACGCGCTCGCCTTCGTCGGCTACCTCTCGCTCCGCCGCGCGGAGAACGGGCTGCGCTTCGTGCAGGTCTTCCTCACCTGCGTCGTCGTCGCGGGGCTCACGCACTGGGCGCTGCCCACGCGCTTCCCCCGCGAGCTGTTCCCCGTGCCCGAAGACGCGAGCGCGGTGTCGGCGTTCCTGCTCCGCGTGCTGCGCACCTTCGACGCGCCGAGCAGCTGCCTGCCGAGCCTCCACGTCTGCATCTCGGTCGTCTCCGCGCTGCTCGTGTGGCGCGAGCGCAGGCGCCTCTCGCTCGTGCTCTTCGCCTGGGCCGCGGTCATCGCGGTGTCGACGCTCACCACGCGCCAGCACTTCGTCGTCGACGTCGTCACCGGCATCGCGCTCGCGGTGCTGGCCACGGTGGGGGTCGATCTGCTCCGCCGGCGGCGCGCGCGATGACGGCGCGCCTCTCCCCTCGCTCCAGCCGCCCGGAGTAGCTTCACCCCATGGCGCGCCGAAGCTTGTCGGACCCCCGTGGTACTCGTCTCCGCTCACGTCAACGGAGGCGCTCGATGGCACGAGCGCGAGGGCGGGATGTGGTGTTGGAGCTGATGAACGCAGTGGAACGGCTCGAGGCCACCACCGCGCGTCACGCAGAACAGATGGAAGAGGTGGCGCGGCTCGGCCTGCAGACGGCCGCCACCACCGTCGCGCTCGCGGCGGACATGCGCGCATTCAAGCAGCAGTTCGACGGACTCAAGCAGCAGTTCGACGGACTCAAGCAGCAGGTCGACGGGCTCAAGCATCAGGTCGACGGACTGAAGCACCAGGTCGATGGTGTGCAGGAGCGGGTCGTCGGGCTCGACGTTCGCGTCGGTTCTCTCGAGGAAGAGACCCTGGCCCTCTCGGGCGCGCTGGTGAAGAGCGCGGAGACCTCGCGGGAGATCCAGCAGCAGATGGGACGCTTCGCGCGCCTGCTCGCGCAGTTCGCCGAAGGGAACACCTCGCGCTTCGACGACATCGAGCAGCGGCTGACGCGCCTCGAGCGCAAGGCCGGCTGAGCAGGGAGCCATGAGGGTCCACTCTGCCTTTCTCGCTCGGCGTGGTGCGCTTCGGCAGACCGTGAACGTCATGCGCCTGCTCGCCCTCACGCTGCTCGCTTCGACCGCGCTCGCGCAGACCGCGCCCGAGTCGACGCTCGTCTTCCGCCGCTGGCAGCGCGGCTTCATGTCGGGGCCGACCTGGGGGCGCACCTCGGTGACCCTCACGCGCCGCGCCGACGGCAGCGCGCAGCTCGTGCTGTCGACCGAGCGTCCGCCCGACGCGCAGCGCAAGACGCTCAACCCGACCTCGTGGACGCCCGTCCCCGAGCGCGGGGGCACGCTCAGCAGCGTGGGCACGAAGCAGCGCGGCGCGCGCACCACCTGGTGGTTCGACCTCCCGGGCGGCGAGCGCTTCGCCCTGATCTGCACCCCGGCCACCGAGACCGTGCACCTCGCGGGGGCCGACGTCGACTGGGCCAACGGCTGCTCGCCCTGCTACGACGACTGCAAGGCGACGCCGAAGTGGACGCCGGCGGGCACCACGAAGCGCTCCGGACTCAAGTGCCAGCTGATGCCCGACGACCTCGTCACCGAGGAGGGCTCGCCGCTCGAGCGCGGTGACGAGCCGCCGGTGCTGCCGTCGCTCCCGGGGCTCGAGAGTCCCCCGCAATGGCTGTTCTTCTCGAAGGCGCCCGGCGTCGAGCTGCTCATCGGGAGGACCGACTGCCCGGCGGAGGGCCTGCGCGTCGCGCGCTGACCGTCACTTCACCTCGAGCTCACGCACCAGGTCGAGCGCCCGCCGCACGTGCTCGCTGGCGCGGAGCTGCGAGTCGAACCGCAGGCGGATGACGCCCGCGCGGTCGATGACGAACGTCGAGCGGCCCGGCAGCACGCCGAAGGTCTTCTTCACGCCGAACGCCTCCGCCGCCTTGCCGTCGGGGTCGCTCAGGAGCGTGAACGGCAGGTTGTGCTTCGCCTTGAAGCGCGCGTGCGCCTCGGCGCTGTCGCGGGAGACGCCGATGACCTCGGCCCCGGCCCGAACGAAGTCTTCGTACGCGTCGCGGAAGCCGCACGCCTCGACGGTGCAGCCCGGCGTGTCGTCCTTCGGATAGAAATAGAGCACGACGGTCTTCTTCCCGAGCAGATCGGCGAGCCAGAGCGTGTGGGCGCCGTCGCTGAGTCTCACGTCGGGGGCTGCAGAACCGGGCACGGACGAAGCCATCGCGGCACGGCTAGCGTCGAGCGTTCGCCCGCGCAACGAATCGTTCCGCGACGACGAAGACCACGAGCGTTCGCGTCGCTACGTTTTCGACGACATGCGTTTGCCCTTTGCAGCCGTCCTCCTGACCGCGTCGCTCGCCAGGTGACGACTCTCCGGAAGCGGAGGTCGAAGGTGAAGGTGCCGCGCGCGCTCGCGGTGTAGCTTCGCGGCGACATGAGCCTCGAGACCCTCGACGACGTCCGCGCGGTGGCGGCCCGCCTGCGCGATCGCATGCGCCACGACGTCATCGGCCGTGACGAAATCATCGAGCTGGTGCTGATCGCCCTCTTCGCCGACGGCCACGTGCTGCTCGAGGACTACCCGGGCTCGGGCAAGACCACGCTCGCCAAGGCGCTCGGCCACGCCTTCGTCGAGGAGTCCGACCAGGGCGGCGTCGCCACCTTCCGCCGCGTGCAGTTCACCCCCGACCTGCTGCCCAGCGACGTCACCGGCGTCACCGTCTTCGACCCCACGTCGAACACCTTCTCGTTCCGCCGCGGCCCGGTCTTCGCGTCGGTGGTGCTGGTCGACGAGATCAACCGCACCTCGCCCAAGGTGCAGTCGGCGCTGCTCGAGGCGATGGCCGAGAAGCAGGTGACGGTCGACAACGTGAGCCACCGGCTCGACGAGCTCTTCTTCGTCATCGCCACCCAGAACCCGCTCGACGCGGTGGGCACCTACCCGCTGCCGCTGGCGCAGCTCGACCGCTTCCTCTTCAAGCTGACGATGAAGCACATCGACGCGGCGAGCGAGCTGCGCGTGCTCGAGACGTGGGGGCACCCGCGCACCGTGATGGAGCTGCCCCGGGTGCACCGCACCGAGGTGCTCGGCGCGCGCCGCGTGCTGCGCGAGAAGGTCGCGGTCTCGAAGGCGGTGCACCAGTGCCTGGTCGACATCGCCACCGCGCTGCGCGACCCCAAGCGCACCCGCCAGGGCGTCTCGACGCGCAGCCTGGTGCAGGCCGTCCCCGCGCTGCAGACGCGCGCCCTGCTCCACGGCCGCGACTTCGTCTCGTCGGAAGACCTCGAGGCCCTCGCGCACCCGCTCTTCGCGCACCGCCTCGAGCTGATGCCCGGCGTGCAGGGCGAGCTGCTGATCAAGGACTCCCTCAAGGGCGCCATCGAGAAGCTCTCGCGCTCGACGCTGGCGGCGTGATGCGCGGGTGGCTGCTCGTGCTCCTCGCGGCTCCGGCGCTCGCGGCGCTCGAGGACGGCTTCACGCCTGCGGAGCGCGCGCTGCTGGTGGAGGTCGATCAGCAGCACTTCATCAAGGCGCGCGACCAGGCCGAGAAGATCCTCGCCGACACGCCCGGCTCGTTCGCCGCGACGTGGGCGATGGCGCGCGTGCACCACGACGAAGAGGGCAACCACGCCCGCGCGCTGGCCTGGGTGCGCCGCGCGCAGAAGCTCCTCGGCGAGCGCGACCGTGACTGGGCCATCAAGCTGCTGCTCGAGGAGCACTTCATCCTCGCGGAGATGAACCGCAACGAGGAGGCGCTCGAGGTGCTCGACCGCTACGAGGAGAAGTACGGCCCCCCGCCGGCGCACCTCCGCATCTGGCCGCTCTTCAAGTCGGGTCGCTCCGAGGAGGCGCGGGTCATCGCGCTCAAGCTCACCTCGGCCGACTCCGAGTGGGACCGCGCCGACGGCTACAACGGCCTGCTGTCCATCGCCTTCGAGGAGCACGATCGCCAGGGCACGTGGGACTGGGCGATGAAGGGCGTGCGCGCCACGCCGCAGAACTGCACCATCGTGCGCAACGCGGCGAGCGCGGCCTTCACCCGGCTGCGGCTCGACGAGGCCGAGGAGCTGTCGCTCAAGGCGAAGAAGCTCAAGGACTGCATCGACCCGGTCGACAACCAGCTCGCGAGCCTGGCGATCCTCATGGGGCAGTTCCAGCAGGCGGTCTCGGCGCTCGAGTCGTCGCGCACCACGTACATCGAGAAGCGCTACCGCCCGCACTTCGCGCTCGCGCGGCGCGGCGTGCTGGTCGACCTCCTCGACGCCGTGGGGCAGCCGGCCGAGGCGGTGAAGCTCGCGCGCGAGCTCTACGGCCAGCAGCAGCGCATGGGCGCGTCGAGCAGCGCCCCCGAAATCGAACGGCTCAGCCGCACCCTGCGCTACTCGTACGCGCTCGACGGTCGCGTCGCCCAGCTCGAGGAGCAGGCCGCGTACGCCGAGCTCCCCGGCGGGCCGGCGGTGGTGGCCGCGGAGCTGAGCCGCACGCTCGCCGCGCGCTGGGAGGTGCGCCGCGCGCTGGTGCAGCTGCTGTCGGGCGACGAGCGCCTGCTGCTCATGACGCGCCCCGCGATGGGCGAGGTGTCCGACTGGCCGAGCTGGCGCACCGGCGACCTCATCGACGTGGTGGGCACCGGCGTGATGCGCGCGTCCATCAAGCGCGCGCGGGTGGTCGACGCGCACTTCCCCGAGACCGAAGCGCCGCTCGACGCCCTGGAGGCGGAGGTCGCCTTCCACGAAGGCAACTGGAAGGACACGGTGCGCCTCGCCAGCAGCGCGCTCGAGCGGCTGCCGAAGCGCGAGGCGATGTTGCGCTGGCGGGTGATGACGGTGCGCGGCGAGGCGCTGCGCAGGCTCGGCCGGCTGCAGGAGGCGCAGGCTGACTTCGCGGAGCTGCTCCAGCGCTGGCCGACGGCGTTCCGCGCGTTCCACCTCGCGGTGCCGGTGAAGCTCACCCACGACGGCAGCGCCCTCGCGAAGGACACCGCCGCGCGCCTCGGCCGCTCGCCGCGCTTCACCGTGCAGGACCAGGCGCCGTGGCAGCTCCTCGTCACCGGCCGCGCGCCGGCCGTCGACGTGTGCCTGCTCGACTCGAACGGCGGGCAGCTCGCCTGCGCGAGCGGCGAGGGCGCGAGCAAGGCGCTCGACGCGTTCCACGCGGCGGCCTTCGCGCCGAAGGTGTCGCTCACGCAGAGCGACCTCAAGAGCCTCGACGGGAGCCCGGTGCGCGTCGGCGCGGATCAGGCGCTCAAGGGCCTGCTCGGGAACTGAGCCCGGCCCTCGCCTGCGCTCGCACGCTGATGCAGACTTCAGCGCGTGCCCGACCCGAAGCACGCCGCCACGTACGCCGAGCTCGAGGCGCTGCCGGACAACGTCGTGGGCCAGCTCATCGAAGGAGTGCTGGTCACGACGCCCCGGCCTTCCATCGGGCACGCCACCGTCGCCAGCAACCTCGGGAGCGACCTCAACACCCCGTTCGGACGCGGACGTGGAGGGCCCGGCGGCTGGTGGTTCCTCGACGAGCCCGAGCTCCACTTCGACCGCAACGTCCTCGTTTCCGACCTCGCCGCGTGGCGACGCGAGCGCATGCCCTCGCTCCCGCCGGCGTCGACGCCCTTTCTCACGCTGGCGCCCGACTGGGTGTGCGAGGTGCTCTCGCCGAAGACGGCGTCGTTCGACCGCATCCAGAAGCGACGGATCTACGCGCGCGAGCAGGTGAGCTTCCTCTGGTACGTCGAGCCCATCGAGCGAGTGCTGACGGCCTATCGGCTCGAGGGAGCCGAGTACCGCGAGCTGGGCACCTGGGGCGGCGAGGAGGACGACCGCGTGCGCATCGCGCCCTTCGACGCCATCGAGCTCGAGCTCAAGAGCCTCTGGGCGCCCCAGGACTGAGCGCGGCAGAGCGCTCCCGCTTCACACAGCTTTACAGCGCGGCGGCCCGCGGCCCGCTACGAGAGGGCCCATGTCACTCATCGAACACTTCAAGTCGAAGGGCCCGAGCGGCTTCGGGTACGGCTCCACCGCCGAGCAGGTGACCGAGGGACTGTCGCTCGAGGGCAAGACGTACCTCGTCACCGGCTGCAACTCCGGCCTCGGGCACGAGGCGATGCGGGTGCTGGCGATGCGCGGCGCGCAGGTGGTCGGCACCGCGCGCACCGTCGAGAAGGCGCAGGAGGCGTGCACCGCAGTGAAGGGCAAGACGGTGCCGCTCGCCTGTGAGCTGTCGGACCCGAAGAGCGTGCGCGCCTGCGTCGCCGCGGTGAAGGACCGCGGCCTCACGCTCGACGGCGTCATCGCCAACGCGGGCATCATGGCCCTGCCGAAGCGCGAGCAGGCCTTCGGCTACGAGCTGCAGTTCTTCACCAACCACATCGGGCACTTCATGCTCGTCACCGGGCTCCTCGGGCAGCTCACCGAGACGGGCCGCGTGGTGATGCTCTCGAGCGCCGCGCACACCATGGCGCCGAAGGGCGGCATCGAGTTCGACAACCTCTCGGGCGAGAAGGGTTACAGCGACTGGAAGGCCTACGGGCAGTCGAAGTTCGCCAACCTCCTCTTCGCGAAGGAGCTCGCGCGCCGCTTCGCCGGTACGAAGAAGACGGCCAACGCGGTGCACCCGGGCGTCATCGCCACCAACCTCGGCCGCCACATGAACCCGCTGATGAACGCCGTCTTCGGGCTCGCCGGCCCGCTGTTCCTCAAGAGCGTGCCGCAGGGCGCGGCCACCGAGGTCTTCGTCGCCACGCACCCGTCGGTGTCGAGCGTGAGCGGCCAGTACTTCGCCGACTGCAACGTCGCGAAGTCGCGCGGCGACGCAGATGACGCGGCGGTCGCGAAGAAGCTGTGGGACGTGTCGGAGGAGATCGTCGCGAAGCTCGCCTGAGGCGGCACGCGAAGTGGCTGCACCCGCGATGCCTGCGCTATACCACGCGCCAAACGCGCGGCGTGGAGGGCACATGGCTTCGAATCGATGGTCGTCTGGTCTGGTGGTGCTGGCGGTGGTGGCCGTCTTCGGCATGGGGTGCGCTCCTCCCCGCTGCGATGCGAGCAATTGCAGCGGCTGCTGCGACACCGCGAACAAGTGCCAGGAAGGCACCAGCGCCTCGGCCTGCGGCGTCTCGGGCGCGACCTGTCAGCTCTGTCTCGGGCAAGTCTGCGCGGCTGGCGTATGCGTGGCAGCAGGCGGAGGCTCCGGCGGCACGACAGGTGGCGGGACGGGCGGTGGAGGCGGCGACGAAGCGGACGCCGGGCAGGACGCAGGCCCGACGGGTGGCGGTGGCGGAGGCGGCGGTTCGAACCAGGGCCTCACCGTCACCGGGCACGGCAACTACACGTTCGTCACGGCGGACGGTGGCAGGACGGTGGGCCCGGCCGACTTCTCGCGAACCACGATCGGGGCCTGGGTCTCGATCGACGGAGGGGTCGAGTACCGCGGCGGCGCGGGGCAGACGAACGGCACCTTCAGCATCCAGGACGTGCCACCGGGCCCCTACGTCCTCCGCATCGGGGGCGGCCTCTTCGCCACGAGCGCCCGCGACGTCTCGTGCGACTACACGATTCCGGGTCGCGCCGACGCGCGCCCCGCCACCATCAATCCGACGAGCATCAACTTTTCACTCACCCAGCTCTCACCCTGGGACTCGCGGAACTGGCTGTCATTGACGTCGTTCAATGCTGGCCAGCACGAGCTGTATGGCTTCGAGCGGTACTCGACGAGTCCGCCGACGGCCGGCGTCGACAACTGGGCCGGAACGCTCAACTACTTCCTGTACTCCGACGCCTACGGCAGCCCGATGATCGAGAGCTCGAAGGGTGATGTCGCGTGGCTGCTCCAACATACGCAGACGACATCTCCCAACGGCTACACCGGGCGCACGGCCGTCACGCGCGCGCTCGAGGTGACGAACCTTCAGATGGTGGACGGCCAGACCCAGACGGTCACCGGGAGCCTGACGCCGGTGTCGACGCAGTCCATCAGCTGGGACTACCGCGCGAGCGACTTCACGCGGGCGGCGAGCGAGCTCAACGCGGGAGCGACGCGCTACTTCCAGGTGCGCGTCTTCGAGGGGCCGGTGCAGTGGAACACGGTGAACACGGCGTTCACCGAGACGACGAGCTGGTACGCGTACGAGCCGGAGCTCCCGGCGACCACCGTCGACCTCGCGAAGCCCTTCCCGTCGACCTGGCAGGGGGTGGCGTGGTCGCGCTACGTGGTCGACGCGAGCCGCGCCCTCGTGGGGGCCACGCCGCTGCGCCTCGTGTCGGAGCTCAGCCGCATCGAACCGCTCAGCCAGTTCGTCTCGCAGCCCATTCAGCCGCTGCTCACTGCACCGCGCAGCCCGACGATCAATGGCGCCGACTTCTTCGCCGAGAACGTCAACGTGGGGCTGACACCGACGCTCCGGTGGACCGCGCCGTCGATGGGCAGCAACGTCCGCTACGAACTCGAGATCAGGCGGCTCGCGGTCAACAACGGCCAGACGAGCGTCGCGGCGCGGTTCACCGCCCACACGCACGAGACCAGCTTCGTGGTGCCACCGAGCCTGCTCCTCCAGGGGCAGCCCTACGTCGTGACCCTGACGGCGCTCAGCGCTCCCGAGCAGTCGCTGCTCTCCAACGGGCTCCCGTACCACTCCGCGTCGGTGGTCAGCGGCGTCTTCAAACCCTGAGGCCCCACAGCGCAGGAGATGCGAAGCGCACGGGTCCTCCGGGTATGCTGATGGGATGTCGAGTCAATACGATGCGCTCGCGGACCTGAGCGAGCAGACCGCGCACTCACCGCTGAGGAAGTTCTACGAAGAGCACACGATGTTCTCAGCACTCGGGGACGTGCAGGGCCGAGACGTGCTCGACCTCGGCTGCGGCACAGGCCTGTACACGCGCAAGCTGAAGGAGCGCGGCGCCCGGCGGGTGCTCGGCGTCGACAACTCCGAGGGCATGGTCGGCTACGCGCGCTACCTCGAAGAGCGGGAGCCGCGCGGGGTCGAGTACCTGGTGCGCGACGCAGCCCGGCTGGGCGAGGTTGGCACCTTCGACTGCGTGGTCGGCACCTACCTGCTGCACTACGCGCCGACGAGAGACGAGCTGTACTCGATGTGCCACGCCATCCGCCGGACGCTCGCGCCAGGCGGGAGCTTCGTGACCGTCTGCATGAACCCGGCGATCAACCTCGACGACCCGGAGTACTACATGAACTACGGGTTCCGGGTGACGGGCGGGCCGACCGATGGCGCGCTCGTCACGCTGGAGATCATCCTCCCCGGGCTGGAGACGAAGCTGTCGGCCTTCCGCTGGTCGAACGAGTCGTATGACGGCGCGCTGAGGGCGGCGGGCTTCGAGCAGATCACCTGGCACACGCCGCAGCTCGACCCGATGGGGGCCGAGGTGTTCGGTGAGGACTTCTGGGTCGACTACCTCGCCAGACCGCACGCCGTCGTCATCTCGGCCGTCGCGCCGCGCTGAGTGGAGCGAACCTCATGCGCGGCGACGGTGCCGCCAGTAGCGCCGCGCCGCCCACGGGCGCACGTCCCGCGAGGGCGTGGCGCGCGCCTGCTCCGTCCACTTCGCGAGCGCCGCGCGCGCCTCATGCCACAGCGCCTGCGCGTCGACCTCGTCGGCGAAGCAGCGCGCCTCGAGCGCGTCCCGCTCTGCGAGGAACGTCGCGAGCCGCGCGGGGTCCTTCATCACCGCGCGGTGGAGCCGCTCATGCGCCCACCACAGGCTGTCATCGGGCTCGCGGCCGGGCGTCGGCCCGACGTCGAGCGGCGCGAGCGTCACCGGCTTGAAGACCGCAAGACACGGCGCGCTCGTCGCGGTGGCCCAGGCGCGCATGCGCTCGGGCGTGAGCTCGACGAGGAGCGAGGCGGTGGTCTGCGACGCGGCGAGGAGCCCGCCCGCGTGCATGCAGGGCGCGCGCATCGCGCCGCGGTGCCACTCGTAGGAGGGCCAGCGCGTGGCGCCGTGGTCGCGCAGCACGCCGGCGAGTTCCCGCGCCGAGCCGACCTGCGCGCCGAGCGCCTGGGTGCGCGCGCGCCGGAGCCGGCAGGCCGACACGCCCGTCTTCACCACGTCGGAGTGCGCCTCGGCGAAGCCGGGGATGGTGAGCCCGTTGGAGATGGAGCGCGCGCCGGAGCTGACCCTCTCCACCGCCGTCTCGCGGCCCGCGGTCTCGAGCACGAAGGCGCCCCGCGCGTCGGCGATGAGGAAGGTCGAGAAGTAGCGGAAGCCGCGGTCCTCGTAGCCGCACGAGCCGCCCTGGCCGAACTCGGCGTGGAGCGCCTTGATGACCTCCACCGCCTCCTCGGCCGACTCCGCGCGCTCGAGCGCGAGGCGGAGCAGATCCATCCCGGTGAGGCCACCGTCCTTCGGGACGGGCTCCTTCGTGAAGACGGCCTCGTTGCCGATGACGACGCCGTGCTCGTTGAAGCCCATCTCGGCGCCCCACATCTGAATGGGCCGCGAGAGCACCACCGCGTGCGTGCGCGTCACCTGGGGAATGAGCCGCCACGTGCACGCCAGCTCGCCGCGCAGGCCGTCCTGGCGCGCGTGCCACTCGAGCACCTGCGGCTCGTCGGCCTCACGGTCGGAGTTCTTCGCGAACCACACCCGGCCCGGCTGAACGACCACCAGCGTGTCGCACATGCGTCGGAGCGTATTGCGCGTCACGCTGATGCGGTGAGCTGAACCAGATATTTCGCGCGCGACCGATGTCGTCTGGTGCCCCGCATGCACCAGACCTGCTCCCCGCCCATCCTCTACTTCGGAACTCCCGTCGTCCTCGTCAGCTCGCTCAACGAAGACGGCACCACCAACCTCGCGCCGATCTCCTCGGCGTGGTGGCTCGGGTGGAACTGCGTGCTCGGCTTCGGCGCGCGCTCGCACACGCCGCGGAACATCGTGCGCACCCGCGAGTGCGTGCTGAACCTGCCGTCGGTCGAGCAGGCCGACGCGGTCGATCGCCTCGCGAAGACGACCGGCTCGAGCCCGGTGCCTCCGCACAAGGTGGCGATGGGCTACCAGCACGTCGCCGACAAGTTCGCGCGTGCGGGGCTGACGCCGATGCCCTCGACGCGCGTCGCGCCGGCACGCGTCAGGGAGTGCCCGGTGCACCTCGAGGCGCGCCTGACGTCGACGTTCGGGCTGCGCGAGGGCGACCCCGAGGCGCGGGGTCGGCTCGTGGCGCTCGAGGTGGAAGTGCTCGCGGTGCACGTCGAGGCGTCGCTGCTCGCCGGCCCGGATCGCGTCGACCCGCATCGATGGCGGCCGCTGATGATGAGCTTCCAGGAGCTCTTCGGGCTCACGCCCCAGGTGCGCCCGTCGACGCTGGCGACGATTCCTGAAGAGATGTACCGGTCAGCGAGGAGGCCCTCATGAACGAGCAGCGCGCGTGGGAAGCGGTGGAGCGTCGCGACGCGGCGGCCGACGGCGCGTTCGTGTACGGCGTCACCTCGACGGGCATCTACTGTCGGCCGTCGTGCCCCTCGCGGCGGCCGCGGCGCGAGCGGGTGCGCTTCTTCCGCCTGGCGGTGGGCGCCGAGCACGCGGGCTTCCGCGCCTGTCGTCGGTGCAACCCGCAGGGCGTGGAGGACCTCCCGGTGAAGGTGGTGCGGGCGCTATGCGACGAGCTGCGGCAGGGCAAGGTGCCGCTGCCTCGTCTGGCGCGGCGGGCGGGCTACTCGGTCGCGCAGGTGAAGCGCATGTTCGACGAGGTGCTCGGGCTGAGCCCGGCGCGCTTCGCCGAGGCGTGTCGCCGCGAGGCGCTCCAGCACGAGCTGCGCACCAGCGACTCGGTGGCGCTGGCCATCTACGGGGCGGGGTACTCGAGCCCGAGCCAGGTGTACGGGAGCGACGCGCTGGGCATGTCGCCGCAGGCCTTCGCCCGCGGCGGCGAGCGCGAGCAGGTCTCGTTCGCGACGGGGAAGACGCGCTTCGGCTGGCTGCTCCTGGCGGGCACGGCGCGCGGCGTGTGCAGCGTGGAGCTGGGCGACGACGTGAAGCAGCTCGAGCAGTCGCTGCGGCGCGCGTTCCCGAAGGCGACGGTGACGAGGGCCGAAGACGCTCCGGCGCTGCGGCGGTGGTACGAGGCGCTCGAAGCGACGCTGGAGGGCAAGCGCGCACACCCCGACCTGCCGCTCGACGTGCGCACCACCGCGTTCCGGCACCGGGTGTACCTGGCGCTGCAGGCGATCCCCCGCGGCGAGACGCGCTCGTACGCAGAGGTGGCGCGGCAGCTCGGCGCGCCGAGGTCGACGCGCGCGGTCGCGAGGGCGTGTGCGTCGAACCAGGTCGCGGTGCTCATCCCGTGTCACCGCGTGCTGCGGGGGGACGGTGCGCTCGCCGGGTACCGCTGGGGCGTCGAGCGCAAGCGTTCGCTGCTCGACGCGGAGTCACGCGCGCAAGCTGGACGATGAGTTCCGGCAGTCCTCATCGTTCGATGCCTGCGCAAGGGCGTCTGCACAGACAATGGCAATTAGACTCCGCCCGAGCCGCATGTCATTGGCCGTCGGTGACCTATTAGGTCCAAAGCAGCTGTGCATCGTCACTGATGCTGCGCTTCGCCGGAGGCGAAATCGTGAGCCTCTTCTGCGCCAACAGATTGAGTGTGAGCTCAACCACGTCGGCTCTCGTGACGTGGTAAGCGGAAAGCACCTCGGTCCAGAGAGCCAAGAAGCTCTCTTGCCGTCCCGCCTGACGGCGAGCAAGAAGCTCGCCCGCGCGGCGCAGATCTCTCTCGTGGCGCGCGTCGAATGCAGGATCTTGACCGAATATCATCTCCGCCTGACCACCGGCGCGGGTGCGGGCTCCTGATCGCACTTCATCGGCCTCGCTGCCACACACCTTCCGTTCGACGTTCCGGAAGAGATTGAGCACCTCGTGGTGATGACCGCCAACGACCAAGTGGAACCAAGTGCGGTTGTGCATCGGGTGCGGAATCGCCAGATTCGCGACGTATGGCAGCGCGCACGTCTGCTTCAGTTGGTCGCGGTAGAAGGCAAGCAACTCATCTTCGTCGAGCCCGGCAGGAATGTCCGCATCCGTGAGCCCGAAGAACTCTCGCATCTGCCTCCGCAGAAACTCTCGGCCGTCGTCCTTGAAGCGATTCACGTCGTTGAACATCACGTTGATCATCACGTCGCGCTGCTTGACACGCGCAAGCGGTGCGATGAAGCGCATCGCTACTCCGGTCCAACCTGTGGGGTCGATGAAGAGGAATGCAGCACCGTCGCCGATCTCCCGATTGATGCGGTCGATGCTCGACCCAAACTCTCCGTGGATCGCCACGGTTTCGATGTCTGCCGGCCTGGTCGCGAGGTAGCTCTGCAAACGACCAAAGGCGTCCGCGTCTCGCTCGACGAAGACCGCGCGGGGCTTGACCCCGCCCTTCCATGTCGCGACTGCGGTTGAGAGCGCGTTCAGGCCGATGAAGACCGACGTGTCGCGCAGGTCCTTGTCCCCGCTCTGCCAAGGACCCGCGAAGCAGTCGACGTAGACGAGCTTCACATCCTTGAAGCGCGCGAGCGAGCCAAGCTTCTGCGCCCATGCGGTCAGGTACTGCTCCAGAACCCGATGCTTCAGATACGACTGCTCTCGACCCTCGTACTCCGTCGGCATGCCCATCAACGCCCTCCTTCAAACCGTCGCTTCGAATCCTCTGTTCTGAACGTGACTACCAACGCGAGGCTGCCACTGCGCCTCCAACTTCCTGCCGAGGAGGAGCAACTCCTCGACGCGGCGGCGCTCTGGTGGCACGCACAAGCGGCGCGGCGGCATCTCGTCCCAAATGCGGCCGTCGAGCACTCGGCCGGCGCGGGCCTTGAAGACTCCACCCCACTGCTTGAAGAAAAAGGGCACGTCGGCTCGCTGACACTGGTCGCGGAGCGAGCGCACCCAGGCCGCGTCCATCGGCCGTGCGCCGTGGCCTGATTCTCCCCCGACGATGACCCAGTGAATGCCGCGGAGGTTCACGCGACCGAGGTCGGCGAGCAGCGGCTCCACCGAGAGAAACCGCACGGCCGCGGGAGCAGCTCGCAGGTGCTCGACACGCGGCAGCCCGTACCTCTGGTCTTCGACGCTGACGCCCCACCAGATGTGTTTCAACTTGCCGAAGCGCCTGAGGCTGCCTTCGAGCATCTTCGACATCCGCTCGGCTCGCTTCGTTAGCACCTGGTAGGTGTGCCAGTTCGCCAACTCCATAACCGACGCGACGGCCTCAATGTACGCATCAGACACGCTCTCGTGGAACAGGTCGCTCATCGAGTTGACGAAGATGGTCCGAGACGTTCGCCAGCGGAGGGGCTCGGCAAGCTTCTCGGGCACAAGGCGAAGATCGAAGCCGTTCTCGAATGGATGAGCAGGAACGCCTCGAAATCGTTCGGAGAAGGTCTCGGCGTAACAGTGCTTGCAGCCGGGACTGATCTTCGAGCAACCACGCACTGGGTTCCACGTGGCGTCAGTCCACTCAATGTCGGATGAGGAAGACACGTCTTGGCCCTCTGAAAAGGCGTTCAGCCTAGTTCTCCTGCGCGCGAGCGGCCAGTGCCCCTGTTGGCCAAATCACTGCCGAACGTTCCGGCACGTGCGTTGGTACCGTCGGTCCCATGGTTCGGCTTATCAGCGTCACCTTCCCGGTCTGGTGCCGAAGATGATCCGCGTCGACGCCGGTCGCTTCGTCGACGAGCACGGCCGCACGCTCCACCTGCGCGGGGTGAACCTCGCGGGCAGCTCGAAGCTCCCGCGCGACGGCGACAGCTTCCTCGGCCGGCCCTTCCACCTCGCGGAGGCCGACGCGCACTTCGAGCGCCTGCGTCGCTGGGGCCTGACGACGATCCGCCTGCTCACCACCTGGGAAGCGGTGGAGCACGCCGGCCCGCGCCAGTACGACCTCGCGTACCTCGACTTCCTCGAGGCGCTGCTCGAGCGCGCCGGCCGCTTCGAGCTCGACGTCTTCCTCGACTTCCACCAGGACGTCTGGAGCCGCTTCACCGGCGGCGACGGCGCCCCTGCGTGGACGCTCGAGCTGGCGGGCTTCGACGTCGACGCGCTCCACGAGACCGGCGCGGCGTTCCTCGAGGCGAAGCACACCGGCCCGCTCCCGCGGATGATCTGGCCCACCAACGCCGGGAAGCTCGGCTCGGCGACGATGTTCACCCTCTTCTTCGGCGGCGACACCTTCGCGCCCCGCCGACGCATCGAAGGCGGCAGCGCCCAGCGCTTCCTCCAGGAGCACTTCTTCGGCGCCGTCGAGCAGGTGGTGCGGCGCGCCGCGCGCTTCCCGCACGTCTTCGGCGTCGACCTGCTCAACGAGCCGTCGCCCGGCTACATCGGCTGGGAGGACCTCACGAAGCCCGGCGGCCCGGTCGAGGTCGGCCTCATGCCCTCGCCGCTCGACTCGATGGCGCTCGGCCTCGGGCGGCGGCGCGAGGTGAAGCGCTGGCACCGCGGCGTCTTCGGGCCGCGCGTCATCGGGCGAGAGGTGATGAACCCCCGCGGCCGCCGCGCGTGGCGCGCCGACGTCGACTGCGTGTGGCGCGAGCACGGCGTGTGGGCCGACGAGGCGACGCCGCGGCTCCTCGCGCCCGACCACTTCCGCCGCGGCTCGTTCGAGCACGACTTCCTCGAGCCGTTCCACCTCGAGGGCGCGCGCCGCATTCACGCCCTCGCGCCACGTCTCGTGACGCTGGTGCACGGCGAGCCGCTCTCGCCGGTCGCCCGCACGCCGTGGAAGGGCGCCACGCCCGCCGCGTGGTCTCCGCACTGGTACGACGGCTACGTGCTCTTCATGAAGGACTTCCGGTCCTTCATCGGCGTCGACGCCTTCACGCAGTCGCCGGTGTTCGGCGCGGGACGCATTCGCAAGAGCTACGCCGCGCAGCTCGCCCGCCTCGCCGACGAAGCGAAGCAGCGCGCGCTCCCGCTCCTCGTCGGGGAGCTGGGCATCGCCTTCGACCTCCGCGGCGGCCACGACGAGCGGCTGCAGATCGCCGCGATGAACCGCACGCTCACCGCCGTCGAAGACGCCGGCGTCAGCGCCACCCTCTGGAACTACTCGCCCGACAACACCCACGCACGCGGCGATGGCTGGAACGGCGAAGACCTCTCGCTCTTCAGCCTCGACGCCCCGCCTGGCAACGACGGCGGCCGCGCGCTGCAGGCCGTCGTGCGCCCGCGCCCGCTCGCGCTCGCCGGCAGGCTGAAGAAGTACGGCTTCGACCTCCGCACGCGGCGCTTCGAGCTCGAGCTCGACGTCGACCCGCACGTGCGCGCGCCGAGCGAGCTCTTCGTGCCACAGCTCCAGTACCCGCGCGGCGTGACGACGAGGGTGAGCGCCGGGCGCGTGGAGCTCGACCTGCAGCGCCAGCGCCTCGCGTGGCACCACGAGCAGCCTGGCGTGCAGCGCCTCACCTTCGCACCGGCGGAGAGCTCGGCGTGACACGACGATTGAAAGCCTCCGCGTCGCGCCCGGTCTGTGGTTTGGAGCGCGCCATGCGTGCCGCCGCCCTCGCCGTCCTGCTGCTGTCTGCCTGTGCCCCCGAGCCGAAGATCGAAGAGACCACCTTCGCCGCGTCGCTCGGCGTCGACCTCGCGGCGTCGACGAAGCATCCCTCCGGGCTCTACTTCCGCGAGAAGACCACCGGCGACGGCGCCGAGGCGAAGAACGGCAGCCCGGTGACGATGCGCTACACCGGCTGGCTCGTCGACGGCACGCAGTTCGACTCGAACCAGGCGGCGGGCTTCCGCTTCACGCTCGGCGCGGGCGACGTCATCCCCGGCTGGGACCTGGGCTGCGTCGGCATGAAGGTCGGCGGCACGCGGCAGCTCATCATCCCTCCCGCCCTCGGCTACGGCTCGAGCGGCGCGGGGCCGATTCCGCCCAACGCCATCCTCGTCTTCGACGTCACGATGGTGAGCACGCCCTGAATCTCAGTCAGGCGCCCTTCATCGCCACCGAGAGCTCCTCGAGGCGCTTCTCGAGCGTCTCCTGCTCGGCCGCGGTCGCCGGCCGGAGGCTCGCCTCGCGCGCGGGCGCGGGCGGCACCTCGAGCGTGAACTGCTGATACGAGCCCACCTTCATGTACTGGAAGATGGCCTTGTCGAGCTCGTCTTCCCGGCCGGCGAAGGTGCGCGCCCAGGCCTGCGCGGGCTGCTCGGCGAGCGCCGACATGTAGCGCCCGAGCGACTGCGGCTCGCGGTTGCGCAGGTAGTGCACGAAGGCCCACGAGAGCCCGTAGTGGCCGGCCACCTCGAGGTCGCGCTGGGTGCTCATCTGCTCCCACCGGTCGAGGTCACCGACCGAGAGCGAGCGAATGGCCCGGTACGCGCGGTACGACGCGAGGTTCGGATCTCCGAGGCGCACGTGCGTGGCGTCGAGCCAGCGGAAGGTCTCGAGGAACTCCGCCATGCCCTCGGCGAACCAGCGCGGCTGCACGGGGAAGTAGCGCCGCAGGATGGCGTGCGCGAGCTCGTGGTTCACCACCGACTCCGTGCCCTCGTAGGTGAGCTCCGAGCGCTCGAACCAGCGGTCCGGCGGGCCGTAGAGCACCAGCGTCACGTGGTTCGGCTTCGACGCGGCGAAGCCACCCACGCGCCGGCCGAAGCGCCGCTCGAAGTCGAGCCCGTCGGCCATCGCCACCACCTCGATGCGCACGTCCTGCTTCACCGGCGCGCGCGCGAACAGCGCGTTGAGGCCCGTCAGCGACTGGCTCAACAGCCGCGCCGCCTGCTGCGCGAGCTCCGGCTCGAGATCCGTCGTCAGGGTGAAGCGCTCGGTCTCGAGCACCTTCCACCCGCGCCCGGCTGCCGCGGAGCTCCGGAAGGTCAGCTCGTCGCGAACCACCGCGCCCGTCCCCACCGTGGCACACCCGCTCACCACCACCAGCGTCACCAACCACACCCATCGCATGCGCGCGATCCTCCCATTCCGGCCGCCGCGACGCGACGAAACTCAGCTCAGCCGTGCGCGCAGCGCGATGGAGAAGAGCTCCTGGCTCGGGCGCCAGCTCTTGTCTCGCGGCGGGAAGGTCGCGTCGAAGAGCTCGAGCCCGGGCGGCACCTCGAAGACGGAGCTGAGGTGCGCCGTCCACCGCTCACCGGCCAGTCGGCCGGGGATGAGCTCCAGCGCGAGGAGCCCCAGGGGATAGCTGCCATCTTCGGCGGAGATGCCGAGATCCTTCCCGTGACGGAAGCCGGCGCCGACGTAGTCGTGCGGGTGGCCGTAGAGCACGATGGCCGCGAAGCCCTGCTGCCGGCCCAGCTCGGCGACGCGCGCCAGCAGCTTCCGCCCGATGCCGCGACGTTGATGCGCGGGGTGCACCGAGACGGGGCCGACGGTGAGCGTCGCGAGCTCCCGCGCGCCAGAGCGCAGCCACGAGCGCGTGCTCATCACGTTGCCCACCAGGCGGCCGTTCAGCTCCGCGACCAGCGAGAGCTCGGGCAGAAAATCCGCGTGCTCGCGCATGAGGTGCACGAGGAAGTGCTCGTTGCAGCCCGGCACGTGCACGTTCCAGAACGCCTCGCGCGTGAGCTCCTCGACGGCGCGGCGGTCCTCCGGGCGCTCGACGCGGAGAGTGACTTCAGAGGGCGTGGCCATGGCGACCAGCGTACGCCTTCAGTGCCGCTCCGGCCCCAGCGCATCGATGTCGTAGCGGTTGCCGGGGTAGGTGCGGTTGAGCACGTCGGCCATGACCGACGGGTACTTCTCGAGCGAGAAGACGCGCTTCACCACGCCGCGCACCTTGAGCGTCGCGCGCACCACGGCCAGCAACCAGCGCGGCGGCGCGGCGTGCCCCAGCGCCGCGCGCAGCCGCGGCCGCATCAGGCACGAGACGAGGGGCGGCACCAGCCAGCGCAGCGGCCTCGGCAGCCACGCCTGCAGCACCCGCACGGTGGCGTCCGCGACGCGACGGCTCGCGGCGCAGGGCACGAACTCGCGCTGCTCGTAGGCCTCGACGAAGACGTCCAGGCTCGCCTTGTCCTGCGGCAGGTCACGCAGCCCCATGCGCTCGCCGATGCGCACCCAGCAGTTGAACCACGCGAGCTGCTCGTGCGGCGTCATCGGCCGGTGGCCGAACTCGGCGAGCCAGCGGATGGGGAAGTCGATGAAGGTCCACAGCACGAAGAGGTAGTCGTCGTTGGGGATCCGGTAGTGCGAGTGGATGCGGTTCATCCGCGCCAGCGCGCGCGCGCCCGTCTCGTCGTCGAGCCCGCACTCGAGGATGTGGCCGATCAACAGGCGCGTGTCGTCGTAGCGCTTCTGGCCGTGGCGCTCGAACTGGCCGGTGCGGTCGAGCAGCGTGGAGATCGACCGGCTCCCGAAGGTGTGGAACAGCGCGAGCTCGGTGGCCCGCAGCATGTCGAACGGGAACTCCTCGCTCAGGAGCAGCTGCACGATGCGCAGGGCGTCGCGCTTCGCGTCGAGCTGGGCGATGGCCTCACGGACGGCCCGCGGTGGCGCGAGACCTCGACGACGGGGGAACGGGTTGGGCGCAGCGAGCGACATACCCGATCCATACCCGCATTCTGACGACTGACAGCGCGCCGTCGTCAGCTACATGAGCTGCATGCAGGCAGCTCTGCTCGACGAACTCCTCCAGAAGACGAGCCGCACCTTCGCGCTGGCCATTCCCCTGTTGCCGGAGCCCACGCGGCAGGCGGTCGGCCTCGCGTACCTCGTGCTGCGCATCGCCGACACCTTCGAAGACGCGACGAGGTGGGCACCTGAGCGACGACGCGACGCCCTCGAGCGCCTCGCCCGCGTGATGCGCCTCTCGGGCGACGCCCGCGTGGTGGCGGCGCGCGAGCTCGTCGACTGGGCGATGGAGACGCCCCCGGTCGACGACACGAACTACCTCACGCTGCTGCGCGAGACCGCAGAGGTCTTCGCCGGCGTCAACGCGCTCAGCCCCGGCCTCGAGCGCGCCGTCATCGCCCACTCGCTTCGCACCGCCGAGGGCATGGAGCGCGTCGTCGCGCGCATCGACGCGCGCGGCAACCTGCAGCTCACCTCCGTTCGGGACCTGCAGGACTACTGCTACCTGGTCGCCGGCATCGTCGGGGAGCTGCTGACCGACGTGTTCCTCCACGACTGCCCGGCGCTGGAGCGCGAGCGTGACGCCCTGACCGCCGAGATGGTGGCCTTCGGTGAAGGGCTGCAGCTGGTGAACATCTTGAAAGACGCCGCCGATGACGCGCGCGACGGGCGGGTGTACCTGCCGCCGGGCGTCGAGCGGGCCGCGCTCTTCGCCCTCGCGCGCGCGGATCTCCTCGCGGGCAACCGCTACGTGCAGGCGCTCCAGCGCGGCGGCGCACCGCGCGGCTACCTCTCGTTCTGCGGCCTGTCGCTCACCCTCGCGTTCAAGGCGCTCGACGTGCTCGAGGCCCACGGCGCCGGGAAGAAGGTGTCTCGCGAAGAGGTCGCGCACCTCTTCGGCGCGCTCGAGGCGCAGCTCGACGCCGGCGGTCAGCTCGAGCTGGCGCCCCGGAACCAGCGCTGATCAGCCGCTCACCGCAGGAAGGCCGTCGCGCGCGCGGCGAGCTCGGCGCTCGCGAGCCACGGCAGATCATGGCCGACGCCGCTGATCACCGCCTGCGCGATGGAGGGCGCGACCCGCGTCAGCCGCGCGAGCACCACCCGCGGGTCGTAGATCGTCTCCCGCTCACCGACGACGAAGAGCGTGGGCACCTGGAGTGACGCCAGCTCCTCGTCGGTCGCCACCGTCGGCGGCACGAGCTTCGACATGCGCTTGAGCCCGAAGCACTCGATGGCGGTGTCCAGCTCCTCGGCCATCGCCTCGATGGCTGCTGGATCCGCCGCCGCGAGGTCGGGCGCGGTGTGCACGTAGGTACGGCGGATCCAGTACCGGCGCGGCGGGAGGAACGTCAGCAGCATGCGGAACACCATCGAGAGCTGCAGCGGCGCGAGCCACGCGGCGGGCGCGACGAGCACCAACCGCCGAAGCCGCGCGGGCCTCCGCTGCGCGTAGTTCGCCGCCAGCCAGCCGCCGTACGACATGCCCATGAGGTTGACGGGCTCCTTCACGCCGAGCGCGTCGAGCACCTCGTCGAGCCAGCCGACGAGGTCGTCCACCGTGGTGAAGGGCCGGAGCTCGCGGCTCCGCCCGACGTCGATGGGGTTGTCGAGCGCGTACGTGCGGAACGCGCTCGAGAGGCCGCCGATGGTGCGCGTCCACATCAGCGAGTTGGTGCCGCCCCCGGGGAGCAGCACGAGCGGTGGCGCGTCAGCGGCGCCGTTGAGGCGCACGAACGTGTGGGCCGACGCGGTCTCGACGACGCGCTCCTGGGTTGGCCCGGGCCACGCCTGCGCGCGGCGGTCGAGGAGCTGGAGGTACTTCTGCTGCTTCTGCGGGGAGAGAAACGGTGCATGCATGGAGGTGTTCCTGAAAGGGAGGAGAGAGAAGAAGGGGACGGCGCGCACACACGCATCCCCGGAACGGGCCATCACGAGGTCGGCGCGGCTCGCCTCACCAGGCGATGGGCGAGGAGCACGCGTACGCGAGCCCACCTCACCGCCTGGAGGAGCGAGCGACGAGCGGCTCAGTTCAGCAGCGCGCGATGCAGCAGGAAGCGGGCGACCCGCGCCGCACGCGGCAGCGTCTCGAGCGGCTCAGCCTCGGCCTCGACCGCCACCGGCGCGGTCGCGACGCGCGCCACGACCGGCGCCCGGGACTCCTCGACGCGACGGCCTCGGAGCTCGCACGAGACGAGCGCTGCTGTCGGCTCCCCGGCGACCTCGACGCGCACCGGCAGGGCGCCGGTCATCAGCACCAGGCCTGCGAGGAGGACGTGGATCAGCCGGATCAGCATCGCGCGCACGATAACCACTCGCGCGCCGAGCGCACGCTCACTTCCACACCACGAGCCAGCTGCTCAGCACGATGTTCCCCAGGTTCGCCCCCACCGGCGCGCCGTTGAACTCCGTGCGGTAGGTGAGCGTGTTCGCCTGCCCCTTCACCACGTCGGCGGTGACGTCGACCACCCACGGCGCGACGTCCTGACCCGGGCACCAGCCGCCGCGGCCGTAGTACCAGGTGCCGTGCTGGTTCGGCACCACGCCCACGTCGACGCGCGCCGCGCAGGTGTTCGCCGTCTGCGCCTCGGGGAACGACTGGCGGTGGAGCACGCCGTTCACCGTGAAGAGGTGCTGGTGGTTGCAGAACTCGGCGCAGTTCGTCGGCTGCACGCCGCCATGGCCGGTGGTGAGCGTCACCAGCTCGACCTTCTTCGCGTCGGCCGGAACGTCGACCATCACCGGCGGCTTCGTGGCGTCGTAGCCCGCGTTCCAGTCGCCGCCGGTCCACAGCGGCGTCGCCGACACCGGCCGCATGCCGCGCCCCGACGCACTGAAGCGCAGCGAGAGCGAGACGATGTAGTCCGTGGTCCGCGGGTCCCACTGGCCGTTGGCCGTCCAGCGCAGGTGCTTCGTCCCCCCGCCCGCCGCCGCCAGCGTGGCGAGCTGCGCCGAGATGTCGGTCACCCAGCGCCCCTCGCGCCAGTAGGTGGTGATCCACCGGGCGAGCTCCTGCGTGCAGCTCCAGGTCGCGCCGCCGTCCGCGCCGGTCGCCGGCTCACAGAGGCGCAGGTGCGAGAGGTAGTCCCACGCGCCGCACTCCGAGCTCTGGTGTTGCGGGCAGTCGAGCGTGAGGTCGACCTCCAGGGTGTCGAAGCGCGACAGGTCGCCCGGCAGCGTCACGTCGACGTCGATGGTGTCGTGCGCGGTCTGCGCGGTGGCGAGCGTGACGACCTCGACCTGCTGCTGCGCCGCGAGCCGGGCCTCGCGCGCGAACTCGAACTCGAAGGCCTTCGCCTCGTTGGCCAGCAGCGCCAGGTCGGGGATGACGCCGCTGCTCCCGAGGCGCCCGAGCATCCCCACCTCGCGAATGCGCTGGAAGCGGTCGATGCCGAACGCGGTCAGCCCGTTGCCCAGGTACCGCGGAGGGTTCGCCGCGCGCGCCGCCATCATTCTCGACACCCAGCCCGGCACGCTCGCCAGCGGCGCGCTGACGAAGTGCACGTGGTTGGTCCAGTGGAGCTGATCCGCCGCCGACAGCTGCGAGAGCTCCGTCGTCCAGCGAGCGCGCGCCTGGTCGAAGCCGAGCTGATCCGCGAAGTGGCCGAAGACGTAGTGCACGTTGCGCGGCGAGGCGGCGAGCAGCGGGCGCAGCGCGCCCTGGAACAACGGGCCCGTCCCCGGACCGAGGAAGAGGAACAGGGAGCTGTCCTCGCCCGTCCACTCGAGGTCGAACCTCCAGTCACCGCGCGCGGTCGGCAGCGTCACCGGCCCCGCGATGGACTTCACCTCGGTGCCGTACGGCCCCGGCGAGAACGGGCGTGACGGCGCGGGCAGCAGGCAGCGCGCCACCCCCACGCAGTCGAACTGCGCCGCCTCGAGGCAGGCGTTGCGCGCGTCGCTGCAGCCGGCGACGCAGCCCGCGAGGTCGTACGGTGGACACACCTGCGCGGCGAGCTGACAGCGCTCTTCGCAGCTCGGCCCGGGCGGCGTCAGTGGAGGCAGCACCGTCACGCCGCGCGTGCCGTCATCGAGGGTGGCGACGGTCTCCACGCACGCAGAGAGGAAGACGACCACGAGCAGCAGCGAGGCGCGCATCGCCTCCGAGTAACACGCCCCCTCGCTCCGCCGCTGCGTCGGTTCGACTCGCACCTGCGGCCACACGCCGCCTCAGGCGCCGACCAGACCGCTCGCGTATTCCCAGAAGCGCTTCGCCTTCGCCTCGTCGCGCGCGTCGGCGCTGGGCTCGAGCGCCTGCTGCTCGCCGTAGAAGCGCCCGCCGACGCCCTCGAGCGACGGGTCGAGCGCCATGAAGCAGAACGAGTCGACCGCCTGCTCGACGCTCGCCGCGAAGGGCGCGTGCACCAGCACGTGCTTCATGAACCACTTCTTGAGGCCCGCCGTGCTCTCCGCCGCCGTGGCGGGCACGAAGCCGGGGCACACGCCGTTGACGCGCACGCCCCGGCCGGCGAGGCGGCGGTCGAGCTCGAAGGCGACCCACAGCATCGCCAGCTTCGAGTTCTTGTACGCCCGGTCCGGCGAATAGCCGCGCTCGAGCTGCGGGTCGTCGAAGTCGAACTCCGCGCCCTTCCCGCGCGTGCCCGGCTTGTGGAGCCGCGAGCTGACGAACACCACTCGCGCCTTCGACCTCTCGAGCGCCGGCTCGAGCAGCCGCGTGAGCAGGAACGGCGCGAGCACGTTGACGCCGAGCGTCTCCTCGAAGCCGTCCTTCGTGGTGCGGCGGGTCGGGCTCTGCTGCATCACGCCCGCGTTGTGGAACAGCACGTCGAGGTGCACGTCTTCGGCGAGCAGCTCGCGCGCGAAGCGCCGCACCGACTCGAGCGACGACAGGTCGAGCGCGCGCACCGAGACGTTCGGGCCGCACGCCTTCGCCACCGCCTCGCCTGCCGCCACGTCGCGAGCGGTGAGCACGACGCGGTGCCCGCGCCTGGCGAGCTGCTCGACCGTCGCCCGGCCCAGCCCGCGGTTGCCGCCGGTGAGGACGATGGTCTTCACAGGTCGACCTCCGGGAGCCCCTCCGCGCTCCGCATCAGGTTCGCCGCCACGCGGCCGGTGCGCGTCGCCGCTTCCATGCTCGCCGTCGGCTGCGTGCCCTCGACCCAGTCACCGGCGAAGAGCAGGTTCGCGTACGGGCACTTGCGCTGCTGCGGCCGGTACTTCCAGTGGCCCGGCTCCATCAGCACGTAGCGCAGGTGGTTCGCCGTGTTCCGCCGCAGCTCGTGCTTGCAGCCGTTGGCCTGGTTGAGCACGTCGTCGACCGGGAAGTTGGCGTGGTCGACGAAGGGCAGCTCGGCGAACTGCGTGACGAGGCTCCGCTTCAGCTCGTCGTCGGTGAGGTGCGCGTCGAGGCCTTCCTGCCCTTCGAACTCGATGATCGACCCGTACGGCCCGTGGCGGAACTCGTCGACGCGGTTGGCGTAGTCGATGACGGTCGCCGCCGGCTGCGGCGTGCCCATCACCACCGTGTCGTAGTCGGCGGGCATCACCTTCTTCGGCAGCCACATGCGCATCGAGAGCGAGGCCACGGTGCGCAGCTTCCAGATGCGCGCGAGCTGCGGCTCGTCGAGCACCGCGCGCTGGAAGTCGGGCGTGGTGCGCAGCAGCGCGCGCGTCGAGTCGATGGGCAGGGTCCACACCACGTGGTCGAAGTCGACGCCCAGCGTGCGCACCACCTCGGGCGGCGCGCCGGCGGGCACCACCGGCTCTCCCGTCGCGGGGTACGGCGCGTCAGCGAGCGGGTCGCCTCCCGCGAAGGGCGTGACGTCGACGCGATCGGGCTTGCCGAGGTCGACCGGCGTGGCCATCGCCTGTGTCACCACGCGGGTGATGAGCTTCTGCGCGGGGTCGAGCGTCACCTGCGTCGCCTTGGTGCAGAACTCCACCTGGCCGCCGAGCGAGCGGTAGAGCGCGGCGATGGGCTCGACGATGACCTCCGAGAGGCCGCCGTTGAGGTAGTGCACCTCGGAGTTCTCGTACCCGATGAGCTTGCTGAACCCCATCGCGCCCACGTACGCCGAGCCCTCGTTGGGGAAGTTGAAGCAGAGGTCGAGCACGTAGCGGAACCAGCTCTTGTGCGTCAGCTCGCGCGGCAGGCCGGTGCTGATGGCCCACGCGGTGAAGCTGTCTTCGTCGAGCGACGCGGGCAGCGCGCCGGCCACCAGGGTCGGCAGCACCTGCGCGCCCCACTTCCCGACCTGCGCCTTCTCGGCGAGCGTCATGCCCTGGTAGCCGACGAAGCCGTTGTGGAAGAGCCCGTCGAAGTCGAACGGCCCTCTGGGGATCTGCAGGCGGTTCACCGCGCGGGCCCCGGCCTCGTACATGAGGTGAATGCCCTCGTTCGAGGTGAACCAGCGCGGGTCCGACGTGCTGTGCCCCGCGCGGGCGAGCATCGACTTGATCTCCCGGTAGTACCCGAAGATGGCGTGGAACCCGATCTCCATCAGGCGCCCGTCGGCCAGCCGCCAGCTCGAGGCCTTGCCCCCGAGCCGCTTTTCCATCGTCAGCAGCGTCACGTCGAACTTCGCGCCGCCGCCCTCGCGCAGGAGGTGGATGCCCGCCGACAGCGCGGACAGCCCGCCGCCGAGAATGAGGACCTTCTTCTTCGCCATGCTCCCTCCCTGAATCGATCAGCTCAGCGTGAGCGTCTTCGTCGCCGTGCCCTTGAGCGTGCCGTCCTCCGACTCCATCACCACGCGCGCCACCAGCGGCACCCCGCGCGGCAGCGTCGGGTCGTCGAGCACCAGCACCGGCAGCGTGAGCGTCGACCAGGTGCGCACCACCGAGCCGTCCGGCCGCTCGAGGTAGGCGCGCGACACCAGCTTCACCTGCGGGTCGGGGTTCGTCACCCGCCAGCCGAGCACGGTGAGCCCCGGGTCGCGGCGCACCACCTCGAGCTCGACGCGGGGATCGTCGTAGCGCTTGATCAGCTCGGCGAAGGCGACGCCGCGCACGTAGCTCCCGTTGAACTGGCCCTCGACGTCGCACGAGCCTTCCCAGAACTCGCCGAGGTAGTTCGGCGCGCCGCCCAGCACCGGCGCCACCACCGTGCCCAGCAGGCCCGGCAGCGGCGGGTCGATGATCGGCGTGAGCTGATCGAGCTGCCGCGGAGTGATGGTGAGCGACGCGCCCCACTGCGGCGCCTCGAAGGTCCAGCCCGACGAGTACACCGCGCCCTGCCCCGGCGAGCGCCAGAAGCCCCGCCGCTTCCAGAGGAAGGCGTCGACGATGCGGTCGTTGGTGCCGTCAGCGCGGATCCACCCTGCGCCGCCGAAGGCCTCGCGCGAGGGCGTGTTGTTCGCGCCGTCCCACACCGTGGTGAGCATGAGCTCGTCGTTCGACTCGAGCTGAACGCTCATCCACTCGTACTGCTCGAGCAGCGGCACGCGGAACGGCGTGACGAAGAACGGGCCCCACTGGTGGTCGAACCAGCCGAGGCCCTTCACGTGCACCGACTCGACGGCGCCGCTGGGCATCGTGAGGCTGAGCTGCCCTTCGACGTCGAGCCGCGTGAGCGAGTAGTAGTCGAACGAGCCGCGCGAGCCGAACGGGAGGTGCCCGATGCCACCCACCTCGTACGGCGCCTTGGTGGGGATGAGCTCCACGTCGACCGCGAAGTGCGCCGCGTCGTCGCGCGCCACCAGCCGCGAGCAGAAGGGGCGCACGCTGCCGTCGGGCTTGTGGAGCGGCTTCCAGGTGTCGGTGCCGCCGAGGTGCGAGAACGAGAGGTCGAGCCCCTGCTCCGAGGGCCGCAGCACGCCCCACGCCGAGCCGGTCCACGTGCCGAGCCGGTGCTTGCTCTGATCCCACGCGCGCACCACGAGGAAGCGGAGGTGCTGCGTGAAGTACGCCGCGAACACCACGAAGCGCCGGTGCTGCCCGCCGACCTCCTCGACGTGCGCGTTGAGGTACACCCATTCCATGTGCTCGAGCGACGGGTTCGCGAGCTGAAATGGGAGCACCCGGTGCCACCCCTCGTCGCGGGGGAACGTGAGCGCGCTGCCGGGCCTGTGCCACGGGAACTGCTGCGGAACGGTCATGAGGGATCAACTCCAGGTGGCTTCGAGGTCGTAGTCGAGCATCGAATGCTGCCGGACCAGCACCTGCGGCGACCGGCCCTTCGCGGCGAGGATGACCGCCTCGATGGCGCCGGCGTTCGCCTCGGCCGGAGAGAAGTCGCCGCGACAGGCGAAGGTGCACTGGTTGTCGTTGGCGAAGGTCGCCTTGCGATCGCCGAAGCGAATGGTGGTGGCGATGGCGGTCGGCAGCATGCGCAGCATCGCGCGCGGCGACGGCTTCGCCAGCTCGAGGAACGTGCGCCCCAGCGGGCTCTGCAGGTACTGGTTCACCGCGATGCGCCCCATCGCGCGCAGGAACTCGCGCACCGTGCCGAACTTCGGCACCAGCGCCTCCGCGCCGTGGAGCCCCATCTTCAGCACCACCTCGTACGGGTAGCTGAAGAAGTCGACGAGCTCCTTCTCGGGGAGCTCCGCGCGGCACTTCTCGTAGAGCGCCTCACCACCCTCGGTGCGGTAGGCCTCGAGGTAGCCGCGCAGGTAGAGCCCCTTGATGGTCTCGCCCCGCGTGAGCTTCTCCAGCCGCTGCGCCGTCTCCGCCCGGAACGCCGCCAGCTCAGCCTCGATCTTGACGTCGGCCACTCGAACCCTCGCCCGCCAAGTGTAGTCAGCGCGCCGCGGCCGAACTCACGAGAGTTGCAACCCGAGGATCCACTCGAGTGGACATTTCACTTCTGCAATTGATCCTGATCAAACACTGTCCACTCCGACCACCAGGCTGTCTGATCAGGACAGGCGGGCGTAGCGGCCTTCGTGCTCCACGAAGACGTCGGGGCACACCGCGCGCACCGCCGGGAGGCTGGCGCCAACCGAGGCCACGGTGAGCGTGTCGCGCAGCCCGTGGAGCACCGCGAGCAGCGCCGCGAGCTCGTCGCCGAACAGACACACCATGTGGGGCCCGCGGCCGTCGGCGCCGAGCACGTGCACGTGCAGCACCGACTCGGCGGCGTCGAGCTCGAGCGTGAGGCGCCCGCCACCCGCCTGCTCGTGCACCACGCCCGCGTCGAAGCCCGCGTCCTTCCCGCCGGCGAGCTTCTTCCAGTGCTCGCCCTCGAGGTGCAGCACCTGCTCGATGGAGTCGCCCCGGTGGCCGCGGTGGCTCGCGCGCTCGGACTTCTCGGCGAGCTCGCGCAGCACCTCGGTCTCGGCGACCTCCACGCCGAGCACGGCGGCGAGCTGTGAGAAGGCCTCGGCCTCCTTGAGCGTCACCTTCCCGTCGGCGAGCACCACGCGGTAGGCGAGCACCAGGCCGTCGCGCGCGAAGTCGCCTTGAAAGCGCGGGGCGAGGTCCTTCAGGTAGCGCTCGACGCCCTCGCCCACCAGCCGCTGCCGCGCCAGCCGCGCCTGGTCGAGCAGCCGCGCGGTCGCGCCGAGCGTCTCGAGGAACTCGTCGCCCACGGCCGCAGAGACGACCTCGCGCATCGAGTCGATGAAGACGTCGAGCTCCTCTTCGCCGAAGCGCCCGTCGGCGCCGCCGATGAAGACCGCGGCGTCGACCAGCGCCTGCAGCATGCCCTCGACCTTCGGCCGCGCGGTCCGCGCGCTGAGAATCTTCCGTACCGTCATGACTGCCTCTCTCTTCAGGTCTTCGGGAGCGTGACGCCGGTCTGCCCCTGGTACTTGCCGCCGCGATCGCGGTAGCTCGTCTCACAGGGCTCGTCGGCGCCGAAGAACAGCATCTGCGCCACGCCCTCGTTCGCGTAGATGCGCGCCGGCAGCGGCGTGGTGTTCGAGAACTCGAGCGTCACGTGGCCTTCCCACTCGGGCTCGAGCGGGGTGACGTTCACGATGATGCCGCAGCGGGCGTAGGTCGACTTGCCGAGGCACACCACCAGCACGTCGCGCGGCACGCGGAAGTACTCGACGGTGCGCGCCAGCGCGAAGGAGTTGGGCGGGATGATGCATTCCGGCCCCTTCACGTCGACGAAGCTGCGCGGGTCGAAGAGCTTGGGGTCGACGATGGTCGAGTTGATGTTGGTGAAGACCTTGAACTCGTCGGCGCACCGCACGTCGTAGCCGTAGCTCGAGGTGCCGAAGCTGACCGCGCGCTGGCCGTTGAGGGTGCGCACGAGCGTCGGCTCGAAGGGCTCGATCATCTTCTTCTCGAGCGCCATGCGGCGGATCCACTTGTCGGACTTGATGCTCACGGGGACGGGAACCATGCCATACCGGCAGGCCCATGACTCCCCGCATCGGCATCGTCACCCTGTCCGACCGCGCGTCGGCCGGCATCTACGAAGACCTCTCGGGCAAGGCCATTCGCGACACGCTGACCGAGTGGCTCGCGCCGCCGTGGGAGCCGGTGGTGCGCCTCATCCCCGACGACCGGCCGACCATCGAGAAGACGCTCATCGAGCTGTGCGACGAGCAGCGGTGCGGGCTGGTGGTGACCACCGGCGGCACCGGCCCCGCGCCGCGCGACGTGACGCCCGAGGCCACCGAGGCGGTGTGTCAGAAGATGATGCCCGGCTTCGGCGAGCTGATGCGCGCGGTGTCGCTGCGCAAGGTGCCCACCGCCATCCTCTCGCGGCAGACGGCCGGCATCCGCGGCAGCAGCCTCATCGTGAACCTCCCCGGCAAGCCGGCGAGCATCCGCGAGTGTCTCGAGGCGGTGTTCCCCGCAATCCCCTACTGCGTCGACCTCATCGGCGGGCCGTACCTCGAGGGCACCGAGGCCGCGCCGAAGGTGTTCCGGCCGAAGGCGAAGTAGCTCAGGGGCAGGTCGCCAGGTTCCACCACGCGACGAGCCGCGCGTTGACGCCCGGGTCGCCGGCGAGCGAGAGGTCGAGCGTGCCCGCGGTGGCCGTCTCGTCGACGCGCCGCAGGCTCACGCTCCCGCCGCGCGCGCTCGCCACCACCGTGCGCACGCCCGCGTCGTCGTAGCTCACCCACTCGAGCCGTGACGTCGTGCCGAGCGGCACCGCCTCTGCGGAGAGCGCCCCGCCATCAGGGAGAGCCAGCGTGAGCTCGTAGGCGCTGAAGGGAGGCGTCGGCGCCTCGCACGACGTCGCGCTCGAGAGCGCCTTCATCACGAAGCGCCCCGAGAGCCGCACCAGCGCGCCGCCGTCGCGCTCGGCGCGGAAGGCGACCGCCTCCACCGCGGGGAGCCCCTCGACGGGCTTCACGAACCACGACGAGCCCGCATCGAGCGCCGGCTGGCAGGTGTTCTCGCTGCAGGTGAAGCCGCTCGCGCAGGTGCCGCAGTCGGCGAGCTCCGAGTAGCCGCAGCGCACGACCGTCGTGGTGCCGCACTCACAGCCGGTCGGCGCCGGAGCCGGCCCCACGACTCACAGCCCGGGAGCATCGGCTTCGGAGCCTCGGGCGCCGAACAACCCACCACCACCACCACCATCCACAGAGCCCATCTCATGGCGAGGCTCATAGCGCCGCGGCGGCGGCGGTGTCATCACCCGACCCGCTCGCGACGGGCAGCGTCACCGTGAAGCGCGCGCCGCCCTCGGGCCGGTTGCCCCCGCTGAGCGTGCCGCCCTGCCGCTGCGCCAGCTCGTACGAGAGCGCCAGCCCGATGCCCGCGCCCTTCCCCGGCGCCTTGGTGGTCACGAAGGGCTCGAACAGCCTGCCTTCCAGCTCCGGCGCCAGGCCCACGCCGGTGTCGTCGACGTCGAGCCGCACCTGTGCCTCGGCGCGTTGCGCGCGCACCGTGACGTGCAGGCCGGCGCGCGGCCGCCCCTGCGCCGCGGCGCTCTCGAGCGCGTCGGCGGCGTTGGTGAGCAGGTTGATCAGCACCTGCACCACGCGGCCGCGGTTGACGAAGACCGGCGGCAGCTCCGGCGCGAGCTCGAGCTTCACCGCGAAGCCACCGAGCCGCTCGCGGGTGAAGCGCAGCGCCTCGTCGACGAGCGACGCCACCTCGACCGTCTCCGGCTCCTCGGTGGGCCGCCGCGCGTAGCTGCGGAGGTCCTGCATGATGGCGGCGATGCGGTCCACGCCCGACAGCGACTCGTCGACGAGCTCCGAGAGCTCGCCCGGCTCGGGGACTTCCCCGTCGCCCAGCGTGGTCTTGAGGTGGCTCAGGTTGCCGCGCACGAAGGCCAGCGGGTTGTTCACCTCGTGCGCCACGCCGGCCGCGAGCCGCCCCAGCACCACCAGCCGCTCGGTGACGGCCCGCTCGCGCTCGTGGCGGGCGACGCGCTCCAGCGCCTCCGCGCGCTGCCGCTCGAGGCGCACCTCGATGCGCTGCACGCGCCGGTAGAGCGCGGTGGCGGTGGTCGAGATGAGCGTCGACACCGCGGTCACCATCACCCAGTACGCCGTCACCGCCGCCGACCGCCCCTCGCCGCTCAGCAGGAAGAGCGCGCCGCCGGTGGTGAAGACGCCGCACAGCAGCGAGGCCCACGGCTGATCGAGGAACAGCAGCCCCATCGCGAGCGGCAGCGCCCACAGGAAGCTGAAGGCCGGGCTCCCGCTGCCCCCGGTGCCCGCGCACATCAGGGTGAGCGCGAGGCTGGTCGCCACCGAGATCGCGAGGAGCATCACCCGCACCTGCCGCTCCGGCAGCCGGGGCAGCAGCCAGATGCCGGCGCCGTAGGTCAGCAGGAACAGCACGCGCGAGAGCGTCAGGGGCAGGGTCTGCTCGGCCCCGGAGATCAGATCGAGCGGCATGAAGGCCACCACGGCGATCAGCACGGTGATCATCACCCGGCGGCGCACCCGCTGCCGTTCGACCGCGAAGTCGCTGCGCGCGCCCGCCTCCATCGCCCGCAATCGCAGCACCGCGCGGGGCCGAAAGCGAGGGCGTCCGCAGGCGTGAACTTTTGCACTCGCGCGGGTGGTGGGGCGTCATGCCGCCTGATCACCTCGCCTCAGTCCTTGGGGCGACCGACCCTGCCCAATAGAGTGCCGCTACCCATGTCAGACACGTCCGACGTCCCCAGCCTTGGAGACAAGGTCCGCTACCAGGTGGACCGCTTTCTCTCGTGGAGCCCGATGGCCCGCTTCGTCGGGCTCTTCGGCCTCTCGTTCATCCTCGTGACGTTCAACGCCGTTCTGGTGCGGCTGGTGAAGCAGCCCGAAGAGGGCCAGGACTGGGACTTCCTCGAGGCGATGTGGTGGGCGCTGGGGCGCGTGGCCGACGCGGGCACGATGGGCGACGACAGCGGCACCCTGGTGCGCGGCATCGCCATCTTCACCACGCTGTGCGGCGTGGGCGTGGTGGCGTTGCTCATCGGTCTCGTCAGCTCGACCATCGGCGACAAGATCGAAGACCTCCGCAAGGGCAAGAGCCCGGTCATCGACGAGGGGCACACGCTCATCCTCGGGTTCGGCGAGAAGATCTTCGCCATCCTCCGCGAGCTGCGCGAGGCGAACTCCAACCAGGCGCACGCCTCGGTCGTCATCCTCAGCGAGACCGACAAGGAAGAGGTCGAGAACGCGGTGCGCGAGCGCATGGGCGACATGCTCAGCACGCGCGTGGTGGTGCGTCAGGGCAGCCCGCACTCGGTGCACGACCTCCGGAAGGTCGGCGCCGGCCGCGCGAAGAGCATCATCATCATCTCCGCCGACCCGACCGAGGAGGCCGGCCAGGACGAGCAGGCCGCCGACATGAACGCCATCAAGTCGCTGCTCGCCCTGCGGCGCATCAACGGCGCGCTGACGAAGAACCACGTGGTGGTCGAGCTCGCCGACGCCGACCGCCAGCCGGTCATCGAGCAGCTCGGCGCGGGCGGCGTCGAGGTGGTGGCGATGGCCGAGACCCTCTCGCGCATGATGGTGCAGACCGCGCGGCAGAACGGGCTCGCGGCGGTGTACCGCGACCTCCTCTCGTACGAGGGCAGCGAGTTCTACTTCAAGAACTTCCCCGAGCTGGCCGGCCAGCCCTTCGGCGTCGCGCAGTGGAAGATGAAGGACGCGGTGGTGTGCGGGGTGCGCACGGTGAGCGGCAAGGGCACGGCCTCGTGCATCATCAACCCGCCCGACGAGTTCATCCTCGGTGAGAAGGACGAGCTGCTGGTCATCGCCGAAGACGACGACTCGTTCTCGCTGACCGCCAGCCACGACCCGCAGATCCCCTCGGGCTTCAAGGGCGCCGAGCCCATCCAGCGCAAGCCCGAGCGCCTGCTGGTGTGCGGCAAGAGCCCCAAGCTGGGCGACATGCTCAAGGAGTTCGACAACTACGTGCTCCCCGGCTCCGAGGCGTGGCTGATGCCCGGCGAAGAGAAGGACACCTTCGCGGAGTACGTGAAGGCCGAGGTCGGCCCGCTCAAGAACCTCAAGCTCAAGCACGTCGAGGGCGACCCCACGGTGCCCGACGCGCTGCGGAAGATCATCTCGCCCGACTTCGCGGTGGCGATGGTGGTGGCCGACACCGACAGCGACGCCGAGGAAGCCGACGCCAAGACGGTCATCACCGTGCTGTTGCTGCGCGACATGTTCAAGCCGCTGGGCGACCGCAAGCCGCGCATCATCAGCGAGATCCTCGACCCCCGCACCAAGGACCTCCTCGAGAGCGACTACGGCGCCGACTTCGTCGTCAGCTCGGAGATCACCTCCATGCTGCTGGCCCAGGTCTCGGAGCGCCGCGAGCTCAACGCGGTGTTCGTCGACCTCTTCGACTCCGACGGCAACGAGGTCTACCTCAAGCGCGCCGAGTGCTACGCGATGCTGGGCCACACCACCTCGTGGCTCACCGTGCAGAAGGTCGCGCGCGAGCGCCGCGAGGTGGCCATCGGCTACATGAAGCTTGGGCAGGCGCCGCTGATCAACCCGAAGCAGACCGAGAGCCTCGTCTTCGCCGCCGAGGACCGAGTCATCGTGCTCGCCGAGGACGACTCGGAGCACATCGCCGACCAGCGCGGCGGCGAGCTCTCGACGCCGCCCGAGCCGATGCCCCCGCATCAGCCGGCCGCCGCCGAGCCCGCCGCGCCCGAGCGCACCCCCGCCGCGGGGCGGTCCGCCCTGCTCCCGCCCGAGGCCCCGCGCCCGGAGGTGAAGCCGGTGTCGGCCGGACCGCGCGTCGCCGGGCCGAGCACCATGCCGAGGCCGCCGCTCCCCCCCAAGCCCCGGTGACGCGAACCGGCCTCGTGCTCGGCGTGGCGCTCGCGGCCTCGGCGGCCGCGCAGGGCATCGTCACGCCCGCGCCCCCGCTCAAGGACGCCCGCCAGCACCACACCGCCACCCTGCTCGCCGACGGGCGCGTGCTCGTCGTCGGAGGGCGCGGCACCGACGGGCTCTCGACGCTCGCCAGCTGCGAGCTGTACGAGCCGGCGAAGCGGCGCTGGGCCCGCTGCGCCCCGCTGAAGGTGGCGCGCAGCCACCACGCCGCGGCGCTGCTCGACGACGGGCGCGTGCTGGTGACGGGCGGCACGACGCACGAGTCGGTCGAGGGCCACAACCGCTTCGTCGCCCTTTCCTCGGCCGAGCTGTACGACCCGAAGGCCAACGCGTGGGCCTCCGTCGCGCCGATGAGCGAGGCGCGCAACGGCCACACCGCGACGCTGCTCCTCGACGGCACGGTGCTGGTGGTGGGCGGCGCGCGCGAGCAGCGCCAGCACCTCGCGTCGGTCGAGCGCTTCGACCCGAAGACCTCGAGCTGGGCGCCGGCGCAGCCGCTGCGCATGCCCCGGTGGATGCACGCCGCCGTGCGCGACTCTGACGGCAACGTGGTGGTCGTCGGCGGCCGCTCGAACGCCGGCATGGAAGGCAAGGGGCCCGGCGTGTCCATCGCCGACGTCGAGCGCTTCGACCCGCGCACCGGCGCGTGGGCCACGCTCCCCGCGATGTCGGAGCCGCGCCAGCGCACCGCCGTCATCGCCGAGGCGAGCGACGCGGGCGTCATCGTGGTCGGCGGCCAGACCACCAGCGCGTCGACCAACTACGCCGAGGCGTGGCGGCCCGGGCTCGAGGAGTGGCAGCCCTTCGAGAACCACCTCTCGCTCTCGCTCTCGGCGCACACCGGCACGCGGCTCCCCTCGGGCGACCTGGTGGTCATCGGCGGCGAGCCCCCCAACGAGGTCGACACCACGCGCGTGCAGCGCTGGCTGGCGAGCACGAAGCAGTGGTGCCTCGCCGGCAAGCTGGCCACCGGGCGCAAGCAGCACACCGCGACGCTGCTCGCCGACGGCTCGGTGCTCGTCGTCGGGGGCACCTCCGGTGGCCTGCCCGAGAAGAGCGTCGAGCGCTGGGCGCCCACCACCGGCAGGTGCGAGGAGCCACCCGGCCTCACGATGAGCTGGTGACTCGCCTCACTTCGGCGACCAGCTCAACGAGAAGGTGAAGCCCCGCGGGGCCGTCGTCCACGAGACGTGGCCCTCGCGACGCGTGACGAGCCACACGTGCGCCAGCGAGCCCAGCCACCACCCGACGAACTCCGGCGCGACGTCGCACGGGTACTCGATGGTGAGCGTGCCCGTCGTCGCGCCGCTCGGCGCCCACCCGAAGGACACGCCCTTGAGGGTCGACTGCGCGAAGCGACCGAACTGGAGGAACACGCTCGACGGCTGGAGCCCCATCACCGCCGCCACCGCCGACAGGAGCGGCCGCAGCACGCCCGACAATGACTCCGCGACGACCTGCTGACTCACCCGCTCCACGAGCCGGACGCCGCCGAGCGCAGCCAGGGTCGTCGTGAGCTCGATGGCGAGCGTGCCGGGCCACCACGGGCAGGCCTCAGGCGCACGCAGCGCCCCCGAGAGGGCCGGGGAAGCCTGGCGAAGCACCGGCTCGAGCTGCTCGAGCTTCACGAGGGCGCGCGCAGTCGCACGCATCCACAGCGCGCTCAGCTCGAACCCGGTGCGTTCCCCCGATGCCACCCGGAAACGCTAACGCGCGCGCTCGACGGGCGCCGCCTCGGCCTCGAAGTCTCCCGCAACCACGGGAGCTGCTTCGAAGAAGTGCGGGTACAGCTCCTTCCACGCGTCGACCATCGCCGGGAGCGGAAAGTCGTCGAAGGTCCCGCGCTGGCGCACGTACTCGAGGAAGCGGTCTCCGCTGCGGTTGAGCGGCTGCAGCATCGCGTCGTGCACGCCGTCGAACTCGAGCGGGTCCGTGCCGAACTTCGCGCACAGCGAGGCGTTGAAGGCGGGCGTCGCCTTCACCCAGCGGCCGTCGAGCCACGCCTCCGCGTAGCCGTGGAAGGCGAAGACGTCGGTGCGCATCAGCTCTCGCAGCCGCGGCGTCGCGAGGTGGTTGATGACGTCGACGAAGCCGAGCCGCGCGGGGATGCCCAGCGCGCGCCAGCCCGCGGCGAGGAGGATGGCCTTGGTGACGCAGAACCCGCGCCCGCGCTCGAGCGTGACGCTGGCCGCGAAGTCTTCCGGCGCGAGGGACACCGAGTACGGGTCGTACCGCACGTCGTCGCGCACCCGCAGGAACAGCCGCACGGCCCGCTCGCGCAGGCTCGTCGTTCCGCTCGAGACCTCGCGCGCCAGCGCCTGGACGGACGGGTGCTCGAAGTCGAGGAAGGCGGTGGGGCGCAGCAACGGCTCGAGGCTCATGGCCTCAGCGTACGCCCGTTCGTCACGGCCGCGTCAGCGCGGGCGCCGCGGTGACCGCTCGGGCAGTTGCGACGCCGGCGGGCCGACGACAACGATGCCCCACGTCATGCGCTTCGTTCACGTCAGCGACATCCACCATCAACTCGACTGGCGCGAGCGCTCCTGGGCGAGCAGCGGGCTGCAGGGGTTCCTCGGGCGCGTCGAGCTCCACGGGTTCGGCCGCCTGAAGCGCTTCGCGTCGGCCGCGGAGCAGTGGGCGCGCATCCTCGAAGACGTCGAGGCGCACTCCGCCGAGCACGTGCTGCTCACCGGAGACCTCACCGCGATGGGCCACCCCGACGAGCTCGAGGCGATGCGCGAGACGCTCGAGCACCTCGCCGACGCCGGCCGCCTCACCCTCGTGCCCGGCAACCACGACCGCTACGTCGAGCGCGGGGCCTTCGAGCGCGTCTTCTCCCAGCACCTCGTCTCCGACCTGCCCGAGTACGCCGACGCGCACGGCTACCCCTTCGTGAAGCTGCTCGGCGACGACGTCGCGCTGGTGGGCCTCGACAGCACCCGGGTGCGCGGCTGGAGCCAGTACTTCGTCGGCCGCCTCGGCCCCGAGCAGCTCGCCGCGCTCTCACGGCTGCTCGACGACCCTCGCCTCGCGGGCCGCACGGTGCACGTGCTCTCGCACCACGGCCCGCTGTCTCCCGACGGCCGGCGCGAGTGGCTCGAGTCGGCGCTCATCGACGGGCCCGACTTCCTCCGCGCGCTCCACGGCCGCGAGGTGGTGCTGCACCACGGGCACTCGCACATCCGCTCGTGGCACCGCGCCGAGGCCGAGCGCCCGCACCTCTTCGGAGGCGGCAGCTCCACCGAGCCCGGCCGTGAGGGCTACTGGCTGCTCGACGTCGACGACCACCTCACGCTCGAGGCGCGGCACCTGCGCCCCGGGCACCGCTGAGCGGCCGCGGCGTCAGTCGTCCTCGAGGACCTCTCCGTCGGCGAGCGCGATGTCGAGCAGCAGGTCGAGCGTGCGGTGGACCTGCGCCTGCTCGAGCGTGCCGAGCGGGTCGAACTGCACGCCGAGGCGAAACCCGCCTTCCATCGGCTGGCTGCTCACCACCTCGCCCGTCACCTCGACCAGCCCCTCGAGCCCGGGCACCCCGAAGGACACCGTGAGCGCGTGGCCGACCGGCACGTCCTTCGCGCTCTTGAGGCCCAGGCCGCCCTTCGACAGGTCCTTCACCCAGGCGCGGAAGATGGCCTCGGTGCGGCAGGTGACCTCGAAGCGCGTCGCGACGCGCGGGTGCGCCCGCCGCCCGCTCCCCTTGCCGGCCAGCAGCAGCTGCAGCAGCACGCCGAGCTGGGACTCTTCGTCGGGAGGCAGCGGCTCGAACTCCAGGCCGTAGCGGCCTCGCGCGGCCTGCTCTTCCTTCCACACCACCGTGCCGGTGAGCGCGAGCGTGACGAGCCCCTCGCTGCGCTCGAGCATCAGGGTGACGGTGTCGCCCACGCTCGCCGCGCTCAGCGGCGCGATGATCGCCGCCCCGCCCTTCGAGAGGTTGGCCAGCACCGCGTCGACAGCGTCGGTCGCGGTCGCGAGGGTGCACACGAGGCTCGTCTCGATGCGTGCGTGCTTGCGCTGCTCCGCGCCCATGCGCAGCGTTCTCGCACACTCCGGGCCTCCGACGGGCGGAAGCTCAGCGCTCCATCGCCGCGAGCAGCCACCGCCCCTCGGCCGCGTTGCTCTCGAAGGCGCGCCACTGCGGCGTGCGCGCGAGCATGAAGAGCACCCCGGCGACGAGGACCCGCGGGAGCGCGCGCAGCAGCCGCAGGCTCGCCGGCGTCACGCGCGGACCGAGCCGCGTCAACTGGGCGTGCATCACCTCCGCGAGCCGGCGCGCTTCGTTCCAGGTGACGGCGGCAGGCACACACATCAACGGCCCCATGAAGGCCGCGTGCGTCTGGAGCCACGCGTCGACGTCTTGGTGCGCCACCGTCGGCACGCCCGCCGCCTCGAAGAGCGCCACCCAGCGCTGCGCGTCCCGCCCCCACACGGTGGTGATCTGCGCGAACGAGAGGGCGCGCGGCACCACCCGCGCCTCGAGCCGCCCCGCGACGAGCCGCGCCACCACCGCGGGGAAGCCCCACGCGAAGCGCGCCTCGCCCACCGCGTCACGCAGGCGCGCCGTGCCGCCGTACGTGTTGAACATGAACATCACCGTCTTCGCGTCGCAGGCCGCGAGCGCCGGCAGCAGCCCGTCGATGGCCTCGCCGCGCACCGGCACCAGCACCAGCTCGCAGCCCTGCAGCTGGGCGACCGAGCCGTGCACCTCCACCGGCGCGCGCGCCCCGTCGACGCGCACCACCGCGCCAGCCGCGAGCAGCTCGTCCCGACGGCGGCCGCGCGCGACGACGTGCACCTCGTGGCCCGCGCGCGAGAGCAGAAAGGCGAAGGTGCTGCCGATCGCTCCCGGCCCGACGACCCCGATGCGCATGCGTCAGGCGAGCTGCGGCAGGTAGTGCGCCGCCTGGCGACGCCACCACGTGTAGTCGTGCCGGCTGTCGTGGCCCCAGACGCCGAGGTGGGAGGGCACGCCCTTGCGGTGGAGCCAGCGCCCCAGCTCGAGGGTCTCCGGCAGGCACCCGCCCTCGTGCGCGCCCCGCCCCACCACCAGCGTGAGGTGCGTCTGACGGCGCACGCGCTCCAGCTCGCGCCCCTCGAGGTTGGGCACGAAGGCGAGCGGGTCGTTGAAGTACAGCTCGTCGGAGTAGCCGCCGTGCGTGAAGTTCGCGCCGCGGTAGCGCCCCGAGAGGCACAGCGCGCCGCGGAACACCTCGGGGAACTTGAGCGCGAAGAGCGACGCGTACAGCGCGCCCATCGAGCACCCCGTGGCGAACATGCGCGCGTCGGGGCTCCGGCAGTCCTCGCGGATGAAGGGCACCAGCGTCTCGAGCACGAAGCGCTCGTACTGCCGGTGCCGCTCCATGCGCGCCGCGAGCGGGCCCTCGCCGGAGAACGACTGCGAGACGTTGCTCTCGGGGCAGTAGAGCTTGATGCGCCCCGCCGCGAGCAGCGGCCCGAGCGCGTCGACCATGCCGGTCTGCTGCCACTCGTGCGCGATGCCGGCGTTGGAGGGAAAGACGATGACCGGTCGGCCGACCTCACCGAAACACCAGACGTGGGCGCGGCGACCGAAGGCGGGGCTCTCGAGCAGAACGTGGCGGGAACTCATGCAGCGAGCCACCGACTCTACGGACTCGCCCACGCCCTCTGCCAGTCGCCAAAGGTGCGCCTCACGCGTACAGCGACGAGCGCCGCAGGTTGCGGAGCACCCCGACGGTCCCCGCCACGACGCCGAGGCCGCGCAGCAGCTGGCTCACCTCGTCGCCCTGCGGGAGCTCGACCAGCGCCCACCAGTCCCACTCCACGACGAGACCGGGCCACACGAGGAAGTAGCTGATGATCAGCAGCACCAGCACGATGCCCGCGTCGCCACCGCGCACCAGGCGCAGGCCCCTGTCGAACAGCAGCACGCTCGCCGCGACGGCGAGGCACGTCGAGAAGTAGCTCGCGATGTCCGCGAAGAGGTAGCGGCGGTCTGCGCCCTCGAGCAGCCAGCTCACCGCGGGGTACGCGAACTCGAGCGCGAGGAAGGCCGCCCATGCCGCGAGCCGACGCTTCGGCGGCAGCTCGAGGTCGGGCAGGCAGGTCCACGAGAAGTAGATGAGGAAGGCCCACGAGACGTAGACGCCGCTGTCGTACCAGCGCCCGGGCGGCGCGTCGGGCAGCGAGTGGAGCGTGGCGTGCGCGAGCATCGGCGCCGCCGCCGTCGCCACGCACAGCGCCCCGAAGAGAATCCGCTCCGGCCACGGCACGGTCGAGAAGCTCATGGGTCCCCTCCACAGACCGTAACGGGCGCCGCAATCCTTGCGCTCGCCTTCGTGCCCCGGGCCCGTCACAGGCGAGGTACCTTCGGCGCATGCCGACGGTCCAACTGACGGTGAACGGTGTGCCGCGCCAGCTCGAAGTGCGCGCGGGAGAGACGCTCCTCGAGTCGCTGCGTGAGCGCTGCGGCATCCACTCGCTCAAGGACGGGTGCGCGCCGCAGGGCCAGTGCGGCTGCTGCCTGGCGATCATCGACGGCCAGGCGAAGACGACCTGCGCCATCACCACCGACAAGTGCGACGGCAAGCGCATCGTCACCCTCGAGGGCGTCGCGCCGACCGAGCGGGAGCTCCTCGCGCACGCCTTCGTGGCGGCCGGCGGCCTGCAGTGCGGCTTCTGCATCCCGGGCATCGCGCTGAAGACGAAGCACCTCGTCGACGCGAAGCCCGCACCCACGCCCGCCGACATCACCACCGCGCTCGACGCGCACCTCTGCCGCTGCACCGGCTACGTGAAGGTCGCCGACGCCATCGAGCTCTACGCGGCGGCGAAGCGCGGCGAGCCGCTGCCGGCGCTGCCCGACGATGGGCGCGTCGGTGACTCGCTGCCGCGCTACCAGGGCCTCGAGACGGTGCTCGGAGACCGCCCGTACACCGGCGACCTCGTGCGGCCGGGCATGCTCCACGGCGCGCTCGTCTTCTCGCCGCACGCGCGCGCGAAGGTGAAGGGCGTCGACGTGAGCGCGGCCAGGGCGCACCCGGGCGTGCGCTGCGTCGCCACCGCGGCCGACGTGCCGGGCCAGCGCTGGTACGGCCTGCTCTACAACGACTGGCCGGGCCTCGTGGCCGTGGGCGAGGAGGTCCGCTACGTGGGCGACGTGCTCGCCGTCGTCGCCGCCGACGACGAGGCCACCGCGCGCCAGGCTGCCGCGCTGGTGAAGGTCGAGTACGAGGTGCTCGAGCCGGTGCTCACGCCCGAGGCGGCGCTCGCCCCCGGCGCGCCGCGCGTCAACCCCGCGCACGACAACCTCCTCAGCCGCTCCGTCATTCAGCGCGGGGAAGACGCCGAGGCGGTGCTCGCCAGGAGCGCCCACGTGGTGCGCGGCACCTGGCAGACCCAGCGCATCGAGCACCTCTTCCTCGAGCCCGAGTGCGCGCTCGCCGAGCCGACCGCGAAGGGCCTCAAGCTCTACACGCAGGGCCAGGGCATCTTCGACGACCAGCGCCAGTGCGCGGCGTACCTCGGCCTCACGACGGACCAGGTCGAGGTCGAGCTGGTGCCCAACGGCGGCGCGTTCGGCGGCAAAGAAGACATGTCGGTGCAGGCGCACGCCGCGCTCCTGTGCCACCTCACGAAGCGCCCGGTGCGCGTGAAGCTCACGCGCGAGGAGTCGGTGCGCATGCACCCCAAGCGGCACCCCATTCGCCTCGAGTACGCGGTGGGCTGCGACGCGCAGGGCCACCTCACGGTGGTGAAGGCGCGCATGTGGGGTGACTCCGGCGCGTACGCCTCGGTGGGCGGCAAGGTGCTCGAGCGCGCCGCCGGCCACAGCTGCGGCCCGTACAAGGTGCCCCACGTCGACGTCGAGTCGCTCGCCGCGTACACCAACAACCCGCCCTGCGGCGCGATGCGCGGCTTCGGCGCGAACCAGGCCGCCTTCGCCATCGAGGCCTGCCTCGACGCGCTGGCGAAGCAGTGCGGGCTCGACCTGTATGAGATCCGCGAGCGCAACCTCCTCGACGTGGGCGACGTGTTCGCCACCGGCCAGGTGCTCGAGAAGTCGGTGGGCATCCGCCGGACGCTCGAGGCGGTGAAGGGCGCGTACTACGAGGCGAAGCGCGCCGGCCGCGCGGTGGGGCTGGCGTGCGGCGTGAAGAACTCCGGCATCGGCAACGGCGTCGCCGAGTGGGGCAAGGCGCGGCTCGTCGTCGAGAAGGACGGCACGGTGTCGCTCTACAACGGCTACACCGAGATGGGTCAGGGCCTCCTCACCATCTGCCAGCAGTTCGCCGCGGAGGTGACGGGCCTCAAGGCGAAGCTCTTCCACCCGAAGGTCGACAGCACCTTCGCGCTCGGCTGCGGGCAGACCACCGGCTCGCGCGCGACGCTCTTCGCGGGCAACGCGGTGGTGGCCGCGGCGAAGAAGCTCCGCGCCGACCTCGACCTCGGCTTCGGCCTCGAGCAGCTCATCGGCCGCGTCTACGAAGGCGACGTCGTCATCCAGGACACCACGCCGCTCAACGCGAAGGTGGCGAAGGTGAAGACGCACACCGCGTTCGGCTGGGCCACGCAGCTGGTGGTGCTCGACGCGGCGGGCAAGGTCGAGAAGGTCGTCGCCGCGCACGACGTCGGCCGCGTGGTGAACCCGCGCCAGTGCGAGGGCCAGGTCGAAGGCGCGGTGCACATGGGCCTCGGCTACGCGCTCACCGAGGAGCTGCCCTGCGAGAACGGCATGCCGGTGACCTCGAAGCTGCGCGACATCGGCGTGCTTCGCGCGCGCGACATGCCGCCGGTCGAGGTGCTGCTCATCGAGGACCCCGAGCCCGAGGGGCCGTTCGGCGCGAAGGGCGTCGGAGAGATCGGCCTCGTGCCCACCGCGGCCGCGGTCGCCTCCGCGCTCGAGGCGTTCGATGGCGTGCGGCGCACCACGCTCCCGATGAAGGACTCGCCGGCCGCGAAGGCCATCAGCGTCGGCAAGCTCAAGGGAGACCGCTCGAAGTGGCGGTGATCCGCGAGCGGCTGCGCGCGGCGCTGCGGGAAGCCCGGAAGGAACGGCGCGCCCTCATGGTGAGCGCGCTGCGCGAGGCGCTCGCCGCGCTCGACGCCGCCGAGGCGGTCGACGCGACGCACGCGCCGCCGGTCGAGCACGGCGTCATCGCTGGCGGCGTGGCCGGCCTCGGCCGCGGAGAGGTCGCCCGACGGGCCCTCAGCGACGTCGACGAGCGTGAGGTGCTCGCGCGCGAGCTGGAAGAGCGCCGCGCCACGGCCGCGCAGTA
>JBMORD010000239.1:0-76680 GCA_049322495.1 Myxococcota bacterium | reverse complement strand
GGAGCAAGCTCCACAGCGGGTTCGAACGATGCAGTCGGTGCAATCTCAACCGCGGGCTCGAACGAAGCGCCCGGCGGAGCGATCTCGACGGCGGGCTCGAACGATGCGGCCGGCGGAGCAATCTCCACAGCGGGCTCGAACGAAGTGGCCGGCGGTGCAATCTCGACGGCGGGCTCGAACGAAGCGGCCGGCGGAGCAATCTCCACTGCGGGCTCGAACGAAGCGGCCGGCGGTGCAATCTCGACGGCGGGCTCGAACGGTGCGGCCGGCGGAGCAATCTCGCCCGCGGGCTCGAACGAAGCGGCCGGCGGAGCAATCTCGACCGCGGGCTCGAACGAAGCGGCCGGCGGAGCAATCTCGACCGCGGGCTCGAACGGAGCGGCAGGCGGAGCAATGTCCACCGCGGGCTCGAACGAGGCGACCTGCGGAGCAGTCTCGACCGCGGGCTCGAACGAGGCCGACTGCGGAGCAGTCTCCATCGCGGGCTCGAACGAAGTGGCTGGCGGAGCGAACTCGACTGCTGGCTCGAACGAAGCGGCAGCAGGGCTCTCGATCAGCGGCTCCACGTCGATCAGCGGCGCCTGTTGCGCGGGTGACTCGATCGTCGGCTCGAGGTCGAGGAGCGGCGGTTCGACGGTCGCCTCGAGCACCGGCTCGCGCGTGGCCTCGGACGCCGGTCGGGCGTCGAAGGTGAACACGAGATCGTCCTCGCCGCCCGCGGGCGTCATCACGGACGCCGGCTTGTCAGCGGTCAACGCCTTCGCGGTCGCGGCGTCGAGCTGGGTGATCGACGTGTTCGCGAAGAGCGCACCACCGGGGCTGCTCCGCACCACCGGAGGCGCTTCTTCGAGCAGCGCGTCGCGGAGCTCGTCGACGGAGTCGAGCGCGGCCGGAGCCACCGGGGCAGGCGCCGGCTTCATGGGTGTCGTCGCCGGCGGCGGGGCGGTCACCGGGACCTCGAGGACCTCTTCGTCCGAGATCTCCATGACGTCGTCTGCCTCGACAGGCAGCGGCTCTTCGGCGGGCTTCGAGGGCTTCAGCGTGCCGAACGACGGAGGGACGAACACCGGCGCAGACGGCACCGGCCTGGGGGCCGGCGCGGCGGGAGCCGGCGGAACGAACGTGGGCGGAACGAACGCTGGCGTCGAGGGGACGGGTCTCGGTGGAATGAACGCGGGAGTCGAGGCGGCGGGCTGCGTCACCGGTGCTGGCGGCGGAGGCGCCGCAGGGGCGCTCCACGGAGCGGGAGGCGCGACCGGCTGCGGGGCAGGCTCCTGCCACGTCGGGGCTGGCTGCTCCCACTGCGGAGCCTGGGGCGGCGGCGGGTAGACCCACTGCTGCTGAACCGGATCCCACTGGGCCTGGGGCTGCTGCTGCCAGTCCTGTGGCTGCGGCGGGTAGTACGCGCCCGTGTTGGGGTCGTAGTACGGCTGCTGCGCGTAGCCCTGCTGCGGCGGGTAGTACGCGCCGGTGTTGGGGTCGTAGTAGGGCTGCTGTGGCTGCGGCGGGTAGTACTGCTGCTGCTGCCACTGCTGCTGCTGCTGCCAGGCCGCGTTCGGGTCGTAGCCGGGCGGGTACTGGTACCAGAGGCCATCGGGGCCGTAGTAGCCGGCGGGCTGCAGTGAGGCGCTGAGGTCGATCCCCAGCGCTGCGCCGAGCTCCTGCCAGCGCTGCTCTTCGACCTGGGTGAGGCCGTTCGTCTTCCGCTTCTCGTCGAGAAAGCGGAACTCACGCATGGCCGACTGGGTATCCGACATAAGGGCTCGCGCAGCCTAACCCGGCCACGCGGCTGGTGAAATTGTCTGTTCGAGCCCTCCCCGAGTCACCGGCTCTTCAAGGTCGAGGCAAGCTCCTCGTCGAGGCGTTCGACGGTCGTCCCGAAGCGCCGCTCGAGGGCCTGCGCGAAGGGCGTGCCGCGCCCGCAGTCCTTCATCAGCTCGACGAGCTCACCCATGCCGCGCCGCTCGATGAGCAGCCGCACGCCGAGCGCAGACACCACGTAGCTCAGCCCCGGGTTGCGCGTGGCGATGAGCGGGCCCATGCCCAGCTCCGCGAGCTTCGGCAGCTGATCGCGTGACGCGAGCTGCTGCACCTGCTTCGCCTCGCCGTGCGTCGGGCCGTCCTGCCCCTGGAACCGCCACTCGAGGTACTCGGCGGTGCCTTCGTGCATCCAGGTGGGCAGCGAGGCGTGCTTGAACGACGTCAGCTCGTCCATCACGGCGTGCACGTATTCGTGCACCAGCACCGCGCGCGTGCGGTCGTTGATCTCCGCCGAGTCGTTCATGCGGATCGCGTCGGCCGAGTAGAAGCCGGCGATCGCCTGCGCGGCCTGCGGCCCGTGGTGGAGCATGAACTCCTGCCGCGAATAGAGGATCACGTCGAGCGGCTTCTCGCGCGCGGCCCCGAGCAGCCGCTCGACCGCGACGCGCCCATCTTCGAGCGCCGCCTGCACGCGCCCCTCGTAGTCGGCGCGCTGACCGAAATCGCGTTTGGCGTTGAAGTACCTGAAGCGGAAGTACTGGTTCTGGCGGACGCGCCGGCCCTCGTCGTCGACTCCCGACTCGTAGCTGCGGCTGGTCGCGACGCCAAGCGGCGGCGGACCGTTCGTCTCGGTGGGCAGCGGGGCAGGGCTTGCCCCACGCTCGAGGGCCGGGGCGGGGTTCGCCTGTGAGAGCTGCGCGAGGAGCCGGCGAGCCTCCGCGGACTCCTTCGCCTTCGACGGCACCTTCTGCAGGACGGCGGCGGCCTCCGTGGGCTGGCCGTCTTCGAGGTAGAGCCGGCCCAGCTCGAGGCCGAAGCGGCCGTCTTTCGGGAACGTAGTGAGCCCCTGGCGCAGGGCGTCTTCCGCGGCGCCGCGCTGGTCGCTCCGCTTGCCGGTGAGCGCGGTGCAGTAGAGCCCCTCGGCGGTCGGGGCGAAGGCCACGCTCTTCTCGCCCAGCGAGAAGGCCATCACCGCGTCCTCTCCCTGGAGCGCGACGCAGCCGGCGACCAGCGCCGCGGCGATCTTCGCGCGCTCCTGCTTCGCGACGCCGTCAGGCGAGGCGGCCGCGAAGCCGAGGTACAGGTCTTCCCACTGCTTGTTCTTCGCGAGCGCCTGCGCCTGCGCGGCTGACGGCGGGGCAGCGAGGGCGATCGCCAGGGCTGCGCCGAGCAGCATCAGAATTGCCAGGAGGTGAGGATGCGTCCGAAGTCGGCGAGCTCTTCCTTCTTCTTTCCGCCCGACGCCGCCACCAGCCGCTCGTTGATCGCGGTGAGCCGCTTGCTGATCACCTTCGCCAGGTTCGCGACCACCTTGAGCGCTCCGACGTGGTCCGCCTTGAGCAGCTTCTGCACGCGCTTGCTCGGCAGCGAGAGCGTCTTCACGTCGGTGAGCGCGGTGACCGTCGCCGAGCGCACCTCCTCGCTCACCAGGCTCATCTCGCCGATCACCGTGTGCTTGCCGAGGCGGGCGAGCTCGACGTCCTTGCGGGTGATCTGCACCTCGCCCTCGAGGATCACCACCAGCGCGTCGCCCTCGTCGCCTTCGCGAAAGAGCGTGGCGCCCTTCGCCACCGAGCCCTCCTGCGCCACTTCGAACAGCTCCGCTGCCTCGGCGACGGTCAGGCCACCGAAGATGGGGATCTGCACCAGCTTCTTCACCAGCTGCGTCGAGATGGACATGTCGGGTGCCTCGGGGTGGAGAGAACTCAGATGCCGCGCAGCACGGTCGCCTTGCCGACGCGGCCGATGGCGAGCACGTAGGCGCTGGTGCGGAGCGGCAGCTTGCGCGAGCGGCTGATCTGCCCGACCTTCTCGTACGCGTCGGCCATCACGCGCTCGAGCTCGGTGTTGATGCGCTCCTCCTCCCACGTCACGTGCTGGAGGTTCTGCACCCACTCGAAGTAGCTCACCGTCACCCCGCCCGCATTCGCGAGGATGTCGGGCACCACGAGCACGCCGCGCTCCTCGAAGACCTCGTCGGCCTCCGGCGTGGACGGCGCGTTGGCGCCCTCGAGCACGATGCGCGCGCGCACGTCGCGGGCGATCTCCTTCGTCAGCACTCCGCCGACCGCCGCCGGCACCAGCACGTCGCAGTCGGCCACCAGCACGTCTTCGTTGGTGCAGGCGGTCCCGCCAGCGAAGCCCTTCACCGTGCCCTGACGGCGCACGTGCTCGAACAGCGCCGGCACGTCGAGGCCCTTCGCGTTCTCGATGCCGCCGTGCATGTCGCTCACCGCGACGAGCACGCCGCCCGCGTCGTGGAACAGCCGCGCGACGTGGCTGCCCACGTTGCCGAAGCCCTGCACCGCGAAGCGCATGCCCTTGAAGGGCAGCCCCACGTCCTGGAGGATCTGCCGGCACACCGCGAGCAGCCCGCGCGCCGTCGCGGAGTCACGCCCGCGGCTCCCGTAGAGCTCCACCGGCTTGCCCGTGACCACCGCGGGCGAGTGGCCGTGGTACTTCGAGTACTGATCCATCACCCACGCCATCACCTGCGGGTTGGTGTTCATGTCGGGCCCGGGGATGTCCTGCGTGGGGCCGATGATGTCGTGGATCTGATCGACGAACTTGCGGGTGAGGCGCTCGAGCTCCTTGAGCGAGAGGGTCGACGGGTCGACCGCGATGCCGCCCTTCGCGCCGCCGTACGGGAGGTTCACCACCGCCGTCTTCCACGTCATGAGCGACGCGAGGCCCTGCACCTCGTCGGCGTTGACGCCCGTGTGGTACCGCAGCCCGCCCTTCATCGGGCCGCGCGAGTTGTCGTGCTGGCAGCGGTAGCCCTGGAAGGTGCGGATCTCGCCGTTGTCGAGCTCGATGGAGACCTGCACACGCACATCACGGAGCGGCGTGACGAGCAGCGTCTCGATGCGCTCGCCGACGTCCATGATGCGCGCGGCCTTCTTGAAGTAGTGATGGGCGACGTCGGCCGAAGTCATGGTGCGCGGAAGATAGGGCTGCGTGTAGCGTGGCGTCCATGATTCGAGCGATTCAGCTCTCGGTCTTCTTCTCGATCCTGTCGCTCGTGGTGGCGTGCGGTCCCCAGCCGACGGTGAAGTGCACCGCCGCGAACTGCTCCGGTTGCTGCACCGAGACCGGCGAGTGCCTCGGCGCGCCGAAGCAGTCGCGCCAGGCGTGCGGCAGCGCGGGCGCCGAGTGTCGGGTCTGCCTGCCCGATCAGCTCTGCTCCGCCGGCAAGTGCACGCGCGACCCGGACGCGAGCGTGCTCCTCGACGACGCGGGCACGACGATGGACGCCGGCTTCGACGCCGGGGTGCCGTGCGGAGGTCTCAGCCAGGCCTGTTGCACGGGCCAGCAGTGCAACCTGAACCTCGTCTGCCAGCGCGGCGTCTGCGCGCAGCCGATGACGGACGCGGGCGTGTGCGGCGGCGCAGGGCAGGCGTGCTGCGCGAACCAGACCTGCGCCGGCAGCGGGCTGATGTGCAACGGCACCACCTGCGTCTCGAATGGGATCGACGCGGGAACGGACGCGGGCACGCCGCTGCGGTTGACCGGCGAGGCCTGCAGCCAGGACCGCGAGTGCGCCGACGGCGTGTGCCTGCAGTTCGGCTTCAACGGGGGCTATTGCACGAAGGCCTGCACCACTCCCGGCGGCCCCGGCGGCTGCGTGGCCGGGAGCTGGTGCGCCGTCAACCCCTCGGGTGTCGGGCCCACCAACGTGTGCTTGAGCCGCTGCACCATGCCCGGTCAGGCGCCGGGTGGCTGTCGGTCCGGCTACGTCTGCGAAGCGAACGCGGGCACGTCGGGCGTGCCGGTCTGCTTCCCCGCCTGCAGCTCGGTGACGATGTGCGGCCTCGCGCCGACCTGCGACTCCCGCGGCTTCTGCTGCGGCGCGCCGGGCTTCGTCTGCTGCGGCGGCACGTCGTGCTCGACGGGCACCTGCCAGTCGGGGAACTGCGTGGCCGGTGGCACGGGAGGCGGCGGCGGGGCCACGGGCGGAGGTGGCGGCACCACCGGCGGAGGTGGCGGCACCACGGGCGGCGGTGGCGGTACGACGGGCGGTGGTGGCGGCACGACGGGCGGCGGTGGCGGCAGCACGGGCGGCGGCGGCGGCACCACGGGCGGTGGCGGCGGCGCCACGGGCGGTGGTGGCGGCTCACTCGCGCCGACCGGCTCGGCGTGCACGTCATTCCTCCAGTGCGTCGGCGACACGTGCGTGTCGAACTGGCCGGGCGGCTACTGCAGCGACACGTGTGGTGCGACGTCGTGCTCGTCAGGCTCGAGCTGCTCGTCGGTGGCGGGCAACTACTGCCTCCAGAACTGCACCTGGGACGGTGCGGGCGGTGGCTGTCGCGCGGGCTACGTCTGCGATCGCTACCTGATCGACGGCACTGACCAGGCGACCTGCTATCCGGCGTGCAGCGGGAGCTGCGGCTCGCTCCAGTGCCAGAACGGCTTCTGCTGCGGCGGGCTGTACTACCGCTGCTGCGCGGGCAACCAGTGCTCGCAGGGGTCGTGCAAGGCGAACGGGTACTGCCTGCCGTGAACGACGACGAACGCGACAGCAGCGCGCTCCAGGCGCTCGGCCGGCGCGTGCGGCGACTGCGCGAGGGGCTCCGCCTCACGCAGGAGGAGTTCGCGAAGCGCTGCGAGATCTCGGTCAGCTTCGCGTCGCTCCTCGAGCGCGGCGAGCGCAGCCCGAGCTTCGAGACGCTGCTCACCATCTCCCGCGCGCTCGAGGTGCCGCTGTCGGAGCTCTTCCGCGAGGGCGCCGCGGTCGAGGCGAGCGAGCCCTCACACGCACGGCTGCTCGAGTTTGCCCGCCGGGCGCACCTCTCGAAGGCGCAGCTCGAGCGGTGGATCGCCGTCGGCCACGCGATGTTCGGCATCGAGCCCGAGCGTGACGGCGCCGAGCGCGCGGCCCGCTGCGCCGTCGAGGGGTGTGATCGCCCGGTGCTCGCGCGCGGGCTGTGCGCGCCGCACTACCACCGAGATCGCCGCGCCCGGCTCCAGCAGGACTGATCAGCGCGCGAGCTTGTTGAGGAGCTTCTCGAGGCGCGGCTGCATCGCCGCGTCGCGCTCGAAGACGAGACCCATCCCGGGGTGCTCTCCGGCGAGGCGCACCCAGGCCACCTGACCCCTGAACGAGAGCGAGGTGAGGGCCATCGGCGGGCGCAGGAAGAGCTGCACGCGCGCACCCACAGGCAGGGGGTTCCAGGTGCGCACGAAGGCTCCGCCCGGCGAGAGGTCGGCGACCATCTCCCGGCGCTGGGTCCCCTCGTGCACGAGGCGGACGGGCAGCTCGACCTGCTGCCGGGGATCGACGCGCGTCGCGGCCGAGGACAGCTCGTTGCGCGCGAAGGCCAGGAGGCGCACGCGCGCTGCGTCGTCGTCGGGATCGAAGTCGAAGCCGAAGCCTGCGGGCTGGTTGGGCCCCGACTTGTGTCGCACCCACGCCAGCTGGCCGCGCACCACGAAGTGCCGTCGCGGTCGCGCGATGTCGACGGTCAGCTCGAGCCGCTGGCCGAGCGCGCCCGGCGGCTTGCCGGGCACGGTGAGCCCGCCGAGGCGCCCGTTCGGGTAGTAGAGGTCAGCCAGGTCTGCCGGGCTCGCCACTTCGAGCCGCGCCTGGATTCTCTCAGCGTTCACTGATCCCCCCGACGTCGAGGCTGCTCAGTTGCCCGGCAGCGCCTCGAGGAGGAGCGAGTTGTCGACCTGCGGCTCGCTCTGCACCAGCCTGGCGTGGATGCGCGCGTGGCTCGCGAACAGCTTGCCGTCCGAGAGGATGGCGTCGGCGAAGAAGCCGACCGCGCCCTCGGTGCGCGGGCTGGGCTGCGCCGCCCAGCTCGAGGTGCGCTTGCTGAGCTTGAGATCGCCGCGCGTGGCGTCCTGGTAGAGCGCCCACACCACTCCCGACGAGCCGAAGACGATCGCGCTGTCCGTGCCCACCCAGCTCTGGTTGCCCGGCATCGTCGCGTCGGCGCCGGTGTCGATGGTCTCGATGGTGCTCCCCGTCTGGAGCTGGGGCGCGAGGTAGAACTTGAAGGCCTTGCTCGAGAAGTCGTGGAAGCCGATGGCGATGTTCCCCGTCTGCGCGTCGACCTTCACGTCGGGGAAGTAGCCGGTGTCACCGGAGCCGTCGATCAGCACCGGCGTGCCGACCGTGCCGGCCGCGTTGATCGAGACGGCGTAGAGGTCTCCATCGGCCGCGCCGCTGGTCGGCACCGTGCGCCGCATGTAGGCGATGACCGCGTCCTTGTTGGGCTTGAAGGCGAGCGACGAGAAGAGCCCCACGCCGGGCGTGACCTGCTGGAGCTCGGTCGGCGTGAAGTTCTTCGCGCAGGTCGCGGTGCCGTTGACGCTCACGCACGACTCGCTGCTCGCGTTGCAGCCGGTGCAGCCCGTGGCGACGGTGAAGCAGGCCGGGCCGCTGCCGGGGTCGGCGCAGATGCCGTTGCACGCGTCGCACACCGGCGGCGGGCGCGAGGCGCAGGCGACGGTCTTGATCGTCCAGTCGTTGGAGTTCGCCGGGCTGGCGGAGGTCGCCTTCGCGAACTTGAGCGCGGTGATGTACTTCGTCGCGCCGGTGGGGCGGGGCGTCGGGCAGTCCATCACGTTGAACGTCGAGTCGCCGCCCTTCTGGAAGTACGAGATGCCCGGCACCCCGTCGGCGTCGACGGCGATCGAGGTGTAGAGGCCGACGTCACCCTGCGCACCATCGACGCGGTGGCTGGTCCACTGGCCCGACGCGCTGCGGATCGCGACCTTCAGATCGCCGCCCGTGACGTCGTAGTAGCTGACGAACACCTTGCCGCCCGCGCTCGCCGCGTCGGTGTAGCGGCCGACGTCGGGCCCGGGCTCGACCACGCCGCCGCGCGCGCCCGACGGGCCGTACTTCACGGCGGCCGAGGGCACGCCATCGACGTACTCGGTCGCGAGCTTCTTGCCCTCGAGGTCGTACTTCACCACCACGAGATCTCCGTACTGGCCGTCGTAGGCCGAGACGTAGACCGCGTTGCCGGGATCGGCGGCGATCGCCGAGAAGCGACCGAGGTCGTTCGAGCGGAGGCCCGGCAGCTCCGCGCACACGCAGGCCACGTCACGCAGGGTGCACGCGTCCCAGATGTTGCGCGGCTCCTTGAACGTGGCGAGGAAGCCGGGCGCGCAGGTCATCGGGCACGCCGCCATCTCGCGGCCCGTGGGGTTCGCATAGTCCTGGCAGCGATCGATGGTCGGCACGCACGCCTTGCCCGGCTCGCACTGACCACCGCACGGCAGCTCGGCCATGCACTCACCCTGGAAGCACGAGAGCCCCTCGGCGCACTCGCCCAGCGGACCGCACGGCTTGAAGCGGCAGCGCGACGAGGTGCCGTAGGTGTCGGTGTACACCTCGCAGAAGCGATCGCCGCGATCGCCACACTCCGAGTCCTGCTGGCAGCCGATGTACTTGTCGAAGCACTTCTTGCGATCCGACGGGCACGTCTGGCCGGGGCAGCAGTCGGCTTCGGTGGTGCAGGGGCGATCGAGGAACAGGCAGCACTGCAGACCCGGCTGGTCCTTCACTTCCTTGCAGCCGAAGTGATCGCCGCACTCGTCGTTGGTGCTGCACGACTGGAAGCGCTCCGCCTGCACGCCCGCCACCCCGCGACACGGATCCTTTGCGACGACCGGAGGCTCGGCGCACTTGCAACCAACAGCGAGCATCGACACCAGACCGAGGGCCAGGAAGGCCTGCGAGGACGAGCGAGACATGCGCGTCACCCTACACCGGACACAGGCGTCACGGTCACCTTGGCATTCGAATGGAATGACGCCTTGCGGCGATCAGCGGCCGCCGTCGGCTGCGGGTCTGATCAGCAGGTGGCGCTCGGGGGGCTGCTCGGCGGGCACGGCCGGCGCCTGGCAGCCGTCGCCCAGCGACACCGAGGCGCTCGTCTCGAGAAGGAGCCCGCCGTCGGCGCAGCTCACCACGCGCGTGGGGAAGCGGGCCTCGCACAGCCGGCCGCCCGGGTGCCGAAGGAGCGCGCGCGTCGCTCCCGCGAACCCATCGGCGGAGCGGAGGAGCTCGATCGTCGCCGCGGGGCTGCCGGCGTCTTCGCTGGAGCCGGCGTCTAAAGGCTCATTCCCAGCGTCGACGGCGTCGGCCCCGGCGTCGCGTCGGAATTTCCGGGGCACGAAGCCCGCATCGGGGGCCGCGCGATGGGTCAGCTGCAGGGAGAGCGAGCCGCCGTCGTCTGCCGCGAGGTAGGTGAAGGCCGGATCATCGGCGTGTCGCCACGCGCCCGATAGATCCTCGAGACAGCCCTCGGGCACCCGCACGGTGGGAATGACGGGCGGCGGCTCGGGAGGAGGCTGCGGGCTGGTGCGCACGCACGACACCAACACGAGAAAGACTGACCACCGCCGCATGGCGGCCAAGGTACACGCGCCGCACGCCGGGGCCAAAGAATCGGAAGCCGCGGCCGCGGGGCGAGCGTGCTACCGTCCCGCCCCATGTTGATGATGAAGCGCTTCTGCATCGGGGTGGTGCTGCTGACCGTCTCGTCGGCGAGCTGGGCCCAGGACGATGATGATCTCGTCCCGCTCGGCCCGGTGCCGACGAAGAAGCCGGCGGCCAAGCCCAGGCCGAAGCCGAAGCCGAAGCCTGCGCCGGTGAAGAAGCCGACCACCACCAGCAGCGACGACGACGATCTGGTGCCGATCGGTCCGGCCATCGCGAAGGGCGACGTCTCGATCAAGCTCGCGTCGCCGCTGTCGGGCGCCGTGCTGTCCATCGACGGCAAGGAGATCGGCACGCTCCCGCTCGCTCCGCAGAGCGTGCAGTCGGGCGAGCACACCGTGACCGTGAAGCGCCCGGGCTACGCGGCGTTCGTGAAGAAGGTGCTGGTGCAGGGCGGCAAGTCGGTCGAGATCGAAGCGAAGCTGATCGCCGTCGCTGCCGTGCTGTCCGTCGAGAGCGACGTGCCCGGCGCGCAGGTGCTCCTCAACGGGCGGCCGATTGGCATCGCCCCGCTCACCGACGTCGAGGTGCCTCCCGGCCCCGCCGAGGTGGCGGTGATCAAGGAGGGCTTCCGCGAGGACGCCCAGAAGATCACCTTCGTCGCCGGCAGGGACTACCCGGTGGTGGTGAAGTTCAACGCCGTCGCCTCGAAGACGCTCACCGCGAGCGATCGTCCGGTGCAGACCAACCTGGTGCCGGGCGACACCGGAACTTCGGGACCGCTCACCAGCGTGAAGAGCGCCGACGAGCCCATCACGGGCAAGTGGTACTTCTGGGCGGGCATCGCCGCCGGCGTGGTGGCGATCGGCGTCGGCACGGCGGTCGGGGTCTCGGCGGCCTCGCCGAAGGCGCTCCGCCCGGAGGACGTCTGCGGGGGTCCATGCGACGGCTCGATTGGCTTCGGCTTCCAACGAAATGCCGGAATCCCCTTCCCCTGATCAGCGCTCGCGCAGCTCGTCGGCGGACGTCGCCCCGCGCGGGCTGACCAGCACGAAGACGTCGCTCACGTGACCGACGCCGCCGGTATCGAGCACCGTCGCGCGCACCCTGAAGCGCCCCCGCTCGGGGACGATGCTCGCGAGGTTGACCTCGCCGGGCTCGAACTTGAAGGCGCGCCTGCCGAGCAGGTCGATCTGCTCCTTCCCCTCGGCGAGGCCGTTCATGTAGCCGACCGCCGCCCGCCCGAGCCGCTGCCCATCGTCCGACAGCACCTCGAGGAGGATGCAGTTGTCGACGGCGAAGCCCTCCTTTCCGGCTTCGTCACCGGCGAGGGTGAAGTCGGCGCCATCGGCCGTCAGCAGCGGCGTCTCTCCGCGCGCGACGATGTGCGGCGTGCGCTCCTGATCGGTGTCGGCCTCGAGCGTCACCGCGAGCTCGCCGATGGAGGTCGTCTCGCGCTCGGGCGTGGCGACGAGGAGGCGGATGGAGCGTCGCTCGACGGGGCGCGCTTCGATGTTCTTCGGGCACGCCGGGAGCAGCAGGGCGAGCAGCGCGAGCCTCTTCATCTCAGGCCTCCAGGTCGATGCGGGTGAGGGCTTCGTCGTGGCGGGCGCCTTCGTACACGTGCCACGCGGCGAGCAGGTCGAGGTGCGCGGGGCCGAGGCTGGCGAACACGGTGAGCTCGTCCGCCGACGTGCGGCCAGGTCGCTCGCCCGACAGCACCGCGCCGAGCTCGACGTCGAACGGGGCGCCCCAGTCGAGCGCCGGCTCCGCGGCGTCGCAGAAGCGCCGCGCGCGCTCGAGGATCGACGGGGCGATCGGCGACCTCACGAAGTCGGCAGCCTGGAGCACGGTGACGTGCGTCCCGGGCCGGAGCATCGCGGCGTCGAGCTGCACCTGGCCGGTGAGCACCACCAGATCGGCGCCGAAGACCGCCTCTTCGACCGAGTCGGCCGCGCGGATCGCCATCGACAGCGTCTTCTGAAGACGGTGCGCGAGCTCGAAGTTGTCGGCGACGTTGGGCTCGTGGAGCCAGACCTGCTCGAGGCTGCGGACGAGGCGCAGCGACTTGAGCGCGCTGCTGGCCGCCGCGCCGGCGCCGAGCACCGCGACGTTCTTCGCGTCGGGCCGGGCCAGCACGTCGGCCGCGAGCGCGCTGACGAGCGAGGCGCGCAGCGCGGTGAGGTGGCCGGCGTCCATCATCGCCAGCAGCTGCCCGCTCGCCGAGTCATGGAGCTGCAGCACCGCCCGCGCCCCGCGCGGCGTCTGGGAGCGGACGGTCACCGCCCACGCGGGGATGCCGGTGAGCGCCGCCTGGCGGACGAGCACGCTGCTGCCCTCGGTGGTGGGCGCGAAGTCGAGCGTGCGCACCGACGCCGAGTGCGCGCGCGCGGTGAAGGCCTCGCGGAGCTCGCGGAGGAGGTGGAGCGCCTGGAGGTGTCGCGACACGTCGGCGCGCGAGAGGAGTGCGGTCAACATCGCGGCTCGCCGTAGCAGCCCGTCACTGGACCTGCACGAGGAAGCTCTGCGACGCGACGCTCGGGAGCTTCGCTGGCTCGGCCAGCTCCGGGCTCAGCTCGTTCGGCACGCGCCAGGTCTGGCCCGTCTGCTGGATGATGGTGATCGCGTACCGGCCGGCGGGCGCGACGGGCAGCGGCCGGGGCGCCGCGGGGTTCGACGCGTCGAAGGCGCGGTTCCGCAGCACCAGCTTGAGCTTCGGCACGAGCGTCGGGGTCTGCTTGACGCGGCCCATGCCGTCGAAGAGATCGGCGGCGTACTCGGTGGGGTCGAAGCCCGCCGCGAGCACCACGAGATCCGGCTTGCCGTCTTCGTTCCAGTCGGCGCCCGTCTCATCGAGCACCCCGTTGCGATCGAGATCGTTCTCGTCGACCAGCACGCTCTGATCCGCCGCCAGCTTGCGCACCACCACCCGCGGCCAGAGATCTCGCTGCCCGTCGCCGTTCTTGTCGTCGGGCAGGCCGTCGAGGTCGTCGTCGACGAAGCGGAGCATGAAGGCGGGCGACGGCTGCATCATCACGCCCTCGGTGAGCGGCAGCGCCTGGAGCTCGATCTCCACCGGCTGGGCTCCCGAGACGATCACCTGGTCGAGCCCGCCGAGCACCGAGAAGATCGGCCGATCGATGGGCAGGCGCGCGGTGTCGGAGAAGCTGACCGGCACGTCGAGCGCGGGGATCGGCGTGCCCGCTTCGTCGACCCCGACGGTGACCACGCGCGGCGCGCGGGTGACGGGGTCGATCGCGCCGCCGCCGACGTCGCCCTGGGTGGTGTCAGCCGTCACGCCGTACCAGGGGATGAAGTCGTCGTTGGCGTCGATGAAGCCGCGGATGAGGTAGTCGCCCGGCGCGACGAGGCTGAACGCGAAGGGCGCGGTGAAGGGGCCGAGGCTGCCCTCGGGCGCGTCGCCGAAGACGGCCTCGCGCGAGAGCACGGTGAACTTGAGCGGGCGACCGGTGCCCTGCGGCGGCGGCGGGCGCGCCGCGTCGTAGAGGAAGAGCACCACCTTGCCGCGGGCGGCGCTGCTCACCACCACCGAGCCCTCCACGCGGCCCGACAGCGAGTTCTGCAGCTTGTCCTTGCCGGGGAAGACGGCGGGCGGCTCGCAGGCCGACAGCAGCGCGAGCGAGAGGAGGAGCGTGCGCTTCATGGCTGCACCGTGAGCTGGGCGAAGACGCGCCGGTTGACGTCGTTGCCGAAGGGGTGTTCCTGGTGGTTGGGCCCGAGCTGCGAGCCGACGACCGCCACCGAGACCCGATCGTTGAAGAAGCGGTAGGCGACGCGGGCGTTGATCACGGTGTACGCGCCGAGCGGGTTCTGCAGGTTGACGATCTGGGTCGGGTCGAGCGACGAGGGCTCGCGCTCGATCCACGTGGTGGCGGTCACCACGCTCACGTCGGCCGAGAGATCGAGGTTCACCGGCGTGCGGTACACGAAGCCCGCGTTCACCTTGGCGGTCGGCGCCTGAGTGCAGGGCCCGCACACCGTCGCCCCGGAGTTGGCCACCACCGACTGCAGCGCCGCCGACGCGCGGAGGTCGAGGCCCTTCGTGGCGTTCCAGGTGAGGCCCAGCTCCCCGCCGCGCGCGGTGTACGTCTGGCCGTCGTTCGAGAAGAGCGAGCGCCCGCGGAGGTACGACTGCGTGGCGGGATCGAACGCCGCCGAAGGATCGACCGGGTTGACCGCCGAGAGCACGATGAGATCGCTCACGATGTTCCAGTAGCCGGCGAGGTCGACGGTGAGGCCCAGCTGCGGCACTTCGCCGCGGTACCCGAGCTCGAACGAGATGAGCCGCTCGGGCCGGAGCGCGCGATTGCCCTGGGTGAGCACCGACGCGCCGTTGACGCCCGGCACCGGCGTGCGGATGTCCATGTAGCTCTCGAGGAACGTCGGCTGACGGAAGGCGGTCGCGAAGCTGCCGCGGAACGCGTGGCTCTCGAAGGGGCGGAAGACGACCGACACGCGCGGAGACTGGGCGTAGCCGGGGTTGCCGCGGTCGAGCAGCGGGTGACGATCGATGCGGTAGCTCGCCACCAGCGCCAGCGGCTTGATGATGCGCCACTCGTCCTGCACGAAGGCCGCGGCGTGGAGCTCCTGCTGCAGCGCGCCGATGTACCCCCAGCCGACGCGCTTGAGGCGCCCCGAGATGCCGAGCGCGACGACGTGCGTGCCGGCGAGCTGGAACTCCTTCTGGAAGAGCGCCTCGGCGTCGAAGACGTTGGTCTCGACCGAGGTGCGCAGGCTGCGCTGGCCGATCGGCTCGTACTGGGGCGCCGCTTCGCCGAACGACGAGTGGTTCCAGAAGAACTTGAGGCGCAGCGGCCCTCCGGTGAAGTCGACCTTCGCGTAGCCGCCGAGGCCGTCGAGGTAGAAGTTGCGGAGCAGGCCGATGCCGTACAGCTCGGTGAAGAGCCGGTTGATGCCGCCGGAGGCCGAGACCGAGAAGTCCTTGTTGAAGGCGTAGAACGCGGTGACGTTGGCGCGCGCCGAGCGGAAGCCGAGGTTGGGATCGCTGACGTTGGCGTGCACGTCGGGCCGGCCTTCCCCGTAGTCGCGCGTGTACTTGTCGCCCTGCTGGTAGCCGCCCGAGGCGCGGAACTTGAGCTTGCCGCCGCCAGAGGCCACGAAGCTGCCGCCGCCGAGGTTGGCGTTGCCGACGTACCCCGAGAACTCCGCGCCAGGCCCGGTGCCCGGGCTGCGGGTGATGATGTTCACCACGCCCAGCATCGCGTTGGCGCCGTAGAGCGCGCTGCCCGGCCCGCGGATCACCTCCACGCGCTCGATCTCCTCGAGGCCGATGGGGAGGTTCGGCCACAGCGTGAGGCCGAGGAAGTCCTGGTACTCGGGGCGGCCATCGACCAGCACCAGCACCTTGTTCGCGATGCGCTGGTTGAAGCCGCGGAAGCTCACGTTGGCCGACGAGAGCCCCATGGCCATCACCTCGGCGCCCGGCACGCGGCGGAGGATCTCCGGCAGCGAGGTGAGCCCCGACGAGCGGATCTCGTCGCCGGTGATGACGGTGATCGCGTTGGGCGCGTCGAGCGTCGCCTGCGCGCGCCGGCTGGCCGCGACGACGGTCTCCTCGTAGGGCACCCCGAAGTCCTCCGGCTCGGCCGCGGTCTCGGCCCGCGTCGCTGAGGGCGTCGGCGGTTCGGCCGCCCGCTGCTCGCTCCGCTCGACGGCGCGCTCGAGGCGCTCGGCCAGCTGGGCGAGGCGCTCGAGGGTCGCGGCGTCGACCGTCGGCGTGGCGGGGGCCGCCTTCTCGGGGACGACCACCACCGGGGGCGGCGCTTCCCTCTTCGGGAGCTGCGCCTCGAGCTTCGCCACCGTGGCGCTCACCTTGTCGGCGTCAGGCGGGTTGGCCTCGAGGTAGCGGCGATAGAACTGGAGCGCGTCGGCCGTGCGCCCCGCCGTCTCGTACGCGCGCGCGATGTTGAACAGCACGTTGGGGTGCGGGCGGATGGAGTACGCCTCGAGCAGCTCGCCGACGCCATCGTCGAGCTTCCCGTCGGCGATGAGCGCCATGCCGGTCTTGAAGTGACGACGCGCTTCGACGCGGGTGTCGGCCAGCACCGGGCCGGGGAGCAGCGCGACCGCGACGACGAGCGCGCGCAGGACGACGGGACGACTCCACATGGAGGTTGGCTCCGTTCAGTACGGGTCTTCTTTGAAGCCGTTCGGGTCGTTGGGGGCCTTCGGCTTCTTCGTGGGGCGCACGACGGGCGGCTTCGGCGCCTCGACCGGCTTGCTGCGGGTCAGCACCTTCGACACCGTGACCAGCCCGTCGAGCCCCTGCGCGACCACCGAGGTCCGCTCGTAGCCGTCGAGCGCGAAGCCGAGCTCCACCTGCACGGGGGACGCGTCCTTGCGGGGCAGGGTGAGCGAGAACGGCGTGACGCCGATCTGCACACCGTCGCGGGTGACGGTGGCGCCCTGAGGCTGGCTGTCGATCTCGAAGCGCACCTCGACCGGCGCCACCTCCGCCGGCACGACGACGACCGGCGGCTCGACGCGGGTGGCCGGGGGCGGGCGAGGGGCTTCGGCCGGTTGGAGCGCGCGCCAGGCGACGACGCCGCCGAGGGTCGCCCCGAGCACGACGACGCCCACGACGGTCGCGATGAGCGGCGCGCGGCGAGCCCGGTGCGGCCCGCTCTCGACGAGCTCGACCTCGAAGCTGCGCACCGACTCGGCGCTGGTGAAGGGCGTCGCGGTGCCGTCCGCCACCACCGGGCTCGAGGGGCGGGCGAAGATCCCCGACGAGGTGCGGGGGTCGGCGAACGCGCCCGACAGCCCCTGGCCGGCGGTGGCGACCCGCATCGCCTCGAGCAGCTCGTCCATCGACTGGAAGCGCGCCGGTGGTTCCTTCTCGAGGCACTTCATCACCAGCGCGTTGACCTCGGGGGGCACGTCGGCGACGAGCGAGGTGAGCTCCGGCGGCTGCTCGCGGATGTGCTTGACGATGACGTCGATCGACTCCTTGCTGACGAACGGCGGGCGGCCGGCCAGCATCTGGAACATCAGCACGCCCAGCGCGTAGATGTCGGTGCGCGGGTCGGCCTCGCCGCGCGCCTGCTCGGGCGCCATGTAGAGCGGTGAGCCGAGCAGCACGCCCGCCTGGGTCAACCCGGTGCGATCGAGCTCCTCTTCCTTCGGGCGCTCGGGGGTGAAGGACTTCACCAGCCCGAAGTCGAGCACCTTGACGGTGTCTCCGCCGGTGCCCTCGGTCATCAGCATCACGTTGGCGGGCTTGAGGTCGCGGTGCACCATGCCCAGCTTGTGGGCCTCGCGGAGCGAGCGCGCGACCTGCCCGGCGATGAAGAGCGCGCGCGCCCACGGGAGCCGCCCGTTCTCGGCGAGCACCTTCTGGAGCGTCTCGCCCTCGAGGTACTCCATCGCGATGAAGTAGATGCCGTCTTCGGTGCGCCCGTAGTCGTGGACGGTGATGGTGTTGGGGTGCTTGAGCCGCGCGGTCATCGACGCTTCGAGGAAGAAGCGCCGCTCGAAGCCGGGGTCGCGCGTGCCGTCGTAGCGGGGGTTGAGCACCTTGAGCGCGACCTCGCGGCCGAGGGGCTGCTGCACCGCCTTGTAGACGCGGCCCATGCCCCCGACGCCGAGGGGCGCGATGATCTCGAAGCGTCCGCTCAGGACCTGACCAACGAGCGGATCGACCTCCTGCTCCGGCATGAGACCCCCACGGCAGGTGCGCCGTCAGGACTGGAGATCTACCACCTTCCGCGCGGTTGTGGTCAGTCTGCCCGGAAAGGCTCGACGGGCGGGGGTGATGCGGTATGAGCCGCCGAATGAGTACCCCGAACGTGTCGGCAGGCTCCGGCGTCACGCCGCCTGCCCCTTCGACGCCTCCCTCGGAGGACAGCAGTCCTGACCCGAGCGGCAAGCCCCCCGCCCAGCCGCACGGTCACGGCAAGCTGCTGCCGCTCGCCCTCGGCGCGCTGGGCATCGTCTACGGCGACATCGGCACCTCGCCGCTCTACGCGGTGAAGGAGTGCTTCGCGCAGATCGACGGCCAGCCGTCGCCGCACGCGATGGCGGTGAACACCGACAACGTGCTCGGCATCCTCTCGCTCGTCTTCTGGGCGCTCACCATGGTGGTGGCGTTCAAGTACCTGACGTTCATCACGCGGGCGGACAACAAGGGCGAGGGCGGCATGTTCGCGCTCCTCGCGCTGCTGCCCGACCGCACGCGCAAGAGCACCGCGTTCGTGGTGCTGATGGGGCTGTTCGGCGCGTCGCTGCTCTACGGCGAGGGCATCATCACCCCCGGCATCTCGGTGCTGTCGGCGGTCGAGGGGCTGGGCGTGGCGACCGACCGGTTCGATCACGCGGTGGTGCCGATCACCTTCGTGATCCTCACCGCGCTGTTCCTCGTGCAGCGCCGCGGCACGGGGGGCATCGGGCGCGTCTTCGGGCCGGTGATGCTCGCGTGGTTCGCGTCGATCTCGGTGATCGGCGCGATGTCGGTCGTCGAGCACCCGCAGGTGCTGGCGGCGCTCAACCCGTACTGGGGCTACCACCTCTTCCAGCACGACCCGTGGCACGCATTCGTGGTGCTCGGCAGCGTGGTGCTGTGCATCACCGGCGGTGAGGCGCTGTACGCCGACATGGGCCACTTCGGCGCGAAGTCGATTCGCCTCTCGTGGTTCTCGCTGGTGTTCCCCGCGCTGCTGCTCAACTACTTCGGGCAGGGGGCGTTCCTGCTGAGGAACGGCTGGGTCGAGAACCCCTTCTACGAGATCGTCCCCCGGGCGCTGCTGTACCCGATGGTGGCGCTGGCGACGGCGGCGACGGTGATCGCCTCGCAGGCGCTCATCTCGGGCGCGTTCTCGCTCACCCAGCAGGCGGTGCAGCTGGGCTTCATGCCGCGCGTGACGATCGTCCACACCAGCGCCGAGAACGCCGGGCAGATCTACGTGCCGGAGGTGAACTGGGCGCTGATGGTGGCGTGCCTCGCGCTGGTGGTGATCTTCCAGAAGTCGAGCGCGCTGACCGCGGCGTACGGCATCGCGGTGACGGGCACGATGGCCATCACCTCGACGGTCTTCTTCTTCGTCGCGACCCGCAACTGGAAGTGGCCGGTGTGGCGCGCCGCGCCGCTGCTGGTGCTCTTCCTCTCGTTCGACCTTCCCTTCTTCCTCGCGAACACCCTCAAGTTCTTCCAGGGCGGCTGGGTGCCCACGGTGATCGGCATGTCGATGTTCGCCCTGATGACCACCTGGAAGCGCGGGCGCGCGGAGCTGGCGAGCCGCTTCAACCAGTCGCTGATGCCGCTGTCGGCGCTGCTCGAGGATCTCGAGGCCACCAAGCCGCACCGCGTGCGGGGGACCGCGGTCTTCATGTCGGGCAACCCCGACGGCACGCCGCCGGTGCTGCTGCACCACCTCAAGCACAACCAGGTGCTGCACCGGCAGGTGGTGCTGCTGTCGATCATCAACACCGACGTGCCCACCGTGCCGCCCGAGGAGCAGCTCGAGGTGCAGGAGCTCGGCTCGGGTTTCTTCCGCGTGCTGTGGAAGACCGGCTTCATGGAGACGCCGAACGTCCCGAAGATCCTCATGCGGGCGCGCGAGCACGGGCTGGTGTGCGAGCCCTCGACCACCAGCTACTTCCTCGGTCGCGAGACGCTGCTCACCAACGGCAGGTCGCCGATGATGACCTGGCGCAAGCTCCTCTTCTCGTTCGTGTCGCGCAACGCGCTGTCGGCGACGAGCTACTTCGGGCTCCCGCCCGGCCGGGTGGTGGAGCTGGGGATGCAGGTCGATCTCTGAATGTCGCCCCGCGCGCGGGGCACGAGTGGGCAGTGCGGGAAGTGAAGTCGAGGTCGTGTCGTGCTGCGCACCACTCTGCTGGCCGGGGCCGTCGCCCTGGCCGGCTGCGCTGATCGAACGAGGCTGGTCGAGGCGTACGCGTCGACGGGAGAGGTCGTGGTCGCCTGTGTCGAGGGCGACTTCACGCTCGAGGCGGTGACGCCGAGCGTGATGCTGGTGCTCGATCGATCGGCGTCGATGGCGTCATCGCTCGGCTCGGGCACGCGGTGGTCGACGCTGGTGGGCGCGCTCGAGACGGCGCTCCCCCCGGTCGACGACTCGATGGAGCTGGGCCTGGCGCTCTTCCCGGCCGCGGGCGGGCAGGAGTGTCGCGTGGCGGACGCCCCCGAGCTGTGGCCGGCGAGCGGTCAGGTCGACGCGCTCCTCGCGCGCGTGCGGAGCTCGACGCTGGTGGGCGGCACGCCGACCGCGCTGGCGCTCGACGCGGCGGCCGCGGCGCTGACGACGGAGCGACCGCGCGCGATGGTGCTCGCCACCGACGGCCTGCCGAACTGCAACGGCGCGCTGAGCCTCGCGACGTGCGCCTGCCCCGCAGGGACCTCGTGCCTGACGGCGCAGCGCTGCATCGATGACGCGCGCACGCTCGAGCGGCTGGCGGTGCACGCCGACGAGGGCGTCCCCACGTGGATCATCGGCATCGGTGACGACGTGACGTCGAGCGCGATCCTCGACGCGATGGCCATCGCCGGCGGCCGGCCCGCGCGCGGCGCGCACCGCTTCGTCGCGGCGAGCTCGCCGGCGGAGCTCCAGGCGGCCTTCGTGGGCATCCGCGACGAGCTGTCGTCGTGTACGTACACCTCGCCATCCGTGCCCGAGGGCACTGGCTCGATGGTGCTCACGCTCGACGGCGCGGTGGTGCCGGAGGACGCGAGCGGCGCCTCGGGGTGGACGTGGAGCTCGCGGGCTCGTGGCGAGCTCGTGCTGCGCGGCACGTGGTGCCAGCAGGCGATCGCCGCCGCCGCGCCCACGGTGAAGATCAGCGTGGTGTGCGCCGAGCCCGCCGACGGCGGCTCGGGCGCGGTGATCGCCAACTGAAGCTGGAGCTGCTCAGAGGCGCTTCGCGAGGATGATCAGGTCCTCACCGGGCTTGTAGAAGTCGCGGAAGCGCGACTCCTCCTTGTACTGCATGGCCGCGTAGAAGCCGCGGGTCGGGCCGTAGGCTTCCATCGCCGAGGTCTCGACGCGGATGAGGCGCCCCTTGCGCCGGCGGATGTCGCCTTCCATCGCCGAGACGAGCGCCGCGCCGACCCCCTGGCCGCGCACGAGCGGATCGGAGGCGATCCAGTAGAGATCGAAGGTGCCCTGCGTCATCGGCGTGGGGCCGTAGCAGACGTAGCCGACGACCTTGCCGTCGCGGATCGCGCAGCGGACCTGGTAGTCAGGATTGTTGGGCGTGAGCGCGGCGTCGATGACTTCGAGCGCGCACGACACCTCGTCCGGCGTGAAGGTCTCGATGCGGCTCAGCAGCTCGGCGAGCGGCGTCCGGTCTGCTGAGTCGAGGGGCCTGATTTCCATGACGACGTTCCCAGGCGAGATCCACCAGGTGCAGGGCCAGGTCGGCGTAGGAGAGGCCGGCGGCCTCCGCAGCCCTGGCGAACCCCGCCTGCGGGTGGAGATCGCAGTTGGGGTTGATGTCGATGACCCACGGCTGCCCGCTCGCGTCGACGCGCAGGTCGACGCGGCCGTAGTCGCGGCACTCGAGCGCCTCGAAGGCGGCGAGCGCTACGTCGACGCAGCGGGCGGCCACGTCCTTCGGGAGGTTGGCGAGCTCCGAGGGGCTCTCGATGCACTCCGCCGACGAGGTGTCCCACTTCGCCTTGTACGAGACGACGTTGGGCTTGCCGGCGAAGGCGTTGCCGAAGCGGATCTCCGAGAGCGGGAGCGAGCGGCGCGGGGCGTTGCCCAGCAGCGGCACGTAGACCTCGCGGCCCTCGATGAAGCGCTCGACGAGGGCGGGCTGGCGGAAGGTGCGCAGCACGCGCGCGACGGCGCGACCGAGGCCCTGGCGCGTGCTGACCACCGAGTCGAAGTCGATCCCCACCGAGGCGTCTTCGCGCGACGGCTTGACGATCAGCGGGAACGAGAGGTCGACGTCGGTGAGCTGCTCGACGTGCTCGACGACCAGGAACTCCGGCGTGGGCACGCCGCGCGCGCGGAGGATCTCCTTGGCCTTGTTCTTGTGGAGCGCGAGGGCGAGCGAGAGCGCGGAGCTGCCGGTGTACGGCACCTGGAGCAGCTCGAGCATCGCCGGGACCAGCATCTCGCCGCGGGCGTCGGCGGCGAGCGACTCGCAGAGGTTGAGCACCACGTCGGGGCGTTGATCCCCGAAGGCCTCGTGGAGGCCGAGGAGATCCTGCTCGACGGGGACGAGCGTCACGGAGTGCTTCGTCTTCGCGGAGAGCGCGTCGCGCATGGCCGCAGCGACCCGCACCACGTCCTCTCTCGCCTCGCGCCCCGGATCATCTTCGAGGAGCGCGTGGTCTTGGTTGTGGAGGATCGCGATGCGCATGCAGGGAGTTCGCGTCGTGTAGCACGCGCGCGCGGCCGTTGTGGAGTGAAAGCCAGCGACGCGCTGCGGGTGGAGCCGCGCACGCGCGCGCGTTACACCGTGCGCGCGATGCGCATTCGCGATCCCATTCACGGCAGCATCAGCGTCTCCGAGGAGGAGACGCGCGTCATCGACAGCCGCACCTTCCAGCGCTTGCGTCACGTGCGGCAGCTCGGCTTTGGCGACCTCGCGTTCCCCGGCGCGACGCACACCCGCCACGCGCACTCGCTGGGCGCGATGCACGTCGCCTCGCGGCTCTTCGACGCCATCACCGCGCGGTCCGAGCTGAGCCCGGGGGGCCGGGAGCGGCTGCGCGCGGCGGTGCGCCTGGCGGTGCTCTGTCACGACATCGGCCACATGCCGCTCTCGCACGCCTCGGAGTCGATCGCCCCGCAGCGCTCGACGCTCGCGCTCCCGGCGTGGATGAAGGGCGAGGGCGAGCAGGCGACGCACGAGGACTTCACCGCGATGCTGCTCGTCGACTCCGAGCTCACGCGCGTCATCGAGCAGGCCTACGCCGGGCAGGGCCTCTCGCCGCAGCTGATCGCCTCGCTGGTGACGGGCGCGCTGCCCGAGGGCGAGCGCGGCTTCGTCGAGGGCGGCGTCGACTGGACGCCCGTGCTGCGGGCGATCGTCTCGGGCGAGCTCGACGCCGATCGCATGGACTACCTGCTGCGCGACTCGTTCTACACGGGCGTGAACTACGGCCGGTACGACCTCGAGTGGATCCTCCAGAACCTCTCGGCGGTGGAGCGGGACGGGCGCGCGGTGCTGGCGCTCTCGAAGGCGGCGATCTTCGCGTTCGAAGACTTCCTCCTCAGCCGCTACCACATGTTCCTCTCGGTCTACTTCCACCACACCTCGGTGAGCTTCGACTGGATGCTGCGCCGCTACTACGAGGAGGCGCCGGGCGAGTTCCAGATCCCCTCCGACCCCGAGTCGTTCCTCGACTGCGACGACATGGCGCTCCACCTGACGTTGCGCCGCTCGAAGAACCGGTGGGCGCAGCGCATCGCGCAGCGGCGCGGCTTCAAGCGCGTCGCGCAGTTCACCGAGCGAGACGAGGCGTACGAGCTGTCGGAGATCAGCCACGCGCTCGACGAGGCCGGCGTGGAGCACTTCACGCTCGAGTCGCGCGGGGTGCTCTCGAAGTACTTCGACGAGGGGGAGAGCCCGTCGCTCTTCGTGCTCGATCGCTCGAACGGGCGCCTGACGCTGGTGTCGAGCTACACGCCGCTCTACCAGCAGTTCCGCGGCGCGGTGCGGTTGTCGCGGGTCTACGTGCGGCCTGATCAGCTCGAGGCGGGGCGCGAGGTGGTGCAGAAGCTCACCGGCGGAGACCGCGCCGATGAGTGAGGCGCTCCCCGGCGTTCCCGCGTTGCCGCCGGGCCCTCCGCCGCGCGACGCCGCCGCGGTGGTGCTGTACCGCCGTGTGCCCGGCAGCGGCGTCGAGGTGTTCTGGCTCGAGCGGGAGGCGAAGCTCTCGTTCGCGGGCGGCTTCTTCGCCTTCCCCGGCGGGAAGGTGGACGCCGACGACGCGCGGGTCGCGGTGGTGGGCGAGGGCGGGCACGGCTCGCGCTTCGTCGTCACCGCCGCGCGCGAGCTGTTCGAAGAGACCGGCGTGCTCAAGGCGCGCGGCGCCGAGCGTCTGGCGCAGCTCGAGCTCGATGAGCTCCGCAAGGCGCTCCTCGCCGAGCAGCTGGGGTTCGACGAGCTGCTCGCCCGTCATGGGCTGTCGTTGCACGCCGACGACTTCGTCGCCGCGGGCCGGTGGATCACGCCGCCGTACCTCGCGCGCGGGTTCGACGCCCGCTTCTTCCTCGTCGAGGCCCCCGCGTCGCAGCCCGCGTCGGTGTGGAAGGGGGAGCTCGCCGCCGGGGAGTGGATCGCCCCGGTCGCGGCGCTGGAGCGCTGGGCGCAGGGGACCGCGCTGCTCCACCCGCCGAATCTCCACGCGATCCAGGTGATGTCGCGCTTCGTCGACGAGGCGGCGGCCGTCGCCGCGCTGCGCGCGCCGCCACACTGCGCGGACTTCATCGCCGAGCGCATCGAGTTCCAGCGGGGCGTGCTGCTGTTCCCGATGCTCACCCCGACGCTCCCGCCGGCGACGCACACCAACACGTACCTGCTCGGCACCGGCGAGTGCCTGCTCGTCGACCCCGGCTCCCCCGACGACGCCGAGCTCGAGCGCCTTCTCTCGTTCCTCGGGCGCATCGAGCTGCGCCCGACGGCGATCGTGCTCACCCATCACCACGGAGACCACGTCGGCGGCGCCGCGCGGCTCGTCGAGCGGCTCGGGCTCCCGGTGTGGGCGCACGAGCAGACTGCGGGGCGGGTGCCGGTGCCCGTCAGCCGGAGGCTCCGCGATGGCGAGGTGCTCACGCTCGACGGGCCGATGCCGATGCGCTGGCGCGTGCTGCACACGCCCGGGCACGCGCGCGGGCACGTGGTGCTCATCGACGAGGCGACGCGCGCGGGCGTGGTGGGCGACATGGTCGCGGGCGTGGGGACGATCGTCATCGATCCGCCGGAGGGCGACATGGCCGAGTACCTCCGGCAGCTCGCGCGGCTCGAGCATGCGCTGCGCACGCTGTACCCAGCGCATGGGCCGGTCCTGCCCGACGGCCCCGAGAAGGTTCGCGAGTACCTCATGCACCGCGCGTGGCGTGAGGCGAAGGTGCTCGAGGCGATTGGATCCTTCGGAGCCCCCGCGTCGCTGGAGGAGGTCGTGCCCCGGGCCTACGACGACGTCGCGGCCTTCGTGTGGCCCATCGCCGAGCGGAACACCGAGGCCATCGTGCTGAAGCTGGTCTCCGAAGGGCGCGTGCGTCGAGACGACGCCGGCCGCGTCGCGCTCGTCACCTGACGAAGAGGCTGGCGTCGGCCGCGCTGACCACGCGTCTCACGCCGGCAACCGACGAGAGCTCGACCGGCGGCGACGGCCACGGGCGGAGCTCGAGCTGTGCGGCGAGCTCCGGGAGGCGCGGCGTGGCGATCGCGTTGACGAGGAGGATGCCTCGCAGCTTGTTCACCACGAGCAGGGCGAGGACCTCGGCGGTGAACGCGGGCGCGACGAGCACCAGGGGCGTCGCCGCGGCGGCCGCGTGCTCGCAGAGCGGCACCAGCGCGGCGACCGAGTCGAGTGGGTGCTCGAGCAGCACGAGCGCTGGCCGGTCGAGCTCGGCGTGCCACGTCGAGGGATCGGTGACGAAGTAGGGCGAAGCCCAGCCCGCTTCGATGCGCACGCCCTCGCCCTGGAGGTCGTCGGACTGCGGGCGAGGTTGCTCGAGCATCGCGAGCGCCCCGGCATCGGGAAGGAAGAGACCGCCAGTGGTCCGTTCAGGCATGGTTCACCCGGGCGGGAGCGGTCGGCGCTCGGTGGGTTGGAGGACGCACCGGCCCGACTGGCACGCGGCGCGGCCAGGCTGCGGCGCAGGGCAGGGGCTGCAGGCCGGCGCGCGCGCATCTCCGGTCGACAGGCCGAACGGTGGCGTGGAGGGCTTCGGGCCGTCGCGCTGCGGGAGCGGGACGACGACGTCGAGCGGCACCGCGCGGCTGACCGGGCAGCAGCCGCACGCCGACTGATGGCACGCGGCGCCCGGAGGCGGCAGCGCCTCGACCACCTTGCACTCGCTGTCGGCGCGGCACTCGGCGGGCTGCGGCTGGGTCTTCGGCACCGCGACGCAGCGGTTGGCCCGACAGGCCGCCACGAAGTCACTCACCGGGCGCGGCTGCGCGCAGCGCACGGCGGAGCAGTTCGGCCGGGCGCACTCCACGGCAGCGCACTGCTCGCCCTCGCGGGTACCCCGGCGGACGGCGTGGGGATCGGGCTGGCAGCAGCCGGGGCAACAGCCGTTGAACGTGCTGAGCACGCACTGGTCGTCTGCGGTGCATTCCGCGACCGGTGGCGGCGGGCGTGGTTTCGGCAGGGGGGGCGCGATGTCGGCGAGCAGGGTGAGCGTGAGGAAGAGGAGCATGCGGGCGTCCGGAGTCTATCCAGCGACGGCGCGCGCGGCCTTTCCTTCACTTGCGGGAGAACTGTGCCTCGAGCGTCTGGAGCACCCGCTTCGTGTCCGCGGTCACCATCTGGAAGTGCTTCGGCGTGAGCGAGAGTGCCTGCAGTGCGCGCTCGGTGTGGTCCATCACCGAGACCTCGCGCACCGACGAGAGCGCGACGTCGTCTTCGTTCTGCTCGATGACCGGCTTCACGCCCCAGCCGCCGTCCGAGGCGATCTGCTCGGCGATGAGCAGCACGGCGATCTGCGGGTGCGGCATGCCGCCCACCATCAGCGCATGGTGGTTGGCCACCACGAGCGTGAGCGCGGGAGGCAGCCCCCACAGCTTGAGCACCTCGGCGGAGAAGCGCTCGTGCACCGACTCCGCGGCGAGCCACGCAGACGGGGAGAGGCGCTGGGGCAGGCGGTTCGCCTTCTGGAACTCCGAGACGGCGACCAGCGACACCGACAGCCCGACGTCGTGGAGCAGCCCGAGGAGGAACGCGTTCTCTGCCTCGAGGGGCGTGTTCCGCGCGACGAAGCGGCTGATCCACGCCACGGCGCTGGAGTGTCTGCGAATCGACTCGAGGGTCGCGTTGAGCCCCTGCGCGTGGATGACGGTCATCTGCATCGCCGCTTCCATCACCACGTCGCGCACCACCGACAGCCCCATGCGGATCAGCGCCTGCTTGAGCGTCACGCAGGGAACCGTCGCGCCGTAGAGCGCCGAGTTCGCGAGCTTCAGCACGCGCCCCGCGAGCAGCGGCTCCCGCTCGAGCAGCGCCGCGATGTCCTCGATGCGCGCGGTCGGCTTGCGCGACAGCTCGAGGACCTCCAGCGCCACCGCCGGCGGCCGCGGGAGCTCCACGTTCGGCCGCTTCAGGAAGCCGTCCAGCCAGCGAACGAGCTCCTCCTGCGTGTGGTGCAGGTCCTCGGTGTCTGACGGGAGCGTGTATTCGCCCCGCCCATAGTTCGGCGCGGTCGACTGAGGCATGTCGCCCGGTGCTGCAAGGCGCGTGCATCACGCGCTCTGTCGACGACGCCGCGCGCCGTGTGGGTCAGGACACCGACGACGGGTCACAAACGGCCCACCTCGTGCGACGCTTCGCCGCCTCGTGATCCGCTTCGCCGTGACGGTGGTGCTGAGCGCCTTCCTGCTGTTCCTCGTGCAGCCGCTCGTCGGCAAGATCGTGTTGCCGTGGTTCGGCGGCGCGCCCGCGGTGTGGACCACGTGCCTGCTCTTCTTCCAGGTCGTGTTGCTCGGCGGCTATGCGTGGTCTCACCTCGTGGTGCGGCGGCTGCGCGGGGCGTGGCAGCGGCGCGCTCACCTCGCGCTGCTGAGCGCGGCGGCGGTGACGCTGGTGGGCTCCGCGATCGTGTGGGGCGCTCCGCTGGTGCCGCCGGCCGCCTGGCGTCCGAGTGGCAGCGAGGCGCCGACCGCGCACCTCCTGCTGCTCCTCACCGCGAGCGTCGGGCTTCCGTACTTCGCGCTCTCCTCGACCGGGCCGCTGCTGCAGGCGTGGGTCGCGCAGAAGGTGCCGGCGCTCACCGCGATGCGGCTGTACGCGGCGTCGAACGTGGGCTCGCTCGTCGGGCTGCTCGCGTTCCCGGTGCTGCTCGAGCCGCTGTGGCCGCTGCGCACGCTCGCGTGGGGCTGGGCCGCGGGCTTCCTCGTCTTCGCCGCCGCCTGCGCGAGCCTCGCCTGGAGCGCGCCGGAGGTGCCGCGAGACGAAGCGCGAGAGACGAAGCTCGAGGCGTCCCTCGTCGCGCGGTGGATCGCCCTCGCTGGGCTGCCGTCGGCGTTGCTGCTCGCGACGACCAACCACCTCACGCAGGACGTCGCGCCGATCCCCTTCCTGTGGGTGCTGCCGCTGGTCCTCTACCTGTTGAGCTTCGTCGTCACCTTCGACAGTGAGCGCTGGTACCGGCGGGCGTGGGCGCTGCCTGCGCTGCTCGTCTTCGGAGGCTCCGTCGCGGTGCTGCTGCTGTACCCGACGGAGCCATCAGCTCGTGTGGCGATCGTCGGCTACCTCGGCTTCCTCGCGGTGGGCTGCGTCACCGCGCACGGCGAGCTGGTGCGGCTGCGGCCCGGCGCCGAGCACCTCACGGCCTTCTACCTGGCGGTGTCGGTCGGCGGCGCCCTTGGCGGGCTCCTGGTGGCGATCGTCGCGCCGCGCGTCCTGCGTGACTTCTACGAGCTCCCGATCTCCGCCGCGGCGCTCCTCTGCTGGGTGGCGATCGAGGTGGCGCGCTCCGGGGCCTCGCCGCGATTGGCGAGGGTGTTGCTGCCGGGGGCGGCGGTGCTCGCCGTGCTGTTCGGCTGGAGCATCGCCACGCGGGGGACGGGCGTGCTCGATCGCCGTCGCGACTTCTTCGGCGTGCTGCGCGTCGAGCAGGAAAAGGAAGGGCGGGTGTTGATGCACGGGCGCGTGATGCACGGCGCGCAGTTCTCCGACGAGGGACGCCGGCGCCTGGCGACCACCTACTTCGCGCCCCACAGCGGCATCGGGAGGCTGCTGTCCTCGCGCGCGGCGCCGGTGAAGGTCGGCATCATCGGGCTCGGCGTCGGCACGCTCGCCGCCTGGGCGAAGCCCGGAGATCGCTACCGCTTCTACGAGATCAGCCCCAACGTCGCGGCGATCGCCTCGGGGGAGGGCGGCTTCTTCTCCTTCCTGAGCGACGCTCCCACGCGCCCGGAGATCATCCTCGGCGACGCCCGCACCTCGCTCGAGCGCGAGCCGCCCAACGGCTACGACGTCTTCGTGCTCGACGCGTTCAGCGGCGACTCGGTGCCGACGCACCTCCTCACCAGGGAGGCCTTCGAGCTCTACCAGTCGCACCTCGCGCCCGGTGGCGTGCTCGCGCTGCACATCACCAACCGCTACCTGCAGCTGCTGCCGGTGGTGGCTCAGCTCGCCGAGGTGCTCCAGCTCCGCTCGCTGGTGGTCAACGTCGACGAGGCGGGTGAGTGGTCGCGCGCGTCGCTCTGGGTGCTGCTCTCGAAGGACCAGGCTGCGCTTCGACTCGAGGTGCCGGCGGACGACACCTTCGCGCTCGACGAGTTCCGCGGCCCGCTGTGGACCGATCAGTTCACTTCGCTGTGGGGGCTGGTCCAGTGGTGACGCCGCCCGCGCCGCGCAGTCGCTGAACGAGGCGCCAGACGAGGGGCGATGAGGCGAGCACCAGCTGGGGCACGAGCGAGAGCGCGTCGGGGAACAGCCCGAGCGCGTCGACCTCCACGAAGGGGACGGGCGCGAGCGGGAGCACGCCGAGCTCCTGGAGCCCGTGGAGCCCCTTGCCGAGCAGCATCACCGCGGTCGCGAAGAGCACCACGGTCGAGACGGTGAAGAGCGCCTTCATCGGGAGCCGGAAGCCGACGCGCCGCACGAGGGCGATGAGCGCGAGCAGCGCGCCGAGCCCGGCGAGCGCCCCCCAGGTGGCGCCCGCGCTCGAGTCTGCCGCGAGCCCCTGGAGGAAGAGCGCGGTCTCGATGCTCTCGCGGCCGACGGACGAGAACGAGATGAAGAAGAGGCCCGCGGTGGAGCCGGCGCCGATGGCCTCGCCCATGCGTCCGCGCAGCTCGGTCATGAAGCGGCTCATGTTCGCGCGCGCGTTGAGCCACAGCGCCGCGTAGAGCAGCAGCCCCACGGCGGCGAGCGCCACCACGCTCTCGAGCCACTCGCGGTTGGCGCCCGCGAAGAAGCGCTGGCCGAAGACGTAGGCGGCGGCGCCCGTCGCCAGCGCGGAGACCCACGCGACGTGGACCACGCGCGCCTGCGCCGTGGCGCCCATCTTCTTGAGCACCGCGAGCAGCGCGCCGACCACCACCACCGCCTCGAACCCTTCGCGCAGGAGGATGAGGAGCGCGGCGAAGAACACCGACCAGAAGCTCGACGCGCTCGTCTCGCGCTCGGCCCTGCCGAGGAGGAGCTGCGTCTGGAGCACCTCGGCTTCGAAGTGCTGGCCGCTCTGCGCCGCGAGCCGCGTCCGGGTGAAGGCGGCCTCGAGGCCCGCGACGAGCTTCGGGTCGCGCGCGCGCAGCGTCGGCTCCACCGGCTCGAGCCCGTTGAGGTAGGCATCGACGACCGCCTGACGGGCGCCGTCGCGATCTCCGCGCGCGAAGCGGTCGAGCGCATCGTCGAGGCCGGCGCGGGCGACGGCGAGCGGTGCCTCGCGGGTCTGAGGGATGGTGCGGCGCAGGCAGGCGAGCCGATCGGCGCCGTACTTCGCGGTGAGCTGGGCGTCGGTCGAGGTCGCGAGCTCGTGGAGCGTCGCGGCGGGCGCCTCGCCGACACACTCGGGTTGCCGCAGCGTGAAGAGGTGGAACGCGAGCGCCCAGCGCTGCGCCTCGTCGAGGCTCGGGAAGGCCGCCATCGCGGTGCCCTTGAGTCCGAAGGAGATGGTGTTGAGGGCCTTGTACGGCGTGAGCGTCGCCATGCGCGCAGCGTCGTGGAAGTTGGCCGGCGGGGGATCGAGCTGACGCGCCGCCTCGGTGTCGGCACGGCCGGTCGGGCCGTGGCAGCTCGCGCAGTGGGTGGCGTAGAGCGCAGCGCCCGTGCGCAGCGAGGGAGCGTCCCGAGGCGCCTGCTGGAGGGACTGCTCCCGTCCGATGCGTCTCGCCAGCTCGCCGCAGCGGCGGGTCACGTCGTCGGCCGCGCGCCCTTCGACGATCGCCTGCCGGAGCTCCTGCGCCGGGCCGAGGTAGGGCCCCGCTTCGTTCCCCGCAGCCTCGAGCTGCTGGAGCACTTCGTCCGCGAAGCCGCGCTGCTCTTCCAGCTCCGCGGCGTCACCGGTAGCGAGCGCGTTGCCGTAGTCACCCTCGAGGTACTCCAGCAGGCCGACGACGCGGTGCCATCGCTCGGCGGGCGCCGGAGACGACGCAGACAGAGCCAGCAGCGCGGTGCAGGCGAGAGCGTTCATGGGGTCCTTAGACACCAAGTTGATAATGAAAGTCAAAATCCGGCGCCGCCGCGACAGCAAGCCGTCGACCGGGAGGCGCGCGTGGTAGGTGCGCGGCATGTCCGAAGCCGCGTACCTGGGACTGCTGAAGGAAGTGCTCGAGAAGGGCCGCGAGCGGAAGGACCGCACCGGGGTGGGCACGCGGGGGTTGTTCGGCGGCCAGCTGCGGTTCGATCTGCGCGAGTCGTTCCCGCTGCTGACGACGAAGAAGGTGCACCTCAAGTCGATCATCCACGAGCTGCTGTGGTTCGTGCGCGGCGAGACGAACGTGAAGCCGCTGCAGGACGTGGGCGTCACCATCTGGGACGAGTGGGCGACGGCGGAGCAGACGGCGCGCTTCGGGCGGCAGGCGGGCGATCTCGGCCCGGTCTACGGCCACCAGTGGCGGAACTTCGGCGCGACGAAGCGGGCCGACGGCACCTACGAGCGCGACGGCTTCGATCAGCTCGCGCGCGTCCTGAAGGATCTGCGGGACAAGCCGTACTCGCGGCGGCACCTCGTCACCGGCTGGAACCCGAAGGAGGCCGACGAGGTCGCGCTGCCTCCGTGCCACACGCTCTTCCAGTTCCACGTGCAGGACGACGAGCTGAGCTGTCACCTCTACCAGCGGAGCGCCGATCTCTTCCTCGGCGTGCCCTTCAACATCGCCAGCTACGCGCTGCTGACGTTGATGGTCGCCCAGGCGACGGGGAAGAAGCCCGGCGACTTCGTGCACAGCTTCGGCGACGTGCACCTGTACCTGAACCACCTCGAGCAGGCGAAGGAGCAGCTCTCGCGTGCGCCGCGCGCCTTCCCGCGGATGAAGCTCAACCCGGCGGTGACGGAGCTCTTCTCCTTCCGCTTCGAGGACTTCACGCTCGAGGGGTACGACCCGCACCCCGCGATCAAGGCGCCGGTGGCGGTGTGAGGTCGCTCGCGCTCATCGTCGCGATGGCGAAGCACCGGGCCATCGGGCTCCGCGACGCGCTGCCGTGGCACGTGCCGGAGGATCTCAAGCGCTTCAAGGCGCTGACCATGGGCCACGCGATCCTCATGGGCCGCAAGACGCACCAGTCGATCGGCAGGCCGCTCCCCGGGCGGCGCAACGTGGTCATCAGCCGCACGGCGACGGGCTTCGCGGGGTGCGAGACGGCGCCTTCGCTCGAGCGGGCGCTGGAGCTGGTGGTCGACGACCCGATGCCCTTCGTCATCGGGGGCGCGCAGCTCTACGCCGAGGCGCTCCCGCGGGTGACGCACCTCTTCCTCACCGAGCTCGATCGCGAGGTGGAGGCCGACACCTTCTTTCCGGAGCTCGAGCCAGCCGCCTGGCGCGAGGTGCAGCGCGAGGCGGGCGTCACGCCGGGCGTGACCTTCGTTGATCTGGTGCGCACCGGCGGTTACTGGGGCGGGCGATGAAGATCTACACGAAGACCGGCGATGACGGAGACACGGGCCTCTTCGGCGGCGGCCGCGTTCACAAGGACGACGTGCGCGTCGAGGCGTACGGCCAGGTCGACGAGCTCAACTCGGTCCTCGGGGTCGCGCGGGCCGAGGGGCTCGGGGTACTCGACGAGCTGGTCGGTGAGATCCAGAGCCAGCTCTTCACCCTCGGCTCGGTGCTCGCGACGCCTCGAGACAGCGCCGCGGCCGCGCACGTGCCGAAGGTGCAGGAGTCGTGGATCACCACCATGGAGCGCGCCATCGACTCGTACGATCTCGAGCTCCCGGCGCTCACCAGCTTCGTGCTGCCGGGCGGGTCGAAGGCCGCGGCGTACCTCCACCTCGCGCGTACGGTGTGCCGTCGCGCCGAGCGTCACGTCGTCCCGCTCCACCGCGCGGGCCTCGTCGACAAGCTGGTCGAGGTGTACCTGAACCGGCTGTCGGATCTCCTCTTCGCCATGGCGCGCTACGCGAACTTCAAGGAGGGCGTGAAGGACGTGCCCTGGGTCGCGCCGCGGGCCTGAATGCTGACGGCGGCGAGGCTCACGCAGCTGGCGAAGGCGGCCGGGTTCGAGCTGGTCGGCTTCTCCCGCGCAGCGCCGATCCCCCGCGAGGTGCTCGCCGACTGGCTCGCGGCCGGGCACCACGCCGACCTCGACTGGATGGCCGAGCGCCTCGAGGAGCGGCTCGACGTCACGAAGCTCTTCCCCGGCGCGAAGACGGTGGTGTCGCTGGTCTGCAACTACTGGCACACCGACGACGCCTCGCCGATCGCCCGCTACGCGCGCGGGCGCGACTACCACGCGACGATGCGCGATCGGCTGCGCACCTTGAGGCGCACGCTGCGCGCCGAGTTCCCCGGCGTGGCGGACTATGGCGCCGTCGACGCCAACCCGGTGATGGAGAAGGTCTGGGCGGTGCGCGCCGGGCTGGGCACCGTCACCAAGAACGGCTGCTTCACCACGCATGAGTTCGGCTCGTGGGTCGTGCTGGCGACGATGATCCTCGACGCCGAGGTCGACGCGTATGCGTCGCCGCTCGACGAAGATCCGTGCGGGCGCTGCCGCATCTGCCTCGACGCGTGCCCGACGTCGGCCATCGTCGACGCGCGGGTCGTCGACGCGCGCGCGTGCCTCTCGTACCAGACCATCGAGAACGACGGCGCCGTGCCCGAGGCGCTCCGGCCCGCGCTCACCGGGTTCATCTTCGGCTGCGACATCTGCCAGGACGTCTGCCCGCTCAACGTCACGCCCGTGAAGGCGGGGCCGCGCTTCGAGCCGCGCCTCGTCGCGCGCCAGTCGGTGCGTGCGCTCGCCGCGATGACGAAGGCCGAGTTCGACGCCTGGGTGCCCGGGTCTGCGCTCGCGCGCGCGGGCTTCGACGGGCTCCGGCGGAACGCGGCCTACGCGCTCGGGGCGATGCGCGACGTCGGCGCGCGGGAGCTGCTGGAGACGCTCACCCGGGATGCGAGCGAGCGGGTGCGTGAGGCCGCGGCGTGGGCGCTGACGCAGCTCTGATCACTCGACCCGCAGCTCGACGTGCGGGTACCGCGCGTGGAGCGACTGCGCCCAGGCCACCGCGTCGTCGTTGACGCACTCCGGCGGCACCGCGAGCGACTTCGACTGGAGCTCGAGGTGCGCGACGCTCGAGACGACGTGGATCGCCTTGAGTTCGGTCACCGAGACGCTCCGGCGCAGCCTCTTCGGCTCGTGCCAGATGGTCACCGTGTCGTTCTTCACCTCGGTGCCCCACGTCGGGTTCGCGACCAGCCGGATCAGCGCCCCGACTGAGAAGAGCCCTCCGACGAGCAGGCACACCCAGGCGACGCGCGGCTCGAGCGCGAGTGGTGCGGCGAGCAGCAGGAGTCCTCCGCCCAGCGTCACCCAGGTCATCCACCGCTTTCGGGCTGACGTGTTGAACGAGAGCATGGGCGCACCATGGTCCCCTCAGATGGCGATTGTGTGACGCGGGAAACACATGGCGGTTTCTTGCTCCCGCTGACATGAGGAGGGCGTGCCGTCGCGTGAGCAGCCGCTGCAGCCCGTCGTCCTCGCGGCGATCTTGACGCAGATCACCATCAGCGCCGGGACGCACCTCGCGGCGAAGCAGGCGACCGCAGTCATTCCGCCGGTCTTGCTCGCGACGCTGCGGCTCGTGCTCTCGGCCGGCGTCTTCGTGCTGGTGTTGATGGCGCTCCCGTCCGCGCGGCTCCCTCCCCGGAAGACCTGGGGGCGGCTCGCGCTCTTCGGGCTCTTGTCGGGGCCCGCAAACCAGGGGCTCTTTCTCTACGGCCTGGCGCGTTCACGGGCCACGCACGGCGGGCTGCTCTACGCGCTGACGCCGATCGGCGTGTACCTCCTCGGGCTCGCGCTGGGGCGGGAGCGCGTCTCGCCGAGCCGCTTCGTGGGCATCGCGGTCGCGTTCATCGGCGTCGTGGTGCTGCTGCTCGGGCGTGGGCTCCAGGACGCGCTCGGCCCGCTGGTCGGCGATCTCTTCATCCTCGGCGCGGTCGCCGCGTGGGTGGTGTGGACCACCGAGAGCCGTGACTTCTCGGCCGAGTACGGCGGGCTCCGGACCGCGGCGTGGACGATGATCGTCGGCGGGGTGTGGATGCTGCCGCTCACGCCCTTCGTGGTGACGCGCGAGGCGCTGGCGGCCATCACGCCCCTCGGCTGGGCGTGCCTCGCCTACCTCGTGCTGCTGACGTCGGTGGTGTCGTACGCGCTGTGGAGCTTCGCGCTGGCGCGCGTCTCTGCCTCGCGGGTGGCGGTGTTCTCGAACCTGCAGCCGCTGGCCACGGCGCTCGCCGCGTGGGCAGTGCTGGGTGAGCCGATGGGCTGGGAGGTCGCTGCCGGCGGGCTCCTCGTGGTGGGTGGCGTGCGGCTCGCGCAGCGCTAGAAGCGCGGCGTGGAGACCGAGCGGATCCTGCTGCGGGAGGCTGACGAGCACGACGCCGCGTTCATCGTCGCGCTCCTGAACGACGCTGCGTTCCTCGCGAACATCGGCGATCGCGGCGTGCGCACCGAGGCCGACGCGCAGGGCTACATCGCGCGCATGCGCGAGAACGCCGAGAAGCACGGCTTCGCGATGTGGGTCGTCGTGTCGAAGGCCGAGGCCGTGCCGGTGGGGCTCTGCGGCCTCGTGCGCCGACCTGCGCTCGAGCGGGTCGACCTGGGCTTCGCGTTCCTCCCGCCGTGGCGCGCGCGCGGCTTCGGGCGGGAGGCGGCCGAGCTCGTGCTGCAGCGGGCGAGCGCGCTGGGGCTCGCGGAGCTCGCGGCCATCTGCTCGCAGCACAACACGCCGTCGCGGCGCCTCCTCGAGCGGCTGGGCTTCCGCTTCGTGCGGCTCATCGTGCTCCCCGGCGCCACCGAGGAGATCTGTCTCTACGAGCGGCCCTGAGGCGTGGGCGGCGCCAGCAGCAGCTCGACGTTGGAGTGCACCGGCAGCGCCGCGAAGCGGGTGGCCGTCTCCTTCGGCTGGCTGCGCGCCTCGAGGTGCGCCGGCCTCGCCGCCCAGGCCTCGGCGACCTCGACGTCGAGCAGGTGCGTCGGGCGCACGTTGCCCAGCGCCGCGAGCATCGACTGCCGCGCGCGCGGGTGGAGCTCGTCGAGCCGCGCGAGCAGCGCCCCCATCGCGTCGCGGCGCGAGTCCTGCTGCGAGCCGCAGAGGTTGCAGGGGATGATCGGGAACCGCTGCTCCGCGGCGAAGGCGGCGATGTCGGCCTCCGCGCACTCGATCATCGGGCGGATGACGTCGAAGCGCCCGTCGTCGGTGCGGTACTTCGCCGGCATCGCCTGCAGCTTGCCCGTGTAGACGAGGTTCAGCAGGAACGTCTCGAGCGTGTCTTCGCGATGGTGGCCGAGCGCGATGCGCGTCGCCCCGAGCCGTTCGGCCGCGGTGTAGAGGATGCCGCGGCGCAGCCGGCTGCACGCCGCGCAGTACGTGCCGCCTTCCCTCGTGCGCGCGAGCACCTCCGAGTACGTGTCCTCGCTGAGGAGCTCGAAGGGCACTCCCGAGCGCTCGAGCCATTCCCTCAGCGGCGCGCCGTCGTAGCCCGGTTGCCGCTGATCGAGGTGGACCGCCACCAGCTCGAACTTCTGCGGCAGCCGTCGCGCCGCTTCGCGCAGGAGCTGCAGGAGCGTGAAGCTGTCCTTGCCGCCCGAGAGGCACACCATCACCCGGTCACCGTGACGGAGGAGCTCGTGCTCGTGGATGGTGCGAATGACCCGCGCCAGCAGCTTCCCTTCGAGTGCGCTCATGTTCGATTTCGGTCGGCAGGTAGCGTCGCTGAGGTATGGGGCTGATTGCCCCATGAGTGAACTGACCAGACTCCTCGACGCGAACAAGTCGTGGGCCGCGGCTCGCGTACGAGAAGACCCCGAGTACTTCAAGCGCCTGGCCGCGCTCCAGTCGCCCGACTACCTGTGGATTGGGTGCAGCGACTCGCGGGTGCCGGCGAACGTGATCACCGGGCAGCAGCCGGGCGAGGTGTTCGTTCACCGCAACATCGCGAACATGGTGGTGCACACCGACCTCAACCTGCTCTCGGTGCTCGAGTACGCGGTGAACGTGCTCAAGGTGCACCACGTGATCGTCTGCGGGCACTACGGCTGCGGCGGGGTGCGCGCGGCGGCGGGCCACCAGAGCCTGGGCATCATCAACAACTGGCTGCGGAACATCGAAGACGTCTACCGGTTCCACCGTGACGAGCTCCTGGCGATCACCGACGAGACCGCGCGCGTCGATCGCCTGGTGGAGCTCAACGTGCACGAGCAGGTGCTGAACCTCGCCAAGACGTCGATCATCCAGAGGGCGTGGAAGTACGAGCAGCGCCCGACGATTCACGGGTGGGTGTACGGCCTCGAGACGGGGCACCTCAAGCCGCTGTGCATCGTCGAAGACGCGAGCGTGCTCGACCCGGTCTACCGCTACGACAACCTCTGATCAGTAGTAGCGGAGGTCGTCGTGGTCCTCCTCCTTCTTCTTCGGAGGATCCTCCTTCTTTTCCTTCTTCTTCGGCGGCGCGTCTTCTTCGCGCGGCTCCTCACGCCGGCTGCTGCGGGCCCCGTCGTCGCGGAGCTCGTCGTCGGTCTTCGGTGAGAGCTTCATCTCGATGACCTCCTTCTTCGGAGGCTCGTCCTTCTTCGCGACCTCGGCGTCGTCGGCCTTCTTCTTCTTCGCCGGGGCCGCGTCGTCCTCACTCTTGATCGCCGTGCGGCTCGACTTCGGCACCTCGCCGTCCGACAGCGCCTCCTTCTTGCGCACCGGCTCGTCGGCGGCGGGCTCCTCGCTCGCCGTCTTCGACTTCTTCTTCTTCTTGCCGGCGGTGGTGGTCGGCATGCCGTTCTCGTCGACCTGATCGCTGGTCGGGGCGCCGTCGAGCGCGCCTTCGTCGAGGCCGCTCGCCTTCACTTCCATGGTGCGCTCGGTGCACCGCTTCGCGACCTTGGTGCACTTCTTCATGCACTTGTCGTACTGCTTCTTCACCTCGACGCGGACCGAGCCGCCGTAGTCGATGAGGCAGCCGTCCTTGCACTCGAGGAAGTCCTCGTTGCACTCGCCTTCGGCGAGCGCGGTCAGGGGCACGGCGCAGATGAGCAGCAGCACGCAGCGGAACATGGGCGGAGAGAGCCTACACACATTCGACACGACGGTTGGGGAGGGCATGACCGTTGCTCTCGACGAGGGCCATGGGCCTTTTGTTCCGACTGGTGTGTCTGGGCGCCCTCATGGGCGTGGCCGAGGTGTCGCAACCCGCGGAGATCGCGTGGCAGGACGGCGACGTGGTGCTTCAGGCCTCGAAGTCGGAGCGCTCGGCGCTCATCCGGCGGGCGAGCCGCTCCGACTACAGCCACGTCGGGCTGGTGGAGGTGTCGAAGGACGGAGTGTTCGTGATCGAGGCGATCCAGCCGGTGTCGCGCACGCCGATTGGCGAGTGGGCCAGGCGCGGAGAGGGCGGGTGGGTGACGGTGCTGCGGCCGAAGGGGCTCGACGCGAAGGCGCGCCGGCGCGTGGTGAGCGCGGCGAAGCAGGAGCTCGGCAAGCCCTACGACGCACGGTACCGCTGGGACGACGAGCGGCTGTACTGCAGCGAGCTGGTGGTGAAGGCCTTCGCGCGGGGCGCCGAGCTCTCGGTGGGGCGGCAGGAGCAGGTCAGGACGCTGGCGCTCACGCCGGCGGAGCTTCGCTGGGCCGAGCAGCGCGGCGTGCGCGGTGAGCAGGCGCTGGTGACGCCGGGCAGCCTCGCGGAGGACGAGGCCTTCACCATCGTCGCGGAGCGGGTCACGCTCAGGGCGCGGTGAGCGGCAGCTCGAGGACCGCGCGCCCCTCGCCGAGGAGGAGCGTCTGGGTCGCGACGTCGGCGCCGCTCTGCGTCTCCCAGGGGCCGGCGCGGTTGGAGTGCACGTGCAGCGCGGGGAAGCTCGACGACGTCACGTCGACGCGCCAGCGCCCGCCCGCGGGGAGCACCCACTCGATGGGCCAGAAGTCGATCTGCAGCTCGCGCTCGGCGCCGGGCGGCAGCGGCGGCTCCCGGGTCGGCGACGAGGTCGGCCACGCGAGCGTCGCCGCGTCTTCGCGCACCAGCAGCGCCTTCCCGTCCTGCTCGGCGATGAGCCGCGCCACGAAGGCGGTGTCGGGCGCGGTCGACTTCACCCGCAGCGTGAGGTGCGCGGAGCCAGAGAGGCGCTGCGGGCCGGTCGTCGGCGCGCCGCGGAAGGTGAGCACGTCGTCGCGCGCGCAGCTGTCGCCCTGCTCGAGCGGGCCGGGCGTGATGCCGAGCGTGCGGAAGAAGGCGAACGACAGGAGCGCCGCCCCGCCGCGGGTGGGCACCGGGTTGGCGGGGTCGAACGGGTAGCTCACCTCGCTCGGCGCGGCGCCCGTCGCCGAGAGCACACCGCCGTCGCAGGTCGATGCGGCCGCGCCCTCGCCGAGCTCGAGGCGGGTCGTCGCGACGTCGGGCGGCCACGTGGCGTGCGTGACGTAGCCCGTGTCTCCGATGCCGAAGGTCTGCACCGTGCCCGGCTCGAGCGTGGTGAGCGGCCTGCCTTTGAGCGTGTGCTCGAACCACTCGAGCATGATCGGCCACTGATCGAGCCGCCCCGGCGCGGCGGAGAAGTCCACGTCGCCCGAGGTGAGCCCGAGGTGGTTCCACGGGCCGATGACGAAGACGCTCTGGTCGCGCGTGGCGAGGCGCTCCCAGGTGTCGAGCTGGGCCATGAAGAACGGATCGAAGAAGGCGCCCACCAGGAGCATCGGCACCTTCGTCTTCTCGGGCATGGCGCGGAACTGCTGCATCTGCGCGCTCTGCCAGTAGGGATCGGCGGGGTCCGCGGCCCGGAGCGCGTCGCGGTACCAGTCGACGCGCGCCTGCATGAACTTCTCGTCGGCCTCGAGCGGCGGCCGGAACTTCGACGCCTCGAGGTAGTCGTTGCCCGCGAAGTGGCGCATGCCGCGGGTGGGCATGAGCGTCGCCCACGCGGTGAGGATGTCGTGGCGGAAGAGGCCGCGCTCGTAGAAGACCTTGCGCAGATCGGTGCCGAAGACCGAGGGCACCAGCGTCTTCACCTCGGGCGGGAGCGCGTCGGCGATCGCCCACTGCGTGCACGTGAGGTAGCTGGGCCCGCGCATCGCGATGTTCCCGTCGACGAAGGGCTGCTTCACCAGCCAGGCGAGGGTGTCGAGGCCGTCGTCGTGCTCGTTGACGATGGGGTGCCACTCGCCGCCGCTGTCCATCTGGCCGCGGACGTCCTGCAGCACGCAGGCGTAGCCGTAGCGGGTGAGCGTCTGGCACTGCAGCTTCTCGACCGGCTTGAGCATCTCGTACGGGTTGCGCACCAGCACCGTGGGCGCCTTCGCGACGTTCTCCGGCAGGTAGATCTCGGTGTGGAGCGTCACGCCGTCGCGCATCGGCACGTCCACCACCGTGTCGACGCTGCCGCTCGCGGTGAACGCTGGCAGCCCGGCGGCGCGGCGGAACACCTCGTGCCGCTGCCACAGCGCGCCGCCGAGGAGGAGGAACAGCACACCGGCCGAGACGAAGACGAACCGCTTCACGAGCGTCGTTCCTGTCAGCCTCGCGCGACCGCCGCAAGTCGGTTACACGCGCCGCATGCCGGAGTTGCCCGAAGTCGAGTTCGCCAGGCGTGCGCTGGTGCGCTGGTTCAAGGGACACACGCTCGTCCGCACGGAGGCGCAGCCGAAGGTGCGCACCTTCCGCGACTCCGACCTCGGCGTCTTCGGCGCGCTCGCGGGGCGGCTCGATGGCATCGACCGCCGCGGCAAGTACCTGATGGTGAAGTTCGCCAACCAGCTCGGCTTCGTCGGGCACCTCGGCATGACGGGGAAGTTCCTCAAGCGCCCGGCCGGCGAGGACGTGCGCTGGAGCCGCGCGCGCTTCGTGCTCGACTCGGGCGAGGTGATCCACTTTCAGGATCCGCGCATGTTCGGCTTCATCGACGCGGTGCCGGTCTCGGAGCTGCCGAAGCGCAAGGCGGTGGCGAAGCTCGGGCTCGACCCGCTCGAGGACGACTTCACGCTCGCGGCGCTGCGCTCGGCGCTCGGCGACTCGCGGCAGCCGCTCAAGGTGGCGCTGATGGACCAGGAGCGGCTCGCGGGGCTGGGCAACATCCACGCGGCGGAGGCGCTGTTCCGCGCGCGGCTCCACCCGTCGCGCACCGCGGCCTCGCTGACGCCCGCGGAATGGAAGGCGCTGCACCAGGGCATCCGCGCCACCATCGACTTCGCCCTGAAGCTCGAAGGCGACGGCGACGACATCGAGTACGTCGAGGAGCCGGGCGCGAAGAACCCGTTCCTCATCTACGGGCGGGCAGGGCTGCCGTGCCGCCGCTGCCGCACGCTCGTGAAGTCATTCACCCAGGCGGGCCGGACCACGCACTTCTGCCCGAAGTGTCAGCCGGCGCCGTCGTCGAAGCAGCGCAGGAGCAAGACATGATGACTGGCAAGGCGAAGGGCCTCGAGCACGTGGCGATCGCGGTGAAGGATCTCGAGGCGTCCGTGAAGTTCTACGTCGAGGTGCTCGGCTTCGCGCCCCCGGAGCTCGAGGAGGTGCCCGAGCAGAAGGTGCGCACGGCGATCTTCGGGCACGGCATGGGGCGCATCGAGCTGATCTGCCCGACGGATCCGACCTCCGGCGTGGCGAAGTTCCTCGAGAAGCGCGGGGAAGGGCTCCACCACGTGTGCGTCGAGGTCGAGGATCTCGTGGCCACGCTCGCCGAGCTGAAGGCGAAGGGCGCGCAGCTCATCGACGAGACGCCGAAGCCAGGCGCGGGCGGCGCGAAGGTGGCGTTCATCCACCCGAAGGGCGCGCACGGCGTGCTGACCGAGCTCCGCCAGGGGCCGAAGCACCACTGACGACCTGAGGGGAGGGCGCGTGGCGATCGAGCAACCCCCGGAGGTGGTGGCGGCGTTCGACGAGCTGGGGCTCGCGAGAGACACGCCGCCCGAGCAGCTCCGGCGCGCCTACCTGCGCGTCATCAAGACCCGCAAGCCCGAGCAGGATCCCGAGGGCTTTCGTCGTGCGCGCGAGGCCTTCGAGCTGCTCGCCGGCTGGTTCCAGTTCGTCGCCGCGCGCGCAGCGGCCGAGGCCGGGCCCGTCGCGCCGACCGTCGACGCGCCTCCTGCGCCCGAGCCGGTCTCCGCGCCTCCGTCGGAGGTGACGGGATGGCACCGCGTGCAGGACCTGTTCGTCGCCGGTCGGGTCGACGAGGGGCGTCAGCTGGTGCAGACGCTGCTCGCCGCGGGTGATGCGCCGCCCGACCCGGGGCGCCTCGTCGGTCTGCTGCTCGAGCTCCAGCACGCGCACCCGGGCGCACAGGCGCGGGCCACGCTGCGCGCGTTCCTCTCGTGGGTCGAGCGCGCGCGGCTCGAGCTCCTCTTCGCCCGCCCGCCGGATCGCTGGGTGATGCTGCGGGAGTTCGCGAAGCTCCCTGCCGAGGTGCCGACCGAGGTCGAGGCGTCGCTCGCGCGTTTCCTCCTCGATGGCGAGCTCGAGGCTGCGCTCCAGCGCATCGAGCTCTACACGCGCGAGAACCCGGCGCAGGCCGACGCCGCGATCCTCCCGTTGAGCGGTGCGTCGGGCGTGCTGCATCAGCTCCTGACGCCGGTGCTCAACATCGAGCTCATCGCGCGGCGAGACAAGGGCGACGCGGCGCCGCTCGGCTGGGTCGAGCCTCGAGAGCGCCCGCCCGCCGAGCCGGCCGCCGGGGGCAGCGGCCGGGGCCTGCTCTGGCCGGCGCTGCTGGTGATCTTCTTTCTCGCGAGGCTGGCCTCGTTCGGCGGCAGCTCGACCACGCGCACCGAGTACCTGCCGCCTCCACCGCCGCCGCGGCCGCTGACGGTCTCGCCCGCGCCATCGGTGACCCCGCCCGCCCCGGCGGCGCTGACCCTCGGGACGGTCGAGCTGACGCCCATGGATGAGCTCTGTCGCCTCTCGACGCCGGACTGCCTCGCGTCGCGCGGCGTGCGCAGCAGGCTCGCGCTTTCGGACTGTCTCGGCGCGCGGCAGGAGTTCGGGCAGCTCGTGAACTCGAACACCCTCATCGGTCGCTCGCGGGCGGCCGACGCGCTGCGCGCGGTGAGGGCAGACCTCGAGGTGCAGCTCTCGAGCTGTGGAGTCGGACGGAAATGAGCACCATCATCGGCATCGATCTCGGGACCACGTACTCGCTGGTGAGCGTGCTGCGCGACGGCGTGCCCGTGGTGCTCCCCAATGCGCTCGGCGAGGTGCTGACGCCCTCGGCGGTGAGCGTGCGACCCGATGGCGAGCTGCTCGTCGGCGCGCCGGCGCGCGCCCGGGCCGTCACCGCGCCCGAGGCGACCGCGCTCGCCTTCAAGCGCGACATGGGGACCCCCCGCCGCCTCTCGCTCGCCGGGAAGGAGTTCACGCCCGTCGAGCTGTCCGCCCTGGTGCTCAAGGCGCTCAAGGCCGACGCGGAGGCCGCGCTCGGTCACGAGGTGCACGAGGCGGTGATCACCGTGCCGGCGTACTTCGGCGATCTCCAGCGCCAGGCGACGAAGGACGCAGGAGCCCTCGCGGGGCTCAAGGTCGAGCGGATCATCAACGAGCCCACCGCCGCCGCGCTCGCCTACGGGCTGCAGAACCGGAACATCGAGCAGAAGGTGGTGGTGCTCGACCTCGGCGGCGGCACCTTCGACGTCACGGTCCTGGAGATCATCGAGGGCGTCATCGAGGTGCAGTCGACGGCGGGCGACGCGCGGCTCGGTGGTGAAGACTTCGACGAGGCGGTCCTCGCGCTCCTCGAGGCGCGCTACCCGGGCTACGGCTGGAAGGACGATGCGCAGGGGCACGCCCTGCTCAAGGAGGCCGCGCGCCAGGCCCGCCATCGCCTCACCGACGTGGCCTCGACGGGCGTCAGTCTGCCGAGGCTCGAGGGGAGCGCGGGCCAGGTGGAGGTCGACTGCGTCCTCGAGCGCGTCGACTGCGAGCGCGCGTGGGCGCCGCTCCTCGCGCGGCTGGAGCTGCCCATCGAGCGCGCCCTGCGCGACGCAGGCCTCGGCGCGAAGGACGTCGATCAGGTGCTGCTGGTCGGCGGCGCGACGCGCATGCCCTGCGTCGTCGGGCTGGCGACGCGGCTCTTCGGCAAGCTGCCGCTGCGGAACCTGCCGCCCGATGAGGCGGTCGCGCTCGGCGCCGCGGTGCAGGCCGGGCTCAAGGCCGGCGATCGCGCCATCGACGACGTCGTGGCGACCGACGTCGCGCCCTTCAGCCTCGGCGTGGCGACCTCGACGGTGATCGCCAACCAGCTGATCACCGGCCTCTTCGCGCCGCTGATCGAGCGGGGCACCACCATCCCCTGCAGCCGCGTGAAGACCTTCGTCCCCGTCGCCGATGGCCAGACCACCGTGCGCGTCGAGGTGTTCCAGGGTGAGCACTCCGAGTGCCGGCGCAACGAGGCGCTCGGGACCTACGAGGTGCGCGGGCTGCCCAGCCGACCGGCGCAGGAGAACGCGCTGGAGTTCCGCTTCACGTACGATCTCAACGGCATCCTCGAGGTGGAGATCACGCGGCTGGCCACGCAGACGAAGGAGTCCTTCGTGCTGCAGCAGCGCGCCAACGCTCTCACCGGCGAGGCGCTCGAGGCGGCGCGAGCGGCCCTGCAGAAGTGGAAGATCCACCCGCGGGAGCTCCTGCCGAACACCACGGCCCTCGAGCGCGCGGAGGCCGTCTACGCGACGCTCCGCGGCCTCGAGCGCGAGCGGCTGGGCGAGGTGATCGCCCGGTTCCGCGCGGCCATGGAGCGGCAGGAGCCCCCGCTGATCGACGAAGCGCGCGCGGTGCTGCAGGCGGCGACCCACAGCCTGCGCACCCGGAGCTGAGCGCAATCGCCGGCACGGTCCCCCGTACCGGCAAGCCTCGAAAAAGAATGCCCCTCGGGGGCAGGGGTGGGCTACACCCCGCGCGGTTCAATTTCCTTCGGAGAACGCTGCTCATGCGACGCGTCCTGCTGGCGGCCATCGCGCTGTCACCCACCTTCGTCTTCGCCCAGGCTGATGCGGGCACGCCGGCGCCGGTCTCCGCGCCTGCCACCACGAGCACCAGTGAGTCCGAGCTGCGCAAGGAGTTCGAGGCGAAGCTCGAGGCCGCGCGCCGCGAGGTGAAGGAGCTGCGCGAGGAGATGCGCGCCCAGCTCGCCACGCAGTCGGTCGCGCAGGGCTGGCAGGAGGACTGGGTCGACGAGAAGCGCAAGCTCGAGCTCGTCGAGTTCGACGGCTACCTGCGGGTGCGGCCGGATCTCTTCTACAAGTTCGACATCTGGAAGACGCCCTCGTACCGCACCGACCCGGCGGGCTACACGCTCTTCCCCCGCTCGCAGTCGAGCAACGCCGAGCGCACGCAGGCCGGCGTGAACATGCGCTTCCGCTTCGAGCCGACCATCAACGTCTCTGAAGAGGTGCGCGTGCGCACGCAGATCGACGCGCTCGACAACCTCGTGTGGGGCAGCACGCCCGACTACGCGTTCTCGCGCAACCAGGGCAACGGCTACTGGTTCGATCGCAACGAGTTCTCGATCTTCTCCGCCAGCCAGGAGACCCAGCGCAGCGGCATCAACAGCCTGCAGGACTCCATCGCCGTCAAGCGCGTGTGGGGCGAGGTCTCGACGCCGGTCGGCATCCTCCGCTTCGGCCGCATGCCCAGCCACTGGGGCCTCGGCATGCTCTACAACGACGGCAACGGCATCGATAACGACTGGGGCGACACCGTCGACCGCGTGAGCTTCACCGCCGAGCCGCTGCCCGGCTTCTACGTGACGCCGATGATGGACTTCAACGTCGAGGGGCCCACGTCGGTGCGCACCTTCGGCGGCGGGCAGCCGTTCGATCTCTCGAACTCCGACGATGCGCACAGCTACATCCTCGCGGTGCAGCGCCGCGACACCGAGCAGGAACGCCAGGCGCGCCTCAACTCGGATCGCTTCGTCTTCAACTACGGCCTGCACTTCACCTACCGCACGCAGCGCAACGACGCGGCCGACATCCTCTCTCAGCCGTTCTCGGTGACCGAAGGCAGCAACCCGACCGGCGTCACGCAGCCGTCGGTGCTCCGCCGCGCCGACCTGTTCATCCCCGACATCTGGGTCAAGCTCGAGCGCAAGGAGTGGCGCCTCGAGCTCGAGGCGGCGGCGATCCTCGGCGGCATGCAGAACCGCGCGCTCTCGTCGTCGTCGGCCGATCAGAACCAGCAGCTGTACGTGTACCAGTTCGGCGCGGTGCTCCAGGGCGAGTACAAGCTGCTCAACGGTGACCTCGAGATCGGCGGCGAGATCGGCTTCGCGTCGGGCGATAAGTCGCCCGGCATGGGCAACTACCCGCGACGCAAGGGCTCCGGGCCCAACGGCGCGACGGAGCTCGGAGATCTCGACGGCCCGCAGTACCGCTGCGACTCGGGCTGCAGCGACAACGAGATCAACAACTTCCGGTTCAACCGCGACTACCGCGTCGACATGATCCTCTACCGCGAGATCCTCGGCGGCGTGACCGACAGCCTCTACTTCAAGCCCAGGGCGAAGTACCGCATCACCCAGGGCTTCGAGGCCTACGCGTCGGTCATCTACTCGCGCGCGATCTTCGTCGAGTCGACCCCCGCTGCCGCCTACCAGCAGCGCGGCAACAGCCTCGGCATCGAGATCAACGGCGGCGTGCGCTACGAGACGGAAGACGGCTTCTTCGGCCAGCTGCAGTACGGGATCCTCTTCCCCCTCGAAGGGTTCATCAAGCAGAGCGAGACGCCCATTCCCGGCACGACCGTCAGCGGCTCGCAGATCGAGCGCGAGAACCCGCAGGCGCTCCGCGCGGTCGTCGGCATCCGCTTCTGAGCCGGCCTTGCGCATGGCGGCGCGCGCGGGCAGGGTGCCGCGCGTCATGAGGTCTGCTTCGCTCGTCGTGCTGCTGCTCCTCGCCGCCTGTGGAATCAAGGCGGCGCCGCGCCCTCCGCTCCCCGAGAACGCGCCGGTGGAGACGCCTGACGCGGGCTGCTGCGGAGCGAAGCGATGAACCACTTCCACGAGCTGCGAGGCGCGCTCTGGGCCGAGGGTGTGCCGCTCGAGCGCATCGCGCGGGAGGTCGGCACGCCGACCTACGTGTACTCGAGCGCCACGCTCCGGCGGCACCTCGACGTCGTGCAGGCGGCCTTCGCGGCGTCGCCCAGCCTCGTCTGCTACTCGGTCAAGGCGAACTCGAACCTCGCGGTGCTCAAGCTGTTCGCCGAGCGCGGCTCGGGCTTCGACATCGTGTCGGCGGGCGAGCTCGGCCGGGTGCTGGCTGCGGGCGGCGATCCGCGGAAGGTCGTCTTCTCGGGCGTCGGCAAGCGCGAAGACGAGATGGAGGCCGCGCTGCGTGCGGGCATCCTGATGTTCAACGTCGAGAGCGCGGAGGAGCTCGCGCTGCTCGATCGCGTCGGTCGCCGCATGGGCGTGCGCGCCCCGTTTTCGCTGCGGGTCAACCCCGACGTCGACGCGAAGACGCACCGCTACATCGCCACCGGGCTCAAGACCTCGAAGTTCGGCGTGCCCTTCGAGGAGGCGGTGGCGCTCTACCGAGCCAGCCGCCGCATGAAGGGGCTCGCGGCGATCGGCGTCGACTGTCACATCGGCAGCCAGCTCACCGACGCGCGGCCGGTGAAGGAGGCGCTCACGCGCGTGGCGGGCCTCTACTCCGAGCTCAAGGCGCAGGGCTTCCCGCTCACGCACCTCGACGTCGGCGGTGGGCTGGGCGTCACCTACTCGACCGAGCGGCCGCCGGGCGTCGACACCTACGCGCGCACGGTGCTCGCGACCACGAAGGCGCTCGGCGCGACGGTGGTGCTCGAGCCCGGGCGCGTGCTGGTGGCCAACGCCGGAGTGCTGCTGACGCAGGTGCTGTTCCGCAAGCGCACCCCCGCGCGCCGCTTCGTCATCGTCGACGCGGGGATGAACGATCTGCTGCGACCCGCGCTGTACGAGGCGCACCACGACATCGTGGCCGTGAAGCCGCGTCGCGGCCCGAAGGCCGCGGTGGAGATCGTCGGGCCCGTCTGCGAGTCGACCGACGTGCTCGGCCATCACCGCACGCTCCCGCCGCTCCAGGCGGGGGATCTGCTCGCCATCAAGACGGCCGGCGCGTACGGCATGTCGATGGCAAGCACCTACAACTCGCGCCAGAGACCCGCTGAGGTGCTGGTCGACGGCGAGGACTACCGCGTCGTGCGCAAGCGCGAGGCGCTCGAAGAGCTCTGGAGAGGAGAGACCCCATGACGTTGCAAGGTTCGATGACCGCGCTGGCCACCCCGTTCAAGGACGGGAAGCTCGACGAAGCCGCCTACGAGGCGCTCGTGGAGTACCAGATCACCAACGGCACCTCGGTGCTGATCCCCATGGGCACCACCGGCGAAGCGGTCACCATGACCGCCGCCGAGCGCCGGCGCGCCATCGAGGTGTGCCTCAAGGCCAACAAGGGCCGGGTGAAGGTCTTCGCTGGCGCAGGGAGCAACTCGACCGCCGAGACCATCGAGGGCGTGAAGGTGGCGCGTGAGCTCGGCGCCGACGGTGCGCTGGTGGTGACCCCGTACTACAACAAGCCCACGCAGGCCGGCCTCGTGGAGCACTACCGCCTGGTGGCGAAGGCGCACCCGGGCTTCCCGCTCATGGCCTACAACGTTCCCGGCCGCACCGGGGTCGACCTGCTGCCCGACACCGTGAAGCGCCTCCTCGACGTGAAGGAGGTCGTCGCGCTCAAGGAGGCGACGGGCAACATCCTCCGCACCCTCGACGTGTACGAGCTCGTCGGCGATCGCATGACGCTCCTCTCGGGCGATGACTTCGTAGTCGCGCCGTTCATCTTCTCGGGCGGCAGGGGCGTGGTGTCGGTGTCGTCGAACGTGGCGCCGCGGAAGATGGCCGACCTCTGCGCCGCCGCGCTCAAGGGCGACATCGAGACCGCGCGCCGCATCCAGCTCGAGCTCCAGCCGCTGCATCGGCTCCTGTTCTGCGAGTCGAACCCCATCCCGGTGAAGATGGCGCTGCACCAGATGGGCATGTTCGGCACCGAGATCCGCCCGCCGCTCACGCCGATGACCGAGGGCAACGCGGCGAAGCTGAAGGACGAGCTGCAGAAGCTCGGGCTGCTCGCGCGGAAGACGCCATGACGCCGATTCGCACCGTCATCACCGGCGTGTCGGGCCGCATGGGCGCGCTGCTCGTGCGGCTGGTGCGCGACCACGCTGACTTCGTGCTGCACGGCGGCACCGACAAGCCGGGCAGCGCGGCGATCGGCCTCGACGTGGGCCTCGCCGCGCACCTCGCGCCGCTCGAGGTCTCCACCGTCGACTCGCTGGCGTCGGTGCTCGCGCAGGCCAACGTCGTCATCGACTTCACGACGCCCGAAGCGTCCGTCGCGCACGCGCGGCTCTGCGCCGAGGCGGGCGTGCCGCTGGTGGTGGGCAGCACCGGCTTTTCCGCCGAGGCGAAGGGGCACATGGCCGAGGCCGCGAAGCGCATTCCCCTGGTGATGGCCCCCAACATGTCGGTGGGCGTGAACCTGGTCATCGAGCTCGCCGCGATGCTCGCCCGCCGCCTCGGCGACGACTTCGACGTCGAGGTGATGGAGACGCACCACCGCATGAAGAAGGACGCGCCCTCGGGCACGGCCATGCGGCTGGCGGAGGAGCTCGCGAAGGCGCTCGGCCGCGAGCAGGACGACATCCGCACCTCGCGCGTGGGGCAGATCGGCGAGCGGCCGCGCAAGGAGATCGGCGTGCAGACCCTCCGCGGCGGTGACGTGGTCGGCGAGCACACCGTCTTCTTCTTCGGTGATGGCGAGCGGGTGGAGCTCACGCACCGCGCGACGAGCCGCGAGCAGTTCGGTCGCGGAGCGCTCCGCGCGGCGAGGTGGATCATCGGCCGGCAGCCCGGCCTCTACGGCATGCCCGACGTGCTGGGGCTCGGATGATCTTCGCGCGCGTCGAGCTCGAGGGGCAGCCGGTCTACGCGCGGCAGGAGGGCGCCGAGCTCGTGGTGCTCACCGCCGCGCCGTGGGCTCCGGACGTCCGAGAGGACGGGCGCCGCGTGAAGCTCGTCGAGGCGAAGTGGCTGCCCGTGAGCGACGCCTCGAAGGTCGTGGCGATCGGTCAGAACTACCGCAAGCACGCCGAGGAGATGGACAAGACGGTGCCCGTCGAGCCGCTCCTCTTCACCAAGCCGATGACGGCGCTCAACGCGCACGAAGCGCCCATTCTGCTGCCGCCAGCGAGCCAGGAGGTGCATCACGAGGCCGAGCTCGCGCTGGTCATCGGGCGGCGACTCACCCGCGCGACAGAGGCCGAAGCGCGCGCGGCGATCTTCGCGCTCACCTGCTTCAACGACGTCACGGCGCGCGACATCCAGCGGCGCGAGGTGCAGCACACGCGCGCCAAGGGCTACGACACGTTCGCCTGCTGCGGCCCGGTGATGGTCACGGGGCTGTCGCCCGACGATCTCCGCGTGCAGTGCCGCGTCAACGGCGTCACCCGGCAGGACGGCCGGACCTCGGACATGGTGCACAAGCCGGCGGCGTTGGCGGCCTTCATCTCGCACGTGATGACGCTCCTGCCCGGAGATCTGATCGCCACCGGCACTCCGGCGGGCGTCGGCCCGCTCCGCGCCGGCGACGTGGTCGAGGTCGAGCTCGAGGGCATCGGCGTGCTGCGCAACCCCGTGCGGAGCCTCGCATGAGCCTGGCGTACGTGGCGCTCGGGACGAACCTCGGGCGGCGCCTGGACCACCTCGCGGAGGCGAGGCGACGCCTGTCGGCGCTCGGTGCGCTCCGTCGCGGGCCGGTGCTCGAGACCGACGCCTGGCTCCCACCGGAAGACCCGACGCCGCAGCCGCGTTACCTCAACACCGTCGATGAGCTCGACACCGCGCTCGCGCCGCTCAGGCTCTTCACCGAGCTCAAGCGCATCGAGCGCCTGATGGGCCGCGTCGTGACCACCCGCTGGGCGCCGCGGGTGATCGATCTCGATCTCGTGCTCTTCGACGACGTCGTGCTGCGCTCGGAAGCGCTCACCGTGCCCCACCCGCGAATGCACGAGCGCCCCTTCGTGCTGCGGCCGCTCGCCGCGCTGCGCCCCGGGCTGACGCACCCGGTGCTCGGGCGGACGATCGCCGAGCTCTCGCGGTCAGTGACGTGACCGGCGGCTCGTCGGGGCGGCAGATGAGATGGTGCAGTGAGCAGGTGCCCCTCGCGGGGCTGGAGGCGGGCGTCGCCGGGGTGTGCGCCGCGTCGCATGAGGATCGACCCCGCTGGTTCTTCGTCACGATGGCCGGCCGCGTGCTGGGCTTCGACCTCGACGACGGCGCGACGTTCTTCACCGCGCAGCTGCCGTTCGGGTTCGCGCCGCTGCGGGAGCCGCTCCCCGGCGGGCCGCCGTCCGCAGGCGTCGCGACGGTCGTCACCTCGCGAGACGGTCGGTTCCTCGCGGTCGTCGAGACCTGGGGCCGGCGGGGCGCGGTGTTCGACGTCGCGCGCGGCGTGCTGCTCAAGGAGCTCGCGCGCGGCGACTACCACCCCGACGTGTCCGGCTGGGCGGTGGCGATCCGTGACGACGTGCTGGTGGTGGCCACGGAGTGGAATCGGCTCGAGGCGTGGCGGCTCCCTTCGTGCGAGCGCCTCGCGCCGGCCAGCGACGAGTCGGAGCTCGACTACTTCTGGGGCCTCGCCACGCTCTCTCCCCAGCAGCGCTCCTTCGCGAGCTTCGGCTGGCACTGGCACCCGGTGGGCACGCTCCGCGTGGTGGAGCTCGAGCGCTGGCTCTCGTCGCGGGAAGACCCGCCGCCGATGCCCTTCGAGACCGTGATGGCCGACTGGTGGGACGCGTCGGTGTGCTGGCTCGACGAGCGCAGGCTGGTGCTCGTCGGCTCCGAGGCGAAGGACGACGACTGGTACATGGCGAGCCAGGACGGGCTGCTGATCCTCGATCTCGAGACGCGGGCGGTGGATCGCTTCCTGCCCGGTCTCGTCTCCCGTGAGCTCGCCTTCGACGGGCGCCACCTCATCCTCCTCGACCAGGCCGAGACGCGCGCCGTGGCGCTCGACGGCGAGGTGCTCGCGCGGCACGACGCGGGCGCCCACGCGTGGCACCCCGGCACCCACACTGCGCTTCGCCTGCCCGACGCAGGCTCGAACGTGGTCTCAGTCCACTGGGTGGCTGGGGCGCTGGGGCGCGTCGACGCGGGCCCGACCGACACCAGCCCGGGCGCGCTCGCGGTGCTCGCCGACGCGCTCGAGGAGCAGGGCGGCGATGCGGTCGCCATCGCCCACTGCCGCGCGGGCGGCCCCCACGGTCGACGGTGCTGGGTGGTGGAGGGGCTGCGCTGACTTCCGGCTGGGCCGATGTTAGGTGAGCGCGCGTGACTGCCCTCGTGCTGCTCCTGCTGTCTCAGGCCGCTCCTGCGCTCCCGCCGAACCATCCGCCGACGACCGGCAAGCCGCCGTCCGCCGAGGAGCTGATCCAGAAGCTCGACTCGACCGCCGGGCTCAAGGAGAAGGACAAGCCCTTCGAGATCGCCTCGTCGCTCGGTCGCCTGTACTTCGGGCAGGGGCGCTACGCCGACGCGCTCGTCTTCTACAAGCAGGCGGTCAACGGCGCCGAGAGCGCCCGGGCGCTCTACCTCGCGCAGCGCAAGCAGGTGGGCAACAAGCCGCTCCCCGCGCCGGCGTCGGTCGGCTGTGAGGTGAAGCCCGACTCCACGCTCGCCGCCCTCGAGGAGAAGGCGAAGGCGCTCGCCGCCGCGAAGAACGCCGCCGGCGCCGCCGCGTGCCTGCGCGCCGCGCTCACGCCGCTGATGGAGGTCGAGGCCACGCTCGGCAACGCCCAGTTCCTGATGAACGACGCCCCCGGCGCGCTGCAGACCTGGTCGCGCGCGCTCGAGACCTTCGACGCCAACGCCGACGCCCGCTACTCGCGCGCGGCCGCGACGCTCGACGTCTTCGGCGACGATCTCGCGGCGCTCCACCGGGCGAAGGCCGACTTCGAGCGCTTCCTCGCCGACGCGCCCACCTCGCCCCGGGCGTCGAACGCGAAGCGGCTGCTCGCGCGCACCGAGGCGGCGATCGCCGCGGGCGGGCTGTCGAAGCTCACCATCACCGCCGCGCAGGTGGCCTCCGTCGCGCCGGCGCCGCCTGCCCCGCAGCAGCCGAGACCCGGTCAGCCGCCCGTGCTGACCCAGGAGACGATGGAGGCGTTCCAGAACGCTCCTCGCACGCCGGAGATGGAGGCCAACTTCGCGAAGCTCGTCTCCGACGCGGAGGAGCACCTCGCGCGTGGCCGCTTCCAGGACGCGCTCACGGCCTACAAGCAGGTGATGCCCTTCCAGCCGAACAACCCGCGCCTGCGCGCCGGCATGGCGTGGACGATGATCCGCCTCAACCGGCAGCCGATGGCCGACAACGTGTGGCGCGCGGCCGCCGAGTTCCCCGACGCGATCTCCGCGCTCGGTGACACGCTCAAGGAGAAGGGCGACCCCGAGGGCGCGAAGGCGGTCTGGCAGCGGCTGAAGGACACCGTGCCGTCCTACGCGCCGAAGCTCGAGGGCAAGCTCTGATGTGGCGTCTGGTCGTCCCGTTGGCCGCGATCCTCGCAGGGTGTCAGCAGCCGCAGAACGTGAGGAGCACCAACCGGGGCGTGCTCCACGTGTCGATCGAAGGCGACGCGCAGCCCGCCGCGATCGAGCTGTCCTATGACGTGGGGCAGGTGCGGGTCGGCCAGCAGCAGCCGCTCACGGTGCGCGCGACCAACGTCGGCCTCGACGCCCTCGAGGTGCTCGGCGTCTCGCTCGGCTCGACGGGCAACGGCTCGTGGTTCGTCCGTGACGCGCACGGCAGCCTGGCCCCTGGTGCATCGCTGACCGCGACCGTCACCTTCGCCCCGGTGGGGCCGGGTGCGCAGGCGACGCAGGTCACCTTCTCGCATGACGCCGACGCCGCGCTCCCGAGCGCGCGGCTGAGCGGCACCGGCATCTGACGCCGATCGGCAGAAGGCGCAGTGCTTGCAGTCCCAACCGGTGATGGCACCGGTTCGAGTCGTAAGCGTGACGAGCGGGAAGGGAGGCGTGGGTAAGTCCCACCTCTCCGCGAACCTCGCGACCCTCTGTGCGAAGGCGGGACGTCGCGTCCTCGTCGTCGATGCCGATGGAGGCCTGTCCAACGTCGACGTGCTGCTCGGCGCGAAGCCGGGGTTGCACCTCGGCGATCTCCTCGACGGGGCGACGATCGACGAGGTGTTGGTCGACGTGCGGCCGGGCTTGACGCTGCTGCCGGGCGCGCCGGGCGAGCGGCGGCTGGCGCACCTCGATGACGCCACGCGGCTCGCGCTCACCGCCGCGTGGGAAGCGCTGCTCCCGCGCTTCGACGTGGTGATCGTCGACGTCGGCTCGGGCGTGAACGACGACGTGCTCTTCTTCTCGTCGGCCGGACAGACGTCGCTGCTGGTGGTGACCGACGAGCCGACCTCGCTGGGCGACGCCGCGGTGCTCCTGCGCGCGCTGCGCTCGAAGACGCCGGTGCGCGAGGTCGACGTGGTGGTCAACAGCGTGCGCACCTCCCGCTCGTCGCAGGTGGTGTTCGCGAAGCTGCAGCAGCTCGCGCAGGACGCGGGCGTGCGGCTCCGGCTGATGGCGAACGTGCCCGAAGATCAGAACCTCCGGCGCGCTGCGATGGCCGGGCGGCCGCTGGTGGAGCTCGCCCCCACCAGCCCGGCCAGCCGCGCCTTCGAGCGGCTCGCGCAGTCCATCCTCTCGGCGCCGGTGCGCCACCCCTCGGGTGGGCTGTGGCTGACCGAGGCGCTCCTTCCCGAAACGGGGACCTGACCATGTCGCTCGCCCAGGAACTCGTCGAACGCATCGACTCGATCGGCACCATCCCCACCGCGGTGGCGCAGGTGTTCGCGCTGATCAACGACCCGAAGGCGACGATGGCCGACTTCGAGCGCGTGGTGCGGCCCGATCCCGGGCTCACCGCCAACCTGCTGCGCTCGGCGAACTCCGCGTACTACCGGGCCACCCGGGAGATCACCTCGGTGAAGGACGCCATCGGCCGCATGGGCCTGCGGCGGGTGTTCGAGGTGGCCGCGAGCGCGTCGTTCGCGAAGACCATCCCCGCGGAGCTCATCGGCTACGGGCTGTCGGCCGACGCCTACTGGTCTCACTCGGTCGCGGTGGCGGTGCTCGCCGATCGCATCGGGCGCGAGGCCGGCTTCACCTACCCCGACCTCGCCTTCACCGCCGGCCTGTTGCACGACCTGGGGAAGGTCGTCGTCTCGGCCTGGCTCGAGTCGAACCGCGCGCTCGACGTCAGCGGCGGGCTCACCACGCTCGAGCGGGAAGAGGCGGTCCTCGGCACCACGCACCCCGAGCTCGGCGAGGCGCTCTGTGTGCGCTGGCACCTCCCGAAGGACATCGTGGCCGCCGCTCGCTGGCACCACGCGCCCGGCGACGCCCCGACGGCCACGCAGCGCTACCTGGCGACGGTGGTGCAGGTCGCCGACCACGCCGCCTCGAGCGCGGGCCTGCACGACGGCTTCTCGCCCGGCGACGTGGCCGAGGCGCTCGAGCGGCTCGGGCTCGACGCCGACAAGCTCGCCGGCATCGTCGCGCGCGCGCAGCCGGAGATCGAGCGCACCCGCGAGCTGCTCGCGTCCACGACGCGCGCCCGGGCGGCGTAAGACTCCGAGGGGCGAGCTGGCGGCCGTGCGGTCGTCACCACTTCACCGTGCCGGGCTCGAGCCAGCTGTGGCGGCGCGGGCCTGGTCCGACTCGCTCTCGGGGACGTGGGGGGCGCCGGGCTCAGCCCATCAGCATGCGCACGCGCTCGGTCATGCCGCCCGTGAGCCGCGAGAGCACGCTGTCGTCGATGCCGAGCAGCGAGCGGCCGATCATCACCAGCGCGTCGATGTCGGACGCGTCGAACTTGCCGACGTAGAGGCCCTCGCGCTTCACGAGCGCGTTGGCGAAGCGCACGCAGTTGGGCACCGAGAGGCGATCGGTGCCGTTGTACTCGGCACAGTCCTGGATGGCGCTGGTGACGGACTCGGGGAGCCCCCACTTGGCCGCGACGGCGACGCCGATCGGCCGGTGCACGCGGTTGATGACCTCGATCCACACCTCGGGGTCGATCCACACGTTGGTGCGCGTGCCGACCACCGACTTCTCGGCCTCGAGGAGCAGCCACGCGACCACCGGCTTGCCGAGATCGTGCAGGAGCCCCGCGAGGTAGGCCGCCTCCGTCTCCGCGACGCCACACAGCGCGGCGACGTCGCGCGAGAGCATGGCCACGGCGAGCGCGTGCTCCCACAGGCCCCGGGTCGCGTCGACGATGCGCTGATCACGCGACTCGAAGAGGCGGTGGGTGCTCGCTTCCGAGAGCACGGTGCGCAGGCGCTCGGTGCCGAGCCGGGTGAGCGCCTGCGGGAGGCTCCGTGGCTTCTCGCCACCGTTGTTCTGCACCTGGCCTGCGGCGCGCAGCACGCGCGCGGCGATCACCACGTCGCGCTCGATGAGCGACGAGGCGTCCTTCGGCGAGAAGCTCGGGTCACGCAGCAGCGCCATCGCCTTCATCACCACCGACGGCGGCGGCGGGAGCGCGAGCTGGTTGTCGGCGATGCGCTTCTCCAGGATGGTTTGCGCCTCCTGGGCAAGGCGATCGGCGACGGGCGTCGACATGACTCCTCACACTCCTTCCCGCGGGCGGTCAGGCCGCCCGGGCACGCGCTTCATTGACCGACGGGCAGATGACCAGCTTCGCGGTCTCGTCGAACTTCTTGAGCAGCACCGCCACCTCCGCGCCCGCGACGAGCTTCACGTCGACGCCGCGCTTGCTCGCCTCCTTCTTGATGTCGAGCACCAGGCGCGGGGTGCGATCGGGCTTGATGGGCGAGGCCGACAGGTCGACGATCACCTCGTCGAAGCAGGCCGCCGCGAGCTTCTCGATGTTCTCCTCGAGGAGCTTGGTGACGCGGCCGAAGTACTTCTCGATCCGGTCTTCCTTGCCGGTGAACCCGCCGATCTTCACCAGGTTCTCGTCGACCACCACCAGCTCCTGATCGTTGAAGTAGCGGATCAGGAAGTCGTCGATGCTGTCCTTGTCGAACGGCTTGAAGATCACGTCGTCGAAGCCGAGGGCCTGCTGTTCCTTCTGCACGTCGTTGGTCGTGCGCAGCGACAGCGCGAGGAACGCCGCGTGCTGCTGCAGGGTGCGCAGCTGGTTCATCAGCGCGGCCGAGTTGACGTCGGGAATGTCGGTGTCGACGAACACCACGCGGAAGACCTTCTCGCGGCACAGCGCGAGCGCCGCCGCGGCGCTCATCGCGCTGCCCACCGTCACGTGTGGAGGCACGAGCGTCTTGAGCTTCTTGTGCACGTTCTCCATGTCGTCGATGACGAGGATGTCGATGAACTGCTTGCCGTCGGGCCCGGTGCGGGCCGCGGGCATCGACGAGGCCGAGGCGCTCCCGGGCGCGGTCGTCACCGGCGCGCCGACCGGGCCGGTCAGCTTGAGCACCTTGAGCACCTTCGCCTTGAGCTCCTCGGGCTTGAAGGGCTTGAGGATGTAGTCCTCGATGCCGGCCTTCATCACGTCGACCATGATGCTCTTCTTCGACTCGCTGGTGAGCATCAGCACCGGCGTCTTGTTCCCGGCCTCGCGCATCTTGGCCAGCATCCCCGGCCCGTCGAGGTTCGGCATCGTGACGTCGAGCACGACGAGGTCGTAGGTGAGCTCCTCGAGCTTCGCGAGGCCCTGGATCCCGTCCTCGGCCTCGTCGACCTCGAAGCCCAGTTCCTGGACCTGCTTCGACACGATCATCCGGATCGCCTTGCTGTCATCGACGGTCAGAATTCTCGGCATGGTGTTCCTCGCTCGCTCTGCTTCAAGAGATCAGTTGGGGTGGGTGGCGATCTGAACTTCGAGGTGGATGTCGTCACTCTCGGCGCGCAGCACGATCTGCTGCTGGCCGTTCGTCACCTCGCCCCACGGCCCGTTCCCGGGGACGATGCGCGGGAGCCCGAGGGCGCTGTCGAGCGCCATCGCCCGCTTCACCTGGCCGGCGGTGATGTTCGCCAGCTCGCGCAGCGTGTCTTCCATCATCGTGACGTCGACCTCGCTGGGCGCGACGCTGAAGAGCCGCGCGCCCAGCGCCTGGCAGCTCGACTCGTCTCCCGTCACCACCACCGACACCGGCATCGGCCCCGGGATGGGGAGGACCGCGCGGCGAAACGGGTTCTGCAACTCGGGGATCGGCACCAGGCCGAACCGCACGTTCATCATCGTGGTCGTGACGCTGTTGACCATCGACGCCAACGAATCAGGTGACGGGAACTTGCTCACGACGCCTCCTCGGCGCAGCCCGGGAGGGGCGGCGGCTCCACCCGCAGCTGAGCAACCGCTATGCCTCTGGATCAGCCGAAGCCGTTCTCGGGGAACCAAGGGGTTCGGCGATCAGCCCCGTGGGTCGGCGCCGCCCTCGGGCGGTCGCGGCACACTCGCCGGGTGGGGGCCGACGTCAGGGCTCTGGCGGATCAGGCCAGGCGCGCGGCGAGCACGTCCTGCACGTCGAGCAGGCCGACGGCGCGGCCCTCGGCGTCGACCACCGGGAGCTGATCGATCTGCCGCTCGCGCATGATCGCCGCGGCCGCCAGCACCAGCTCATCGGGCCCGATGCAGCGGGGCCGACGGATCATCACGTCGGCGATGCGGGTGTCGAGCTCGAGCGCGTGCTGCTCCGCCAGGCGGCGGAGGTCGCCGTCGGTGAAGATGCCGACCAGCCGCCCGCGCGCATCGACGACGTTGGCGGCGCCCGGTCGTCCGCGGGTGCGGGTCATCACCACCACCACCTCCTCGAGCGTCGCGGTGTCGCGGATGAGCGGGTTGGCCTCGCCGGTGCGCATCACCTCGCGCACCTTCATCACGCTGCGGCCGAGCTTCCCGCCCGGGTGGTAGAGCGCGTACTGAGACTCGGAGAACTCCCGCTGCCAGGCGAGCGTCATCGCCAGCGCGTCGCAGATGGCGTGGAGCGCGGCCGACGACGCGGTGGGCACCAGGCCCATCGGGCAGGCCTCGTCGATGGCGCCCACGTCGACCACCACGTCGGCCCCGGCGGCGAGCGGTGACTGCTGGTCTCCGGTGATCGCGATCAGCGTGACCCCCAGGCGCCGCAGCGGCACCAGCAGCCGCACGACCTCCTCGGTCGCGCCGGAGTTCGACAGCGCGATGACCACGTCGCCCTTCGCCACGCGCCCGAGATCGCCGTGCGCCGCCTCGGCGGGGTGGAGGTACAGCGAGGGGATGCCGGTCGACGAGAGCGTCGCCGACAGCTTCTGGGCGATGAAGCCCGGCTTGCCGATGCCGGTGCAGACCACGCGGCCCTTCGTCTCGGCGATCAGCGTCAGCGCCTGGTGGAACTCGGCGCCGAGCCGCTCGCGCACCGACTCGATCGCGCGCGCTTCCTGCGTGAGCACCTGCCGCGCGTAGCGGAGCGCGGCGGCGCGGGTCGCCTTCTTCGGGGCTCGACTTCTGGCCATCGCCGCCGCTGTAGCCCGGGTCGCGGCCGTGCGCCCGGGCTTTCGTCAGCTCACGGAGGGAAGACGCCGTTGACCGTCGCCGTCGCCTTCACGCCGCGGGTGGTGGCCTCGAAGGACACCGCGCCCGGGGTGACGCCTCCGTCGTTGTTCATCGGCGTCGGCACGGTGAGGTTGATCGTGCCGACGAAGAGGTTGGACCAGGTGCCAAAGGCGGTGCGGTAGACGCACACCGTCTCGGCAGGCAGGCAGTCGCCGGTGCCGCTGGCGTTGGTGAGCCGCCGGGGCTCGACCTGGAAGCCGTAGTCGTCGAGTGCCAGCCCGCTCGTGTTCGCGAGGCTCGCCATGCCCGCCATCGAGCCCGTGCGGCTGACCGACGCGACGGTGCCGGCCTCGAGCCGGTTGAGGTTCAGGTCGCCCATGAAGACGTCGATCGAGGTCATGCCGCCCGTGTTGAGGGCGAAGCCCGACGGCACCAACGAGCTGATCGACCCCACTCCCGTGTAGAGCACGAAGGTCTTCGTCCAGATCTTGGTCGAGCTGTCCCACTGGCCGTTCGGCCCCGTCCACGCGCCGTTGCCGTCGACGTCGATGTAGTTCTCGCCCGGGTTCCAGACGTCGTCGTCGTTGACGTCGACCAGCGGCTCGCCCTGATCGATGAACTGCTCGTTGGCGTCGCGCACGCCGTTCGAGTTGCTGTCGGTGAACCACTCTTCGCCATCGGTGTAGGCGACGATCGTCACCAGCCCGTCGCGCGGGTTGCGGATCAGCGAGCCGTCCATGCGCTGGCGCTCGTCGATGCGCGGGAAGGGGAACTGCGAGGGCAGCGCTGCGAAGGGTGACACGTCGGCGGCGGGGAACGCGCCGTTGGTGCTGAAGGTCACCGAGCCACGCCCCTCGTTGGCGCTCATCGTCGGGTTGTAGGCCGCGGCCGCCGCGCTGTTCGGAATGCTGCCCGCCTCGGCGAGGAACTGCACCGTGGTGCCCGTGCCGACCGGGTTGCTGTTGCGGTCGACGAGAATGAAGCTGCAGACGTCGCTGATGCTCAGCGGCGGCGTTGGCGCGACGTACGCCGCGAGGTTCACCCGCGCGCACTGGAACTGGAAGCCTCTGCTGGCGGGCTTCGCGCCGCGCACTCCGACCGTGGGGCTGGTGACCGCGATGCCCGGGTACACCGTGGCGGTCACGGTGAACGAGCCGATCGAGTCTCCCGAGGTCACCACCGCGTCGACGTTGCCCTGGCTGTCGGTGACGCCGCTCGTGGTGACCTGGGTCCCCGTGGGGGCGTTGTTGAGGGTGAAGGTGACGCGCACGCCGGGCACCGGCTGTGGCATCGCGCGCGCGTCACGCACGGTGAAGCGGAGCGCCGCCTGCGTCTGGTAGCCCGAGCTCCTGATGCCCATCAGGGTGCACGGGGAGCCGGCGCAGGTCATCGAGGTGTAGGTGATGGTGCCGATGTTGAGGATCTCGACGGGCGCCGTGCCCGAGCGCATCGACATCGGGTCGGTGGCGGTGACGGTCGCCGTGCCGGAGGTGCCCGTGTCGGTGAGCACGAGGTCGATGGTCCCGCTGGCGCCGGTCTGGCCCAGGCCAGACCACGCGCCGCCGTCGGGCAGCGAGAGCGTGCCGAGGCTGGTGGCGACGGTCAGGTCGCGCCCCACGCTCGGCTGGCCGTTGGTGATCATCCGCGCGGTGATGTTCGTCGAGTCGTTGACGCCGATGTAGATGCGCGGCTTCTGCGCGGTGACGAACACGCCGGCGTCGGGGGTCCGCACGTCGAGTGTCCGACTGACCGACTTGTTGAACACCGTGTCGGTGGCGGTGATGATCGCCGAGCCGGCGACGTTCATGTCGGTCAGCTGGAACTCGTAGTCACCCGAGGCGTTGGTGGTGATGGGCGAGACGATGGCGCCACCGTCGGGGAACCGCACCAGCCCCGACGGCGTGGCCTGCACGGCGAGCTGGTAGCCGGTCGTCACCGGGCTCCCGTCGAGGCGATGGCTGATGCGCACCGTGGCCGTCTCGTTGAAGCCCATGGTGAGCACCGCCGGCGTGATGTCCATCGTCACGCTCGCGTCGGGCTTGTAGATGGTGACGCTCGTCGAGCCGCTGCGCCCGATCGGGCCGGCCGCGGTGACGGTCGCCATGCCCGCCACGCCGTCGTCGGTGAGCAGCGCGCGCACCTGGCCCGCGCTGTCGGTGGTGGCGGGAGAGCTGAACGCGCCGCCGTCGGCGAGCGACAGCACGCCCAGCGTCGAGGTCAGCGTCACGGAAGCGTCAGGAGTCGGCACGCCGTCGACGGAGTAGGTGGCGACCAGCTCCGCCGATTGGCGGAAGCCGATCGTCAGCCGCGCCGCGGAAGAGGTGAGGGTGGTGCCGGCGTCGGGCACGCGCACCACCGGCGGCGAGACGGTGAGCGAGGTGGTGGCCGAGGCCGGCTTGCCCGCCGACACCCACTCGGCCGTGAGCCGCACGATGCCGTTGCAGGTGGCGTCCATCGAGCGGGCGCAGCCGAACTCCGCGGTGCCCTCACCGGCGAGCAGGTTGATCTCGACGCCGTTCTTCGCGGTGCCGGCCGTCGACGTGACGCGGACCGTGCCGGTGCCCGGCTGGCCTTTGGTGTCGGTCGCGAGCACCTTGATGGTCGCGGTCTGGCCTTCGCCGTCGAGCGTCTTCGGGCTGACGGTGACGGTCAGCTCGGGCTCGACCGCGGGCGGCTCGCAGCCGACGCCGACCAGCGCCACGAGGGCAAGGGAGAACAACTGCTGCCGTTGGAGCATGAAGGACCTTTCAATCGGGAGACGGAAATGGGCCGAGTATTCGGCCGGCTCATCAGGCGGTCAATCTTCACGCGTTTCCATCGAGATCCGAAGGTCGCAGTGCGGGTGAGGCGTTGTGGTAGGCCCCGCGGCATGAACTTCGGTCTCTCCGACGACGAAAAGGCCCTGCAGGAAACCGCACGCAAGTTCGCCCGCGAGGTGATGCGCCCGAAGGCCGCGCACTACGACGAGGCGAGCGAGCTCCCGAAGGACATCATCCGCCAGGCGTCCGAGCTCGGCTTCATGAACATGGCCATCCCCGCGGAGGCGGGCGGCATGGATCTGCCGCACGTCGCGCAGACCATCGTCACCGAGGAGCTCGCGTGGGGCTGCGCCGGCATGGCCACCTCGATGATCGCCAACGATCTCGCCCTGCTCCCGATCATCATCGGCGCCTCGAAGGAGCAGAAGGAGAAGTTCCTCCGCCCCTTCACCACCGGCTTCAAGCTCGGCAGCTTCGCCCTCACCGAGCCGGGCGCCGGCTCCGACGTCGCGGGCCTGCGCTGCACCGCGCGCCGCGAAGGCGACTACTACATCGTCAACGGCCAGAAGCAGTGGATCACCAACGGTGAGTTCGCCGACCAGTACTCGCTGTTCTGCACCACCGACCCCGCCAAGAAGCACAAGGGCATCATGTGCCTGGTGGTCGAGGGGCGCCCGAAGGGGCTCACCGTCGGCAAGCACGAGAACAAGATGGGCCAGCGCGCCTCGAACACCGTCACCCTGACCTTCGAAGACGTGAAGGTGCCGGTCGAGAACCGCATCGGCCAGGAGGGCGAGGGCTTCATGATCGCCATGGCGACGCTCGACAACTCGCGCCCGCTCACCGCGATGGTCGCCATCGGCATCGCGCGCGCCGCCATGGAGCACGCCATCGACTACGCGAAGCAGCGCAACCAGTTCGGCAAGCCCATCGCCGACTTCCAGGCGATCCAGTTCATGATCGCCGACATGGCCGCCGACATCGAGGCCGCCCGCCTGCTCACCCTCAAGAGCGCGTGGATGCTCGACAACGGCGCGCGCAACACCCTCGTCTCGAGCTACGCCAAGCGCTTCGCCGCCGACATGAGCATGAAGGCCACCACCGACGCGGTGCAGATCTTCGGCGGCTACGGCTACTCGAAGGAGTACCCCGTCGAGAAGCTGATGCGCGACTCCAAGCTGATCCAGATCTACGAGGGCACCAGCCAGGTGCAGCGCCTCGTCATCGCCCGCGAACTGCTCAAGGGCATCTGAGCCATCAGCCCCGGTTGCACTCCATGTTGCGGCGCAACAACGCTTGTCGTTGCGCCGCACTTTCTTGATTCCTAAATCGGTTTCACACAATGCGGCGCGTCAAACGGCGCCGCCCATCAGCAAGGAGCGTCGAAGATGCCTCTGAAGATCCTCGTCACGGCCAAGCGGGTCGAAGACAGCGAGTCGAAGATCAAGGTCAACCCGCAGGGCACCGGCATCGCGGCCGAGGGCCTGAAGTACAAGATCAACCCCTTCGACGAGATCGGCGTCGAGGAGGCGCTCCGGCTGACCGCGAAGCACGGCGGCGAGGTGGTGGTGGTCTCGGTCGGCACGAAGGACGTGCACGAGCAGCTCCGCCACGCGCTGGCGATGGGCGCGCACAAGGCGATCTGGGTGAACCACACCGGCCCGATGGACCAGCTCGGCATCGCGGCGTGCCTGCAGAAGATCGCCGAGAAGGAGAAGCCGGACCTCTGCATTCTCGGCAAGCAGGCCATCGACGACGATCAGGCGCAGGTCGGCCAGTACCTCGCGGAGTGGCTCGGCTGGTCGCAGGCCACCTTCGCCTCCAAGGAAGAGTCGCTCGAGTCGGAGGCCGAGAAGTCGAAGACCCCGGCGATCAAGCTCGCCGCCGACGCCAAGTCGGTCACCGTGGTGCGCGAGGTCGACGGCGGCCTGCAGACCGTCGAGGCGCCGCTGCCGTGCGTGGCCACCACCGAGCTCCGCCTCAACCAGCCGCGCTACGCGTCGCTGCCGGGCATCATGAAGGCCAAGAGCAAGCCCATCGAGGAGCACACCCCGGCGTCGCTGGGCGTCGACATGGGCGTCAAGCTCACCGTGACGAAGATGGCCATGCCGCCGGCGCGCAAGGCGGGCATCAAGGTGCCCGACGTCGCGACGCTGGTCGACAAGCTCAAGAACGAGGCCAAGGCGCTCTGAGCGTCCCTCTCGAGAAAAGGAACAGGACACACCATGGGTAACGTTCTCATCGTCGTCGAAGCCAACACCGATGGTTCGCTCCGCAAGGCGACCCTCAACGCCATCACCGCCGGCCAGCAGCTCGCGAAGCAGGCGGGGGGCGAGGTGCACGCGGTCGTCCTCGCGAAGGACGCGGGCGCGCTGGCCAACACCGTCAAGGAGCACGGCGTGAAGGTGGTGCACGCCGCCTCGGCCCCGCACCTCGAGCACGCGCTCGCCGAGACCTGGGCCCCCACCATCGCCGCCGCCGCGCAGGCCTGCGGCGCGGAGTGGGTCGGCGCCGCGGCCACGGCCATCGGCCGTGACGTGATGCCGCGCGTGGCCGCCAAGCTGAAGGCGGTGATGGCGTCCGAGGTGCTGTCGGTCGAGGCCGACGGCTCGCTCACCCGCCCGATGTGGGCCGGCGCGGTCATCGCCACCGTCAAGCTGTCGGGCAACGTGAAGTGCTTCACCGTGCGCGCCACCGAGTTCGCCGCGGCCGAGAAGGCCGGCGCGGGCGAGGTGAAGGCGCTCGCGGCGGCGCCGGCCGACAAGTCGGCGGCGAAGTTCGTCGGCTTCAAGGAAGTGAAGAGCGCGCGCCCGGCGCTGACCGAGGCCCGCGTGGTGGTGGCCGGCGGTCGCGGCACCAAGGGCGACTTCAAGCCCATCGACGCGCTGGCCGACGAGCTCGGCGCGGCGGTCGGCGCCTCGCGCGCGGTGTGCGACGCCGGCTGGCAGCCGAACGATCTCCAGGTCGGCCAGACCGGCAAGGTGGTCGCGCCCGCGCTGTACGTCGCGGCCGGCATCTCCGGCGCCATCCAGCACGTCGCCGGCATGAAGGGCAGCAAGACCATCGTCGCCATCAACAAGGACGCCGAGGCCCCCATCTTCCAGGTCGCCGACTACGGCCTGGTGGCGGACCTCTTCAAGGCGCTCCCCGAGATGCAGGCGGCCATCAAGGCCGCGAAGTAAGCCTCACCGATGTACGGAGCGACGGTCGATCTCGACGATGCGCCGCTCCGCGCGCTGGGCATCCACCGCCTCGAAGTGCCGGTGCCGTTCTTCGAGGCCGGTGGGCCCGCCAACGCGTTCCTGATCGAAGACCCTGACGGCCGCTTCACGCTGTTCGACACCGGCGTGGGCACCACCGACGGCATCGTGGCGCTGCGCGCGCACGCCTCGGAGCAGGGGCTCGATCTGGGCCGCCTCTCGCGGATCATCGTCAGCCACGGGCACGTCGATCACTTCGGCAACGCCCAGCAGCTGTCCGAGGAGAGCGGCGCGCGCGTGTTCGTGCACCCGCTCGATCGCCCGAAGGTGCTCGGCCACGAGCGGTTCCCCGACCTGCTGCGACGGCACCGCGCGTACTTCGCGAAGCTCGGCGTGCCGCTCGAGACGCTCGACCTGATGCAGGCGAGCTCCGAGAAGGGGGCGCTCCGGGTGCGGTACGTCGAGGACCACCGCCTGGGGGAGCTCCGCGACGGCGAGGTGCTCCACTTCCGCCACTTCGATGCGCGGGTGATGCACTGCCCGGGGCACACGCCCGGCCTCATCGGCCTCCACGCCGAGCGGCCGCGGCTGTTCTTCGCCGACGATCACCTCCTCGTGCGCGTCTCGCCCAACCCGGTGCTCGACTTCTGCCAGGGCGAAGGCCGCGACAAGTTCCGCGCGCTCTCGCGGTACATCGACAGCGCCAGGCGCGTGCGCGAGCTCGAGCTCGACGCGGTGCTTCCCGGGCACGGCCCGGCGTTCCACGGCCACCGCTCGCTCATCGACGATCTCTTCGGGTTCTACGAGAAGCGGCAGGCGAAGCTCCTCGCCGCGTTGAGGCAGGCACCGGCGACGCCGTTCGAGCTGCTCGCGGCGATCTGGCCGCGCCGCGACGTGCCCCGGCTGGTGCTGATGCTCTCGGAGGTGCTGGCCAACCTCGAGGTCCTCGAAGATCGCGGCCTGGCGCGGGTGGTGGAACCCGACGCGGACGTCGTGCGCTACGCACCGAGCTGAAGTCGTGAGATCGTCGCGCCCGCGATGATCCAGATGTTCCACGTCACCAAGGCGTACCCGGGCGACCCGCCCGTGCTGACGGACATCAACCTCGACATCGACAAGGCGGAGTTCGTCTTCCTCACCGGGCCCTCGGGCGCGGGCAAGTCGACGCTCCTCAAGCTGATGTTCCTCGCGGAGCGGCCGACGAAGGGGCAGATCCTCATCGCGGGGCGCAACATCGCGCGCGTGCGCGAGTCGTCGATCCCCTACCTCCGCCGCAACATCGGCGTCGTCTTCCAGGACTTCAAGCTGCTGCCCACGCGCACCGTGGCCGAGAACGTGGGCTTCACGCTCGACGTGCTGGGCGTGCCCCGCGACGAGGTGCGCGAGCGCTCGGTGAAGATGCTCCGGCGCGTGGGGCTCGAGCACAAGGCCGACGTCTCGCCGCTCAAGCTCTCCGGTGGTGAGCAGCAGCGCGTCTCGCTCGCCCGCGCGCTGGTCAACGACCCGGCGATGCTGCTGGCCGACGAGCCCACCGGCAACCTCGACCCGGCGCTCACGGTGGAGATCATGGATCTCCTCTGCGACGTGAACGCGCGGGGCACCACGGTCATCGTCGCCACCCACGACGCCTCGCTCATCGAGCGCTACGAGAAGCGCACGCTGCGGCTCGAGCGGGGCGCCCTCGTGGCCGACGAGCGGGGCGAGAAGGCCGCGCGCCTCATGGCGCACGACCAGTGACGCTCACTGGCGGCGCGAGACGGTCGACCCGCCGCTGGTGCTGATGGCGGTGGTGTCGGCGGCGCCCTCGACGACGACGCGGCTGCCGCCGCTCGCGGTGCCCTCGACCGACTGGCTGGCGTTGACCTCGAGCGTGGAGCCGCCCGACGCCTCGACGCTCACCGCGGTGGCCGCGAGCTCGAAGGCGGAGATCTTCGACGCGCCCGAGGCGTTGAAGCGCGCGTCGGCCGACCGGCCGCTCACCGAGAGCTGGCTGCCGCCCGAGGCGTTGAGGCGCAGCGGCTGCGTATCGAGGCCGCTCGCCTCGAGCCGGCTGCCGCCGGTGACCTCGAGCGAGGTGACGCCTTCGCCGGTGATGACCACGTCGGTCCACGAGAAGGAGCTCACCGTCACGCCCACCTTGAGCTGCACGAGGAGCTGCCCGTCCTTCACGGTGGTCTCGAGGTTGTCGAGCACCTTCTGCTGGGTGTTGATGGTCACCGAGGGCGCCCCCGGCGAGAACTTCGCGGGGATGCCGTCGTCGATGCGCACGCGGGTGAAGGGCTCGAGCGAGCGGGTCTCGGACACCTCGGGTCCCCCGTCGAGGAAGCTGAAGCAGCCGGAGAGGGTGAGGGCCACGAGGCCGGCGAGGAGCGCGTGTCGAGTCATGCCCTGTGAGGTGCCGGCGGGGCGCGAAACGATCATCACCCGCGCGAACGGCCGAAATCCGGTCCAAACTCCGCCCGGACGTGAGCACCAGCGCCCGGCTCGCCTATTTCGTTCGGACCGCCATCGGCAGCATGGTGCGGTCTCCGTTCGTCCACGTCATCGCGGTGGCGGCGCTGTCGCTCTCGCTGGTCGGCTTCGGCCTGGCGCGCATCGCCAGCGCGCAGCTCGACGCCCTGGTGGCCTCGCTCGGCGGCGAGGTGGAGTTCACCGTCTACCTCGCCGCCGACGCGCCGCCGGAGCGGGTCGAGGAGCTCGAGAAGGCCCTCGTCGCGCGCACCAACGGGACGCTGGAGCGGGTGAGCCCGGCGGTCGCGCTGGGGCGCCTCGCCGCGCAGCTCGGCGAGCAGGGCCGGGCGCTGACCGAGCTCGACGACAACCCGCTCCCGTGGAGCCTCGAGCTCAAGCTCCCGGCCGCCGCGCGCGACCCGGGCGCGCTCAGGCTGCTCGCCGAGAAGACCCGCGCGCTGCCGTTCGTCACCGGCGTCGACTACGGAGAAGAGGCGCTCGAGCGGCTGAGCCTCATCGCCCGGGCGCTGCGTCTCGCGGCGCTGATCGTCTTCGCGCTGGTCTTCCTCACCACGGTGATCGTCGTCTCGGCGACGCTGCAGCTGGCGATCTTCGCGCGGCGCGAGGAGATCGAGATCCAGAAGCTGGTGGGCGGCACCGATCGCTTCGTGCGCATGCCGTTCCTCATCGAGGGGCTGCTGCAGGGGCTGCTGGCGGGCGGCATGGGGCTGGCGCTGGTGTTCGGCGCGGTGCGGTGGCTCGAGCGCGAAGGGGGCGAGCTGGTGGGCTTTCTGCTGCTCGACGGCCACTTCGCGGTCGCGTGGGGCCGGCTGGCGCTCGAGCAGCTGGGGCTCGGGGTCGCGCTCGGCCTGACCGGCAGCTTCATCGCGGTGCGGAGGTTCCTCCGCGTATGACGGCCGGGCTGCTGCTGGCGCTGGCGCTCGCGGCCGGCGACGTCGAGGAGGAGCACGCGGAGCTCGAGGCGCGCCTCGCTGCCGAGAAGGTCGCCTTCGACGCCATCGGCGACGAGAAGAAGTCGCTCCTCACGCTCCTCGACACGCTGGAGCGGCTCGCGCGCGACTCGGCCCAGCGCACGGCGCAGCTCGAGCGCAACGTGGCGCGCGTCACGAAGCAGGTCGCGCAGGCGCGCAAAGACGCCGACGCCTCCCAGGCCGAGCTCCGCGAGCAGCAGCGGCGGCTGGCCCCGCGGCTCTTCACCCTCTACCGCCTGCAGAAGCAGGACGCGCTCGGCGCGCTGCTCTCGGCCGGCGACTTCGCCTCGCTCCTTCGTCGTCAACGCGCGTACCGCACCCTGGTCGCGAGCGACGTGCGCGAGCTCGACGAGCTGGCGATCTTCTCGGGCTGGCAGAAGCGCCAGGCGCGGCGTCTCGAGCGGCTCGAGGCCACCGGCCAGCGCTACCTCCGCGCGCTGCGCTCCGAGCAGGCGGTCAGCCAGGCGCGCCTCGTCCGCTTCAAGGATCTCCTCGCCAGCGTGAGCGCGGAGCAGAACCGCATGAGCCGCGTCATCGCCGAGCTCGAGCAGACCGAGAAGGAGCTCGCCGGCATGGTCAACGACATGCAGAGCACCGTCCCGACCTCCGGCTTCCGCGCGCGCAAGGGGCAGCTCCCGTACCCCACGAGCGGTCTGGTCGAGGTCGGCTTCGGCAAGGTGGTCAACCCGCGCTTCAACACCGTCACGGTGCAGAAGGGCCTCGACATCCGCGCGGCCGAGGGCGCCGAGGTGCGCAGCGTCGGCGCGGGCAACGTCGTCTTCGCCGGCTGGCTCAAGGGCTACGGGAACCTCGTCATCGTCGACCACGGCGGCAACTTCCACTCGCTCTACGCGCACCTCGCCAACAGCCAGGTCGAGGTGGGCAACGCGGTCGAAGAGGGCGAGAAGATCGGCGAGGTCGGCGACACGGGCAGCTTGAAAGGCAGCTACCTGTACTTCGAGATCCGCAAGGGTGGACAGGCGGTCGACCCGCTGCCGTGGCTCAAGCCCGAGGAGTGACGCATGGAATGGCTGCACCTGGGAAACCGACTGGTCCGCCGCGCCCTCGTGATGCGCGGGGTGTCGAGCGAGCTCGTGCGGCTGCGCGGCGCCGACGTGCACTACTACCGCGCGGAAGGGCGGGGTGACGGGCCGCCGCTGCTGCTGGTGCACGGCCTCGGCAGCTCGGCCAACGCCTTCTTCCGCACGCTGCTGCCGCTCTCGCGCACCTTCCGCTCGGTGTACGCGCTCGATCTCCCCGGCAACGGCTTCTCGCCGGTCCCCGCGGCGGGGCCGATGGCGCTGCGCGAGTTCGTCGAGCTCCTGCGCGACTTCCGGCGCGAGGTGATCCGCGAGCGGGTGTTCCTCGTCGGCAACTCGCTGGGCGGCGGCATGGCGCTCAACTTCGCCTTCGCCGAGCCGTCGGCCCTGGTCGCGCTCGGCCTCGTCTCTCCCGCTGGCGCGCGGGTGAGCGACGAGCGCTTCGCGCAGCTGCTCCAGAGCTTCCACGTCACCGATCGCCGCGAGGCCCGCGCGCTCGCGCACAAGCTGTTCGCGAAGCCGCCGCTCGGGCTGCTCCTCTTCGCCGACGAGCTGCGCAAGATGGTCAGCACCGAGACCGTGCGCTCGATCGTCCGCGAGGTGTCGCCGGCCGACATGGTGAGCCCGGCGGAGCTCGCCCGCCTCGAGATGCCCACGCTGCTGGTGTGGGGCACGCGCGAGAAGCTGCTCCCCGCCGAGGGGCTGGCGTTCTTCCGCGAGCACCTCCCCGCGCACGCCGAGGTGCACGAGGTCGACGGCTTCGGCCACATGCCGCAGATGGAGCACCCGGAAGACTTCGTGGAGCGCTTCCGCCACTTCGCCCACCGCCAGGGGCTCGCCTCGACGCGGTGATGTCAGAGAAGGTGCGCTCGAAACCAGTCGGCGTCGTGGTCCTGCGGCAGGCTTCTTGACCCGCCAGTCAGTTTGAGGCCAAAAGGTCCGCCTTTGATGGTCCGCGCGCTCGTTCTCGCTCTCTTCGTGCCGGTCGCCTCGTTGGCGGCCGACGGTGGCGTGTCGCCTGAACGCGAGCTGGTGGTGGCTCCGGGGGCGCTCGCAGCTCCACCCGTTCCGACTGGGGCCGCCGAGACGGCGCCGCCCGAGGCCGAGCCTGACGACGACGACGCGGCCGATGACGCCGAAGCCGACGTGGCCGACTCGAGCGCGGTCGACGGGGGCGTCCTCTACTCGGCCGACCTCTCCGACGAGGAGCTGGGGCGGCTGTGGGTCGCGGCCCCGGAGCAGCTCGGCTCGATCAGCGTGGGGCTCACCGAGGCGGGGCGGCTCGTCAACGGCGTGCAGATGCCGGCGGGTGAGGCCTGGCAGGTGGTCGACGCGCAGAACGCGTGGGGCACCAGGGAGACCATCGACTTCCTCGTGGCCGCGGCGGAGTCGGTGCGCACGCAGTTCCCGCACGCGCCGCCGCTGCGCATCAACCACATCGGCAAGAAGAACGGGGGCTACCTGCGGCCCCACCAGAGCCACCAGGCGGGGCGCGACGTCGATCTCGGCTTCTACTACCCGGCGGGCGAGGATCCCGGGCACCTCTCGAAGAAGCGCGAGCTGGCGATGGATCTCGCGGTGAACTGGGCGCTGGTGAAGGCGCTCCTCATCACCGGCGACGTGCAGTTCATCCTCGTCGACAAGCGCATCCAGGCGCGGCTCTACGACTTCGCGCTCAAGGCCGGTGAAGATCAGGCGTGGCTCGATCGGCTCTTCCACGCCGGCGCCGACTCGATGATCCGCCACGCTCGCCGCCACCGCGATCACTTCCACGTGCGCTACTTCGCCGCGCGCAGCCAGGAGCTCGGTCGCCGCATTCAGCCGCTCCTCGCGAAGCAGCCCGAGCAGAACATGGTCATCCACCGGGTGAAGAAGGGCGACACGCTCGGCGGGCTCGCGAGCCGCTACAACTCCGGCGTGAAGCTGATCCAGAAGGCGAACGGGTTGACCTCGACCTCGCTTCGGGTCGGCCGCACCCTCAACATTCCGCTGCGAGGGCCCTGTACCAACTGCCCCGTCGCGCCGCCGCAGGTGGTGCCGCCGCGCTGCCTGCCGCCCGCCCCGCCGCCCAAGTCGTGAGAGTTCGTCGGCTGCCTACATGGGCAGACACGGGCTGCATGCGAAGCGCACCTCATGCCTCTTAGGATGAGGGGTATGCGGTTTCTTCCCGCGTTGCTCCTCGTCCTCGTCGCTCCCGTGGCGTTCGGTGCGGCGCCCGCCCAGCCCGCCAACCGCGCTGAAGCGACCTACCGGCAGCTCGAGCTCTTCGCCCGCGTGCTCTCGTACGTGCAGAACAACTACGTGGAGCAGGTCGACGAGCAGCAGCTCATGCACGGCGCCATCAAGGGCATGCTCGAGACGCTCGACCCGCACACGCAGTTCATGCCGCCCGACGTCTTCAAGGAGATGAAGATCGACACCTCGGGCGAGTTCGGCGGCCTGGGCATCGAGATCGCGCGGAAGAACGACAACATCGTGGTGGTCGCGCCGATCGACGACACCCCGGCGCAGCGCTCGGGCATCCGCTCGGGCGATCAGATCGTGAAGATCGACGACGAGCCGACGCGCAACATGGAGCTGGGCCGGGCGATCCAGAAGATGCGCGGGCCGGCCGGCAAGAAGGTGCTGCTGACCATCATGCGCGAGGGGTTCACCGCGCCGCGCGAGTTCGCGATCATCCGCGACCACATCCGCATCGCGTCGGTCGAGTCGGCGCTCTACGGCGGCATCGGCCACGTCAAGGTGAAGAACTTCCAGGAGCGCACCGACGCCTCGCTCTTCAAGGAGCTCGAGAAGCTCCGCGCGCAGCACGGCAAGGAGCTCCGCGGCCTGGTGCTCGACCTCCGCAACAACCCGGGCGGTCTGCTGGACCAGGCGGTGGCGATCAGCGATCGCTTCCTGCCCGGCGGCCTCACCATCGTCTCGACCCGCGGCCGCACGCCCGGCAACGTCACCGAGGAGCGCGCGCGAGATCGCGACACCGAGCGCCCGTACCCGGTGGTGGTGCTGGTCAACGCGGGCAGCGCCTCCGCCTCGGAGATCGTCGCCGGCGCGCTGCAGGATCACCGGCGCGCGGTGGTGATGGGCACCCCGACCTTCGGCAAGGGCAGCGTGCAGACGGTGATCGAGATGGAGGACGGCTCGGGCCTCAAGCTCACCATCGCGCGCTACTTCACGCCCTCCGGGCGGAGCATCCAGGAGAAGGGCATCCTCCCCGACTTCGTCGTGCCCGAGACCGAAGGCGGGCAGGTGGCGCGGCCCGATCAGCTCCGCGAGAAGGATCTCAAGCGGCACTTCAAGGGCGAAGGCGAGGGCCCCGACGTCACCACGCTCAAGGTGTCGCTGCCCGACAACCTCCGCGCGTGGGACGTGGCCGACAAGCTCGGCGACTACCAGCTCCGCGTCGCGCTTTCGTACCTGAACGCGGTGTCCAGCGCCCCGGAAGGGCGCAACACGGCGCGCGCTCCCAAGGACCGCTGACAAACGCGTGTCGGCGGGTATGGTCCCGCCACCGTGGCAGGGAACACCAAACAGATCTTCCAGTCGCTGGCCGTCAACGTGGCGATCGCCGCCGCGAAGGGCGTGGCGGCCGTCTTCACCGGCTCCGGCGCGATGCTCGCCGAGACGCTCCATTCTTCCGCCGACTGCAGCAACCAGCTGTTGCTGCTGATGGGCGTCAAGCAGTCCGCGCGCGCGCCCGACGAGTCGCACCCGCTCGGCTACGGGCGCGATCTCTACTTCTACAGCTTCGTGGTCGCGCTGCTCCTCTTCTCGGGCGGCGGGGTGTTCAGCATCTACGAGGGCGTGCACAAGCTCTCGCACCCCGAGCCGGTCGAGAACGTGTGGCTCGGCCTGGGCATCCTCCTCTTCTCCGTCGCGCTCGAGGGCTGGGCGACGTGGGGCAACCTGAAGGAGATGAAGGCGCGGCGCGGCGCGCTCCCGCTCGTCGAGTACCTCAAGCGCACGAAGGACTCGGACCTCATCATCCTCTTCGGCGAGAACTCCGCGGCCGTGCTCGGCCTCACCGTGGCGATCGTCTCGCTGCTCCTCGCGTGGTGGACCGGCGACGGCGTCTACGACTCGATCGGCTCGATCATCATCGGCGTGGTGCTCGTCGGGGTGGCCGTCTTCCTCGGCCGCGAGGTGAAGTCGCTGCTCATCGGCGAGAGCGCCGACCCGGGGATCGCCGAGGCCGTGAAGCAGACCGTGCCCCAGCACCAGAACATCGAGGCCGTGCTGCGCATCATCACCGTGCAGCAGGGGCCGGGCGAGGTGCTGGTGGCGATGAAGGTGCGCGTGAAGTCGGGGCTCACCACCGAGCAGGTCGTCGACTCGATCAACCGCTTCGAGCAGGCGGTGCACGATCGCGCGCCGGAGATCCGCTGGTGCTTCGTCGAGCCCGACCACGAGGCGTGACCTCGTCCCGTCCCGCTGAAACGCGCCCGTGACCGGGCTGCGATGAGTCTGGCGTGTCGCGGCCGGGTGAGCGACCATGCGGCCCTCATGCGCTCGTCGACGAGGCCTGTCTCCGTGGCCCTCCAGTGCTTCATCGCGGTGCTGGTGGTCAGCATCGCGCGGCCCCCGCTCGCGCTCGCGGCCCCGCCTTCGCTCCTGCCGCCGCTCGCGCTCGCCGCGTCTGGCCCGCGGGTGTCGGTGGTGGTCGTCTCGCTCGACGCCAAGGCCGGTGCGCAGCAGGGCGCGCTCGAAGGTGCCGCGCTCGAGGCGCTCGACCGCGCCGCCCGCTTCACCGTGCTCGCGCCGCACGACGCCTTCAACCCCGGCATGTTCGAGAAGCGGCAGGACGCCGTCACCGCGGCCGCCGAGAAGCTGAAGCTCGGCAAGCAGGCCCTCGACGATCTCGACAACGTGAAGGCCACCGAGTCGTTCACGCAGGCGGTCGATCTGCTGCAGGAGAGCGATCTCTCGCGCGACTTCCCCGCGCTCCTCGACGCGTGGATCATGAAGGCCGCCGGCCACGCGACGGGCGGCGAGAACGGCCCTGCGAAGAAGGACATGGAGTCCGTCATCGCCCTCGCGCCGCGCAGCGAGTTCAGCCCGACCTTCTTCCCGCCCGATCTCCTCAAGTTCGCCGAGGCCCAGCGCAAGCTCGCCACCAACGCGAAGGGCGAGCTGCTGGTGCGCACCGAGCCCGCTGGCGCGCGCGTCTGGGTCGACGGCGCGTTCCGCGGCATCAGCCCGGTGACCATCGCCGGGCTCTCGGCCGGCAAACACTTCGTGGCCGCCTCGCTCGGCGGCTACGCGCTCGCGCAGAGCCAGGTCGCGCCCGGCGAAGAGGTGCTCTCGCTCGCCGCGGCCGAGCTCGGCCCGGGGTGGAAGAAGGCAGTCTCCGACATCAAGAAGGACCCCGAGGGCGCGACGCGCGACTCGGCGGCCCAGGCGCTCGGCAAGGCCGCCCGCCTCGATCAGGTGCTGCTGGTGGTGGCGAAGAAGAGCACCGCCGGCGAGAAGCTCGAGCTCATCGCGCTCCGGCTCGAGACGCGCGACGGGCACAACGCGGCGTTCCACACCGGCGTCGTCTCGCCGGGAGACCCCGAGGCGCTGGCGACCTTCTTCGACGCCCTCACCGGCCGCGACGCGAAGCGCGACGGCAAGGACCCGGTCCACCACTTCAAGGGCGGCGGGTCGTCGTCGGTGAAGACCATCGCGGGCATCTCGCTGGTCGGCTTCGGCGCCGCCGCGCTCGCCACCGGCACCGCGTTCGGCGTGATGGCGCTCAACAACGCCGCGGCGTGGAAGGAGATCCCCCAGACGCAGGTGGTGAAGGCCGAGCAGGCGCGGAGCGAGGGCAGGACCTTCGCGCTCGTCGCCGACGTCTCGTTCATCGTCGGGGCGCTGTCGGCGGCCGGCGGCACGGTGCTCCTGCTGACCAACGGCACCAGCTCCAGCGCCGAGCCGGAGCCCGAGAAGAAGGCGAAGGACGACTCGAAGCGCCGCGAGGCCGACCGCCGTGCCGCCG
>JBMORD010000238.1:0-10479 GCA_049322495.1 Myxococcota bacterium | reverse complement strand
CCAGCTCCTTCACCAGCCGGTACGACTCGAAGGTGCTCCCCACCGGCGGCGGCTTCGCCTCCACCGACGTCACCAGCGCCGCGACCGGGTCGCTCCCCGTCTCCCGCCCCGCCATCAGCGCGCGGAACCGCACCACCACCACCGCTGCCAGCCCGTCATCTTCCGGTGTCATCGGCTCAGGCTTCTCTCACCGCCCCGCGAATTCCCCAACCGTGACGAAAGGAGCCGGCCCTCGCCGCCGCCGCCCTCCTCGCCCTCTCCTTTCGCCACGCCCTCCCCGCCGCCCTCGTCTCCGGCAGGCCCCGACCGCAACGCCGCCCTCCACCGCGCCCTCGCCGCCCTTCAGCCGCTGGAGACACCCCTCACACGCAGTTCGTCGAAAAAGGCTGCAACGAAATCGACAGAAGTGAGCGCGCGCTACTTCGGGAGGTTCGCGGCCAGCATGCGCGCCGCCTCGTACGGCACGAACGTGTCGCACTTGAGCTTCTGCGCGTCGAGGTAGTCGCGGCGACAGGTGAGGCGCCACACCGAGACCTCGGGCGCGGCCTCATCGACCACCGCCAGCGCCGACATCTCGGCCTCGTCGTACGCGCGCCCCTGGTCGGTGACGCCGCGGACGCGATTCCAGTCGGCGGTCATGAGGAGCACCTTGCGCACCTGCTTGCCGGTGAAGGCCTCGGCCTCCTTCGCGAAGGCGTCACGCACCTTGCGCGCGTCGGCGCCGCGGTAGCGCTCGGCCGGGAGCCGAATCATCGCGGTCACGTCCTGCAGCAGGCCGGCGCGCTCGGCCTCCATCGTCGCGTGGGCAGGCGTTCCGCGCAGCGGCGCGAAGCGCACCCAATCGACCCGGCGCGCGGAGAGGTACGCCTCGACCGCTTCGAGGCTCGGGTACTTCGAGTCGAGATCGTCGAAGAAGCTCTTCCCCGCGCAGCACGCGCCGACGAGCGCGCGCGCCTTCCGGAGCTGCTCGATGAAGGCGTTCAGCTCGCTGACGAGCGGGCTCTCGCTGGCGGGCGACGGTGCGATCGCGGCTCCGCTCGACGCTGCGGGAACGGTGGCGCCGGTCGTGAGGCCGGGGATGCGGAGAACGCAGGACGACAGGGTCAACAACGAGACGAGCAGCAACGTGCGCATGGGGCTCCTTGAGGTGTGCACGTGAGACACAGGATGTCGGGGCGGCTTTGCGCGAGCGCCGACACTCGGGTCACTCCGGTTGTGCGGGCGCCCAGGGAAGGGTCAGCGCCTCCCAGCTCACCATGACGTTGACGTTGCGCCACAGGCGCTCCGGCGCGGCCTCCACGGCAGCGCACGCGGTGGTGAACGCGCGGGCGCGCAGCGCGGCGAGCATCCACTCGCGCACCGGAGCCTCGCGTTGCCGCGGCGAGAGCGGCCCCAGCACGCGCGTCGCGAGGCTCGCGTCACCGATGGCGCCCGCGAAGGCCGCAGCCCGCTCACTCGCCTCGTCGCGCTCACTGCCCTTCTTCTTCCGCGCCTCCTCCACCGACGCCTCGACGAAGGCCCGCGCAGCCTCCGGCGCGAGGAGGCGCCAGCGCGACAGTGACTCCGCCGCTCCCCAGGCCGTCGGGTCCCCGCGCAGCCCTGCCTCGAGCAGCTCCGCTGCGAGCTCCGCGGACTCGGTGAAGCGCGCGACGAGCAGCAGGTCGACGTCTCCGGCCTCGAGCGCCTTGCGTGCCCGCTCGTCGTCACCGGCAGCTGCCGCCCAGGCGAAGCGCGCGTCGCCCTGCAGACGCCGCTTCTGCTTCGCGAGGAACGCGCTCGCCTTCCGCGGCGCGTGCCGACGCAGCACCCACAGCGCTCGCAGCGCCGGCGTGACGCACTCGTCGAGGTCGACGCTGGTGAGGAGCCTGGACGCCTCGGCCACGGCGAGCGCCGGGTCGCGACGCTCGAGCTCGAGGAGCGCGCGCTCGAGGTACGACCCCGGCGCGTTCATCGTCACCTTCGCGTCGTCGAAGACGGCCGGGTGCTTCCGCGCGAGCTGGAGGTACGTCTCGGGTCTGCCCCGCGCGATGCACCACGCGAGGACTCCTGCCAGCACGCCCGCATTCGGCACCGGCTGCTCTTCGAGCGCGGCGAAGAGGTCCTTCAGCCACGGCGCGTCCAGCCCCCACTCGTCGAGCGCGTGACCGAGCGCCGCCATCACCATCGGTGCCGGGAGCGGGAGCTCCGCCAGCTCGGGGACGAGCGACGGCAGCACGTCGACCCGGCCCGCGGCGACCGCCACTCCGAAGAGCTCGGCGACGGCGTTGCGCTGCCGGAGCTCCGCAGCGAGCGCGTCGAAGGCCGCCTCGGAGCCGCGCTGGCCGAGCCGACAGCCCGCAGCGACCAGGCCGAGGCGGGCCGGCCCGGCGCCGTCGTCGAGCTGCTCGGCGCGCGCGAGGGCCTTCTCCGCTCGCGCCTGATCTGACCGTGCCCACAGCGCCGCGAGCAGTCCCGCCCCGGCAGCGGCCAGGCCCGGAGTCGAGCGCAGCGCCTCGCCGCGCGCCTCGACGTCGTCCTGCCCGGCGCAGCTCCAGAGGAGCTCCAGGGCGTCGGCCTCGAAGTCCTTCGCCGGTGAAGCGAGCAGCCGCGCCTGCCATGCGCGCAGCGTCGCCGGCGCGCCTGCTCCCGACATCGTCGTCCGCTTCGTCGCCATCGTCGCTCAGCCCCGGGCAACGAACGCGCGCGAGATGGCCAGCAGCGCCTCGTTCGAGAAGCTCTCGGCGCTGAGGTTCAGCATGCGCAGGGCCTCCTGCTGCACTGCCGGCCTTCCGGTGGTCCATCCCTGGAGCTTCGCCACCATCTTCTGCGCGCCCGTCTCGAAGTCAGGCGAGACGCCGCCGCGGTTGGGGCTCGCGGCCTCGGCGCACGCCGCGGCTTGCGCCAGGCTGCGCAGGGTGGCGGTCGCCTCGGCGCGGGTCCGCACGGCCGCGGGGCTCTCGTCGAAGCGGAGGGCCGCGAAGACGCCGCGGGAGCGCTCGAGCGCGCCCTGCAGGTCTCCACGCTTCGCGCTGACCTCGACCGCCTGCGCGGAAGCGGCGGGGGTGGCGGCGGACGTGCTGGCGGGGCGCGGGCTGGCAAGCTTCTGGACGGGCATGGCTCCTCGGGGAACGGGTCCCTCTGGAGACACAGCGGCCCGCGGCGATTTTGCGCGGGACTTTCAGCGCCCCATCGTCAGCGATCGAACACCAGGATGTTGTTCACCGTGTCCTCGAAGTCGCCGCGACGCATGCGCCGGATGCCGGTCGACGCGTCACCTGACACCTCGCTCGGAGGGTGGATGCCGGCGTTGGCCTGCGCGGCGTCTCGGCCCATCGGGTCGCGGTAGTAGACGTACTCGCGGTCGGTGCGGAGGATCTCCACCGCGTGCCCGGTGCGTTGCCCCTGCGCGGTGACGAGCACGTTGGCGTGCACGCGCTGACCGCTGGCGAGCGCGCGCTCGGCGCTTCGCATCACCCCCGAGGTGTCGACCATGCCGCCAGCCAGAACGGGCTGCGTGATGCGCACCGGGCGACCGAGCACCGACCGCATCACCTGCGCCTGCTGGTGGGTGAAGAGGCCCTCCTCGCCGCGGCGGGAGAACATCGCCGGGTCGTCGGCCCGCGCGTTGTAGTTCGGCAGCTCGCGACCACGCTCGTACAGGGCGTTCTGCAACAGCGTCTCGCTCGGCGAGCGCCCGGTGGACGTGTCGCGCACCACCCCATCGTCCGGCGCGCTCACCGTGGTGCCGTCGGCGAGCTGGGCGCGGCCGGTGAGCGCGAGGTCTGCGACGAGCCGCGCGTATTCCGCGGGATGATCCGTCGCCAGCGTGTGTGACAGGGCGGCGGTGGTGCAGAGAGACGAGCGCGGGCCCTGGTTGATCTGCCGGTCGGGGTCGGCGAGCTCCTGCAGCGTCGAGTTGAGCGCGTCAGGGTGCGGGTTGCCGCCCTGCGCGAGGCGCTCGAGGCTGTCGAGCAGCGTCGCCTGCGCGCCGGCGCGGAGCGCGCTCTGGGTCAGCACCTGCGGGCGCTCGCTCACCAGGCGGGTGAGCGCCGCGCGGCCCTGCGCGTCAGCGGCGGTGAAGACCCGCAGCGTGCGCTCCTGATCAGCGGGCGTCAGGTGCACGAAGCGGGGGTTGGTCACGAGCGCATGGCAGCGGTCGACATCGGCCTGGCTGCCGGTGTGGAGCGCGTACGTCTGCAGCACCTGCGAACGCGTCGCGTCGTTGAGCTCACGGAACGCGCTCGAGCGCGCGAGCCGAATCAGCCCGTCGGTCGCCATCGCCACGCTGCTGCTGCTGGCCCCCTGCGCGGCGAGCATCTCGCGCTGGTGCGTGGCGTTGAGCTGCGAGAAGGCCGGCTCCGTGGCGAGCCGCACGAGCTGCTCCCGCGCCTGCGGCGTGCGCGCGCTCATCACCCGCCCCAGCACCTCGTTCTGCGTCGTGAGACCGAGGTGGCGGAAGTTCGAGTCGTTGCGCAGCTGGAGGTGCGTCTGCAGCGCTGGCGACGCGGTGCCGGTGACCGGCAGGCGGTTGAGGCGCTGGTAGTCACACACCGCCGCGCGCGTCGCGCCATCGAAGGCACCGCTGGTGGGCACCGGCGCGAGCGGCGGCACCGCGCGGCCGCGGTACTGGTTGAGCTGCTCCTGCAGGCGCTGCACCTCGGGGCCGCGGATGCCGGACCGCAGCGTCGGCGCGACCTCACGCGCGGGAGGCGGAGGCTCGAAGCGCGAGACCGGCGAGTGGCCGGTCGCCGGCTGTGCACCGCGGGGTGCGACCGCGGCGGGCTGTGCACGCTGCGCCGGGAGGGACTGGGCGCCGCGTTGGGGGTGGGTCTGCTTCACGGCAGGGCGAGGGGTGGGACGGGCTGCGAGCGCGGCGTTCGGTCGGGACATGCAGCGGCTCATCGCAACGCGCATGCCGCGCTCGAAGTGCGCGGACCGCTTCGGCCGCGGCCCACGCGGCTGTCGCTCTCGTGGAGACACCGCGCCGCGGCGCTGTAACCGGCCCGGTTACAGGCGCTACGTGAGGCCGACGCGCACCAGGCTCACCAACGAAGCGTCCTCGAGCCGGTGCACGTCACGGAGGTGCGCATGCGCGGCGCGGTTGACCAGCGCGAGGCTCCGCTCGATGGCGCGCATCACCGTCGACGGGGCCACCGAGTACAGCGCGCCGATGGCGCTCAGGGTCATGCCGTCGAGGAAGTGGTGCTGAATGAAGAGCCGCTCGCGGGGCTCGAGCTGGTCGAGCGCGTGCTGCACCGCCTCGCGCAGCGCGGCCCTCGCCTGCGCCCGCATCACCGCGCTCTCCGCCGCGCCCTGCGGGGGGAGCAGCGCGTCGAGCACCTCGTCCTCGACCGCGTCTTCCCGCGAGGTGGAGCGCGCGAGGTTGCTCGCGAGCCGCACCGCCACCGTCTTCAGCCAGCGGCGAAGGCTGCCCTCGCCCGAGAAGTGCTCCAGCTTGCGCTCCACGAGGAGCCGCGTGAGCAGCGCCTGCTTCAGGTCGGCCTCGAGCCCCAGGGCGTCGACCAGCGCGCCGAGCCTCTCGAGCGCCGCCGCCTCGCCCGCCAGGCACCGACGGCACAGCTCGAGGTCGGTCTCTTCGGGGGCGCCCACGCGGAGGCATGTACAGTAGCGGCATGGGGTGTCCATCGGAAGACACGCTGCTCGCGTTCGTCGACCACCACCTCGCAGACACCGCCGAGCTCGAGCTCCACCTCGGGCGCTGCAGCGCATGCCGGCGCGCGGTGGCGGCGCTCGCGGCGACGCCCGACGAAGGCCCCGCCCGCCGCGTCGACACCCCGACGCGCATCGGCCGCTACGTGGTGCTGCGCTTCGTCGGCGAGGGCGGCATGGGGCGCGTGTACGCCGCGTGGGACCCGGTGCTCGACCGCAAGGTGGCGCTCAAGCTCATCCACCCGCTGCTCGACGTGCCCGCCGCGCGGGAGCAGCTGCTCACCGAGGCGCGCTCGATGGCGCGCGTCACGCACCCCAACCTCGTCGCCATTCACGACGCGGGCGAAGACGAGGGCGCGGTCTTCATCGCCATGGAGTTCATCGACGGGCAGACGCTCCGCGAGTGGCTGCGCACGAAGCGGCCCGAGCGCGAGGTCGTCGAGGCGCTGACGAAGGCGGGCCACGGGCTCCGCGCCATCCACGCCGCGGGGCTGGTGCACCGCGACTTCAAGCCCGGCAACGTGCTGGTGGGCGCCGACGGCCGGGTGCTCGTCACCGACTTCGGCCTCGCGCGGTCGCTGCGCCAGGCGAGCGCCGGCGCGCTGCAGGGCGGCACGCCCGCGTACATGGCGCCCGAGCAGCGGCGCGGCGAGGCCGGTGACGCGCGCGCGGATCAGTTCGCCTTCTGCGTCACGCTCTACGAGGCGCTCGTCGGGCGGCGGCCGTCCCTCGAGGGCGGCGTGGAGCTCGAGCGCGCCGGCCTGCCCCCGCGGCTCCACGCGCTGCTGGCGCGCGGGCTGGCGACCGCCCCCGCGGCGCGCTTCCCCGACCTGAGCGCGCTGCTGGAGCGCCTCGCGCCGCCGCCACGCCCCTCGTGGAGAGGCCCGCTCGCCGCCGCGACGCTCGCCCTCACCACCGGCGCCGCGCTGCTGTGGGGCCGCCCGGCGCCGCCGTGCCTCGACGGACCGGCGCGGCTCGCCACGGCGTGGTCCGACCCGCGGAAGGCACGCCTCACCAGCCGCTTCGACGCGCTCGGGGCGGGCGAGTCCGCGGCCTTCATCGTGCGCACCCTCGACGCGCTCGGGGAGCGCTGGGTGCGCTCGCACCGCGCGACGTGCGAGGCCACGCGCGTCGACGGCTCGCAGCCCGACGCGGTGCTCGCGCTGCGCATGGACTGCCTGGGCCGCCGCCTCGCCGAGCTCGACGCCCTGGCCGGGGTGCTCGAGACGACGGGCGCGGAGGACGTGGCCAACGCCCGGCTCGCGGTGACGCGCCTGCCGCCGCTCGAGGTGTGCGACGACGTCGCGGCGCTCTCGAGCCCCACCCCGCTGCCGGAGGCGCCGTGGATCCTCGACGGCGTGCGCGCGGCGCGTCAGGCGCTCACCGTCGGCGCTGCCTTCCTGCGCACGGGCCGCCTCGACGAGGCGAAGGCGACGCTCGCGCCGCTCGACGCCGAGTCGCGACGCCTCGGCTGGGCGCCGCTGCGGGCCGAAGTGCTGCTGCTCGACGGCGAGGTCGCCGCAGCCGCGGCAGACTTCCCGCGCGCGGAGCAGACGCTGCGCGGCGCGTGGCGCGTGGCCCTCGAGGCGCATGACGATCGACTCGCCGTCGCCGCGGCCCTCGAGCGGGCGTGGGCGCTGCGGGAGCTCACGCGGCTCCCCGAGGCCGAAGAGTGGCTGTGGCAGGCCGGGGCGATGCGCGCGCGCGTCGCCGACGACCGCGACCTCGCCGCGCGCGAGGCCTCACAGGAGGGGCACCTCGCCTTCGCCGGCGCGCGCTGGGCCGACGCGGAGCAGAGCTACCGGCGCGCGCTCGAGCTCCGACGCCAGCAGCTCGGCGCCGAGCACCCCGAGACCGCGATGGCGCTCGCCGACGTCGCCGCCGCGCTCAACGGCGTGGAGCGCTTCGAAGACTCGCTTCGCACGGCCCGCGAGGCGCTCGCGCTGCTCGAGCGCTCGCTCGGGGCGGAGCACCCGGTGACGGTGCAGGTGCACAACACCATCGCGGCGTGCCTTCACAACCTCCACCGCGATGCGGAGGCGCTGGCGGCGCTCGACCTCGCCCTCGCAGCGCAGTCGCGCAACCTCGGCCGGGGGCACGCCCTCATCGCGCGGCTGCGCTACACGCGCTCGATGGTGCTCCTCGAGCTCGAGCGCCCCGAGGAGGCGCTCGCCGAGGCCGTCGTCGCGCACGCGCTGTTCCACGCCGCGGGCATGCGCCTCATGGAGGCGGAGAGTGAGATCTCCATCGCCGAGCTGCTGGGTGAGCGTGACGCCGCGGCGGCGCAGACGGCGCGCGCGATGCTCGCGTCGGCGCGGCGCTTCCTCGAGGGCCGCTTCCCGGCCGGCCACGAGACCATCGCGGTGACGTGGGAGACCGAGGGCGGCGTCGAGCTGGCGCAGCGCCGCTTCGAGGCCGCGCACCTCGCCTACACGCGCGCCATCCAGCTCCGGGAGCAGCAGGAGCCCGCGTCACCGAACGTCGCCGCCGCGCTCCTCGGTGACGCCCGGGCCGCGCGTGGCCTCGGCAGGCTGGCCGACGCGCGGCGCGGGCTGCTGCGCGCAGAGATGCTGCTCACCGGCGCGGGAGACGACCCGCTGCTGGAGGAGATCCGCCGCGAGTTCGGCGAGCTCGGCCGCTGATCAGCTCACGCCGCGCTCTCCTACGAGGCGTCGAACGGCGCCGGGAGCTGGTGTCGCTGCCCCGCGCTCCTGTCCTTCGTGATCAGCCGCACCGTGAAGCGGCGCTCGTCGGGCACCACCGCGCGCACCTCGAGCCGGAACGCACCGGCCGCGCGCTGCGACCACACCGGCATCACCCCGCCGCTCTCGAAGCACTCCGCGCGGCGGACCTCTTCGTCGGCGGGCACGTCGGCCTCGAGCAGCTCCTCGACCGGGAGCCCCTGGGTGTCGAGCATCGCCATCAACACCAGCCAGTGACGCCAGCGTGACGGGTCTCCCGCGTGCGCTGCCTCGAGCGCGTCGAGCCCCGCGCGCGCGAAGAGCGCCGTCACGTCGCGAGGCGCCGCGCCACCCTCGAGCTGCACGCGCGTCCACCGGCTCAACGAGACGCCGTCTTCGGTGACGAGCGTCCGCTCGGGCGACGCGAGCAGCCCCGGCGCGCCGTCGAGCACCGCCAGCACGCGCGTCGCGAAGCGCACCGTCGAGCCATCGCGCACCTCGCCGCGCCCCGACGCCACCACCAGCTCGAAGGGGAACACCGACTGCTCGAGCGTCGCGAAGTCGCAGCGCAGCGTCACCAGGTGGTGCGAGCGCGACGAGTGCCCGCGCGCGAGCCTCGCGTCGGCGTCGGCGAGGAAGAGGGCGTGCAGCGCGTCGCGCGGCGCGGCGCCTTCGTGGGCCCAGGCCCGCCGCACCGTGAAGCTCTGCGCGCGCTCAGCCGCCATGGCTCACCACCGCTGCCAGGTGTCGCCGAGCACCGTGCCCGACGACGAGGTGATGCCGCCGAAGAGGAAGAGGCCGCCGGTGCTCTGGTCCTCGACCAGCTCCGCGCCCTGGCGCACGCCGGGCGACATGGTGTTCGTCACCTGCGTCCACGAGGTGCCGTTCCAGAGCCACTCGTCGGCCGTGCCGCTGCTGCCGCTGTAGAGCGTCACGACGCCGCGCACGTCATCCCAGGCCATCGCGCACAGGTCGCGCACCGGAGGGCTCGTGGTCGGGGTGCGCTGCGTCCAGCTCGTGCCATTCCATTCCCAGGTGTCGTTGAGCAGCGAGGAGCCGTTGTAGCCGCCGAAGAGCACCGTCACCCCGCGCACCGCGTCGAAGGCCATGCACGCCGCGTAGCGCACGCCCGGGCTCCCGGACGTCGGCGTGCGGTTCGTCCAGCTCGTGCCGTTGAACTCCCAGGTGTCGTTCCGGTACGCCGAGCCGCCGTACCCGCCGAAGAGCACCACGACGTTGCGGAACGTGTCGGCGGCCATCGCGTGCTCGTAGCGCGCGACCGGCCCCGTGGTGGGGCCCGCCCGCCAGCCGAGGGCCGGGTCGTAGAGCCAGGTGTCGCCGAAGAGCGAGGTCCAGCTGCTCGAGCTCCCGCCGAAGAGGACCGCCGTGCCGTCGCGCACCGCCATCGAGTGACCGAAGCGCGCGCTCGGCCCGGTCGCGGTGAGCTGCGCCCAGTTGCCGGTCGAAGGGTTCCAGCTCCAGGTGTCGGAGCGCACGCCGCTCGTCTGCGACGACGTCGAGAGCCCGCCGTGCAGCAGCACCTGCCCCGTGGTGAACGAGGTCATCGCGAAGCGGTGACGCACCGGCGGCGCCGTGATGCCGCTGAGCTGCGTCCACCCCGAGGGCGTGGTGGTGCACTGACCGGCGTCGCACACGCCGCTGGTACACGCGGGGCCGGTGCCGCACATGCAGCCGAGGGTGCCGCAGCTGTCCGCCGTCGCCGCGTTGCAGGCGGTGCACGCCGCGCCCGACGCGCCGCAGGCCGCAAAGCTCGCCGTCATGCACTGGTTGCCAGCGCAGCACGCCGCGCCGACGCAGCTCTGTCCGTCGCAGATGCACTGGCCCGCGCTGCAGCGCTGCCCCGCTCCACACTCGACGCCGCTGGTGCCGCACGAGCAGCCGCCGCTCAGACAGCGATCTGCGCGCTGGGTGTTGCACGTCGTGCACGTCGCGCCGCCGAGGCCGCACCGCGCCGCGTCGGGGTTCGGGAAGCACGTCTGGCCCACGCAGCAGCCGGTGCAGGTCTGCGCGCAGGTCGTGCCGCAGTCGGCCTGCGACAGCAACGACGCCAGGGTCATGGCCAGCAGTGTCGTCATCGCCGGGTGCCTCGTGGTCCGCATCGCGTCGTCGTTTCCGCCCCTCGTCGGGT
>JBMORD010000237.1:0-10498 GCA_049322495.1 Myxococcota bacterium | reverse complement strand
CCCCGCGAGCCCGAGCCCGGCGCGCGCCGGCACCAGCGACACGCGCACCCCCGAGGCCTCGTCGGACGGCAGCAGCACCAGCCCGGCGATGAGCGACGCCACGCCGAGGCCGAGCGCGCCGACGGCGATCCACTCCTGCGTCTGGATGCCCTCGAGCTGCGCCGCGTAGAAGGCGCGCGTGTTGAGCAGCCCCGGGGTGTCGCCCGCCGCGTCGAGCACCGCCTGGAGCTGCTGCGCCTGCGTGAGGTGCAGCCCGCCCCACACCAGCCCGAACAGCGCGCCCGCCCCACCGACGCCGAGGAGCGTGAAGGGCAGCGCGCGCGAAGGCGGCGCGGGCGGTGGCGTGGCGGTGGCCTCCGCGACGGCGTACGGCAGCGAGGCGCGGAGCCCCTCGAGCGAGCGCGAGAGCCGCGTCGCGCGCCCCAGCGGCTGCGCCTTCTGACTGTCGAGCGTGTTGAGCGTGAGCTGCCACGCCTCGCCGAGCCGCGCGAGCGTGCCGGTCATCACGAAGCGCGCCCCGAGCGCGTCGGTGAGCTCGGCCATGCAGCTCTTCGCCTCCTCACCGCAGCCGAGGAGCTGCCGCTGCCGCTCGAGCCCCAGCAGCGACTGGAGGTCGCGCGTCGAGAGCACCTCGAAGAAGCCGCCGCGCTGCACCTCGGCAGTGAGCGCTTCGGTGAGCGGACCGGTGAGCGACGCCTCGACCCCCGCACCGGGCTGGAGGTCGAGCACCACGAGACGCGGCCGCTCCGTCGCGGACAGGAGCGAGAGCACGAGCATGCAGGCAGACACGGCCGGGGAGCATAGCGCCCGTCGTTCCGCGCCCTTCCGCGACGTGGCTCGCGTTCTCCCGGCGGAACCCCGGAGCGGGGCTGGTGGTCGGAGAGATCCACCGCCACACTCATCCGTTCCACCCGCCCATGCCCCTCCAGGTCCGCATCGCCAGCCCGTGCTCCGAGACGTGGGAGTCGATGACCGGTGACGAGCGCGTTCGTCACTGCGCGAAGTGCGGGCTCGACGTCCTCAACCTCCGCGAGCTCAGCGAGGCCGAGGTGCTGGCGCTCCTGAAGAAGGTGAGCGGCGGTGAGCGGGTGTGCGCGCGCGTCTTCCGCCGGGCGGACGGCACGGTGCTCACGCGCGACTGCCCGACGGGCCTGCGGCTGCTGCGGCGGCGCCTGCTGATGGGCCTGTCGATGGCGGCGACGCTGGTGGTGGCGGTGCTCGGCCTCGGCGTGACGCGCATGAAGCGCGTGACGTCGCCCGACGCGAGCTGGTTCGACCGCGTGGTGGTGGCGCGGCTCATCGACGCGCGCGAGGTGCTGCGAGAGACGCGCACGCTCGGGCCGCTCATCGAGGAGCTGTCTCCGCGCCCGCCGGTGATGCTGCTCGGCGACATCGCGCCGCCGACGAAGGGGAGCCCATGAACGCCCGCCTCGACATCCGCGTCGCCAGCCCCTGCAGCGAGAAGTGGGAGTCGATGGTCGGCGACGAGCGCAAGCGCTTCTGCGCGAAGTGCCAGCTCCACGTGCACGACCTCAAGGCGTACTCGGAGGACGAAGTGCGCGCGCTGCTCGACGTGAAGGCCGGCGAGCGGGTCTGCGGCCGCGTCTACCGGCGCTTCGACGGCACGGTGCTGCTCAAGGACTGTCCGACGGGCGTGGCGCGGCTCCGCAAGCGCGCGCTGCTCGGCCTCTCGCTCGCGGCGACGGTGGTGCTCGCGGTGCTGGGCTTCGGGTTGATCCGCGTGAAGCAGTGCCTCGTCTCGCCCGACGACTCGTGGTTCGACCGCACCATCGGCGCGCGCGTCGTCGCCGCGCGGGAGCTGCTCCGGGAGACGCGCACCTTCGGCCCGCTCATCGACGAGTACTTCCCGCAGCCGGCGACCTTCACCGCTGGAGCCATCATCGCCGTGCCGCCGGCGAGCAGCGGAAGCCCGTAGCTCGCCGCGCGGTGACAGACTGGCTCCGCTGCTCGAGTCGACCCCACCCTGCGCGCTGAGCGGCGCGCGGGCCCGGGTGCTGCGTTGCGCGACATGAGGGCCTGCGGGAAGGTGCGCGCCATGGCGAACGACGAGCGGAGCTCGAGTCAGCTGTCCGCGACCGAGGTGCTCACGACGCGCGTGCTCGACGCCCCACGCGAGCGCGTCTTCGCAGCGTGGACCGACCCTGCCCAGCTCACGCGGTGGTGGGGACCCGCGGGGTTCACCAGCACCTTCCTCGTGCACGAGCCGCGCGCACAGGGCGCCTGGCGCTTCATCCTCCACGGCCCCGACGGGCGGAACTACGAGAACCACGGCGTCTTCGCCGAGCTGCTCCCGCCGAGTCGAATCGTCTTCGAACATCAGTCGGGCCCGGTCTACCGCGCGAGCTTCGACTTCGAGGCGCTGGGCGGGCGGACGCGCGTGCGCTGGCACATGCGCTTCGAGAACGAGCGCTTCCTCGCGCAACACGGCGCGCTGGTGGTGAGCGCGAACGACGAGAACCTCGACCGCCTCGAGGCGGTGCTGAGCGGCCCGGCGCGCGCGTAGCCCGAAGCACTCACCGGCGCGCCCTGCCCCGCGCGCGCCCCACACCGAGGTAGCCGAGCACCAGCTCGGTGAGCTCCGCGACGAGCAGGTCCTCGTCGAGCCGCTCCGGGCGACGGAGCACCTGCAGGTGGGTGACGGCCTCGACCGACGTCACCAGCACGTACGTCGCCACGTCGAGGTCGACGGCCCGCAGCTGCGCGCGCTGCGTCTCGAGCCACCCGCGCACGAGCCGCGCCGACTCCTGCGAGACGCGCTGCAGCACCGCGCGCCCGCCCCGCAGCTGCGGCACCTGCTCGACCAGCACCCGGTGGAGCTTCGGGTCGGCCGCGTGCAGCCGCACCATCGCGCGGATGTAGTGCCGCACCGTCTCGTCGACGCTGCGCGGCTCGGTCGGCGCGCGGGCGATGGCGTCGACCAGCACCGCGAGGCTCGCCTGCGCGTGCTGCTCGGTGAGCGCCGCGACCAGCGCCTCCTTCGAGGGGAAGTACTGGTACAGCGAGCCGATCGAGACCCCGGCGCGCTTCGCGACCGCGTTGGTGTTGCACGCGTCCCACCCCTGCGTCCGCAGAATGTGAGCAGTCGCTCGCAGAATGGCGTCCACCGTGGCGCGGGCGCGCGCCTGCGTCGGCAGCTTCCGGGGAAGGTCCAGGCGCGCACGGCTCACGGCCACCTCGTCGGGGGAAAGCGAGTTGAGAACACGAGCAGTTACTCACATTCTTGGCGCCATGAACATGCCCACCGTGCACCTCCCGAAGACCTGGCCCGAGACGCGGCCGCTGCTCGGCGCGCTGCCGTCGCTGCAGCAGAGCCCGCTGCGCGTCTTCGAGCGCGCGACGCTCGAGCTGGGGCCGGTGACGCGCATCCCGCTCCCGGTCGTCGACGGGTACGTGCTCGGCACGCCGAAGCTCGCGCACCACGTGCTGGTGGCGAACGTGAAGAACTACGTCAAGCAGACGCGCGGCTACGAGATGCTGCGGCTGGTGCTGGGCAACGGCCTGGTGACCAGCGAGGGCGACTTCTGGAAGCGGCAGCGGCGCATCGCGCAGCCCGCCTTCCACCGCGAGCGGCTCGCGGGCTTCGGCGCGACGATGCTGCGCGCGGCGAACGAGATGATGGACGGCTGGGTGCCGGGGCAGCCGTTCGACTTCGCGGCGCAGATGATGCGGTGCACGCTGCGGGTGGTGGGCGAGACGCTGCTCTCGTCGGACGTCACGCGCGAGGCGGAGCACGTCGGCGCCGCGCTCACCGAGGCGCTCGAGCACCTCATCCACCGCACGCTCCACCCGCTGAGCCCGCCGGAGTGGGTGCCGACGCGGCAGAACCGCGCCTTCCGCCGCGCGCTGCAGGCGCTCGACCGCGTGGTGCTCGAGCTCATCGCCGCGCGCCGGGCCGGCGGTGGCCCGAAGGACGACCTCCTCGCGATGCTCATGGAGTCGAGGGACCCGGAGACCGGCGAGGGGATGACCGACGCGCAGCTGCGCGACGAGGTGATGACCATCTTCCTCGCGGGGCACGAGACGACCGCCAACGCGCTCTCGTGGACCGCGATGCTGGTGGCCCAGCACCCCGAGGTCGAGACGAGGCTGGTCGACGAGGTGCGCCGCGTCGGGCCGCCGTCGATGGAGTCGCTCGCGCGCCTCACGTACACCCACGACGTCATCCGCGAGTCGATGCGCCTCTACCCGCCGGTGTGGACGCTCGCGCGGCGGGTGGTGGCCGACGACCTCGTCGACGGCTGGTTCTTCCCGAAGGACTCGCTGGTCTTCGTGTCGCCGTGGGCGATCCACCGGCTGCCCGAGTTCTGGCCGCGCCCGCTGGCGTTCGACCCGGCGCGCTGGGCGGTGGAGGATCCCCGGCGGCACCAGGGCGCGTACCTCCCGTTCAGCATGGGCCAGCGCAAGTGCATCGGCGACACCTTCGCGCTGATCGAGGCGCAGCTCATCTTCGCGGCGGTGATGTCGCGCTTCCACCTCGAGCTGGTGCCCGGGCAGCACATCGAGCCCGAGCCCATCATCACGCTCCGGCCCCGCGGCGGAGTGCACGTCATCGCCACGCCGCGCGGCTGATCAGCGCCCGAAGACGTTCATCAGCCACGTCACCAGCAGCGAGTTGGCGAAGTCGATGAGGAACGCGCCGACGAGCGGCACGATGAACCACGCGCGCGGCGCCGGCCCGTACTTGCCGGTCAGCTCGCTCATGCACGCCACCGCGTTCGCGGTGGTGCCCAGCATGAAGCCGACGTAGCCGCTGGCCGTCACCGCGGCCTCGTGGTCGCGCCCCATCACGCGGAACACGAGCGCGCTGAGCGCCGCCACCAGCAGCACCTGCGCGCCGAGCATCACCAGCGCCGGCAGCGCGAGGTGCACCAGCGCCCACAGCTGCAGCGTCAGGAGCGCCATCACGATGAAGAGCTGCAGCGACGTCTCGCCCAGCACGTCGAGGTGCGCCTCGGAGATGAGCGGGCGGAGCCGCGCGTCGTCGAGGTTGCGCACCACCGCCGCGACCAGCATCGCGCCCACGTACGCCGGGAGCACCACGCCCGCCTTCGCCAGCGCCGCCGACACCACGCTCCCCAGCCCCATCGTCGCGGCGAGGAGCCCCGTCATCGGCAGCACCTGGTCCACCTCGAGCGCCGGCGCCGACGTCGCCTCGGCCGCCGCGCGCGCGACGGGCGCCTGCGCCGGCTGCCGCGCGATGAACCGGCCGCCGAGGAAGCCGCCGAGCAGCCCGCCCGCCACGATGCCGAACATCGCGCTCGCCAGCCCCAGCCCGCTCGCGCCCGCGACGCCCAGCTTCTCGAACTCCGCGCCGAAGGCGAGCGCCGTCGCCGGGCCGCCGGTGAGCGCCACGCTGCCCGAGGCCACGCCGAGCAGCGGGTGGAGCCCGAAGGCCTTCGCCAGCGCGAGCCCCACCGCGTTCTGCGCCGCCGCGCCGAGCACCGCGAGCCCGAAGAAGAGCAGCACCGGCACGCCGCCGCGCCGCAGCAACGAGAGCCGCGCGCCGAAGCCGATGGTGGTGAAGAAGGCGAGCATCAGCAGGTCGCGCAGCCACAGCTCGAGCTCGAAGTTCACCACCCGGTCGCGCAGCGCGAGCTGCAGCAGCGCCAGCACCAGCCCGCCCACGATGGCGGTCGGCACGTTGAGCCGCTCGAGCCGGGGGAAGAGCCGCTTGAGGCCCGCTCCGACGCCCAGCCCCGCGGCGGCGAGCGCGAGCACCTGCACCGCGTTGAGGGGCACCGTGGGCGTCACCCCGCCGCTCTACCATCACCTTCGTTGCACCCGGGAAGCTCGTGGTGGGTCGTGCCCTCGCTCATGACCCTCAAGACCCTGACGAAGCGGCTCGCGGCGCTGGGACTCCTCATGTCCGGCTGCATGGTGACGGTGAACGGCAAGCAGTACGACATGATGAAGGGCTTCAAGTCGGACGAGCCGCCGCCCGCGGCCACCACCCAGCAGCCCGCCGCGTCGCCGCCGACGAAGCCGGGCGCCTCGCCCGCCGCGGAGCCGGCAGCGCCCGTGGGCCAGACCTTCACGCTCGACGCCGCGACCTCACCCAACCCGCTCGTCATCGACGTGGGCCCGGTGCCGACGCCGAAGTCGTCCATCGACCAGTACGCCTCGTGCCGCAACCAGTCGGACACGCGCCTGAGCGCGGCGCCGGTGGCGCGGCTGGTGGTGAAGGCGCCGACGAAGCTGCGCATGACCTCGCGCGACGCGGGGCTGATCACCATTCCCGGCAACAAGTTCCGCTGCTTCGAGCACACCACCATCGGCCAGAACCCGCCGCTGCTCGTCGCCGAGGAGGTCTTCGCGGCCGGCACCTACGACCTGTACGCGATGGGCCAGGGCGGCGCGCGCGCCGCGCACTTCGAGTTCACCATCGTCGACCGCGTGCCGTCCGACGCCGCGGCGCGCCTGGCCGCCGTTCCGCCGCTCGAGGTGAAGGTCGACGGCACGCCGAACCCGGTGTACCGCGAGCTCGAGCTCGGCGCGGGCTACGCGAGCGAGCACCTCAAGCTCGACTGCGCGCGGAACCGCGAGGTGGTGCCGCTCACGCGCCTCGAGGTGGTGCAGAGCTCGACGTGGAAGCTCGCCGCGCCCGAGCGCACGCTCTACGTGCAGGGCGCCGACGGGAAGTGCTTCGTCGGCGGCGGAGATCTCCCGAAGGGCAGCTACGCGGTGTTCGCCGAGGCGCGCCGCGACCTGAAGTCGACGAAGGTGGCGCTCTCGGTCGTCGACGACGAGCGCTCGCTGAGCTTCGCCGCCGCGCCGCACGTCGACCTCGGCACGCTCGCCGCGCCGCTGCCGGTGAAGGTCACCGTGCCGGCCACCGAGACCCGCGCGCCGGTGCTGTGCGGGGCGGGCGCGCGCGAGCCGAGCTTCTACGTCGACGTGAAGAAGGCCGGCGCCCGCGCCTCGCTCTCGACGCTGATCGCCGATGACAAGCTCACCTGGACCGTCGCCGGCCCGCTCGGCTCGGCGAAGCGGCCCTCGGGGTTCTGTCAGTCGGGCGGCTCCGTCGGCTGGGACAAGCTCGAGCCGGGCACGTACGCGGTGTGGGTCGCGGGCGCCAATGAGCTCGCGGGGCAGACGGCGTGGGCGCAGCTCCAGGGGCGCTTCGACGACGAGCTCGCCCGGCAGAAGGCGCGCGGCGAGGCGCTGGCGAAGCTCGCCCCGGTGCCCGCGCAGCTCGCGCTCAAGGACCGGCAGATCTGGTGGCACTACCCGTGGTACCCGCGCGACACGACGGCCGTGGAGGCGCTCTTCCTCGACGCCCCGACGCAGCTCTTCGTCTTCGTGCCGTCGGAGGTGGGTGAGCTGAAGGCCGGCGAGGCGCTGCTCCTCGAGGACTTCGGGGCCGAGAAGTCGAGCGTGCTCCGCGCGAACGGCGAGCGGGTGCAGGTGCGCACCGAGCGGCTGGTGACCGAGAAGCCGGGCACGGTGGCGCTCCCCGCGCAGTGGCCCGAGGTGCAGAAGCCGACCGAGCTCAAGGACGCGTACCCCATCGCCTCGCCGACCGACGCGCCGAAGTTCGCGAAGTGGGAGGCGATGGAGGCGAAGCGCTACTCGTGCGTCGGCAACTGGATGGCGAAGCACGACCCGACGTGGGGCAAGAACTACGAGCTGGTCAACCTGCGCACCGGCGAGACGGTGACGGATCAGAAGTTCCGTCAGGCGGAGCAGGCGTGCAACGGCGGCGCGGTGACGGCGGCCGCCAAGCAGCTCATGAACGAGGCGTGGGCGAACCGGCTCGCGCTGCGCGAGAAGGTGAAGAAGACGCTCGCGGCGAAGTTCAAGTGAGCAGCAGCGCGCGGAGGGAGAGCCCAGCGTCGTGGTGTACGACGTTGCCCGTCGCGTCGAGCACGAAGACGGTGGGGAAGGCGCCGATGCCCATCACCTGCGAGAAGTCGTCGCGGGCGAGAAGCAGAATGTCGCCGCGAGGTCCTGTGGCGTGACGACCTCGGGCTCGCCAGCAGCGGGAGCGTCGGCGCTCCGGCTCCGGCGGGATATCCTGCTCGGCGGAGGGAATCACATGGTCTCGCGGATCCTCGCCATCGTCGCCCTGGTGCTGCCGCTCGCGGCCAGCGCGGACGCGGCCCGCTCCAGGGCGCTCAACACCGAGGGGTTCCGCCAGTACAAGGCCGGCGCCTACGAGGAGGCGGTGGAGACGTTCCGGAAGGCAGTCGCCGAGTCCCCCGAGTACGCCCTGGCCCACTACAACCTGGCGTGCACCATCGCTGTCCTGAGCCGGAAGGACCCGTGCTCCTACATGCCCGGCGAGGCGCTGGACGAGCTGGCGAAGGCGGTCCAGCTCGACGCCACGCGACGGGAGCGGATGAAGGTCGATCCCGATCTGGAGCCGCTGCGCCACCTGTTTGGCTACTACACGCTGCTCGGCCTCTCCACGACTGCGACCGCCGACGTGCAGCAGCTGCTCGTCGGCGTGGGGACCTGGTACGGCCCGGCGATCGGCATCCACGGCCCGATCTACCAGGTGCGGTTCGAGCCGGGCGGCAAGCTCACCCTCTCTTCGATGCAGCTCGATGCTCACGGCGCCCCCATCGGGCGGTCGATCTCCGGTCGGTACCAGGTGCGCGGGAGCACCGTCCAGCTGCTGCTCGACAGGCCATACCAGGGGAAGCGGAAGCTCGAGGGGACGCTGAGGGAGGCGGGGGCAATCGAGTTCGGCGAGGGAGGCCCGGAGCCGCTGATCGCCTCCGATCCGTCCGCCTGCGGGGCGTGAGCGAGTCCACCGTTTTGATTTCGATGCCGTCGCGCAGCGTCTTCGAGCGCATTCCCGTTCTTCAGCCGCGCGTCGAGTCAGCCCAGCTTCGCGAGCGAGGCGTGGAGTTGGCGGCGGGCGGCACCTCGGAGCGGCTGAGGAACTCCTCTGCCTTGCACTTCGGGCACGGAGGAAGGCGGACCACGCTGCCGTCGAGGTCGTCGGCGACGTTGCTCCCGACGCGAGCAGCGTGCTCTTCGATGGGCATGCGGGCCTCACGCGATGGCGGTGTAGTCGCCGTACCAGTACGACCCTCGCGCCAGCGTTGGCGTCGATGGTGAACGCGAAGCCGTCGTATCCTTTCAAGTGAGCAGCAGCGCGCGGAGGTAGAGCCCCAGCGTCGTGGTGTAGCCCTGCATCGACGAGACGACGTTGCCCTTCGCGTCGAGCACGAAGACGGTGGGGAAGGCGCCGATGCCCATCACCTGCGAGAAGTCGTCGCGGGCGAGCAGCACCGGGTAGTCGACCTGCTGCGCGGCCATGTAGGCGCGCACCTGCGAGACGTCTTCGAAGGCGGTGGCCACCGACACCACATGGGCGCGGTCACCGAGCCAGCGGCGCACGCGCGAGACGTTGTCCGACTCCGCCTTGCAGACCGAGCACCACGGCGCCCACACCGCGACGATGGTGGGCTTGCCGGCGAGGTCGCCGAAGCTCGAGCTGCCGCCCTCGAGCGTGCTGAAGGCGTAGGCGGGGGCGACGCCGCGCGCGTGGTTCCTCGTCTGGAAGAGCCCGACCACCCACACCAGCAGGGCCAGCATGAGGAGGTCCGCGGTCCAGCGGAAGAGCCGGCTCGTGCGGTAGCGGGCGCGCAGCGACTGCAGCGGTGAAGTCATGGCTGGTAGGAGGTTCTGCGCCCCGCCCGGGATTCGCGCAAGCGTCCGTCGGGCCTCGGTCTTACGATTGGGGAGCAGGCCGACCGTGAGCGCCGAGACCACCTTTCAGATGAGCGCCCCCTTCGCGACGGGGGTGTCCCGTGCGCTCGTGAAGCTGGGCCAGCTCGACGCGGTGCTCGCGGAGGCGAAGCCGGAGGTGGCGACGATGCTGCGGCACCCCGACGCGCGGCCCTGGTGGCCGGGGGAGCTCAGCATCGGCATGACCGAGGCCCTCGCCGCAGCGGGAGGCAGCCCGCTGGTGCGTCAGGTGGGCCGGCTCACCGTCGCGGAGTCGCTCGGGCCGCTCGTGCGCCCGCTCATCGCCGCGGTCAGCGCCCTCACGGGGATCAGCCCGGCGACCTACCTCGGGCGCTTCAACCAGCTGGCGATGGTGGCGCTCAAGAACATCACCACGCACTTCACGCCGACGGGGCCGAACGGCGGCACGTTCTTCGTGACCTACCCGGTCGAAGTGCCCGCACCCTTCGTCGAATACTGGCTCGGGACGTTCGACTACATCTTCGACCTCTCGCAAGCTCGCGGTCGCGTGGACCGGGCCGAACACCGAGGAGCGACGCTCCACTTCGAGCTCGCGTGGGAGTGAGTCGAGACCGGATCAATTGATCCGCCGCAAGAGACTCCCGCCGGAACCAGCGAAGGGCGTGGGGGTGCCTCGCGGCCGTATGCGAGGCGCCACGCACGACCGGAGCAATGGAACCCGCCGGAGGCAGCGAAGGGCGTGGGGGTGCCTCGCGGCTGTATGCGAGGCGCCGCGCACGACCGGAGCAATGGAACCCGCCGGAGGCAGCGAAGGGCG
>JBMORD010000236.1:0-10536 GCA_049322495.1 Myxococcota bacterium | reverse complement strand
GCGGCACCCGGCGTGGTCGGTGGTGGTGCTACTGTTCGTGGCGGCCGGGCTCTTCGGCCTCGCGTTCCGCGGGGTGCTCGATCTGGTGATCGCCGCGGTGTCGTTCGCCACGCTCGTCACCGGCCAGCGCCTGCTCGCCGAGCCCGGGCCGTCGACCGATCAGCAGGTGCTCCTCGCGTCGCTGCTGCTGATGGCGGGCGCCGCCGCGCTGTCCGGCGAGCTGTGGTTCGCCTTCTGCCTCCTCGCCTTCGGGCTGTTCGCCTGCCTGCACCTCGGCCTCGCCGCGGTCGAAGGGCCGGTGGAGCGCGACGAGGACCTGCCGGTCGCGCCGGTGATTCGGCAGGTGAGCGTCGGCGTCGCGCTGGCCCTGGTGGGAGGGGTGACCTTCTTCGTCCTCTTCCCGCGCCTGTCGTGGAACCTCGCGGCGCGCCGCTCCGGCCCTTCTCTCCTCGGCGGCATGACCGGCATGACCGACCGCGTGCGCCTCGGCGGAGGCGGAGACATCAAGACGAGCGCCCGCATCGTGCTCCGCGCACGCCTCGAGCCCTCACCCGGCGCGCAGCGGCTCGATCGCTACTGGGTCGGCCGGCGCTTCGACGCCTTCGACGGGCGCGAGTGGCGCGGCACGGGCACGGCGCGCGCCCCCCAGCCCATCGTGCACGTCGCGGCCGCGACCGCCGCCGTCGTCCAGCGCATCGAGCTGCTGCCTGCCTATGAGAGCCAGACGCTGGTCGGCCTCGAGCAGCCCGTCTCCTTCGGGCAGGCGACCGCCATCGGCACCTCCGGATCGCGGCCGACCCGGCTGGTGAAGGTCGAAGGCGAGGAGGTGCGCTTCGCGGAAGACGCCCACAGCTACACCTACGTGGTGCAGAGCAGCCCGGTCGCGCAGCTCCTCGAGGACGAGCCCGCGGTGCTCGCCCGCAACACCCGCCTGCCCGACACGCTCGACCCCCGGGTGCGAGAGCTCGCCGCGACGATCGTCGGTGGCGAGCAGGACCCCGAGCGCGTCGCCGCGAAGCTCGAGAGCTGGCTCCGCAGCAACCTCGCCTACACGCTCGAGCTGGGCGGCGACGTCGAGGACCCGCTCGCCGACTTCCTGTTCGTGCGCAGGGCCGGCCACTGTGAGCACTTCGCGACGGCGCTCGCGGTGATGCTTCGGACCCGCGGCGTCCCGGCGCGGGTGGTCGGCGGCTTCTTCGGTGGCGAGCTGATGGAGGACCGGTACGTGGTGCGCGCCGGCGACGCCCACGCCTGGGTCGAGGCCTATTCGCCCGAACGCGGCTGGCGCACCTTCGACGCGACGCCCGACGACGGCCGCCCCGGACAGCCGCGCGCGCTGCTCGCGAAGCTCGTCGACACCTGGGAGCGCCTCGAGGAGCTCTGGCGCTCGAAGGTGCTCGACTACACGATCATCGATCAGTGGACCTTCGTACGGAGCCTGATCCGCCCTCCGACGGGAACCTCGCCCGACGTCGAGCCGTCCGCGCGACAGCCGCTGCCCTCGACGAAGACGCCGGTCGAGGCCGGGCTGGTCGCGCTCGGGGTCGCGATGCTGGTCTTCTTCGCCTGGAGTCGCCTCTCGGGGCGCCGCTCCGTGCACCCGGCCGCGAACTTTCTCGCCCAGCTCGAACGACGCCTCGCTGCGGCCGGGGTGCAGTTCCAGCCGGGCGAAGACATCGAGCAGCTGCCGCAGCGGCTCGCCCGGGAGCACCACCCGCTCGCGAGGGCCGTGGCCGCGGCGAGCCGGCGCTACCTCGAGGCGCGCTTCGGGGGGCGGCCGCTGTCGGCCGATGAGCAGAAGCGCCTCTTGAACGCCCTCGCCCCGGGCTAGTCTCCGCCGGGCGTGCTGCTCCGGATCCTCGAGATGGTGCTGCCGGTGCGGAAGGGCGAGCGACAGCTCACCTTCACGCTCTTCCTCCACAGCCTGTTCGCGGTCGGCGCCTTCCTCACCGGGCGCACGGTGCGCGACGCGCTCTTCCTCGCGCACGGCGATCGCTCGCAGCTCGCGTGGATGTACGTGCTCTCGGCGATCTTCGTCACCGCGAGCGGGCTGGCCTACACGCGCGTGGCCAACCGGTTCCGCCGCGATCTGATGGCGCTGCTGTCGGCGACGCTCTTCGGCGGGCTGTTCGTGCTGCTGTGGCTGGCCGAGCGGCTGAAGGCCCCGGGCATCTACAGCGTCATCTACGTCCTGGTGGAGGTGATGGGCGCGCTGATCCTCGTGCAGTTCTGGACGCTCGCCAACGAGCTGTTCAACGCGCGCGAGGCCAAGCGGCTCTACGGCTTCATCGGCGCCGGCGGCACCTTCGCCAACATCTTCATCGGGCTGCTCGGGGCGCGCGTGGCGACCGCCTTCGGCACCCCTTCGCTGCTGCTGATGGTGGGCGCGCTGCTCTTCGTCACCGCGGGCGCGAGCTTCACCGGCGGCCGGCTCGGGCGGCAGCGGCTCTTCGCGCGCGCGGCGGCGGGCAAGCCGAGCCCCGCGGCGCGTCGGAGCGGCGGCGCCGGGCGCGTGTTCAACGACTCGCACCTGCGCACCGTGGCGATCCTCTCGGCGGTCACCTTCTTCACCACCACGCTCATCGACTTCCAGTTCAAGGTGGTCGCCGCCGACAAGATGAAGGGCGACGAGCTCGCCGCGTACTTCAGCTACTTCAGCGCGGTGGTGGGCGCGCTGGCGCTCGGGCTCCAGCTCTTCGGCACCAGCCGGCTGCTCAACCGCGCGGGGGTGATCGGCTCGCTCGCGGTGCTGCCCATCTCGCTCGCCCTCGGCGACACCGCGCTCCTCGCCTTCCCCGCGCTGTGGGCGGCGTCGATGGCCAAGGGCGCCGACACGCTGTTCCGCTACTCGGTCAACGACGCGACCACGCAGATCCTCTACCTCCCGGTGCCCGCGCAGGTGCGGGTGTCGGCCAAGGCCTTCATCGACGGCGTGGTGAAGCCGATGGCGATCGGCCTGGCGGGCATCTCGCTGGCGGCCTACCGCGCCTTCTTCGACGGCAACCCGTACCGCCTCGCCTGGTTCTCGCTCGCGCTCGCCCTCGCCTGGGTGGGCGTGGTGCTGAGCATGCGCTCGAAGTACATCAAGTCGCTCCAGGACAACCTCAAGCAGCGCCGCCTCGATCTCGAGTCGGCCCGCCACCAGGTGATCGACGGGAACACCAACAAGGTGCTCGAGCGCGCCCTGGCCAGCACCGATCAGCAGGAGGTGCTCAACGCGCTCGCCCTGCTGCCGCACCTCGAGAAGCTGGAGCTCGACCAGCGCGTGGAGCTGCTCCTCGAGCACCCCTCGAGCGCGGTGCGGGTCAAGGCGCTCGAGTACTACGCCCACCGGCAGACGATGCGCTTCGCGAACTCGGTGTTCCGCCGCTTCGAGGACCCGGAGCCCGCGGTGCGCGCGGCGGCCATCGACGCCTTCTGCGCCATGGGCCGCGACAAGGCGGTGCGCTCGGTGCGCCTGTTCCTCGCCGACCCCGACCCGCGCATCCGCAGCGCGGCGGTGACCGGCATGATCCGCTTCGGTGGCCTCGACGGGGTGCTGGTGGCGGCCGAGGCGCTCAAGGCGCTGATCGACAACGCCGACCCGGTGATGCGCCAGCACGCCGCGCGGGTGCTGGGGGCGATCGGCGTGCGCAACTTCTACCAGCCGGTGCTGCAGTTGATGAACGACCCCGATCTCCGCGTGCGGCGCGAGGCGGTGCTCGCCGCGGGGGAGCTCCGCAGCCCGGAGTTCGTGATCCCCCTCATCTACCGCACGCAGTCACGCGACACCCTGCGCGAGGCGACGCACTCGCTGACCGCCTACGGCAGCGGCATCCTCAGCACGCTGGCCAAGGTGCTCGGCAACCACCTCGAAGATCCCAACATCCGCCGGGCGATCGCCCGCGTGCTGGGCAAGCTCGGCACCTCCGAGGCGGTGGAGGTGATCGCCCGGCACCTCGACGAGGCCGACGAGGAGCTCCGCGGCGTGATGTACCGGGCGCTCGCGCGCGCGGTGAAGGGCCGGCGGCTCCTCCTCAAGGATCACGCGCCCGTGCGCCGCGCGCTCAGCCGCGAGCTCGAGCGGGCGTGGCGGGCGCTCCACCAGCTCGAGCTGCTCAAGCTCGATCAGCTCCCCGGCGCAGAGACGCCGCGCGACGGGCTCGAGGCCGCGCGGGCGCTGCTCGCCTCTTCGCTCGTCGAGAAGGTCAAGCAGGTCGAGGGGCGCGTGTTCCTGCTGCTGGCGGTGCTCTACCCCGACGCCGACATGGAGCAGATCAGCGTCGGCATTCAGGACGCCACCGCGGCCGACGCGAGCCGCCGCCGCGGCAACGCGGTGGAGCTGCTCGACAACCTCCTCGATCGCGATCTCAAGGCGCGCTTCCTGCCGCTGATCGAAGACGTGCCGCGCGCCGATCGTCTCAAGCACGTCACCGAGCTCTACCCCGCCCCCAGCACCACGCCCGAGGCGATGCTGGTCGAGCTGACGAAGGACGAAGCGGCCTGGGTGCGCGCCTGCGCCACCTGGTGCCACTCGGAGGCCGCGACCGAGCCGCTGGTGCGCGACGAGGTGCTCGAGCACTCGCTCGCCGACCCGCACCCCGTGGTGCGAGAGATGGCCCTGGTGGCGCTCGAGCGCAAGGCCCCCGAGAAGGCCGCGCCCTTCATCGACGCCCGCCTCAAGGACGAGGCGCCGCTCGTGCGCCGGCAGGCCGCGCTGCTCAGCGCCCGCGCCGCCTCACTCGCCGCGGCTGGTTGAGTAGAGCACCCACGCGCCGATCACCAGGAAGAGCACCCCGGCCGCGCGCTGCAGCGTGCGCGGGGGGATCACCCGGGTCAGCGCCTCACCCGCGAGCACCGCGATCGCCGACGACGCGACCAGCGCCGCCGCCGAGCCGATGAAGACCGCCAGCCGCGAGCTGCCTGACGTCGAGAACGAGAGGGTCGCCAGCTGCGTCTTGTCGCCGAGCTCCGCGATGAAGACCGCGGCGAAGGTGGTGCCGATGAGCTTCCAGTCCATGCGCAGGCACAGAGCACGTTCCGCGCGCCGTCGCCACGCTGGACAGGGCCAGGCTTTCCCTTGACGATGCGCGCCGCGCGATGCTCTCGACGGTCGAAAAGGTGCTCTTCCTCAAGTCGATCGATCTCTTCTCCCAGATCCCCGGGGAAGACCTCGCCGCCATCGCGCTCATCTCGACCGAGGAGCGCCGCGACGCGCAGGACGAGATCTTCGGCGAGGGCGAGGCCGGCGACGCGCTGTACCTGGTGATCGACGGCAAGGTGCGCGTGCACAAGGCCGATCGGGTGATCGCCGATCTCGGCGAGCGCGAGTGCTTCGGTGAGATGGGCGTGCTCGACGCCGCGCCCCGCTCGGCCACCGTGACGGCCATGGAAGACACCACGCTGCTCAAGATCACCCGCGAGGACTTCCAGGAGATCATGAGCGAGAAGCCGGAGATCGCCCAGGGCATCGTCAAGGTGCTCACGCGGCGCCTGCGCGACGCCATTCGCTGAGCGCCCCGCCCCGCGCAGGGGTAGACTCGAAGGCCACGATGCCGAATCGAGCCGCTCCGACGACGGCCGCGCCCGCCCAGGGTGCGCCGGCCGCCCCCGATCCGATGCAGGATCCCGCCGTTCGCAAGCAGGTCGAGGCCGGGCGTCAGGTCGCCTACCACCTGCTCAAGGGCGTGAAGACCATCGCCATGTACCGCCACAACCAGGCGAAGTACGGCGAGTACCTCACCAAGGCGTGGCAGGCGGTCAACGAGTACACCCAGACCTACGGCCCGCTGAACCTGCGCGTCGAGCTCACCAACTTCACCCTCTTCAAGCAGGACATCTTCACGGAGGACAACCCGATCCCGTACAAGTTCTTCAAGGACGGGATCCGCCAGCTCATCTTCCGCGACGGCTTCTCGCTCGAGGAGATGACGCAGTTCGTGATGATCGCCCTGTCCGACCCGGATCGCGGCGCCGACGACATCAACGCGCAGCTGTGGCGCGCCCAGATGCCGAACTTCGAATACATCATGGTGGAGGGCTTCAAGGTCGAGGAGATGAGCGAGGAGGAGGTGCAGGTCGAGGTCGACAAGATCGTCGACTACCTCCAGCGCCGGCTCCGCACCAACAGCGACGACTACATCCGCTTCGCGCGCCTGTCCGAGTCGGACCTCGAGATGAAGCTCGACGACGTCGATCAGATGCGCGGCGTGGTGATCACCGGCGTCACCGCCACGCCCGAGCTCAAGGCGAAGCTGCAGCGCGAGGTGCATGAAGAAGAGAACCAGCGCCTCTTCCCCAAGCTGATCAGCGCCGTGTTCCAGGTCGTCGAGAACGGCGTCACCGACGCCCACCTGCTCAGCGAGATGTTCAGCCAGCTGCTCGACGCCATGCTCCTGCAGGAGGACTTCGCGATCATCAACCAGGTGGTGCTCAAGCTCCGCGCGATGGAGCAGCGCGCCGGCGCCGACAGCTCGATCGGCGAGCTGCTGCGCGGCTTCGTGGCGAAGATGGGTGAGGAGCAGCGCCTCGGCCGCATCGGCGAGATCCTCAAGTACTCGCGGATCAAGAACCCGGCGGAGGTCGTGAAGTACCTCTCGTGCCTCGACCCCGAGGCGGTCATGCCGCTGCTCACCACGCTCGAGATGGTGCAGCTGCCCGAGAACCGCGCCCTGCTCTGCGACGTGCTCGTGCCCTTCGCGAAGCAGAACCCCGACCCCTTCGTGTGGCGCCTGCGCGCGGTCGACAAGCCCCAGATGCAGCGCGACATGCTCACGGTGCTCGATCGCTCGAACCACCCCGACAAGCTCAAGTTCTTCACCACCGCGATGACCACCAGGAACCTCGCGCTCAAGCTCGAGGTGATGGCGATCATCGCGCGCGGCCGCACCGGCGAGGCGCGGAAGATCATCGCCCAGATGCTCGAAGACGAGACGCTGCAGGTGCGGCTCCAGGCGGCCCGCGTGCTGCCCGAGTTCGATCGCGAGAAGGCGTACCTCGACCTTCTCCGCCTGGTGAAGGACAAGAAGTTCGAGGACAAGTCCGACCAGGAGAAGGAGGGCTTCTACGCGGCCCTCGGCTCCACCGGCCAGACGGGCGCGATCCAGTTCTTCGCGCAGGTGCTGTCGCAGAAGGCCGGCCTGTTCAACAAGCAGAAGCTGAACGCCGACAAGCTGCTCGCGCTCGCGGGCCTCGCGGGCGCCTGCACCATCCAGACGGCGAAGCTGCTGCAGGAGGTCACCGAGGACAAGTCGCAGGCCCCCGAGGTGATCGCCGCGGCGAAGGGGCATCTCGCCCGGGTGCGCAAGCAGCTCTTCGGCGCCGCCGACAAGGAGTCCTGATCGATGTCCGACATCTCCGTCACCAGGGTCACCGAAGCCGACGAAGCGTCGCCTGACGTCTTCGCGCGCGAGCACAACGAGAAGCTCCAGACGCTCGGGCGGCAGCTGATCTCTGCCCTCTACATGCTGCTGCGCTCGGTGAAGATGTACGACCCCGAGAACACCGTCTTCGAGAAGCCGCTCCTGCAGCTGCAGGAGACGATGAACCAGGTCATCCAGAAGGACGGCAAGCTGGAGTTCATGGGCGTCAAGCAGTCGTTCTACCTGAACGGCATGCTGGTGAAGGTCGACATGAGCGCGCTCGACAACGTGCGCACGCTGCTCGACGAGATGCGCGGGAAGGACGTGGGCGGCATCACCATGTTCCGCTCGGTGAGCGTCCCCGAGCTCAAGAACTTCATCTGGATCTTCTCGAAGGAGCAGAACGACGACGCGGGCGAGGACGGCGTCGGCGACAAGAAGCTCGTCTCGATGAAGCTGGCGAAGTGGTCGAAGCTCAAGGACAAGCTCGAGAACGAGAAGGACGAGAGCGACGCCAAGCTCGACCGCAAGAAGTACGCCCTCACCTGCTATGGCCGCGCGGTCTTCTTCGTGCGCAAGTACTTCGAGTCGCTGCGCAAGGAGAAGCCGCTCAACACCTCGAAGGTGCTGCGGGTGATCCAGGATCTGGTCGACATCTCGATCGACCACCGCACGCACTTCCTCGGCCTGACGACGACGCGCTCCGACTCGGAGTACCTCGCGTACCACTCGGTCAACACCGCGCTGATCAGCATCGTGTACGGCGCGGAGCTCGGGCTCACCAAGGCGCAGCTCCGCGACCTCGGCTACATCGCGCTGTTCCACGACGCCGGCATGGGCACGGTGCCCGACGAGGTGCTCAACAAGCGCGGCGGGCTCTCGCTCGAGGAGCGCAACCTCATCAACCGCGCGCCGCTGGTCTCGATCCGCAACATCCTCCAGGAGCGGCAGATCAACCGCGCCACGCTGCTGCGGCTGGTCACCACCTTCGAGCACAAGGTCGACTTCGGCACCGCGGTGCGAGACGGCCAGGGCAACATTCAGATGATCATTCCCCGGGCGAACCTCGGCCTGTACGCGAAGATCATCAGCATCTCCGCGACGTACGACGCGCTGACCTCGAAGCGGCCCTTCCGCGACGCCTACGGTCCGGAGGTCGCGCTGATGCTGATGTGGACCGAGATGCGCAACAAGTTCGACCCCGACCTGCTGAAGGTCTTCATGCGCGTGATGGCCATTCAGCCGATCAAGGTGCTGACCAGACGGCAGCAGTCACTGTCGATCGGCGGCGTGCTCTGACGCGAGGCGCTTCTCAGCGTCGCGGAAGTCCTTCGGCACGGGGGCGGTGAAGCTGAGGCGCTGCTGCGTCCGCGGGTGCGTGAAGGCGAGCTTCCACGCGTGCAGCGCCTGGCGCGCGATGATCTCGCCGCGCTGCGCAGCCTTCGAGCCGTAGAGCGCGTCCGAGAGGAGCGGGAAGCCGGCCTCCGCGAAGTGCACGCGGATCTGGTGAGTGCGCCCGGTCTCGAGCCCCACCTCGACGCGCGCGGCGCGGGGGAAGCGCTTCGTCACCTTGAAGTGCGTCACCGCCGGCTTGCCGGTCTTCACCTTGCCCGTGAAGCGCATGCGGTGCGTGGGGTGACGCCCGTGGAGCGTGCGGAAGGTGCCCTCGTCGGGCGGCTGGCCGTGCACCAGCGCCAGGTACGTCTTCTCGACGTCGCGGGACTTGAAGGCCGCCTGGAGCCCGCGCAGCGCCTCGTCATGCTTGGCGATGACCAGCAGCCCCGAGGTGTCCTTGTCGAGGCGGTGCACGATGCCCGGACGCAGCTCGCCGCCCACGCCCCGCAGATCCTTCACGTGGTGGAGCAGCGCGTTCACCAGCGTCCCGCTGGCGTGACCGGCGCCGGGGTGGACCACCATGCCCGCGGCCTTGTCGATGACCAGCAGGTCGCGATCTTCGTGGATGACGGTGATGGGGAGCGCCTCGGGCTCCGGCTCGGCGGGCGCCGCGGCGGGGATCTCGACGACGATCTCCTCGGTGCCCTGAAGACGCTGAGAGGCCTTGATCGACGCATCGGCGATGCGCACCCGGCCTTCTTCGATCAGCGCCTGCACACGCGCCCGGCTCAGCTCGGGCCGACTGCGCGCGATGAACTGATCGACGCGGAGCCCCTTCGCTTCCGGGCCCGCGACGACGACGACTCGCTCACTCACCAGATCTTCGACTTCACGTGCCCCTTGGGCTTGATGATCACGTCGACGATCGCGCGGTCGAAGAAGTTGGTGCCGAAGATCTCCTTGCTGACGCGGCTCTTGAAGAGCTCACGGCCCTCTTCGATCTCCTCCTTGAGCGCCTCGAAGAGATTGTCCTGCTCGATGCCGCGGATGATCTTCTGCTCGTTGTAGAGCGAGATGTCCGAAGCAATCGCTCGAGCCAACCGCATCGCCTTGGTCCGTTCTTCCTCAGTCATCGTGAGATTTCGTAGTGCCGCGGGGGGGTGGGGTCAACCTTTCGACCGGTGGGCGTCGACGAACGCGAGGTAACTCTTCGAGACCCGGAGTCCATCGAGCCCCAGCTCCCGCGCCAGGTTCATCAGGATGCCGCGCAGGTAGACCGTGGCAGGCAGCGCGTCGTACCGGTCGTTCTCGACGTTCTCGAGGTGCTTGGCGCCGATGCGCGTGCGGTCGGCGAGCTGCGCCAGCGAGAGCCCGCGTGCCATGCGCACCTGCCGGAGGAGGTCTCCGTTGAACTCGACGTCGGGCGGGACCTCGTAGGGGCGCGGGCGCGGCTCGATCTTGAACTCGCGCACCGGCGTTGCTCGCGCGGGGACGATCGCCACTTCCACCTCGTCCGAAAGCCGTGGCACCACGGGCTCATCCGCCACACGCGCAGAACCAGCGTCGGGCGCCGTCGGAGGCGGCGGAGACGTGTCCGCTGCGGGCGAGGAGGCGCTGGGCGTTGGAGCCGATGCGGCAGGCGCCGGAACGGGGGCGAGCGCCGAAGCGGCAGATGCCGGGGCAGCAGGTGCAGGAGCAGACGCAGCGGGAGCCGACGCAGTCGACGCAGCGGGAGCCGATGCAGTCGACGCAGCGGGAGCCTCCAACACAGCAGGAGCCGATCCAGCAGGAGCCGATCCAGCAGGGGCCGAATCCGCGGGAGGCGACGCAGGAGCCGACGCAACGGGAGACTCCGACGCAG
>JBMORD010000235.1:0-10717 GCA_049322495.1 Myxococcota bacterium | reverse complement strand
GGGCCGTGAGTGCGGCGTGCGCGACGACGCGTGAGCTCGCATTGTGCGGCGCAGTGAGACGACGAGGTCGTGCGACCTCGTGGTTGTCGGGCCTGGTCGGCCGATGCACCTCGCCGCCGTCGTTCGGTTGCCGGCTGTCGCACCGCTCCGCGAGGTCGTGCGCCTCGACGTCGCATCCCACCGTGAGTGCGGCGTGCGCGACGACGCGTGAGCTCCCATTGTGCTACGCAGCATCGTCGTCGGCGCCGATGCCTCGCCGCCGTCGTTCGGTTGCTGGCTGTCGCACCGCTCCGAGAGGCTCAACGTCGCGCCCGCCCGCGAGCGCAGTGCGGGTCCGCGACGTCGATGGGTCAGCGGCAAGCCTCGAGGCTGACCCCGGCGCGCTCCGCCTTCGCCCGCCATGCCTCGGCGGCCTCGCAGTCCGCCACGCGACGGAGCTCTGCCCACGGCACGCTCCACGCCGCGCGCTCGAAGCGGCCGTCCTTCTTCGCGCACGCGCGCAGCGCCGTCCCCAGCGCCTCGAGCCCCGCCCGCCCCTTCGCGCGCCAGGTGCGCGTCGCCAGCACCGCCGCGCGCTCGAGCAGCCCCGCATCGCACGCGCGCAGCCGCTGCTCGTCGCGCTCGGCGTCGTCGTCGAGCAGCATCGCCGCCTCGACCTTCTTCGTGATGGCGGGGAAGTCCTCCGCGGTGGGGTACGCGTCGAGCCAGCCCTGCCAGCGCGCCACCGCCTCCTCGCGGCGCCCGAGCAGGAGCAGCAGCTCCGCGCGCTCGTTGGCCGCCCGCAACGCCGCCGCCGCGCGCTCGTCGGCCGGGAGCAGCTTCACCTCCTGCTCCGCGACGTCGAACCACTTCATCGCCGCCGCGAGCTGGTCCCCCGAGCGCTGCGCCGCGCTCGGCCGCACCGCGAACTGCGGCACATCGCTGCGCCACGGCGTCCACCCCGAGCCGAGGAAGTTCCCCACGTCGCTCGCCACCGACGCCGGCGTCACGAAGTCCCACGTCGAGACGTCGAGGCCGAACAGCCGCTCCGACAGCGCGCGGTCTTCGTCGCTCAGCTCCGGAGACACGGGCTGGCCCTTCAACGCCCGGAGCTCCGCCACCAGCGCGCCCGCGTGCATCACGAAGCGCGCCTCGAGCCGCTCGACGTCTGTGCGCTTCTCGGGCGCCGCCCACCGCGCCTCGTCGCGCTTCGCGTCGAGCAGCCGCGACAGCTCGAGCAGCGCGAGGTTCGCCAGGCCGATGCGCGCCCCGAGGGACCGCTCGACGGGCGGCTTCCCCAGCTGCGCCGTGAGGTGCGCCTCGAGCGTCTTCGCTCCTTCGTCCTGCAGTGTGCCCCGCCGCTTCTGCGCCTCGCGCAGCCGCTTGAGCACCTCCGCGTAGCGCGCCTTCGCCAGCTCGAAGTCGGGGCTCTGCCGCACCGCCTCGGCCAGCTTCGACTTCGCCGCGTCGAGGTCGCCGGCGTCAGCGAGCGCGAGGCCCTGCCCGTACGCGCCCAGCGCCGCGAGCGACAGGTGGCCCGAGCGCGTGCCGTCGGCGAGCTTCGCCTCGAGCGCGCGGGCGAGCTGCAGCACGAGCTGTTCCTCGAGCTCGAAGAGGTCCGCCGGGGTGCCCGTCACGGCCGCGTTCACCACCACGCGGTTGCCCTTCACCTCGACGACGCGCACCGAGACCTTCAGCTTCGGCGCCGTCGCCACCAGCGTGCCCAGCACGAGGTGCGTCGCGCCGAGCGCCTGGCCCACGCGCACCGTCTGCTTCGGGTCGAAGTACTTCGTGCGCTGGAGCTCGAGCTCCTTCGCCACGTCAGCGAAGCGCGCGCGCTCGACCACCACCAGCGAGTCCGCCGCCGAGAGGTCGCTCGCCACGAGGTCGGCCAGGCCGCCGCGCACCGCTTCCAGCTCGGCGTCGGTCGTCGCGTTGTCGAAGGGCAGCACCGCCACGCGCGCCGGCGCCGCTGCGAGGGCGAGGGCCAGCAGGGAAATCGAGAGGCTCATCGGGGGCTCGGAAGAAAAACGAAGGCACTGCGCGTCGGGGGAGCACGCAGTGCCTTCGGGGCCTACCACTCACGAGAGCGGGTGCCTCGGGACGCAATGTAATCAAATACACTCAGAGATGTCTGGTCTTCGATTCCGCTACGAGTCGAATGGTGGCCAGTCGCCCCGCCAGTTCGTCCGGGTCCTTTGCGGGGAGGAAGCGCGACTCCCCGCCCTCGCGCGGCACCTCGAGGAAGGTGGTGGGCAGGAAGGCGGTGAGCTCGCCCACCAGCCGCTCGAACTGAATGGCGGTCGCGCCGTCGACCTTCTTCTCCACCTTGTAGAAAGGCAGCGCGAAGTCGCGGTCGATGGCCGCCGCATCCATCACGAAGGTGTTGGTGTTGAAGACGGGGATGCTGTCCTGGTCGAAGCCGGGCGGGAAGCGGAAGCCCTCGATGATCTGCGGCGTGCCGTCGAGCCGCGCGGGGGCGCCGCCCTTGTCGCCCTTCACCTTGCGCACCACCTCCGCCGAGAGCGCCACGTGTCGGTCGACGTGCGCTCCGATGACGGCCGGGTCGAGCGTCGCGCCGAGGTTGTCGACGTTCGACATCACCAGCAGCTCGCCACCGGCGGCGCGGAAGGCCGCGAGCAGCCCGCTGCGTCGGAGCGCGAAGGTGAGGTCTCCGTGGCCGGTGGCGTAGGGCGAGACGTCGCCGTCCTGCTCATGGAAGAGCTGGCCCTCGGGCGTCAGGCGCAGCGAGACGAACTGCGGGAAGACGTGCACGTTCTTCGCGCCCAGCTCCGCGACGTGCTGCACGAGGCGCTCGTGCGTGGCGAAGCTGCTCATCACGTACACCGGCACTGCCTCGCCGCCGACCGCGCGCACGTCGTCGAGCTTCAGCTTCAGGAAGGTGCGGTCTTCGAGCACCGGCACCACCGCCTTCACCACGCCGCCGAAGCGGGTCGCCATGCCCCCCGCGAGGATGATGACGCCCACCTTCTTGGCGGTGAGCGCGTCGCGGCCCAGCTTCGAGAGGCGCGCGTGCTCCGCGGTGCCGTACGCAGGCAGCGCCCGCACGTCGTCGGGCGAGGGCAGGGTCAGCGTGCCCTTCACGGCGTTGCTCGTCGTCGGCTCCTTGCAGCGGGCGACGAAGAGGTCGAGTTGCGCGGGGTCGAAGCCCCACGGAGCGAGTCGGGACAGGAGCGCAGCGTCGAGCGTCATGGCCGCGGAGCATGCCTCAACCGCGCACCCGGGCTCATCACTTCCGGTCAGCCCGCGAGCGCGCGCCGCAGCCGGCGGATGGCCTCGAGCAGCGCGTCGTCGGGCAGGATGAACTGGAGCCCCATCGAGCGCTCCTCGCGCCACGCGACGCGCACGATGACGTCGAGGGGCTTCGCCTCGTGCGGCAGCCACAGCGTCGCCAGGCTCAGCGAGCCGGCGGGCAGCGGATCCTGACTCAACACGCCCAGCCCTCCTTCGCTCAGGTCGAAGATGCGGTCCGCCTGGCGGACGCCCTTCGTCGAGGCGAGCTCGACCAGCCCCGACTCACTCAACATCGACAGGCGCGGCACGGCGCTCATCGGTACGGCTCCTTCTTCCCCGTCGAGGGCGAGACAGGCGAGCCGCGCGGAGCGTGAGACGTCAGGAAGAGAGCAGCTCTTTCGCGGTCTTCACCAGCACCTCGGGCACGAAGGGCTTCTCGAGCGCGACGAGGCGATGGCGGTGGGGCGGGTCGAGGCGCGCGAGCGCGTCACCGGGGAAGCCCGAGAGCAGGATGATGGGCACCTGGCTGCCGGACGCGCGCACGCGCTTGATCAGCTCGACGCCGTCGACGCGCGGCATCACGAGGTCGGTCACCAGCACCGAGACGGGCTCCGCGGCGAGGCGCGTGAGGGCCTCTTCCCCATCGGACGCCTCGAGCACCACGAAGCCTGCGCGGCGGAACACGCGCCCGACCGCCGAGCGCAGCGGCGCGACGTCATCGCAGATCAACACCGTGGGCTTGTTCGCCGGCTGGGCAGGCGCGGCGGGCTTCGGGAATTCCTCGCGCAGCGGCTCGGCCCTCGGCGCGGCGCGGAGCTGCACCACGAAGCGCGTGCCCCCGCCGCGAATCGACGACACGGTGAGCCCGGCGCCCGCGCGCAGCGCGATGCCGTGCACGATGGTCAGGCCGACGCCGGTGCCCTGGCTCGGGCTCTTGGTGGTGAAGAACGGCTCGAAGGCGCGGGTGAGGGTCGCCTCGTCCATGCCGACGCCGGAGTCTTCGACGATGAGCTCGACGAGCTCTCCGGCGGGCCGGGGGAGCACCTGGAGCTGCTCCTCGCGCGTCTCGGTCGTGCGCCGGGTCTGCACCAGCACGCGGCCTCCACCGCTGGTCGCGTCGCGCGCGTTGACCACCAGGTTGAGCAGCAGCTGATCGAGGTGCGAGCGCGGCAGCCACGCCATCGCGCCCGGCGCGCCGAGCCTGACCTCGAAGGTGACGTCGCGCGGGAAGAGGCGGCCGAGCAGCGCCTGACCGTGCGCGACGGCGTCGTCGAGGTCGATGGCGGTGAGCTCGGCGTCGCCCCGGCCGAAGATGAGGAAGCGGCGGGTGAGGTTGCGGCCCATGTCGACCGCGTCGGTCATCTCGGCGGTGAGCTTCGCGTCGCCGCCCGCGCGGCGGAGGTCTTCGATCTGCAGTGAGAGCGCGGCGAGCACGTTGTCGAAGTCGTGCGCGATGCCCGCGGCGAGGCGGCCGAGGCCCTCGAGCCGCTGCGCGTTGGCCGCGCGCGCGAGGAGCGCGCGCTTCTCACGCTCGGCCGCGCGGAGCGCCGTGAGGTCGGTCGTCGCGACGAGCACCGAGCGGCGCGCGCCACGGACGAGCGGGGCGGCGTCGATGCGCAGCACGCGCGACGTCGGCGCGTCGGTGGGCGGTCGGTCACCCCGGGCGGGTTCGGCGGGCGTGCGCTCGGGCGAGGTCTGCGCAGACAGCTCGAAGCCGTGCGTTGAGGCGCCGTTCCGCGCGGACGTCGCGCTCGCAGCGGGGGTGAAGCGCCGCTCTGCTGTTTCCACCGAAGACGCTGCGGGTTCGGCCGACGCTGCGGAACTGTCGACGGGCGAAGACCTGGCGGAGCGGTGCTCGGACACGCCAGCTGAGCGCGCCTCGGCGGAACTGAGCTCCGTTGTGTGGCGCGAGGTGTCGTCGAGACGCGCAGCCGCGGACTGCCCCGGTGCCGAGCGAGCCGCTTCGGAACTGAGCTCCTTTGCCGAGCGCGAGGTGGCGTCGAGGGGCGCAGCCGCCGCAGAGATGTGCTCGGGCGCGCCCGACGGCTCGGACGCTGCCCAGTCGCGCGCCGACGTGCTGCCCGCCGACTCTGCGGCGCCAGAGCGGTAGGTGGTGCTCGCCGCAGACGCGCCAGCGTTCCGGGAGCCCACGACTGACGACTGATCAGTGCTCGGATCCGTCACGACCTCCGAGCGAGCCGCCTCGCGGTCATGGGGTCGCGTGTCGCCACTCGACGACGCGTCGATCGACGATTGATCAGGATCCGTCTCGACCTCCGCGCGAGCGAGGCTCTCCGCCGCGGGGAACACGCCCGCGCGCTCGTCCCCCCGCTGCGTCGGCTCGCGGCCGCCGAACTCCACGCCGCTGATCCGCTCGCCGGCCCGGGCGCGCTGCAGCACCTCACGGAAGCTCGCCCGCTCGCCCGACGGAAGGAGCTCGAGGCCGCTGCTCCCCGGTCGCGCGCCGGGGAACGCATCGCGCGCCGCGGGGTTCAGCTCCTCGATGACGTCGTCGTCACCGATGAGGAACAGCGGCACCGGCGAGCCGGCGAACACGGTGCGGTACACCTCGTCGCGTTCGCGCTGCGCGGCCTCGAGCTGCCGGCGCTGCTCCAGCTCGGCCTCCAGGGCCTCCGCGCGCGCCCGGGCGGTGCGGGTCCACCACCGCACGCCGAGGGCGACGAGCGCCAGCGCGAGCAGCGGCAGGCCCCAGCGCGCCCACGGCGTCTCGAGCACACGCGGCTCGAGCCGGAAACGCAGCGTCACGGGAGGCCCGAACGTGCCGTCGACGCTCCGGCGCCGCGCGGTGAAGACGTAGTCACCGGGGTCGAGGTTCAGCCACGTCGCGGTGCGGCCGCCCACGCGGCTCAGCTTGCGGCCCTCGGTCTCGAGCGTCTGCTCGATGCTGAGGGTGCCCGCCGTCACGTGGGGGCTCGCGAGCGAGATGGTCAGGTCGCGCCGCCCCGGCGGCACGCGGGTGACGCCCTGCAGGGCCAGCGGCGTCTCGTCGACCTTCGCCGCGTCGATGAAGGTGGGCAGCGCGCGCGACGGCGTCGGCACCGAGGGGTCGATGCGCGCCACGCCGTTCACCGTCGGCAGCAGCAGCCCGAGGTTCGACAGCCCGCCCGCGAGCTGCCCGCCGCCGTTGCCCTCGCCCGAGACGAAGGGCTCGCAGCCCGCCACGCCCTCGCCGCGCGCGTGCGCCTCGAGGCTCGCCCGGCGCACGCGGAACGCGCCCTGGTTGCTGTTGAACCACAGCGCGTCGCCCACCGACACCACCCGCGACAGCTCGTCGGAGCAGAAGCCACCCTCGCGCGTCAGCCACGTCACTGTCGGCGGCGCACCCGGCGCGACGCGCGCGAGGCCTTCGCCGTAGGTGGCGACCCACACCACGCCCGATGGCTCCACGAAGAAGTCGCGCACGGCCGCGGCGCGGTCCTGCTCTGCCGGGATGAGCCGCGTCAGCCGCCCCTGCGCGTCGAGCCGCATCGCGCCGCGCTGCGTGCCCACCAGCCACCCGTCGGTCACGGGGGTGAGCATCATCACGCCGTCGTCGAGCAGCCCGTCGGCCTTCGTCCACCGGCGGCGCATCGTCGCGGTCGGCTTCGAGACGTCGAGCTCCACCAGGCCGGCGGTCGTCGCGAGCCACACCGAGTCGCCGCGCGGCACGATGACGCGGCTGTTCTCCCCCGCGGGGAGCGTCCACACCGTGGTCAGCCCCGCCGCGTCCCACCGGAGCAGCGCGCCGCCGCGATCGAGCCACACCGTGCCGCGCTCGTCCTCCATGGCGGCGAAGACGCAGTCGTTCGCGGTGAAGCCCGGCGCGGGGCTGAAGCGATCGCCGCTCGCCGAGAGCTCCAACAACCCCTGACAGTAGCCGCCGAGCAGCGCCCCGCCGCGCGCGCGGGGGACGACCAGCAGCACCGAGCGCATCGTGAGCCCACGCTCCTCGCCGAGCAGCTCGACACCGCGGTCGCGCACCGCGACGAGGCCCTGATCATCCGTCGCGACCCACAGCACCCCATGACCGTCGGCCAGCAGCCGTCGCACCTTCGGCTCGCGCAGCGGCGCCTGACCCCACGCGAGCGAGAGGTGCTCGGTGGTCGCGCCGAGTGACACCTGCAGCCCCGCGGCGCCGAGCGTCCACCGCCTCGCGTGGACGGGGTCGTCGACGAACATCACGACGCCCGGCGCGCGGAGCACCAGCCGACCGTCGACCAGCTCCTCGAGGCCGGCGGCGCTGCCGACGAAGAGCTGACCGGCCGCCACGCGGAGCGACTGCGCCTTCTCGCGCAGCGGCACCGTCGCCTCGCCGCACGGCCCCTCGACGCAGTGGAGCTGGAGCTCGCCGGTGGCCCACGTCTCCCCGCGCGGCGTCGACGCCACGAAGCGGCTCACCGAGGTCGAGAGCTGCTGCGCCGCCGCGCCCCTCACGGCCCACACGCCCGCACGACCCGCCGCGATGCGCAGCCCGTCGCGGGTCACCTCGAGGTCCCACAGCGGGTCCTGCAGGCCGCCCGGGGCGAGCGTCAGCTCCTCGGGCGCGCCGCGGCCGAAGTCGTCGAAGTGGAACAGCCGGCCGGTGTCGGTGCCCGCCCAGATGCGCGCGCCGTCGCACGCCACCGAGACGAAGCGATGGCCGTCGAGGTCTCCATGCGGCGGATCCGACCGCACGAAGCGCGAGCCGTCGAAGCGCGCCAGCCCGCCGAACGTCGCCACCCACAGGAAGCCGCGCTCGTCTTCGCAGAGGTCGGTCACCGAGGTCTGCGGCAGCCCCTCGGCCACGCCCCACGCGCGCAGGTGGAAGCGGGTCGACCCTTCGGCCCGGGCCACCACCGCCAGGCACATCCACACGACCAGCGCCCCACGCATTCGCCGCGCAAGCGTACGCGGACGCGCGCGCGCGTCGACATCCATCGCGCCGTGTCGCAGCAGACCCATGACGTTTCCCCGGCGGTATGAGAAACCGGACAGACATGAGTCACGTCGTCGAGATCTTCACCGACGGAGCCTGCAGCGGGAACCCGGGGCCCGGTGGCTGGGGCGTCCTCCTCCGCTACGGCGCGAAGGAGAAGGAGCTCTTCGGCGGCGAGCCCGACACGACCAACAACCGCATGGAGCTCACCGCGGTCATCCGCGCGCTCGAGGCGCTCACCCGCCCGGTGAAGGCGCGCGTGCACACCGACTCGACGTACGTGAAGGACGGCATCACGAAGTGGATCCACGGCTGGAAGCGCAACGGCTGGCGCACCGCGAGCAAGGACCCCGTGAAGAACGCCGACCTCTGGCAGAAGCTCGAGCTGGCCGCCGCGCGCCACGAGCTCGAGTGGCACTGGGTGAAGGGCCACGCCGGCCACCCGGAGAACGAGCGCGCCGACGAGCTGGCGAACCAGGGCATCGCCTCGCTGCGCTGAAGCGACAATGATTTCAGTGGCTTGTGCGGTGGTTGTGCGAGGCTGATCGCTTTCGTCACCTCCCCGACACAAGGAGTCAGCGTGCGCTTCCTCATTCTCTCTGCGGTGGTCTTCGCGGCGGTCCTTGGTGCGTGTGGTTCGCCGACGAGCGGGGGCTGCGACAGCGGCACCTGCGCTGATGGCGGGGTGGTCATCAACGAGCTCGCGGGCACCGGCGGTGACTTCGTGGAGCTCTTCAACGCGAGCGACGTCGACGTCGACCTCAGCGGCTACGGGCTCGCCGACTTCGACGCCGATGCGGGCGTCATCCGCTACCCGACGTCGCTGCGGTTCCCCACCGGCACGAGCATCGCCGCGCGCAAGCACTTCACCATCTTCCTCGAGGTCGACTGCCCGACGACGGTGACGCCGTGCCTGCGCGGCGAGTTCGGCATCGGCCAGAGCAGCGGCGACACGCTCACGCTGCTCGACGGGCAGAACAACACCGTGACCCAGCAGGCGTACCCCGCCAACGCCGCCGCGAGCGGCTCGTCGTGGGCGCGCGTGTACGACGGCGCGCCGTCCTTCGAGGTGCAGCGTCGTTCCCCCGGAGCCGCCAATGCGCCTTGAGCTGACCGTCGTCGTCGTCGGGCTGATCAGCGCGTGCGGCACGCCCACGCCCGGGAATGATGCGGGCGTCGACGCTGGCTCCGACGCGGGCGCGGCGACGATCGACGCCGGGCCGCTCGGAGATGCCGGCACGCGGGTGGGCCTCTTCCAGCTGCAGCACACGGTGTCGCAGTTCGGCGACTCGTCGAACTTCTTCGGCAAGGTGTACGACGGCCCGACGCCGAAGGCGGTGCAGTTCGCGGTCGACCTCACCAACGGCGACTGCCGCGTCGAGGTGCCGGTGGTGCCGTTCTGCGCGACGCCCTGCGGCGGGAGCGCGGTGTGCGTGTCCAACGACACCTGCCAGCCGTACCCGACGTCGCGCTCGGTGGGCACGCTCCACGCGGCGGGCTTCCTCTTCACGGCCAGCGGCGCCGGCGGCGGGAGCGGGACCGGTGGTGGCGGCGGCGCGACCGGCGGCGGCAGCGGGGGCGGCGGCGGCTCGCCCAGCGCCACGGAGTTCGACCTGGCCGTGGTGTCCAACGGCTACTCGACGCCCGCCAGCGTGCAGCTCTCGGTGCCGCCCTTCGCGGATCAGTCGACCCTGACGCTCACCGCGAGCGGCAGCAGCGTCGTCTCGCCCTTCACGCTCAGCTCGACCGGCGTCGCGCCCATCGCCCTGACGCAGAGCACCTGGGCGCTCGCGAGCGGCTCGGCCCTCGACCTCCAGTGGACGCCCGGCAGCACGAGCACCGGCGCGCGCATCGAGGTGGAGATCGACATCAGCCACCACGGCGGCCTCCGCGGGCAGATCGTCTGCGACACCGCCGACGACGGCGCGCTCAGCATCGGCGCCGACCTCGTGACGCGGTTGATCGGCCTCGGCGTGTCGGGCTTCCCGACCATCGTCGTGCGTCGCATCAAGACCGGCTCGACCGTCATCCAGGGCGGTCGCGTCGACTTCGAGGTCCTCTCGTCCACCGAGAAGGGCCTCACCATCCCCGGCCTCGTGTCGTGCACCGACACCAGCGAGTGCCCGATGGGCCAGACGTGCCAGGACGATCTGCGCTGTCAGTGACTTGTCAGGGAGAGACATGATCAGAAAGAGCCTCTTCGTCTTCGCCGTGGGCGCGGCGCTCACGGCGTGCGATCCCGCGGCGGCCAGCGCGACGTGCTCCGCCGAGAGCTGCGCGAGCGGCTGCTGCGACGGCACGGTGTGCGTGACCGGCACCACGACCAGTGCGTGCGGCAGCGGCGGCGCGGCGTGCAGTGACTGCGGCGCATCCGCCCAGACGTGCGTCAACCAGGTGTGCATGAGCGCGAACACCGGCGGAGGTGGTGGCTCGGCGACCGGTGGTGGTGGCTCCGCGACCGGCGGCGGCTCGGCGACGGGCGGTGGTGGCTCTGCGACCGGCGGCGGCTCGGCGACGGGCGGTGGTGGCTCTGCGACCGGTGGTGGCTCGGCGACCGGCGGCGGCTCA
>JBMORD010000234.1:0-79627 GCA_049322495.1 Myxococcota bacterium | reverse complement strand
CCGCCCGTTCCAGAGCCGCCGCCCGTTCCAGAGCCACCGCCCGTCGCGGAGCCACCGCCGGTCGCAGAGCCGCCGCCCGTCGCGGAGCCGCCGCCCGTCGCAGAGCCGCCGCCGGTCGCAGAGCCGCCGCCCGTCGCAGAGCCACCGCCGGTCGCAGAGCCGCCGCCGGTCGCTGAGTGGCAGATGCCCTCGATGCACGAGCGGGTCGAGCCGCAGAGCGAGCAGACGTCGCCGAGGCGCCCACAGGCGTCGTTGGCAGTGCCCGCGAGGCAGGCGCCCACGTCCGTGCAGCAACCGGCGCAGGTCTGCTGACAGCGCGCGATCGGGTCACCGCACCCGACCGCCAGGAGACCGATTCCGAGAAGGGTCCAGAGCTTCATGGGCCCATTGTAGGTGGCCCTGACCCGGGAGAACCCTGCAACTGTTGCGAGGCTGCCATCGCAACTTTTCCCGGCAGGGCGGCGGCGGAGCGCTCTCCCCTCGTAAGTCTCTTCGATTTCAGTGGTTCAAATATTGAAACGACGACGCCCACCTCCTGACCATGGGCGTGCGCATGAAACGGACAATGTGGTTCTCGATGCTGTTGGTGGCCTCGGTGGCCTCGGCGGCGACGACGCAGACGTTCTCGCAAGGGTCGCTCATCATCCCGATGCAGGCGAACTTCCAGACCGAGGCGGGGGCGGCTTCGGCCTACGGGCTGGTGTGGAAGCTCCTGTACGAGAACCGCCCGGGTGGCACCTTCAGCGGCGCGCCGGTGCAGATCTTCTGGATCGTGGCCGACAACAAGGGCTCGCCGAACCGCTGCATCCCGACCAACCTCCACGCTGCGCCTCTCAACTCGGCGAATGCCGGGCTGGCGGCGGGCGCGACGAACTGGAACACGGGCGCGTGGAACGACGGCTGCGACATGTTCGTCGAGAACGCGGCCCAGATGCCCGTGGTGCCGGTGACCTACGGGACCGCCGAGTACAACGCCTTCATCGCGGGAACGATCACCTTGTTCCCCACCACCGGGTCCATCTGGGAACAGAACACGACCGGAGGCTACGCGATGCCGTCGTTCGACACGAACGCGCCGACGCGCGGCAAGGGTCGTCGGCCGGCGGCCCTCAACAACAGCGGCACCTGCAGCCTCACCGGTGGAGCCGCGCCGCCCTGCGGAGCGACGCGGTTCACCCGCATCCAATATCAGGGCGGTCTGTTCGTCATCGACCAGGCCGACGCGAAGCGCGTGCTGCAGGCGATGACCACGGTGCCGCACCTCATGATCCACGCCGACGGCACCGGCACCTCGTCGCTCGCTGGCAACAGTCTGGTGCGAATGCACATGGCCACCACGTCGTTTCAGGCGCCCGTCTACAAGCGCATCACCAACGTGCCCCCCAAGATCGCGCTCGTCGACTTCGGCGGCGGCGTGGCCACGGTGCTCCAGAAGTACCTCAAGAACGCGTACCTCAACGGCGACGCGAACGGGAAGATCGGCACGGACTACGTGTGCGGCACGCCGGGCCCCGTGGGCGGCACCACCAACTGCGCGTCGGGCACCAGCGGGCTCATCTACGATCGCCTGCGCGGCCTCGACGATATGCTCACCACCGGCACGTACCCGAAGGGCTACCTCAACTCGAAGGTCGCGGGGAAGAGCCGCTACAAGGTGATGTGGGCTCCGCACTGGGAGCTCGATGGGTCAAACCTCGCGAGCGGCGGCGCGACGAACGCCCAGCGCGCCAACGCGCTCGAGAACATCGCGTACTTCGCCGACCAGAAGGGCAACGGCGTGCTCGCCGAGTGCGCCAGCCTCGAAGGGTACGAAGGCGTCGTCAGCGGCGTGCCGTCGTACAGCGCGACGACGAACTTCATGTACAACAACCAGATCGTCATCAACAACCTGGCGTCGACGCCCAACGGCCGCAACTGCACCGACCCGAGCTACCTGTCGAGCGACGGCATGTGCATGCGCTACGGCGACCCGTCGGACCCGTTCTCGCAGGTGGGTGACTTCGCGTACTCGCCGGTGGGCGGCCACGTGAAGCACTACCGCGTGAGCCCGGGGAACACGCGGCGCGCGGGCGTCAAGCGGCTCGCCTACTCGTGGAAGAACTACCCGAGCGGCTCCGACGACACCGGCGACAACGGGTGGGACTTCGCCACCATCACCCAGAAGGACAACGACCCGGAGAAGGCGACCATCATCTACATCGCCGGCCACGACCTGTCGGGAGACGCGGCAGGCACCCGCATCGTGCTCAACACGCTGCTCAACCTCGGGTCCGACCCCATCCCCTCCGACCGCGCGTACGCCGCGCCGGTGGCGATGCTCGACGCGACCAACAGCAACAAGCCGACGCTGTTCTCGGCGACGTATCAGGTGCTCACCGGCACGCCGGTGCCGGGCTCGCAGTCGTACGCGTACGCCACCGGCAAGAACTGGCGCTTCCCCTACACGGCCGGCAACGTGCGCGCGCGCGACATCGTCTCGCTCACCATCGGCGAGGGCGAACTGAACGACGCCGTGATCTGGTCAGCCGACGCGAAGCTGCCGCTCCCGCAGAACCGCAACCTGTTCACGTACTTCGGCGGAAAGGTCGAGGCCAACCCCGCCCTCACCGGTGGGCGCGTGGTGAAGAAGGGCGTCATCCAGCACGGGTGGGTGCCGGAGCGCATCGAGTACACCCGCCTCAACGGCTCGTACGGCACGGTCCCCAACCCCAACTGCGTCGACGCGATGAAGTACGGTGACTACAAAGACGCGCTCGGCGGCCCCAACACCGGCGGGCTGGTGCCCGGCGCCGACGGCATCTGTGACCTGCAGCAGGCGATGCTGTGGTCGAACTTCACCTGGAACATCAGCGGCAGCGGCAACCACAGCGTGCCGCCCGGGCACCTCAGCCAGCTCCAGGCCGACGTGCCGTACGTGCAGCAGTTCCTCCAGATGGTGCGCGGCCACTGCTTCGCCACCCGCTCCGAGCTCGGCCTCAGCGGCTCGCCTGATCAGCTCTTCGAGCCGACCGACAGCCAGTGCATCAACATGGGCGGCTTCGGCGACAACCGCGCCCACCTCGGCGGCGCGGTGCGCTCGTCGGTCGCGGTGATGACCCCCAGCGCGAAGATCAAGGAAGCCACCGCGCGCCCGACGATCGCCTTCGTCGGCACGTGGGACGGGCAGCTCCACGCCATCTACGTCGGTGGCGGCGCCGGCTACACCGGGCCGAGCGAGGCCCGCCCGCACCTCAACCCCGATGCGACCTGCAGCTCGGGTTGTCCGTCGAACGCCGTCAACACGTTCAAGACCGACTACGCGGCGCTGTTTGCGGGCGGGAGCACGCCGGACCGCGGCACCGAGCTGTGGGCCTTCATGCCCGCCAGCCAGCTCTCGCAGCTCCGCGGCAACAACGCCCGCGTCGACTCGTCGCCGGTCATCGAAGACGTCTTCGTCGACCTGTACGGCGACGGCGTGCGTCGCTGGCACACCGTGCTCGTCGCGTCGATCGGCGGCAACGGACGCGAGGTGTTCGCCTTCGACGTCACCAACCCGCTCAAGCCGGTGCTCCTGTGGGACCTCGTCGGCGGCAAGGCGCCCGGCCAGGACTTCGCGCCCGTCGCGATGTCCGACTACGACATCTCGGGCGACGCCAAGCCGACGCACTGGCTCAGCACCGAGGCCGACTTCGTGCTGCCCCCGGTCGCCGACCCGGGCCGCGCCGTCGGCAGCGCCGAAGGGGCCTACCCCTACGAGTACAGCGAGCTCGGCGGCAGCCGCGGCCTCGCCATCGGGCAGATCCGCGAGGGGCTCGAGCCCACCTTCGCGGTCTTCGTGGCGTCCAACTCAGCCGGCGTGGTGAACGTCGAGCCCACCGTGACCTGCACGTCGACCTGCCCTGCCGACACCAGCGGCCGCGCGATGTCGAAGGCGCTGGTGGTCCACGCCATCGACGTCGCCACCGGGCAGAAGCTCTGGCAGTTCAAGCACCCGTACGTCGTCAATGCCGCGGCGAGCGACTACCGCGGCGCCGACAACACCGTGCCGCCCCCGGCGAGCGTGGTGAACGGCACCGACGGAGCGGGCACGCTCTACGCCGGCGACATGGAAGGCCGGCTCTGGGAGCTCAACGCGTCGACGGGGCAGAGCCTCACCGCGCTCCGCAACGCCGACTGCACCACCGCGGCATGCAACTTCCCCGCATTCGACACCAACCCTCCGAGCGCCCTCACGCCGCAGCCGATCACCAGCAGCCTCGCCATCGCCAAGGTGCCTTCTGGGGCCACCGGCCCGCTCTCGACCTACGGAGGCGAGCGGGTGCTCATTCTCGGCACGGCGGGCACGGACTGGGTGCCGGCGAGCGTTGCCGGTGAGGTGCACACCCTCCTGCTCGACAGCCGGCGCCGCAAGCCCGTGTCGGCCGACGGCACGCACCTCGACGGCACGGCCTGGCTGGCGAGTGACGCGCGAACCTCGGCGGCCTCGAACGTCACCACCGAGACGGGCGGCGTGCTGCAGAACCCGGTGGGCATGCCGCTGCCGCTCGGCAGCGCGCGGCGGGTGTACGGCAACATCACCGTCAGCGGCGAGAGCGCCTTCGTGCCGCTCGTCGACGGCCAGGGCGGAGACCCGATGAACGTGTCGAAGACGCTGGCCGGCGCGACGCTCGAGCTGCCCCTCAGCGGCCTCCCCGCGAACGCCACCGCCGCGCGCATCACCAACTTCAACTACGGCACCTTCGGCGGCGTGGCCCTCATCGAGGTCGGCGCCGGCGCGAGCAAGGACGTGTACGTCATCACCGACGAGGTCTCGAAGACGGCCGTCAACAAGGCGTCGGCCGGCAGCACCGAGGCCAACCGCCGCGCCGCCAACCCCGCGCTCGGCGTCAACCCGTCGTTCCCGTACCGCCTCTACAACGTGGTGCGCCGCTTCTTCAGCCAGCAGTGAGCTGAGCCACACGCGGGACGTCTCGAGGGGCGCTGGCCGCGCGGTCAGCGCCCCGTCGTCTTCTGGGCGTGCTAGCAGCCGCGTCCGTGAAGACGAACTTCGTGGAAGAGCTCACCTGGCGGCGGATGCTGCACGACTCCATCCCGGGCACCGACAAGCTGCTCAGCACCGAGCGCGTCAGCGGCTACATCGGCTTCGACCCCACCGCCGACTCGCTGGGCGTGGGCAACCTCGTGCAGGTGATGACGCTGCTGCACTTCCAGCAGGCGGGCCACCGCCCCATCGCGCTGGTGGGCGGCGCCACCGGCATGGTGGGCGACCCGTCGGGCAAGAGCGAGGAGCGCAACCTCCTCTCGGCCGACACGCTCGCGCAGAACCTCGAGGGCCAGAAGAAGCAGCTGATGCGCTTCCTCGACTTCGGCGGCGAGGGCGGCGCGGAGATCGTCAACAACTACGACTGGTTCAAGAACATCGGCTTCCTCGACTTCATCCGCGACGCCGGCAAGCACCTCACCGTCAACTACATGATGGCGAAGGACTCGGTGAAGAAGCGCATCTCCGGCGAAGACCGCGAGGGCATGAGCTTCACCGAGTTCACCTACCAGCTCATTCAGGGCTGGGACTTCTACTGGCTGTGGAAGCACAAGGGCGTGAAGCTCCAGATGGGCGGCAGCGACCAGTGGGGCAACATCACCACCGGCACCGAGCTCATTCGCCGGAAGGAAGGCGGCGAGGCCTTCGCGCTCACCACCTGCCTGCTCAAGAAGGCCGACGGCACCAAGTTCGGCAAGACCGAGAAGGGCAACGTGTGGCTCGACCCGAAGCGCACGTCGCCGTACGAGTTCTACCAGTTCTGGCTCAACGCCTCCGACGAGGACGTGAAGAGCTTCATCCGCATCTTCACGCTGCTCGATCGCCAGACCGTCGAGGGCCTCGAGGCGGAGCACGACCAGGCGCCCCAGCAGCGCGTGCTGCAGAAGACGCTCGCGAAGGACATCACCAGGCGGGTGCACGGCCCCGAGGAGCTCGACGTCGCGCTCGCCGCCACCGACGTGCTCTTCGGCAAGGGCACCATCGACCAGCTCCGCGCGCTGTCCGACGAGCGCTTCCTCCAGGTCTTCGTCGGCGCCGGCGTGCCGGTGGCCGAGGTGCCGCGCGACGTGCTGGCGGCCGGCGTCAACGTGGTCGACCTCTTCAGCGAGAAGTCGAACCTGCTCCCCTCGAAGGGCGAGGCGCGCAAGCTGCTGCAGTCGAACGCGCTGTCGATCAACAAGGAGAAGGTGAGCGACCCGAAGGCCACCGTCGGCACCGCGCAGCTCATCAACGAGCGCTACCTGCTGCTGCAGAAGGGCAAGAAGGACTACTGCCTCGTGAAGGCGGTGTGAGTGCGAGCGGCGCCCACCCCATCGTGAAGTGGACGGGGCGGGCGCGGGCGTTCATGGTGCCGCCATGGCGACGCGCATCGAGTTCGCACAGGGGAGCCTGACCGAAGGGACGGAGACGGTGCTGATCAACGCCGGCAACACCAACGCGGCGCTGGGCAGCGGCGTGTCCGGTGCCATTCGTCGCGCGTGCGGGCCGCAGTACCAGTCGCAGATCCTCGAGGAGCTCAAGGTGAAGTTCGGCGGGCCGATGGCGCCGGGCGAGGTGCTGATGACGCACGCCGGCACGCACCCCACGGCGAAGTGGGTCGCGCACGTGGCGGTGATGGACTACCGGCACGGCATGGGGCCGCAGTCGTTCCCCACGCTCGAGACCATCGAGAAGGCGTGCCTCAAGCTGTGGCCGGCGCTCGAGGAGCTCCCCGGCGCCGAGAAGCTCTCGGTGGCGATGGTGGCGCTCGGAGCGGGCACGGGAGACCTCGGCGTCGCGCAGCCCACGCGCATCGCGGCGGAGACGCTGTCGGCGCACCTGCAGCTCCAGGGGTCGCGCACGCGGCTCGAGCGGGTGCGCTTCTACGGCTACCTGACGCACGAGCTGCTGCCCATCGCCGAGGCGCTGGTGAAGGTCTTCCCCGAGGTGAAGCCGACGCTCCCGGCCGACCTGCAGCGGCTGCTCTGAGGGCGCCTCACTCGGCGACGGCGAGCTCCACCACGAAGCGCGCGCCGCCGAGCGGCGAGTCTTCGCACCGCAGGGTGCCCCCGAAGGCCTCGAGGTACTCGCGGCTGAGCACCAGCCCGAGGCCGGTGCCCTTGCCCGGTGGCTTGGTGGTGAAGAAGGGCGTGAAGAGGCGCCGCTTCACCTCCGGGTCGACGCCGGGGCCGTTGTCCTCGACCACCACGCGCACGCGCTCACCGGCGCGCTGGGCGCTGAAGCGGATGAGCGGGTCGGGGCGCGCGTGCTCTTCGAGCGCGTCGCAGGCGTTGACCGCGAGGTTGAGCAGCACCTGCGCCAGCCGCTGCTCGTCGGCGGTGCACGCCGGGAGATCCTGCTCGAGCTCCACCTCGAGCTTCACGCGCCCGCGGCTGCGCAGCGAGGTGAGGCGCGCGGTCTGTCGCAGCAGCGCGTCGAGCTCGAGCGCGTCGACGCCGCGCGGGCTGGCGCGCGAGATGCCCTTGAGGTCGCGCACGATGGCGGCGATGCGCTCGAGGCCGGCGCGCGTCTCGGCCCAGATCTCCGCGCGCTCCGCGGCGTCGTCGGGAGGCTCCCGCTCGAGCTGCTTGAGGTTGGCGGTGACGTACGCGAGCGGGTTGTTGAGCTCGTGGGCGACGCCAGCGGCGAGCGTGCCCAGCACCGCGAGCCGCTCGGTCTGGAGCTGCGCCGCGAGCGCCTTGCGCAGCGACTCCTCGTGCTCGCGCTCGCGACGGCGGAAGAGCGCGAGCTCCGAGGCCCCGAAGAGCCCCGCGCCGTAGAGGGCGAGCATCGACACCGCGCCGTGGATCGTGTCGACCGTCGACCAGCCGGACCGCAGGAGCACCACGGTGTTCACCAGCACCGCGGTGACCGAGATGGTGGCCACCACCGCCAGCCGCTCGAAGAAGAGCACGGTCAGCGCCAGCGGGAGCGCGAGCATCACCACCAGCACCGTCGGGCTCTCGAGCGAGGCCACCACCACCGGCGTCGACACGAGGAAGAAGAGGGCCATGAAGGCCAGCGCCGCGCTCCGCACGCCAGCGTGCGCGTGCCGCGAGAGCGCGCCGGTGAGCAGCAACACCGCGACCGAGAGGAACTCCCAGTACATCTCGATGCGCGGGCCGCCCATGAAGAGCCGCGCCAGACCCGAGCCGAGCGCGAGCACCGCCGCGCCGAAGAACATCATCGCGCGTCGCCCATCGAAGTCGCGCTGCCAGTCGCCGCCAGTGCGCATCACCTCGGGAGATCATGCTGCGCGACCGCCTGCCCTGCACGACCACCTTCGGGGTCGGGCTCGACCCGCGGCGCGCCTTGCGCGGCTCAGCCGGAGGGCCTACAGGCGCCGCCCATGCTGCTCGCCTCCCTGCTGACGCTCGCCGCGCTGCCCACCCTCACCTTCCAGGACGGCGTGCTCACTCCGCCGCTCATCGGCTCGCCGGCGGAGGCCGCGGAGCGCTTCGCGGCGTCGCGGCGCGCGGAGCTCGGGGTGGATGCCCGCTCGACGCTCGAGGCGGGGCGGCTGCTCTCGACGCGCTTTGGCGGCACGGTGCAGCTCGAGCAGAAGGTGAGCGGGCTGCCGGTGTACGGCGCGCGGGTGGTGGTGACCTTCGACGAGGCGCAGCGCGTGGTGCGGGTGTCGTCGAGCCTCAGGCCCTTCGGCGTGGTGAACACCGCCTTCCGCCTCGACGCGCGGCAGGCGCTGGAGCGCGCGACGCACGAGGTCGACGGGGCGTGGCTGCGGTCGGACGGCGTGCCCTACGGCGGCGCGACGCGGCGGGCCTTCGTGGTGAACGGGGAGCTCCACGCGGGCTGGCTCACCTTCGTGCCGACGCTCAAGCACTCGGAGAGCTGGCACGTGGCCATCGACGCCACCGACGGCACGGTGCTCTTCGTCGAGAACCGCGCGCGCGCGTCGAACGCGGCGCGGGTGTACGCGTCGAGCCCCGGCGGGGTGCAGGCGGGCGTGGGCGTGACGCCGACGGTCGACGTGACGCTCGGCCACCTCGCGGACGATGCGGGCTTCCTGCGGGGCACGCAGATTCGCGCGCTCAACTGCTGCCCGACGGCCAACTGCGACCCCGATGCGGGCCCGGCGCGCGCGACCGGCCAGACGCAGACCTTCCAGGGACCGGTCGACTTCGACGTCGCGGTCTGCGACCAGCGGCCGCGGGCGACGAACGACCCGGCGGTGCACCCGAGCGGCGACTATGTGTACGCGCCGGTCGACCCGCCGAACACCGCGGCCCCCAGCATCCGCAACCCGGCCGACTTCGACGAGTTCGCCGAGGTGCACGCGTACTTCCACGTCAACAAGGCGTACGACGCGGTGCGCGCGCTCTCGGTGGGGCCGCTGGCGCGCGACGGAGGCTTCTCGCCGTTCCGCATGCGCGACACCGGCGCGGGCGGCGATCTCCCGGCGGTGTGGGTCAACGTGGCCGACGCCGACTTCGCGAACGCGACGCCCAACTCGCAGGGCGTGTACGTGAGCAACACCCTCTCGCGCGTGGACAACGCGATGTACCTCCCGCGCGAGAACATGGAGTTCCTCCTGCTCCCGCCGCAGGTGCTCGCCAGCGACGCGCTCGTCATCTACCAGGGCGAGAAGGCCGACTTCGCCTACGACGGGCCGGTGCTGTGGCACGAGTTCGGCCACGGGGTCATCCACTCCACGGCGGACTGGACGACGGGCGTCACCTTCGATGCGTGGTCGGCGAACAACGAGTCGTCGGCGCTCGACGAGGGCAACGCGGACCTGCTCGCGGCGATGACCGGGCGCGACCCGGTGGTGGGCGCGTACGTCGGCCCGCGCATCGACCCCTCGATGAGCGCCATCCGCGACGTGTCGAATCAGGAGCGCTGCCCCGACGTGCTGTGGGGCGAGTCGCACCAGGACTCGCTGCACTACACCGGCGCGGTGTGGGCGGCGCGCCAGCTCTTCCTCGGCACCGACGATGGCGCGACCTTCGACGCGGCCTTCTACGCGGCGCTCGTCTCGTTCCCGCCCGACGTCAACTTCGAGCGCGCGGCGGCCATCATCGCCTCGGCGGTGGCGCAGGCCTTCCCGCAGGACGCGATGGCGAAGGCGAAGGTCGAGGCCGTCTTCCGCGAGCGGGGCGTCGTCGGGTGCTTCAAGGTGCTCGACGTCACCGACACCCTCGACGCGCCGCGCACCTACTTCGGCATTCCGGGCACGACCTTCGCGCAGGTCGCCGACGGGCTGGCGGTGCCGGGCCCGTACCAGTTCAAGATCCGCGCGCCGCGCGGGATCAAGAGCGTGAGCTTCAAGGGCCTGATGCAGGCGTTCGGCACGAGCTCGCGGCTCGACCTCATGGCGTCGGCGGGCAGCCCCATCGTCTTCACGAAGACCGGCACCTCGCTCACCAACGACGCGCAGGCGCACGCCACGCCCACCCTGGGCTCGATGGGCAACGTGAGCGGCACCGTCAACGTCGCCGTCGAGTGCGGCGGCGAGGTGTACGTCGCGCTGGGCAACACCAGCCGCCGCGACCGCGCGCTCTACGAGCTGGAGTTCAGCGTCGTGCCAGCCGATTCGTGCCCCGAGCCGATGCCGGTCGACGCCGGCACGCCGCCTCCGCCCGAGCCGACCAACCTCGGCCTCGCGCCGGAGAGCCTGGGGGCGCCGGCTCAGGGCTGCGGCTGCGCAGTGGTGGATCCGCTCGCGGTGCTGGGCGTGGTGGTGGTGCTTCTGCGCCGACGCACGCGCTGAGGGTCGACTCACGGCGAAGCTCCGATTCAGGCGTCGCGCTCGCGACGCGCGTACATCAAGCGCCGCGGCAGTCCTCAGGGAGACGAGCGACCTCCGCGCGGGCACCGAGGTACGTCACGGCTACGTCCTGGCCGCGACGACCGCGGGTGGCACGGGCCCGCACGGCAATGGCGGCGGCTGTGGCGGCGGCAGCGGCGGCGCGTCGATCGCGCTCTTCGACGGTTCGTGTTGAGCGAGCGCTGCGGCGCGCGCGGCGAGCGGATCACCGCGCAGCCTCGCCTTTGGCGCCATCGACGTCGAGTGCATCGAGGGCGAGCTCTGACGCGTCGAAGGTGACCGCTGCGGGTCGCTCACTTCTTCTTCTTCGCGCCGCCCTTGCCGCCGGTGCACTTCCCGCCGCGGCACGTGCCGCCCGCGCACTCCGAGTCGGAGTAGCACTCCCCACCGGCCGTGGTGCACTTGCCGCCGCGACACACCCCGCCGCCGCACTCCGAGTCGGAGTAGCACTGGCCGCCCGCCGTGGTGCACTTGCCGCCGCGGCACGTCCCGCCGCCGCACTCGGAGTCGGAGTAGCACTCGCCGCCCGCGGTGGTGCACTTGCCGCTGCGGCACGTGCCGCCGCCGCACTCCGAGTCGGAGTAGCACTCGCCGCCCGCGGTGGTGCACCGGCTCCGACGACAGACGCCGCCCGGACACTCGGAGTCGGAGTAGCACTCGCCGCCCGCGGTGGTGCACCTGCCGCCGCGGCACACGCCGCCTCCGCACTCGGAGTCGGAGTAGCAGTCGGCGAACGCGGGCCACGAGACGACCAGCGAGAGGGCGAGCAGGCGGGAGAGCATGACGCGACTCTCACATGACGACGCGACTGGCGTCGACCCGGCCGGTCCCGCACACTCCCGGGCGTCATGCACGGAACGATCGTCGAGGTGAAGGAAGCGGTGGTCGACACCTTCGAGGGAGAGAAGCTGCAGGTGCACGGCGGCGCCTACCTCTCGCCGGAGGCGTGGCTGACGACGGAGGCGGAGCTCCAGCGGCTGCGCGAGAAGAAGGCCGAGTACGAGAAGACGTCGCTGGTCGTGCCCTCGCTCATCATCGGCGCCGCGCTCGCCGGGGCGGCCCTCGGCTACTGGCTGGCGCGCGACGATGACTGAAGTCCCGCGGCGGCGCGGCTACAGTCGCGCGTCATGCGAACGCTCTGCGCCGTCCTGACCCTCGTCGCGTCGTCTGCCCTCGCCCAGAAGCCCGCGGCGCCCGCCGCGCCCGTCCAGACCGCGGTCATCGTCGGTGTGGTCGCCGCGACCAACGACGAGGCGGCGAAGAAGCAGTCCGAGGCGCTCGCGAGCTTCGTCGCCGCCGCAGTGAAGGACACCGCCCTGCCCCGCGTGTACCCCGACCAGGAAGCGCTCGCGCTCGCCGTCGGCAAGGGTGAGGTCGACGTCGCGCTGATGGGGCCGCTGGCGTACCTCCGCGTCGATCCGAAGGCGAAGGTGCAGCTCCTCGTGCGCACCGTGCGCCAGGGCAAGAGCACCTACCGCTCGGTGCTGTTCGCGGCGCCCGCGAGCAAGCTCACGTCGCTCGAGGCGCTCAAGAAGGAGAAGAGGCCGCTCAAGGTGGCGTGGGTCGAGACCTCGAGCGCCACGGGCTACGTCATCGCCAAGGCGACGCTGCTCGGGGCGGGCATCAACCCGGCGCAGAGCTTCGAGACGCAGGACTTCCTCGGCTCGCATGACGCGGTCTGCAAGGCGGTGCTCGAGGGCAAGTACGACCTCGGCGCGACGTTCAGCGACCCGGGCCCCACCGCGCGCGTCAGCGGCTGCGTCGGCGCGCTGGGCAAGAAGGCCGACACGCTGAAGGTGGTCGCGCTGTCCGCCGAGGTGCCCAACGACGTGCTGGTGGCGGCGCCGAAGTTCGCGAAGACCGACGCGCTCGTCGCCGCGGCGAAGGCGGCGTCGGCGTCGGCCGATGGCAAGAAGACGCTCGCGGCGGCGCTGCTCGCCGAGGGCGTCGCCGACGTGAAGGACGAAGACTTCGCCCCGGTGCGCAAGGCGCTCGACGCGTTCGTGCCATGAAGAAGCTCCTCGTCGTCGTCGGGGCGCTGCTGGCGATCGTCGCCCCTGCCTACTGGTGGTTGTTCCTCGAGAGCGGCACGCCGAACGGCACCTTCGCGCTCGACCTCTCCGAGCTGAGGCGCCTGGCCGACGCGGTGCCCGGCGAGAAGCCGACGCAGGTGCGCGTGGAGCACGTCACCACCTTCGACTTCCCGGGCCTGGCGGTGGTGGCGGGCGACTCGTGGGCGACCACCCAGATGCCGGTCTTCAGCTACCAGCTCGTCTTCCCCGACCGCACGGTGGTGGTCGACACCGCGATGGACGAGGAGACGACGAAGGGCGAAGGCGCGCACGGCTTCGACGCCGCCGCCTTCGCGCGCGTGCAGAAGGCGCTCGACGACGCGGCGCAGATCGTCGTCACCCACGAGCACTTCGACCACCTCGGCGGGCTCACCACCCACCCGCGGCTCGACGCGCTCGCGTCGAAGGTGGCGCTGACGAAGGCGCAGCTCGCGGTGCCCGAGAAGCAGCAGCCGCTCCGCCTGCCCGCGGCGGTGCAGGACAAGCTCTCGTTGCTCGACTTCGAGCAGGGCCACGCGCTCGCGCCGGGCGTGGTGCTGTGGCGCGCGCCGGGCCACACCCCGGGCAGCCAGCTCGTCTTCGTGCGCCGCGCCGACGGCGAGGAGTTCCTCTTCCTCGGCGACGTCGCCTGGCACCGCGACAACGTCGACCGCGTGCGCGAGCGCGCGCGGCTGGTGACGTCGCTCTTCCTCGGCGAAGACCGCGAGGGGGTGCTCCGGCAGCTCGCGGCCCTCCACGCGCTCGCCGAGGCCCACCCGAAGCTCCACGTGGTGCCGGGTCATGACGGGCCGGCCGTCGACGAGCTGATCCGCGCCGGGCTGCTCACGCGGCAGTTTCAGTAGTTCAGCGCACCTTCTGCGTCGCGGCGGCGCGGCAGATCCGCCAGTTCCGCGCGATTGGGTCGAGGCACGGGCGTTGAAAGTCCTGCGCTCAGGAGGCGCACATGTCGACCCGAGCGCAGGACTTCCGGAACGAGCAACAGAGACAGCGTCACCTGGCCCCGAAGGCAGTGAAACCGCGTCGCGTGGTCGACCCGCTCCACACCGACACGCGCAACGTCACCAAGCGCGGCGACAAGAAGGTCGGCATGGCGCTCGAGGACTCGATGTCGGGCCGGCCGTCGCGCGTCTCGTCGCGCCCCTCGTCGCATCACGGCCGCTCGGACACCGAGCTGATGAAGACCGCGCGCATGAAGAGCATGAGCCCGAAGGCCCGGGCCAGCCGGGCGAAGGTCGCGCGGAAGAAATAGCGGACTCAGCACGGAAGGAGACCAGTCATGGCAACCGTCGACACCAACCAGTTCAAGGCGTTTCAGGCAGACGTCCGCTCGCTCCGTGACGAGGTGAAGCTGAAACTGCACCTCGCCGGCATGGACCTGAAGGACGAGTGGAAGAAGCTCGAGCCACAGCTCGATCGCATGGCCAGCAGCGCGGCCATCGTGACCGGCGAGATGCTCGACGACATGCGGCGGCGGCTGACCGAGTTCCGCCTGCGGCTCGGGAAGAACTGATCAGCTCCATCGCTGTCGGAGCGAGCTCATGGCGCGACGGGCTCGCTCCAGGCTTTCGCTCCGCCGCGACGCCACGGCGGGTCGCCAGTGATTCGTTGCGAATTCCACAATGGTCGCAACAAAACCGGGACCGACCTGAGTCGCTCGGCCCGGGGCAGGGACGATTGCCGCCCGCAGTCGGGGCGACGTCGAGTGCTGAACGAGGTCGACGATCGCCCGCTTCGGGTCCCGGAGTTCGTCAGGGCGGGGAGGCACACGGGCGCGGCTCACTCTGAAGAATGCGGAGAAGGCCTCGTCATCTGCGAGAAGCCACGACTCCGTCTCACGCACGGCGATTCGCAGGCAGAGTTCCCCCAGCGTCCTTCCCTCGATCCACTGAGGTGCACACTCCGCGTCGCTGTCGAGATCGCGAAGCACAAACCACGGCGACCGGCGTGCCGCAGCGACGTACTTCTGCAGCGCGGCGTCGAGCCTCGCCTTGCCCTGCGCGGCCATCGCGAGCGTGATCTCGAAACCCGCCTCAGCCGCCAGCTTCCGAACGACGGGTTCGTCGGTTGGTCCCTCAAAGACGACCGAGAGCATCAGCCCTCCGCAGCCAGAGGCAGCGGGAGTTGGGAAACGCGATATGGACGCGTCTTGGCGGCGACGACGTCCTGGAGGGGCAACCCCACCTCGGCGGCGGTGAGGAACTCCGGCACCGCGGAGCCGAGACGGACCACGGTCTCCTCGCGTGTCGGCTCAAGCAGCGCGACTTCGCTCGGGTCGATGCCGGGGTCCGCAAGCATCCGCATCGCGTGGGTGCTCACCAATACCTGTCGGTTCGTCTTTCGCGCCGCTGCGTGGAGCAGCTGCGGTAGCCCTTCGACGATGCCCTCGTGAAGTGAGAGTTCCGGCTCTTCGAGAACCAGCGGTGCGCGGCCGTCGAGCACGGCCCAGAGCAGGCCGATGAGCCGGAGCGTTCCATCTGAAAACTCGCGCTCACTCTGCCAACTGCCCTGTGGTCTCCAGTGGGCGTAGCGCGCCTCGAGGTGAGGCGTCCCCGAGCGCTTGTCTCGTCGAATCCTCAGCCTCTCGAACTGAGGAACGGCGGGACGAAGCAGTCGCTCGAGCCGACGCAGCGCACCGTTCTGCTTCTTGTCGGGCAACCCAGCGAGCTGCTCGATGAAGTCGGAGCCGGGAGCGTCCTTCAGCGCGTGGGGGTTGGCCCTCAGCCCAAGCGCCTTTGCCACCTGGGGAACGACGTGCACGAAGACCGTACTCGCGAGTGCGTCGGCCAACGGCCGGAACGCCTCGTTCTGCGTCACCTGCTCGAGGTGAGTCTGCTCGAGGCGACGGGGATCCTTGCCGTCTTTGGGGTCCGGACGCGCAAGCCGCACGACGCCGTTCTCGCGCACAATCTCCGCGACCACCCGAAAGGGCGACTTCTTCGTTCCCTCGAGCGCGAGTTCGTACTCCCAGTCGACATCGTCGATGCGCACACCGACCTTGACCCGAAGGACGCTGTTCTTTCGCGCGTGCAGGCTGCGGAGGTGCGCGAAGCCCTCGCGCGCATCGAGGGCGGACGCAAGGCCGCCTTTGGGCATCGCGATGTCGCGGAGAAACCTGAAGGCATCGAGCAGGTTCGTCTTTCCGGAGGCGTTCGGGCCGACGACGAAGAGACGCTCGCCGAGCGGAAGATCAACCTCGCGGAAGTTGCGCCAGTTCTCGAGCGCAAGCCGCGTGAAGTGAATCGCCATGAACCAACCAGAGCGCAGCTCCGCTGAGCGGACAACTGCTCAGAGGTTGTGCTGCCGTCCGTCAGAGGTCGCCGATGAAGATGAGGTGGGTGCCGTCGCCGGTCTTCTCGACCGACGGCTTGAAGCCCACCTCGGCGAGCCGCTTGTTGAAGCCCGGGTGCGTCGAGGCCGACCAGACGGCCAGGCGCCCGCCGGGCTTGAGCGACGCGCGCACCGACGAGAGCCCGCCGACGCTGTAGAGCGACTGGTTGTCCTTCACCGTCACCGGGAAGGGCCCGTTGTCGATGTCGAGCAGCACGACGTCGAAGGCGCCGCGGTTCTTCGTGAGCACCCGCTGCACGTCCCCCACCACCACCTCGACGCGCGGGTCATCGAGCGAGCGACCGTGGGTGTCGGCCAGCGCGCCGCGGTTCCACGAGACCACGGCGTCCGACAGCTCGCTCACCGTCACCTTCGCGCCGTCGGGCAGCACGTCGAGCGCCGCGCGGAGCGTGAACCCGAAGCCCAGCCCGCCGATCAGCACGCGCGGGGCGTCGGTCATCAGGCGCGCGCAGCCCACGCGGGCGAGAATCTCCTCACTCCCGTGCCGGCGGCTGGTCATGAGGACCTTGCCGTCGACCTGCACCATGAACTCGGCGTCTCGCTGGCGGAGCGTCCACTTCCCGTCGCTGGCCAGCGTCTTCCACGGCTTCATGCCGACCGCTCTTACGGCTTCGGGGGCGCGCCGTCCTTCTTCTTCGCGTTCGACAGCTCGATCATCCGCCGGAAGAGCAGCCAGCTCACGGTCACGATGATGGCCATGACGATCATCCCGACGTTGTCGGTGACCGCGTCGAACGGAACGGCGTCGGCAGCGAGGATCATGGGCAGAACCTGTAACAGTGCGGGAAGGGCTTGCAAGCCAGAGCCAGAAGCCCGATGTGGCGGTTCATGAGCCGGATTTATCGACAGCTTCCTCCGAAGGGCACCCGCGTTGGCCTGGCGTTCTCAGGCGGTCTCGACACCCGCGCCGCGGTGGCGTGGATGACGCGCAAGGGCGTGGAGGTCTACGCCTACACCGCCGACCTCGCGCAGCCCGACGAGAAGGACGTCAACGACATCCCGCCCATCGCGCTCAAGCACGGCGCGAAGGTGGCGCGGCTCATCGACACCCGCGACTCGCTGGCGCGCGAGGGGCTGACGGCGATCCAGTGCGGCGCGTTCCACCTCCACGTGGGCGGCAAGAAGTACTTCAACACCACCCCGCTCGGCCGCGCGGTCACCGGCACCGCCATCGTGCGCGCCATGAAGCACGACGGGGTGCACGTCTTCGGTGACGGCAGCACGCACCGCGGCAACGACATCCAGCGCTTCTACCGCTACGGCATCCTCGTCGACCCCGAGCTGCGCATCTACAAGCCGTGGCTCGACCAGCAGTTCGTCACCGAGCTCGGCGGCCGCAAGGAGATGTCGGAGTTCCTCAACTCCATCGGCCTGCCGCACACCATGTCGACCGAGAAGGCGTACTCGACCGACAGCAACATGCTGGGCGCGACGCACGAGGCGAAGGATCTCGAGCACCTCGACACGTCGATGAAGATCGTCAACCCCATCATGGGCGTGGCGCACTGGAAGCCCGAGGTGGCCATCGACGCCGAGACCGTCACCGTCACCTGGGAGCACGGCGTGCCGGTGGCGCTCAACGGCAAGCGCTTCGACTCGCTCGTCTCGCTGTTCCTCGAGGCGAACAAGATCGGCGGCCGCCACGGCCTGGGCATGTCGGATCAGATCGAGAACCGCGTCATCGACGCCAAGTCGCGCGGCATCTACGAGGCGCCGGCGATGGCGCTGCTGCACCTCACGTACGAGCGCATCCTCTCGGCGGTGCACAACGAGAACACCACCGACCTGTACTGCAACCTCGGCCGCCGCCTGGGCCGGCTGCTGTACGAGGGCCGCTGGTACGACCCGGAGGCGATGCTGGTGAAGGAGTCGCTGGTGCGCTGGGTGTCGACGGCCATCACCGGCGAGGTGACGCTCGAGCTGCGCCGCGGCGACGACCTCACCATCCTCAAGACCGAGGCGGCGCAGTCGGCCTACGCCCCCGAGAAGCTGTCGATGGAGAAGACGGTCGGCGCCTTCTCGCCGGAGGACCGCATCGGCGCGCTCGAGCTCCAGAACCTCAACGTGTCCGACAACCGCTCGCTGCTGCTGCACTACGCGCAGGCCCTCACGCTCCCGCAGGGTGGCGAGTCGCTCAAGGGCCTGCTCGAGGAGTGAGCGGCAAGCCCGACTGGCGGCGCAAGCAGGCGGCGCTCGAGGCGCAGAAGCTGAGCTCCATCCGCACCGTGGGCTGGGTGATGGCCGGCCCCGGCGCGCTGATGCTGCTCGCCGCGGCGCTGATGTGGCTCGACTTCGGCGTCACCCCGCGCGAGCTGAACGTCTGCCTCTCGGTCATCGCCGTGCCGCTCGTCATCTCGGGCGTGCGGCGCATCACCCACCCCGAGCACTACCTCGTCGACGGCCACGGCGACCTCGACTGAGGCGCGCGGTAGGCTCGAGGCATGACGCCGACCACGCTCGCCCTGCTCCTCGCGGTGTCCTCCGTCGAAGGCCAGGGGGAAGCCCCGACGCTCAGCGTGCGCTCGCGCGAGCACGCGCGCTTCCAGGCGTCGCTCCACGCGGTTGGAGCGCTGGCCGTCGGCGCCGGCGCGGTCGGCGCGGGCCCGGGCGCGGCGGGGACGCTCGGGGTGCTGCTGTCGGATCGCGTCGCGCTCGGCCTGCGCGGCAGCGTCGGCACCACCCTCACGTTGGTCGCCGCGAGCTTCGGGGTGGGCGTCGACCTGGTGCTCTCGGACCACTGGAGCCTCGGCGTCGGGCTCGGCCTCGGCCACCACGGCGGCACCACGCTCGACGCGCCGTACGCCTGGGCGGCGCTGCTCCCGGTGCGGGTGAGCTTCAGCCCGGCGAGCCGCGCGGCCGCTCAGCTCGAGCGCCGCGGGCTCCACTTCTTCCTCGAGACCGCGCCCGGCTATTCCCTCGCGCGCGGGTACGCCACGGGCGTCGCGGGCATCGCGCCGCGGCCCGAGCCCATCGCCCCGCTCGTCTTCGCAGCGAGCGTGGGCGTCGGCTACGCATGGTGGTGACGCCTCAAGGGTTGCTGCAGCACGCGAGCGACATCACCAGGCTGCAGTTCGGGCTCGCGAGCCCGCCGGTCGCGGTGACCGTGTACGCCCAGTCGGAAGACGTGGGGTTGGTCCACGCGCCGTTCTGGTTGCACGCGCTGCTGTCGCGCACGCCCGCGCCGGTGCGCTCGTAGTCGAGCCACGCGCCGGCGCCGGGAGCGCCGAACTCGGGCTCGGCGAGGTAGAAGTCGGACACCGTGCACAGGTAGCTGCCGGGGAACTCCGCGCGGCACTTCTGGTTCGCCCCGACGATGCCGCCCAGGTTCCCGTTGTAGGTGGCGGTCGTGTAGCCGCGGAACACGCGCGGCGCGCGCGTCTGACGACAGCAGCTCAAGGCGCGCAGGTTGTTGCAGTTCGGGCTCGCGAGCCCGCCCGTCGAGGTGACGGCGTACGCCCAGTCGGAGCTGGTGCCGTTGGTCCACGCGCCGGTGGCGTTGCACGCGCTGCTGTCGCGCGAGCCCGCCGCGCTGCGCTCGTAGTCGATCCACGCGCCCTGGCCCGGCGCGCCGACGTCAGGCTCGCCGCGGTAGTAGTCCGACGAGGTGCAGAGGAAGGAGCCCGGGAACTCCGCGCGGCACTTCTGGTTCGCCCCGACGATGCCGCCCAGGTTGCCGGTGTACGTCGCCACCGTGAAGCCGACGAACTGCACCGCGTCGGGGTTGGCCAGCACCACGCCGCCGTCGAGGTAGAGCACCGCCCCCGGAGGACCCGCCGGCCCCGCGGGCCCCTGCGGACCGAGCGCTCCCTGCGGGCCGGCCGGCCCCTGCGCTCCGGTCGCTCCGGTCGCTCCGGTCGGCCCTGCAGGACCCTGCGGCCCGCTCGGGCCCGTCGCCCCCTGCGCGCCCGTCGGACCAGCCGGCCCCTGCGGCCCGGTCGCCCCCGTCGCACCCTGCGCCCCCTGCACGCCGTTGCAGAGCGCCGCGGTCCCCGCATCGGGGAAGCTGAGCAGGAGCCCACCCGTGAGGCACTGCGGGCTCCCCGGCGGCAACGTCGTCGCGCTCACCGAGCCGCCCAGCGCGCCCTGCGGCCCCATCGGGCCCTGTGCCCCCGTCGGCCCCTGCGGCCCCGCCGGCCCCTGCGGGCCGGTCGCGCCGGTCTCGCCATGACAGAGGTGCGTGATGCCACCGTCCGAGAGCTGCGTGATGCGCACGCCGCCCGTGGGGCACGGCATGCCGCCCGCGGTGACGGGCGTCACCAGCACCGAGAAGCCCGGCGGGCCGACGACCGTTCCCCCGTCGACCACCAGCACCATGCCCGGAGGGCCCTGCACGCCCTGCGGCCCCGCCGGCCCCTGCGGTCCGGTGGCGCCAGCCGTGCCCGCGAGGCCGGTCTCACCGCGCGGGCCGACCGGCCCCTCAGGCCCCTGAGGACCCGCCGGGCCCTGCGGACCTTGCGGCCCCTGAGGGCCCGTCGACGGCGAGGGACAGGCAGCGAAGACGAGGGCACAACCGAGCAGCGCGAAGCGAGCGTTCATGCGCGCCTGACACCCGAGCCCACGTCCGCGTGCAGCTCGTCTACAGGTACAGATGCAGCTGGGCGACGAGCGCGTACGAGAGGGGGGGCGCCGGCGTCGACGCGGCGCACCACGTTGTCCACCCGCAACTCGAAGTGCGAGAAGAAGTACCAGCACACCGACGCCCACGCGCCGAGCGATGGTCCCTGCTGCCCGGTGCCACGGTGCGCGCTCTCGGCGGTGAGCATCACGTGGAGCCCGGGGACCGGCTCCCAGTCCGCCTGCGCCAGCGCGGCGTAGCCGAAGCGATCGCCGGCGCCCGTCCACCCGAGGAGGTCGGCCTCGGCCAGCACCGCGAGCGCTGGGCGCGGCGCCCAGCGGAGGAACAGCCCGTGCGCCTGCCGCGTCTCGAGCCGCGACGCGAGGAGGCTCGACGCGCCGAGCGTGAGCGTGGGCTCCGCGGCGTACTCGAGGAGGGCCGAGTAGCCCGTCTCCTGCGCCGAGGGGAGCGTCGCGCCGGCGATGGCCATCACCTCTCCGCGCAATGGTCCAGAGGTGAAGGACAGCGCGGCGCCCAGCTTCTGATTCACGTTGGTGTCCGTCAGCGTCAGCGTGCGCACCCAGGAGAAGTGCTCGTTGTTGCGCAGGCCGAACGGCAGCGCGAGGCGGCCGCCGCGCACGAGGGCGGCGCCGTCGAATGCCTTGAGCCCGAGCCACCAGGTGCGGGCGACGAACGACGGGCCGCACTCGCCGTCAGCCGAGGGCTCGCAGCGCGGCGCGACGATGGCCGGTGCGACCACGTCCTTCCGGCCGAAGCCCGCGGTGGCGTGCACCACGAGCCGGTCGACGCTGAAGGTGGCCGAGAGGTCGGTCGCCATCTCGAGCGGCGCGACGAGCTTCGGCGCGCCGGGCGTCACCATCGCGCCGTAGCGGAGGTTGCCCGAGAGGTTCACCGCCTCCGGCAGCTCGAGGAACCACAGGAATCGGGTGTTCGGCGTCGGCCCGGGCGTCACCGGCGTGGGGGACCAGCGCACGAGGCGCTCCGACTCCATGCGCCCGAAGGCCGTGAGCTGGCCGGCGCCCGACGGGTCGACGTGACACGCCGCGCAGCCCGCGACCTGGTGCTTCACCATCCACGGGTAGGCCAGGGCCGCGCCCGCGTGGAGCGTCAACAGCAGCGTCAGCCGCCGCAGCATGGCTCAGCGAACGGGCGCGGCCTGGTCGAGCACCACCGGCACCGGGCCCATGCCGATGTCCTTGTTGAGCGCCACCACGCCCTCCATCACCACCGCGGCGCCCTTCTCGACCGGCGTCTTGCTGATGACGAGCAGGTCATCGGTCTTCTCGGCGGCGACGCCCGTGCCGTCCTTGAGGTGGATGTACTGGAAGCCCTGCACCTCCATCAGCCGGTCCACGGTGCCCTTCACCTTCACGCGCTTGCCCGAGAGCATCGCCTTCTCGCCGTACACGTCGACCACGCGCATGGTGAGCGCGCTGGCCGAGTCGACCGCGGCGAGGGCCGCCTTCACCTCGGGGGCGGGCTCCGGCTGGCCGACCGGCGCGGGCATCGGCGCCGCCGCGGTGGTGCGCGCACCGGGCGCCGCGCCGTCGAGCGTGCCGAACCACAGGCTGGCGAAGGTGCGCCCGAGCGAGGGGCTCGAGAAGTCGTGCATCTCGGTCTGGAGGTTGACCGTCACGTCCTGCCCCGCGGTGAGCGTCGGCTGCGACTCGACGGCCGCCCACTCGCCCGACTCGAGGCGCAGGTACGTGTACTGCGGCACCTGAATCACCTCCGCCACCTTGCCGCGGAGCTGGCCGCCCTTCTGCGCGCCGCCCATGGGCATCGTCGGCGCCGCCGTGGCGGTGGGCGTCAGCGGCGTGGTGACGGGCGCGGCGCTCTGCGTCGACACGACGCTGATGCGGCCGACGAAGAAACCGACGACGAAGAGGATGACTCCGAGGGCGATGGGCTTCGACATGGCGCCGGCTCTACTACAGGCGCGTGCCCCTCGGCGCACGCATCAGCGGCAGGTGCGGTCGCTCTGGCAGGTGAAGGGAAACAGGCAGCCGGTGACGCTGCACCCCTCGCGCCCCTCGGAGCCGTCGGGCGTGGGGAACGTCACCCGCAGGGAGTGCGTCAGGGTGTCCGTGAAGCACAGCGTGTTCGACGCCTGCCCGAGCCCCGGCACGGACGCGCGCGCCTCGTAGCAGCCGGCGGGCACGAAGAACTCCGCCTCGCTCTCGAAGCCCTCGACCTCGATGCGGCGGGTCAGCGGCGTGCCCACCAGGCGCACCGTGCCGTGGCTGAGGTCGTGGTAGCCGCCTTCGACGTGCACCTCGAGCTTCACCGACGGGGGCGCATCGACGACGCCGAGCTCGACCACCGAGGCCCCGCCGACCTCCACCGTCAGCCGCCGCGAGCTCGTCGCGTTGGCGATGATCAGCAGCTCCGCCTGCCCGAGCGGCACGCCGGCGAGCTCGAAGGCCCCCGCGGCGTCGGGCTTCGTCGTGAGGTCCTCGCGGCCGATGACGCTCACCAGCGCGCGCTCGTCGGCGCCCGTCACCTGCCCGCGCACCACGCCCGTCTTGAAGGGCTCGTTCTCGAACCCTCCGCAGGCCGTGAGGCCGAGCAGCGCGATGACGGTCAGGCGCTTCATCAGAATCGGTACCCCAGGCCAGCCCACGCGCCGGCGAACCCCAGTGTCTGCGACGCTCCGTCGACCATCACCACCACCACCGAGCCCTGCAACCCAACCGACAGCTCGACGCGCTCCGTCAGGTGGAACGCGCCGCCCACCAGCAGCCCGGGCGTCATCGAGAACGCCGACTGCGTGCCCTGCCAGGTGTCTCGAGAGAAGGACCGCTGGACCCACAGGCCGGCCACGCGCGGCCCCACCCAGAACGAGACCCACCGCGTGTCCCACTGCCAGGCCACGGAAACACCAGCGAGAATCGCCGACCAGCCGAAGGGCACGCCGGGCGCGCCGGGTACGAGGGTGAGGGTGCCCTGCCCACCGAAGCCCGACAGGTCGGCCTCGACGCTGAGCCGGTTGAGGAGCACGCGCTCGAAGCGCGCCGCGAGCCCCACCGCCGGCGCGAGCGGCAGGAGCTGCTGCTGGCTCGCGCGGTCGACGAAGCCGAACGCGCCGCCGGTGGCCGAGAGGGCGAAGAAGGGCTCCTTCTTGCGGGCGAGCGTGTCGAGGTCGATGCGCTGGCCGGCCTCGAGGGTGACGTCTTCCGAGACGAACACCTCGTCGCCCTTGGTCAGCTCGACGCGGTGCGCGCCGGCGCCGACGGCCGCGCCTCCGGGCAGCTCGGCGCGCTCGAGCCCGTCGACGCGCAGCGTGAAGCCGTCGAGGCGGGGCACGTACGAGTACAGCTCCGGCTGGCCGGTGCGCTTGAAGTCGCCGGTGAGCACGACGGGATCCGCGCCGACCTCGTTGAGCTCCGCGGCGGGGCGCTGGCGGCCGTTCGAGAAGGCCCAGGTGCGCCGGCGCGCGTAGTCATGCGCCTCGGTGGCCGTCACCGCGCCGTCGCCGTTGCGGTCGCCGCCGCCGGCCAGGGCCTCGATGAGCCAGTGCGTGTAGACGTCGTTCTCGAGCGCCTCGTCTTCCCGCGCGGTCTCGAGGAAGTCGCTGGCCGAGAGCACGATGGACGCGCGCGACACCTCCTCGAGCGGCCGCAGCCCGCCCTTGCGCGAGGCGAGCTCGGTCGCCACGTCTTCGGGCAGCAGCGACTTGCCGCTGCCGGAGTGGCAGGTCGCCAGCACCACCACCCGGCGGCGCGAGCGTGAGCCCTCGAGCCCGCGCGAGAGCGCGTCGATGGGCAGCGCGGTCTGGCTCACGCGGTGGAACTCGGCGTCGCTGGTGACGAGGTAGCGCTCGAGCTCTCCGCGCGCGTCGCGGGCGAGCGTGCCGTGCGCCGAGACGTAGACCACCAGCACGTCTTCGGGCTGCGTGGCGAGGGCCGAGAGGCGCGCCAGCGCGGCCTTCACCGCCTCGCGGGTGGTCTGCTCCGGCGTGGTGAGCTGCTCGACGTGCGAGAAGCGGCCGCGCAGCGGGTCCTGCAGCACGGCCGAGAGGTCGGCGACGTCCTTCAGCGCGTAGCGCAGCGGCTGCCAGTGCTCGTCGCGCCCGCTGTGGGGAATGCCGAGCAGCAGCGCGAAGCGGCGCCCGGAGAAGGCCTTCTGCACCTCGTCGGGCGAGGCCTTCACCGTCACCAGCCCGCCCTTGTCGCCCTTCTCGCCAGAGCCGTGCGCGCAGCCCGCGGCCGCGAGAGCGACGATGACGAGGGGAGCCAGGACTCTCACGCGGGACTCAGGGGGTGACGTCGACCCGCAGCTTTGCCACGACGACGCGCGCGTCGCCACCTGCCCGGATGGCCTCGAGCGCCGCCTGCTCCGACATCGGCGCCTCGGCCGCGACCAGCCACACCGACACCGGCCCGCGCTCGCCCGACAGCGAGAAGCCGAGGAGCCCGTCGCCCTGCTCGAGCTCCTGCGCGCCCTGCACCAGCCCGACCTGCGTCAGCTCGACCGGCTCGCCGTCGCCCCGCTGGATGAAGAGGCGCGCCGGGCCCATCACCGTCGAGCGCACCTGGAACACCAGCGCGGAGCTCGCCGGCACCGCCGCGCCGTCGTCGATGGGCGTCAGCCCGCGCGACGACTTGAGCGCCGCGCGCCGCTCGAGCCGCGCGTTCGACGTCGAGCCCTTGAGCCCGGTCCACGGGTCACCAGCCGGCGCGGGCCGCAGCGCGAACGCCACGCCCACCCCGAGGAGCGCCACCGCCGCCGCGGCGAAGGCGAAGCGGCGCGTCGAGCCCCCCTGCTGCGCGCGGCGAAAGCGCGCCCACGCCAGCTCGTCGTTCGAGGGGGGCCGCGGCGCGAGCGAGAGCAGCAGCCGGTCGACCTCGCCGTCGAGCCCCGGCACCGTCGCGAGGAAGTCGTCGCACGTGTCGCAGCCCGCGGCGACGTGCGCGAGCAGCTCTTCGTCGGGGCGCTGCTGGAGCACCGCCCAGGTGGTGGCATCGAGATGGCGCGTCATGGCGTCCACCTCCGCTTGAGGACCTCGTGCATCAGCTGCCGGCGCACCTTCGCCCGGAAGCGCTCGAGGCGCATGGTGACCGCGCTCTTGCCCACGCCCATCCGCTCGGCGATCTCCCGGGCCGACAGCGCGCCGTCGACGTAGAAGAGGCGCACCGTCTCCTTCTCGACGCCCTCCGGCAGCTCCTCGATGAGCCGCCGCACGAGCGAGAGGTCGAGCTCGGTGCGCACCGCCTCGGGGATGAGCTCGGCCGAGTCGTCCTGCTCCTGCACGTAGCGCTCGCGCACCTCGCTGCGGTGCGACTGCCGCGCGAGCGCCGAGAGCCCGCGGTTGCGCGCGATGGAATACAGCCAGCCCTCGAAGGCCTCCGGGGCCTTGAGGTTGCCGATGGCGCGGAAAGCCCTGGTGAAAATCTCCTGCACGAGGTCTTCCCTTTCGTCCGCGTCGAGCTGCGCGAAGCCTTCCAGCAGCCGCAGCACGCCGGGTCGCCACGTCAAGTACAGCTGACGGCAGGCGGCCTGTTCTCCCCGCTTCACGCCTTCCAACAGAAGGACCAGCTTCTCCCGGTCCATCATCTCGACAGACCCGAGCGAGAAAGGGGCGGCCACGGACTGGCGAAGATTCTGGCCGGACTCAAAAGGAACCTCCCAGCTGTACGCCGAGCGAGCCGAGCGGCGTCGGGTTCGCGGTCGGCAGGCGGCCCAGCAGCACCACCCGCCCCTTGAGGTACCGCCACGGCGTCACCTCGAGCGCCACCGACGCGCCGAGCTCGTCCGATGCGAGCCCCTGCGCGCCCGGCGCGCCCTGCTGCTGGAACCACGCGGAAGAAGCCGCCGCCCTGCACCGCGAGCTGGAGGTACCCGTACCGCCCGCGCAGCCAGCCGAGCTCCTCCTGGTAGCCGAGGCCGAGGCTGAGCGGCAGGCCCCCGAGGCGCGGCATCGACAGCTCCGGCCCCGCGCGCAGCTGCCACAGCGACGAGTCGAAGTCGGCGGCGACCCCCACCTGGCCGGCGAGGTAGAGCCACGGCAGCAGCTCCCACACCAGGCCCAGGTCGGAGTGCAGGGCGCGCTGCCCCGGGGACACCAGCCCCACCTCGGTGAGGCCGGTGAGCGGCAGGCCGCGGTAGCGCGCGCCCGCCGAGAAGCGGAGCGTCTCGGTCGGGCGCCAGCCGAGATCGAGGCGCGCGGCGTCGACGCCGGCCACCGCCTGCGTCTGGCCGAAGCCGAGCTCGACGGCGAGGTGGGCGTCGAAGGTGGGGCCGCGCCACAGGTCGCCGAGCAGCGAGACCTCCGCGCGCCCGCCGAGCACCTCGCGCAGCGACCACCCGGCGCGCAGGCCGAGCTGCACCAGCGTGGCGTCGGCGCCTTCGCCGCGCGAGAAGCGCACGCGCCCGAAGGCGCCCGCGGCCCACTGCGACGGGGTGATGGTGAGCCGCGCCGCGTCGGGGAGCAGGCCGCCGTACGCGCCGAGCTCGAAGCCGTCGGAGAAGCGCCACGCGGCCTGCGCGCCGTCGAGCACCATGAGGCCCGGCGCCGCGCGCAGCCAGGTGCGGCCGAGCGACGCCGAGAAGGGCACGTCGGCGCGGCGGAAGCCGAGCTCGAGCTGGCGCACGAGGAGCACCGGCGTCTGCTGGTAGACCGTGCGCGTCTCGCCGGGGCGCGCGCTGAAGTTGAGCACCGTGACGTCGGCGCTCGCCCGCAGGCCGCGCCACAGCTCGAAGTCGTGCACCAGCAGGTCGACGCGCTGCACGCCGAACGGGCCCGACGGGCCGCCGGTGAAGGTGGTGTGCGAGAAGAGCGCCTCGAGCCGACCGCCGCCGCCCACCGTCGGCGCGCCGCTCTCGAAGTCGCGGAGCTGCCAGGTCACGCCGTCGACGGCGCGGGCGCGGCGCGCGAGCTCCGCCTCGGTGGGGAGCGGCGCGGGGTTGAGCGGGTGGGCCTCGGCGACGCGCCCCACGGCGAAGCGATCGCCCGGCTGGAGCCCCGAGCCGCCGTCGCACCGCGCGAAGCGCGCCGACACCGCCGACACCTTGCAGCTGCCGGTCGCCTTGCGGCCGCGGGTGAAGGTGAGCACCTGCCCCGGCGCGACGCCGTCGAGCTCGCCGCGGTTGAGGAACACCGCGTCGGCCGTCACCGAGCTCACCTCACCGAAGGCCGCGACCACCAGCGCCTTGTCCTTCTTCGGGGTGACAGCGGGCCGCTTCGGCGCGCCAGCCGGCTTGCGCACCGGCTTCGCGAGGGCGGGCGCGGCGAGCAGCGCGAGCAGCAGCAGGCGGGCGCTCACGGCGTCACCCCCGCGCCGTCACCGGCGTGGCACTGGGCGCACCTGGCCGCCGAGAAGACGTAGCCCGGCACGCCCTGGTGCTGCGCGTCGGTCTGCCCGGTGGAGCTCCCGCCGGCGTTGGTGTGGCAGCTCACGCAGAGCGTGGCGGTGCCGGTGCGGCAGGCGCTGCGCGGGGCAGCGAGCGCGGAGTGGCACGAGAGGCACGGCACGCCGCGGTGGGGGCCGCCGGTGATGGGGAAGCAGACGTCGTGGGTGGTGAAGCGCGCCGGCGACCAGGCGGTCGGCAGGTGGCACGACTGGCACGGCTCGGCGACGAGGTTGAGCGCGCCCGGGGTGTGGTCGACCACCAGCCCCGCGGTGCGCAGCGCGGCCGCCTGGTGGCAGGCCAGGCAGTCCACCGTGGCGCGGGCGAAGCGGCGCTCGCGGGCCTCGGCGTGACACTCCACGCACGGGAGCGCGGCGTGCCCGCCGAGCAGCGGGAAGTTGGTGCGGCGGTGCGCGTCGGCGTCGAAGCGCGAGCGCCAGTCGGTGGTGTCGTGGCAGCTCTCGCAGCGCGCCCCGAGCTCGCCGGAGTGCACGTCGACGTGACAGCCGGCGCAGGTGCGCGGCAGCGGCGCGGTGAAGTCAGCCACGTGGCACGCCTTGCACGAGGTCTTCGCGTGGCGGCCGGTGAGCGGGAAGCCGGTGCGGTCGTGGTTGAAGCGCACGTCGGACCACGACGACGTCGCGTGGCAGGCCGCGCACTGCGTGGTGCCCTCGTGGCCCTTCTTCGTGAAGCCCTTGAGCGCGCCCACCACGTCGGGCACGCCCTTCTTCATCGGCGCGTCGACGCCCGCATCGGGCGCGGCGGCGAGCAGCAGCGCGAGGAGCACGCTCATGGCTCGAACCCCTTGAAGGCGCCCTTGTGGAAGTCGGCGTGGCAGCCCTCGCACGTCTTCGGCAGCGGGCGGTACTGGGCGACGCTCACCTTCGGGCCCACCTGCACCTTGCGGTGACAGCTCTCGCACTTCGCCTTCGCGTGCTGGCCATCGAGCAGGAAGTCGGTGAAGGGCGGCGCGTGGCGGAACTCGAGCTCGCTCCACTTCGTGGTGCGGTGGCAGCTCTCGCAGGCGCGCTTCTCGGCCTTGAACTGGCCGGCGTGCGCGTCGGCGTGGCACGACGCACAGTCCTTCGCGAGCGGCCGGTACACCACCGCGGCGGCGGGGCTCGGCGCGAAGTGGCACTGCGCGCACTTCACCTTCGCGTGCGCGCCCTCGAGGGGGAACTGCGAGTCGCGCTGGTGGTCGAAGCGGAGCTTCGTGAAGCTCGCCACCTCGTGGCACGCGTCGCAGCGGCCCTGCGAGGCGCCCTGCTTGAACTGCCCGTCGTGCTCGTCGGCGTGGCAGCTCTCGCAGCGCTCGGTGGGCTTGTTGAACTCGAAGAGCGCGAAGCTGAAGAGCTCGTCGCGCTTCTTGCGCTTGAGGTCGGCGAGCACCGTCTTCGGCACGCGCGCCTTGAGCGACGGCGTCGCCGGGTGGCAGTTCGCGCACGGCACCACCTGGTGGGCGCCGTCGAGCGGGTACTTCGTCTTCGCGTGCTCCGGCAGCCCGTACTTCGCCGGCTTGAAGCCCTGCTCGGTGTGGCACGCGTCGCAGTCGAGCGCCTTGCCGCCGGGCCCGCGCCCGAGCTGGCCCTCGTGCGCGTCGGGGTGACAGCTCGCGCAGGTGTCGAAGGCCAGCCCCTTGAACTTCGCCTTCTGGCCGGGCCACGGGCCGTGACACGCCACGCAGTCGACGTCGACGTGCGCGCCCTTGAGGGGGAACTTCGTCTTCTGGTGGAACTCGCGCTCCTTCGTCGCGTTGCGCAGGATGTTCCAGCCGTCGACGGTGTGGCAGCTCTGGCAGCGCAGCCCGAAGCGGCCCTCGTGCGGGTCCTTGTGGCAGTCGAGGCAGCTCTTGAAGTCGAGCGGCGCGAAGCGGAGGAAGGTCTCGCTCTTCGGCGCGGGGAAGCCGTGGGCCTCACCGTCCTTCTCGGTGTCGTGGCAGCCGGTGCACTTCACCTTCCGGTGCTTGCCCCTGAGCGGGTAGCTGGTGTCGTCGTGGTTGAAGCCGGGGGCGGCCTTCCAGTCCTTCTCGGTGTGGCAGTACTCGCAGTCTTCCTTCTGCTGGCCGCGGTGCTCGTCGAAGTGGCAGTCGGGGCAGCCGTTGCCCAGCCCGAGCTTCGTGTGCGGCCGCTTCTCGAGGAGCTTCTGCGCCGTCGGCCAGAGCACGCGCCGCTTCTCGTGGCACGCGGTGCACTTCGCCTCCTGGTGCGCGCCCTTGAGCGCCCACCCGGTGCGGAGGTGGTTGAAGCCCTTCTCCCCGCCCGGCCCCCAGTCGAGGATGCTCGCGTTCTCGCCCTGGTGCTCGTGGTGGCAGTGCTCGCAGTTGCGCTTGTCGCCCGCGGGGATCTTCCCGTGCAGCCCGAGGCCCTTCGAGAGCCGGGGCTGGAGCTCGCCGTGGCACTCGAGGCAGGTGTCCTGGCTGAGCTGCCCGCCGGCGGGGTGGCACTTCGTGCACTGCGAGAGGCCGTCGAGCGTCGAGTGCGCCTTCGAGAGATCTCCCGGCGAGAAGAGATCCGCGCGCGCGAGCGCCGCGCACGACAGCACCAGCGCCGCGAGCCACCGCCGAGCGTCGACCGTCACGAGAAGATCCACCGGTACCCGAGGAAGAGGGACACGCCGATGTGCGCCGAGATGAGCAGCACGAGGAGCACCGCCAGCACCACGTGGAACACGCGCCACGTCGCCAGCAGCGCCTTGAGCGAGCGGAAGAACGAGACCTGCGCCTGCAGCCGGCGCAGCTTGTGGAACGAGTCGATGAACTCCCGCGCCTGGGCCGGCGTGGGGAACAGGCGCTTGAGGTGCCGCAGGTGGTTCGCGTCGGACACGCGCTGCCGCGGCTGGTGGAGGAAGAAGGCGAGCAGCGACTTCTCGGTGGGGCGGGTGACGGCGGAGGCGATGAGCGCCTCTGCTTCGGCCGGGTCGGGCAGCGCCGCGGCCGCGGTGCCCAGCCGCTCGCTCAGCTTCTGCCAGCGCCGCGAGAGCTCGGCGAGCTCGTCACCCTTGCCGTCGCCCGAGGGCACCAGGCCGTAGATGAAGCGGCCCACGACGCCGGTGGCCACCACGATGAAGAGCGAGCCGGCGGTGAGCGTCGCGAGGTGGTTCTTCGACTGGAAGGCGGCGTGGAAGCCGATGACCAGCGGGCTCATGAAGCCGACGAACTGGTGGAAGGTGAGCCACGTGCGAATGGTGCTGAAGCCCTTGAGCCGCGACCACCGCTTGCGCACCGCGTAGATGAAGTTCGACATCATCACCAGCGTGGCGACGATGCCCACGCCGTGGCCCCACGGGCCGGCGGGTTTGAGGAACCGGTGCGCGACGTGCGTGAGGCGCTCCGCCTGCGGGAGCCGGTAGTAGTCCCACCCCACGACGAAGAGCGTGGCCACGGTGAGCGCGCCCAGCACGAAGAGCGAGAAGGCGAGGCGGCGGTGCGCCTTGTCCTTCTGTTCCTGAATGGCGCTGCCCCGCCGCGCCTTCGCGCCCAGCGACTCGCCGTGCAGCCTGGTGAGGCCCACGCCCATCTTCGAGAGGAACTCGGTGGGCACCTCGCCGCCGAGGCACGCGATGACGAAGTCGTTGGGGAGCTCGAGCAGCTTGCCGCCCATCTCGAGCGTCACCGCGGTCGGCGTCACCTCCTTCACGTTCGACGCCATGAAGGCGAACACCCGCCCCTGCTCGACGAGCTCCTTGAAGCGGCGCTTGTTGGCCTCGCGCGCCTTGCCGAACTCGGGCTGGCGGTAGCTGAGCGCGACCTCCGCGTCGCTCTCGTCGGCGAGCTGAATGGCGGCCTCGAGCGCGGCGTCACCGCCGCCCACCACCAGCACCCGCGCGCCCTCGTACTGCTGCGCGTCGATGAGCCGGTACGAGACCTTCGGCAGCTCCTCGCCGGGCACGCCCATCTTGCGCGGGCTCCCGCGGCGCCCGATGGCCAGCACCACCTTCTTCGCGCGCAGCACGCCCTTCGGCGTGCGGATGGTGAAGTCGCCGTCCTGCCCGTCGATGCGCTCCACCTTCACGCCGGTGTTGATGCGCACGTCGGCCTTCTTGCAGGCCTGCTCCCAGCTCTCGAGGAGCTGCTCCTTCGAGATGAGCGGCGCGCCGAACTTGCCGAAGAAGGGCAGCTCCACGCGCTCGGTCATCACCACCTTCTGGCGCGGGTAGTGCGAGATGGTGCCGCCGAACGACTCCTGCTCGACGACGCGGAACTTGAGGCCCTGCTCCTTGAGGCCGAGCGCGGTGGCCAGGCCCGACGGGCCGGCGCCCACCACCACCACGTCGTCGATGTCTGACTGGGCGCCCTTGAGCGTCGAGCCGAGGTGCCGCGCCACCTGGAGCCCCTGGGTGATGGCGTTCTTGATGAGCCCCATGCCGCCCAGCTCACCGACGATGAAGACGCCCGGGCGGCTCGTCTCAAAGTGCTCGCTGAGCTCCGGCAGCTCGACCCCGCGCTTCTCGGAGCCGAACACCAGCTGAATGGCGTCCACCGGGCACTCGATGGCGCACTTGCCGTGACCGATGCAGGCGGAGGGGTTGATCAGCGCGCCCTTCCCGTCGACCACCCCGAGGATGTCGCCTTCCGGACACACCTGCGTACACGACAGGCTGCCGATGCACTTGTCGGGGTCGATGACCGGGTGGAGCGTCTGCGCTTCGGCGCGCCCCTCTTTCTTTACCTGCGCCAGCACCTCGGTGTCGGCGGCCTCGCGGCGCGCGCGCCGGCGGGTCATGAACCAGGCAAGCGCGGCTCCAATGAGCAGCAGGCCCAACAGCAGAAGAAGGTCGAGGCTCATGGTGCGAAACGGGTCCCCCGCGCGGACCCTGCGACGCGAAAATCGGCCACAGGAGAGGCGGAGGATTGTATCGGTGCTGAAACCGGAGCGGATCTCCGAAAAAGATGCGCGCGCGTCGTGGCCTGACGGCGGGATGACAGGTCAGACTCGCACTCTCGCATGCGCACGATCACGGCAACGGCACGCGGTGTTGCGGTGGGGTTCCTGCTCGTCGTGCACGCCGGCTGCTCGGGCGACCCCACGACGAAGTTCCCCACACCGGTGAACCCCTCGAATCACCGCTGGTTTCCGCTGGGCGCGGGCACCACCCATGAGTTCGGGAAGATGACGGTCGACGGGGCGATCGCCTGTGAGTCGTGCCACCGGCCGACGGCGGACAGCTTCACGAAGGTGAAGTGCGACCACTGCCACAAGCACACCCAGGCCATCACCCAGCGGCTGCACCTCGGCCTGCCGGCGAGCTTCAACGTCGACACCAGCAGCACCACCGACCCCGACGAGAAGGCCGAGCTGCGCGGCGCGGCGTGCTACGGCTGTCACCCCACGGGCGAGAAGCGCGCCTTCAGCCACACGCTGATCACCGGCCAGTGCGCGGAGTGCCACGCCGAGACCAACGCCTTCGCCGCGCTGCCGAAGCCGGGCTTCACCCACCAGGACATCGGCGCGACCGACTGCGGCGCGTGCCACAACACCGCGGCGTGGTCGCCCGCGAGCGGCGTGCCGTCGAACGTGTCGGACCCCACGCGCACCCTCGACATCACCGCGCTCCAGCCCAGCTGGTCGGGCACGAGCATCGTCTCGGTGGCGCCCGACCCGCAGCGCATCACCATGACGATGAACCACGCGGCGACGGCCGTCGACGCGGGCGTGCTGGGCGAGTGCACCAACTGCCACGCGCAGGCGGATCAGGGCCAGTTCTACCCGGGCGTGATGCACTGGTCGCTCACCAACCTCGGCGTGCCGCAGCCGACGCACTGCAACGAGTGCCACGGCACCTCGGGCCCGCGCAGCTTCGTGGGCCCGCTCGACCCCGCGCGCACGCCGTCGACGGGCCCCATGCGCCATGACGCCGTGCTGTGGAGCAACGGCGCGCCGACCGCCTCTCCGGTGACGACCGCCGGCTGCGTGGTGTGCCACCAGGCTCCGAACGAGATCTTCGACGCGACGTGGAAGTTCGCCAACGGCCGCGACGACGGCGGCGCGGTCTTCCACCGCTCGCTGACCGAGGCCGCGCTGCCGCAGCCGACGGGCTGCCTCGACTGTCACGCGAACACGCGCCCGGTGACGCCGGTGACGACGCCGAACTTCGTCTTCGACCACAGCACCACGCTGGGCGAGTGCGCCGGCTGCCACGCCTCGACGACGGAGTGGTCGGGCGGCAAGTACCACTCGGCGACCGCGCCCGCGCCCACCACCTGCCTGCCGTGCCACGCCAGCGAGCGGCCGACGAGCACCACCGGCTGGGTGGGCAACTACGCCGCGAGCCCGTTCGACTACGGCACCAACGTCAACGGCGTCGGCCACGGCGCGGATCAGGACTGCGTGGTCTGCCACTCCGGGCCGGGCACCGGCGCCTGGGGGACGAACCAGAACTGGCAGGGCGGACACTTCGATCACGCCCCCACCAGCGTCGCCGCGACGACCTGCATCGACTGCCACACCACGCAGCGGCCAGACCTGCTCATGCCGCCGGCCGACGCCGGCTTCGACCATGCGGCCAGCGGCACCGGTGACTGCGTCGGCTGCCACCAGGCGACCGTCTCGCGCGGCGCGTACGTGAACCTCCTGCCGATCCCCGGCGGCGACTGGCGCGGCGGGCAGACGTACCCCGGCGCGACGCTGATCAGCACGCCCAACCAGTCGGTGCGCGTGCAGTCGACGCGGCTCACCCGCGCCGGCGCCCGCGTCACCGCGATGACCACCTCGACGGTCACGCTGCCCAACGCCTTCCTCCACACCTCGAGCGCCATCCCCGCCGCCGTGTTCCCGGGCAGCGCGGCGATGCCGGATCAATCGACCTGCTGGCACTGCCACACCTCGGTGGGCACCACGGTCACCGCGTTCGCCAACGGGCGGTTCCACTCCGCGCTCCAGGGCTACCGGCCCAACCCCGACGCGGGCGTCTCCGCGCTGCCGCAGCCGGCGAGCTGCAACGACTGCCACGCCGGCATGCGGCCGCCGAACATCGTGTCGAAGACCGACGGCGGCACGTGGCTCCTGCCGATGGACCACGCGGCGACCTTCACCGGCGGCGCGGTGAGCGGCGTGCCGGCGATGGACTGTGGCTCGTGCCACCGCACGCCGGGCCTCGGGCCCACGCAGTGGAGCGACGGCCAGTTCCACCGCAACACGCCCGCGGGCGCGCAGCCTGGCGAGTGCGTCAACTGCCACTACCCGCTGATGACGCTCGCCACCGCCGACGTCACCTTCCCCGACGCGGGCACGCCCTCGACGTACGCGATGAAGCACCGCTCGGGCACCGTCACCACGCACGCCTGCGCGAGCTGCCACACCACCGCGCTCAGCCGCGCCACCTCGACGCCCGCGACCACGCTGTGGAAGCCGGGCACCTTCCACCCACAGGCCTCACCACAGCCGACGACGTGCCTCGACTGCCACGCGGCGTCGAACCCCACGGCCGCGACGCAGGGCTCGGTGGTGTACACGCTCGCCCAGGGCGGCACCGCGACCAACGGCGCGCAGTGGATGAACCACACCGACGCCACCGTCACCGGGAAGGACTGCGCCACCTGCCACGCGAGCGACGCGCGCACCTCCGGCAGCGCCTGGAGCAAGGCCACGCCGTACCACGCGAAGGTGAGCGGCGTGACGACCTGCGCGAAGTGCCACGGCCTCACCAACGGGCGCGGCTCCACCCCGGGCACCAACAACAACATGCCGGCCGGGCTCACCGACACGGTCACCGTCACCACCTCGAGCGCGTCGCCCGGCACGAAGGATCAGATCAGCCACGCCGACTCGAACGTCACCCGCATGGACTGCAACTTCTGCCACACGCAGATCGGCCCCTCGACGGCCGCGGGCGTGCAGGGCAAGGAGTGGTCGGTCGCCTCGTTCCACCGCAAGTTCACCGCGGCGAACCCGCTCGTCATCAACGGCACCACCGGGCGGTGCAGCAACTGTCACCTCAACGTGAAGCCCGGGCCGTCGTACACGCAGCAGGACCACTCGGCCTACACCGCGACCTCGGCGACCGACTGCAGCTCCTGCCACTCGTGGCCCGGCACCAGCCCCACCACGCCGAACTGGCTCGGAGCGACCGGCGCGCACGCCTCGAGCGGCCCCACCGCCGGCAGCATGCTCGACTGCAACACCTGCCACGGCCAGAACGGGAGCTCGAGCAAGCACCTCACCGTGCCCGCCGCGTCGCACTACGGCGGCATCAGCAACGGCAACAGCTGCACCTCGTGTCACATCAACTTCGCCGGCTTCAAGGACACGGTGACCAACCTCAAGTACGCGCACACCAACGCCACCGCGAACGCGGGCAACGGCTGCGCGAACTGCCACGTCTTCACCGGCCAGCTCTACACCACGCTCACCAACACGCCGGCGCTCACCTTCCCCACCACGACGGGCGGGCACCAGTTCAGCCAGACGCGCAACGTGACGGGCACCTTCGATGGCGACTCGTTCACCGCCGCGCACACCGCAGCGAACCTCTCGCGCTGCGGCTCGTGCCACCAGTACTCGACGACGACCGCGACCACCAACGTGTGGACCTTCCGCCACCGGCCCAACAACCCGGGCATCACGGGCGCGAGCTCCAAGAGCGCGGCGCACAACGTCATCGGCTGCAACATGTGCCACTGACGTCGGTTCGGCACCCGCACCGAGATGACGGCGCACGCGGGGATGCGCCGCCTTCAACCCGCCGAGGAAGGTCGCGCGGGACTTGCGAGCACCGCCCGTCGAACACACCAGCGCCGAACGCTCCCGGCGCGTTCAAGCGCGGCGAGCGCCGCACCCGCCGGGGGTCATCGCGCAGCGAGGGCGCAGAGTGCCGACGCACCGCACGCATCTCGGCGGGCTCGCGCAGCGGGCGCCGACGCCTGCCGCCAGCTCGAGAAGGCGGTGCTCGGCTTCTACGTCTTCCACGACTTCTCGACCGAGCGCCTCGGCGACCGGCAGCTGATCAGCGCCGAGCAACTCCGGCGGAGCGGAGGGGCTCCCCTCGAGCGCGCCAGCACGTTCACCGTCGACTCACGGCGCCGCGGGGTAGCGCACCTCGAGCTCGCCGAGCACGTTCGCCGTCTCGCTCACCACCCGCACCGAGACCAGCGGCACGTCGTTGAAGTAGCCGAGCGCGCGCATGGTGCGGTTTCTGGTCGCCGGGTTGCCGAGCGGCGAGAGGTCGAAGAGCGACGACGTGTAGCGCTCGGCGAAGGTGGTGACGTCGAGGCCCGCGTCGGCGGCGCGCGGCGGCGTGATGCTGGTCGTCATGTGGCAGGTCGCGCACTGCACGGTGTTCGAGGTGTGTCGGGTCGGGTTGTCGATGGCGAGCAGCCCCTGCACCGACTCGCGCTGCTCAGCGGGCGTGGAGTTGCGGAAGCTGGTCTCCATCGCCGCGCGCGCGAAGCCAGCCGGCTCGTCGACGAGCGGCGTCACCATGAACGAGTCGCCGGCGAAGAGCAGCACCTCCTGCGCGCCCGCGTCGATGCCCGGGATGGTGATGGGCTGGAGCGCCCCTGCCTGCAGCTCCTCGCCGCGGAAGACCCACACGATGGCGGCGTGCTCGGTCTCCTGACCGAAGAGCGTCATGCGAAACAGCCTCGCGCTGCTCGCGTAGCGGCTGACGAGCGCCCCCAGCTTCGCGCGGTACTCGGGGCTCGTGCTGAACGCGGTGTTGACCGCGAGCGCGCTGCCCCGCGGCACGTCCTGCAGCGCGGCGAGGGCGCGGAGCTCGTCGACCACCTGCGGCACCTCCGCGCGCGGCACGGGGAAGAAGGCGTGGAACGCGACGTCCTCCACCTGCGGCGGCTGCGCGAAGACTGGCTGGAGCACGAGGCGGAACACCCCGTCGGCGTGCTCGTCGCACGGCACCGGCAGCGCGCGGTCGCAGATGTCGAAGCGGAGGCCGACCACCCGCAGGCGCGCCAGCTCGGTGCGCACCACGGGCGGCGCGGTCGTCAGGCGCGTGAAGCTCGCGAAGGGGATCATCGAGGTCGGCGACGGGAAGGGAGAGCCCGCGTCGAGCGCCTCGAGCGGCAGGAGCCACGTCACGTCGTTGAGGCCAAGCAGCCGGGACTGGGTGGGAACGTACACCGTCCCCGCGTCCACGCCTGCGTCGGGCGATGGAGGGCTGCCACAGGCGACGAGCATCAGCGCGAGCGATGGAAGGACTGAACGCAGCCTCATGCGGTGGAGGTTAGCCCGCGCCGTGCGCTATGTGGCGCGCCCATGAAGCGTGTCCTCCTCGGCCTGTTCTCCTCGTTCTTCGTCTTCGCCTGCACCAACGCCGAGCCCCGCGAGTTCCGCGGCCCCGCGAGGAAGGACGCGCTCTCGGCGAACGTGGTGATCAGCGAGGTGTTCGGCGGCGGCCAGGCGAGCGGCGCGGCGTACCGCTACGACTTCGTCGAGCTGCTCAACCGCGGCACGACGGCGGTCGACGTGTCGAACTGGTCGGTGCAGTACGCGAGCGACACGGGCGGCGGCTGGCAGGTCACCTCGCTCGGGAACTTCGGCCTGCTGCAGCCGGGGCAGCACCTGCTGGTGCGCATGGCGGGCTCGGCGAGCGGCGCCGGCCTGGCGCTGCCCACGCACGACGCGAGCGGCGGCAGCTCGATGAGCGCCACGGCGGGCAAGGTGGCGCTGGTGAGCTCGACCACCGGGCTCAGCACCGCGTGCCCCGCCTCGACGAGCTGGGTCGACCTCGTCGGGTACGGCGCGACCGCCAACTGCTCCGAGGGCACGCACACCGCTGCGCCGTCGGCCACCACCTCGGTGCAGCGTCGCCTCCAGGGCTGCCGCGAGACCGACGACAACTCGGCTGACTTCTTCGTCGCCGCGCCGACGCCCCAGAACTCGAGCGCGGCCGTCGTCGACTGCACCACGGCGATGGATCCCGACGCCGGCTGCGTGACGTACGCGACGTGGCCCACCACGCGCACCGTGGGCGGCTACACCGCGCCGACCTCGTGGGCCGAGCTGCACGCCGAGCCGCCAGACGGTGGTGAGGGCGATCTCCTCAGCGTCGAGGCGTACTTCGGCGGTGCCGGCCTCACCCTGCCGGCGACCGAGACCTACTCGGCGACCACCACCTACGCCGGCTGTCAGATCTGCACGTGGATCGGCACGGGCTGCGACCCGATGCTCGGCTGCACGAGGTTCTTCCTCGCGCAATCGGGCTCGACGTCGGTGACCGCCGCGGACCGCGCCGACGCCGGCACGTTCGTCGGCTCCGTCAGCAACCTGCGCCTCGTCGAGTGGGACTTCGACTTCGACGAGGCCGTGCCGGGCGGCGGCTGCATCGAGCTCGCCTCGCAGGCCATCAACGTGTCCTGGGGCGGTGGCTCGATGACCGGCGGTGGCGGCGGCTCGATGACCGGCGGTGGCGGCGGCTCGATGACCGGCGGTGGCGGAGGCTCGATGACCGGCGGTGGCGGTGGCGCCATGACCGGCGGTGGCGGTGGCTCGATGACCGGCGGTGGTGGTGGCGCCATGACCGGCGGTGGTGGTGGCGCCATGACCGGCGGCGGCGGTGGCGCCATGACCGGCGGTGGCGGTGGCTCGGCTGCCGGCGGCGGCTCGGGGAGCGACGCCGGAGAGTCGTCCGATGGCGGTGCGGGAGAGACGGACGCGGGCGCTGGCGGTGGCGGCGGCAAGCTCGGCGGTCAGAGCGGCTGCGGCTGCACCGCGGGCGGCGAAGGCTCCCTCGCGCTCGCGCTGCTGGGGGTCGTGCTCGCGCGCTCGCGCCGAAACGGCTGATCAACGCAGCTCCTTCGACGGGCTGACACGCCAGAAGGACCTGCGCACCGACCTCGCCGACCCACGCCACGGACGGGCGGTTGTCGTCGTCGAGGTCTCCCGGACGCTGGAGGAAGACGTCGAGGGCACGCGACCCGTGTTCCCAGCGCGCCGACCTGCGGGCCGTGGTCTCTCGGCGCGCAGGAGGTGGCGTCCGTCTCGGTGTCCCTCATGCGTTCGACGTCGAGTTCGAGAGGGTCGGTCGCTGGACGCGCGAAGACGACGCCGCTCGACACCTGCCAGGTTCCCGTCCGAGACGTCCCTGCTGTCGGGCACCACGAGACGCTCCTCGAGGAGCTGAGCTGCGCGAGACACGCGCGTGGACGCGTCGTGCTCCAGCCCAGAGGGCGTCGTTTCCGTGCGAAGGTGCTCCGCATGAGACCGGTGCTGATCGCGAGCCTCTGCGCCGCCGGCGCGGCGTACTTCTTCCTCGCGGCGCGAGACGCCCGGCGTGAGCTCGAGCTCGACGCGCCGGTCGACGTGACGCCCGCTGTGCGCGCCGCGGCGCGGAACGGCCACCTCGCGGCGCTTTTCGCCTCCATCGGCGTGCTCGCGCTCACGCGACAGTTCGGCCGCTGGTACGTGGTGCTGCCGGTGTTCCTCGCGAGCCGGATCCTCGTCGAGATGATGCTGCGCCGCGCCATACGCGCGCGTTGAACGGGCGGCTCCATCTGCCATCTTCCGCGCATGACCAGACCCGACTCGAGCCGCGTCATCGCCGACCTCCAGGAGCTCCGCGCCCTCACCTCCGACGAGCAGGGCGGCGCGCAGCGGGTCGCGTGGGGCCCGGTGTGGCGCAAGACGCGCGAGTGGTACCAGCAGAAGCTGAAGCGGGAGCTCGGCCTCGAGACCGAGCGCGACGGCGCGGGCAACCTCTGGGCGCATCTCCCCGGCGAGACGAACGACAGCCTCGTCATCGGCAGCCACCTCGACTCGGTGCCGAGCGGCGGCTGGCTCGACGGCTGCCTGGGCGTCATCGCGGGCCTCGAGGTGCTGCGCCGGGTGAAGGCGCGCGGCAAGCCGAAGGTCACGGTGCGGCTCGTCGACTGGGCCGATGAAGAGGGCGCGCGCTTCGGGCGCAGCCTCTGCGGCTCCGCGGCCTCGGCGGGCACGCTCGACGCGCACAAGGAGCTCGCCCACCTCGTCGACCGCAACGGCGTGAAGCTCCCCGACGCGCTCGCGGAGAACGGCGTGCAGCTCGCCACCATGGCCAGCGCGCGGAAGTACTTCGAGGATCTCGACGTGCAGGCGTACCTCGAGCTCCACATCGAGCAGGGGCCGGTGCTCGAGGCGATGAAGAAGCCCACCGCGGTGGTGCTGGGCACGATGGGCGTCGAGCGCCACAACCTCCGCTTCGTGGGCCAGGCCGCGCACTCCGGCGCCGCGCCGATCCACCTCCGGAAGGACGCGTTCCTCGCCGCCGCGGAGTTCGCCCTCGCCTGCCGCGACATCAGCGTGAAGTACTCCGGCAAGACGCCGCGCACCCGCGTGGTGGCGACGTGCGGCGTGGTGAAGGTCGAGCCGAACTTCGTCACCGCGGTGCCCGGCTCGACGGAGATCTCCATCGACCTCCGCGCGCTCGACGGCAAGGTGCTGCAGAAGATGCTCGCCGAGGCGAAGAAGGCGTCGCAGCAGGCGGCGAAGCGCCACAAGGTGAGCGTCGACTGGAGCCCGCTGCTCCACATCACCCCGCGACCCTTCGACGAGACGCTGATGGGCTTCGCGAAGAAGTCGATCAAGGAGGTCTGCGGCGGCACGGTGCCGGAGATCCCCTCCGGGCCGCTCCACGACGCGTCGGAGATGGCGGGCATCGTGCCCACCGCGATGGTCTTCGCGCAGAGCAGCCCCGGCATCTCGCACACCCGCATCGAGGACACGCCGCTGCCGGCGCTCGACAAGTCCATCCGCGCCTTCCTCCTCACCGTCGACCGCGCGCTCGAGCACCTGGGCTGAGTCAGGACGGCCGCGCGACGACCATCGGTGGGCCGCATGAGCGACGAACGACTCCTCCACTCTGCCGAGTACTTCGGCGACACGCGCGACTTCTGGTGGAACCGCGACTTCCTCGAGCTGATGGCGCGACGCTGGGGCCTGACCGATGAGGCGCCGCGGGTGCTCGACGTCGGCTGCGGCGTCGGCCACTGGGCGCGGCTGCTCCTCTCGCTGCTCCCGCCGCGCGCGACGCTGGTCGGCGTCGATCGCGAGCCGCGCTGGGTCGAGAGGGCGCGCGAGACGGCGGAGCGGCTCGGCCTCGGCGCGCGCACCACCTGGCAGCGCGGTGACGCCACCCGGCTCGAGTTCCCCGACGCGTCGTTCGACGTCGTCACCTGCCAGACGGTGCTGATCCACCTCGCGCGCCCGGAGGAGGCCCTCGCGGGCATGGTGCGCGTGCTGCGGCCGGGCGGGCTCCTCGTGGTGGCCGAGCCGCAGAACCTCGCGGCGACGCTCCTGCTGGGCAAGACGCGCTTCCACGCGCCGATCGACGAGGTGCTCGCGCTGGCGAGGCTCCAGTTCATCTGTGAGCGCGGCAAGGAAGCGCTCGGCGAAGGGAACAACTCCGTGGGCGAGCTGGTGCCCGGGATGTTCCGCCGGCTCGGTCTCGAAGACGTGCAGGTCTTCATGTCGGACCAGGCGAGCCCGTTCCTCCCGCCGTACGAGACGCCCGCGGCGCGCGCGATGAAGGCCGAGCTGCTCGACCAGGCCTCGCGCGACTTCTGGAACTGGAGCCGCGAGGACACGACGCGCTTCTTCTTCGCGGGCGGTGGCGACGCGGCGGAGTTCGAGCGGCTGTGGTCGCTCGCGCGGGCATCGCTCCGCCAGCTCGCCGCCGCCGTCGAGGCGGGCACCGAGGAGCGCGTCGGCAACGGGCCGCACTTCCTGATCAGCGGGCGCAGGCCGGCCTCGGGCAGCTGAGCCACGGTGCTTCCGTAACCTGCGGGGTGACAGTGTGGAGCACGCGTCACCAGCCTCGCAGCGCAGCGGGCTGAGGTTTCGCGCGCTTCGCGCTGGCACGGGGCTCGCTCTCGGGGCGCCTCCACCCTGCCGGGAGTCCCGCCGATGCCTCGCTTCGTTCTCGCAGCTCTCATCTGCACCGCCTGTGGGCCCGACGTGGGCGCGCTCGGCGAAGCGGAGCCCCTCGCCCGCCGCGCGGAGGCCCTCCGAATCGACGACGACGGCATCATCATCATGAACGGCCTGCCGCCCGAGGTGCTCGGTGAGAACTACCTGCTCAACGACGAGGCGAACCGGCAGCAGCTGATCTCCGCGCCGCTCGCGTCTGCCTCGTTCTCGGGGACGCTCGCCGCGGTGAAGTACGACGCGCGCGCCGCGACCGTGCTGCGCTACCTCGTGCGCTGCGCGCTCGCGCCGAGCGACCCGGCGGTCGTCGTGGCAGGCCAGACCTTCCGCGGGCAGCTCGGGCTGTGCCGCGACTGGGCGTCGGAAGGCATCGACGCCAACCTCGACTGCCAGGAGCGCGTCACCGCGTGTCTCCTCGGGCTCTCGAACGCGGCCCACGCGCACGTGCCGGTGTCGATGCGCGGGGTCGACGGCGCGCTGGAAGCGGCGCCGAGCCTGCGCCCGTACCCCTTCACGTCGACGGGCGCGCTGCATGAGGCGCTGCAGCCGTGTGCCACCGACAGCTCGGGCGTCGCGTGGAACTGTGGCTGGCAGCCGGTCGATGACGCCACCGCCGAGAGCGCCGGCCTCGCGAAGGTCTTCTCCTGCCAGCCGGGCAGCGAGGTCCGCGTCGGCGCCGGCTCGAGCTGCGGGGGCATCCCGCTCGGGTCGATGACGCCCGGCAGCGACAAGGTGCTGCGGGTCTGCGAGGGCGTCGGCCCCTGTCTCGGGCCGACCTCCGGCACGGTCCCGCCCGGCTTTCTCGGGCAGTCCGACGGCGCCTGCGGCACCTGGCGCCCCGAGGTGCGCTTCACCTGCCCTGCGAGCGGCCAGTACATCGTCATGCAGCGCGACTACCGGGTCCCGGCGGGCGGCGCGCCGCGCGGCACCATGACCGTCGGGCACTGGAGCCCGGCCCCACACGGCTGGGCGACGGAGGCCGAGGCCTTCAAGGTGCGCGAAGGCGCCTTCTTCGGCACGCTCTTCCGCGGCCCGCTCGGTCGAAGCGTGAAGCTGAGCTGGCTGCAGGACGGCACGCCCTTCTTCCAGACCTCCATCAACGGCCCCGTCGTCTTCCCCAACGCCTACTCCTGCGAGGACGCGCAGTGGTTCGACGAGCTGGCCTACCGGACCGCGCGGCTGTGCACGCTCAGCACCGATCAGTGCGTCTCGGCGTACGCCGGCGTCTGCCAGGGCGACGCCACCCACGAGCCGGTGTGCGCGCTGTACGGCCCCGTCGCGAGCGGGAGCTTCAATCACTGCGTGTCGCCCGACGGACTGCTCCACGACAACGCGCTCACCACGTTCCTTCGCACGCCGTGCGACCTGCTCTCGGCGGCGGGCTGCGAACGCGAGTGACTCGGCAACAACCGCCGTCTCGAGATGGCGCACGGGCTGCAACACCTCGCCTCATGAGACGGAGCGACGAGCGGGGCGCGCTGGAGGTCCAGGAGCTGCGGCCGGGTCATCTCCTGGTGCGGGTCGAGGGTCACCTCACCACGGCGGTCGGCGCGGCCTTCCCGGCCTTCGCGCGCGAGGCGGCGAAACGTGCCGAGCGCTGCACGGTGTACCTCGACGTGCGCGCGATGAAGGGCTTCGACGCCGACGTGCGGCAGGACTGGCTCGAGGTGGTGCTGAGCGAGCGCCACCGCATCGAGCACGTCGCGGTGGCGACCACCGGCGTCTTCATCACGCTCTCGGCGCGCGCGGCGGCGCTGGCGCTGCGGGCGGTCGGCGTCAGCTTCGAGGTGCTGTCGCGCGATGCGGAGCTCGATCGCCTGGTCGCGGCCGCGGCGTGACTACTCTTCCCAGTCGACGCGCAACGTGCAGCTCACCTCGTCGCGCGCGCTGATCGTCACCCGGGCGCCCTTCGCGCCGGTGTGCGCGGCCCCGCCCTCGATGATGCCGGCGATGAACTCCGGCACACCGCTGTGGTCGTTGAACCAGAGCTCGGCGGCGCGCGCCCCGAGCGAGGTGAAGCGCGTCTCGACGAAGTTGGTGCCGGTGCGGAAGTTCCGCTGCATGCGCTCGAGCGTCATGCGCGGCCCGATGATGCGCATGAGCTGCAACATGCTCGCGCCGACGAGCGTGCGGCCATAGCCCTGGATGAAGAGCTTCCCCGTCTCGCGCTCCGCCTGCTCGGGCGGCAACGACGGGAAGACCTCCGCGGCGATGGCGCGCACCGCGTCGCGCACCACGTCGCGGCCGTAGCCCGGCAGGAGCTTCTTCGCGTCGATGCCGACCTCGAGCAGCCGCGCGGTGAGCTGCGGCGTGACGCGCCCGGTGAGCCCGCGGAGGAGCCCTTCAATCGAGTGCTGGAACCACAGCTTCTCCGACACGGCCGCGCCAGCGTCGCTCACGAGCGACGGCCGCGACAATGAGTCACTTCCGCCTCGCGGAGATGCGCCCATCCGTGTCGACGGAAAGTTCCAGCGTCTCGAGACGCTCCGCGCCGGCGTCGGCGACCAGCGCGGCCACCGCCGACACCACGTGCTGCTCGACGGCGCGCTTGAGCGGCCGCGCCCCGTAGCGCGGGTCGAAGCCCAGCGCGGCGACGCGCTCCACCACCTCGGGCCCGTAGCGCACCGTCACCCCACGGCGCACCAGCCCCTCGCGCGAGAGTGCCTTCGCCAGCACCCGCTCCGCGATGAGACGGATGTCTGCGGGCGACAGCGGGTGGTACGCGACGAGCTGGTCGAGCCGGTTGACGAGCTCCGGCCGGAAGAACTGCGACGCCGCGGCGAGGTAGTGGGCCCGGTAGTCGGCGCGCCCATCGCCGAAGCCGAGCGAGCGGCCCGACGACTCGGCGCCGAGGTTCGAGGTGAGCAGCACCACCGTGTTGCGGAAGCTCACCGTGCGTCCGCTCGCGTCGGTGAGCCGCCCCTCGCCGAGGAGCTGCAGCAGGAGGTCGTGCACGCCCGGGTCGGCCTTCTCGATCTCATCGAGCAGCACCACGCCGAACGGCTGCTCGCGCACCTTCGCGGTCAGCGAGCCCTGCGCGGCGCCGGTGGCGACGAGGCGCGCGGCGCTGCCCGGCGCGGCGTACTCCGCCATGTCGAAGCGGGTGAGGCGCTTGTCGTCACCGAAGAGGTACGCCGCGAGCGAGAGCGCCGACTCGGTCTTGCCCACGCCGGTCGGCCCGAGCAGGAGGTACGCGCCCAGCGGCCGCGAGGGGTCGCACAGACCGGTCTTGAGCGTGACGATGAGGTTGCGCAGGAGCAGCGTCGCCTCGTCCTGGCCGACGACGCGCTCGCGCAGCTTCGCCAGCACCGCCTCCGGGTCGAGGCGGATGGACGGGTCGATGATCTCCCGCGGGTAGCCGGTGCGGGCGATGAAGGCGCGCGTCACCGCGTCGCCGTCGACGCTGACGAGCTTCCCGCCCGGCGGCGGCCGCGTCGCGGCGCGGAGCAGCTCCACCGCCGCGCCGGGGACACCGCCCGCCTCGCCGAAGCGCTCCACGAGGTCGATGGCGCGCTCGAAGGCCGAGTCTTCGATGGTGACCCGCCGCTGGCGCGCCACGCGCTTGCCCGACGACACCAGCGCGAGGCGGGCCTGCGCCGGCGGCAGCGGCCGCACGACCTGGGTGCGGAGCGCGCGGAGGAAGGGGCCGTGGGTGCGCTCGGCGCGCGCCACGTCTTCGGGCGTCGCCTCGAGCACCACGCGCACCTCCCCGGCCTCGATGAAGGGCAGGAACTGGCGCGCGATGTCGAGCCCCGAGTCGTCGCGCGAGGCGCCCGTCGACAGCAGCTCGCCCAGCGAGTCGAGGTGGAGCACCGCCCGGCGCGTGCGCAGCGACGACGTCATGCGCTTCACCCGGTCCTGCCACTCGCCGAGGTAGCGCATGCCCGCGACGATGCGCGAGCCGCTGGTCGAGTAGAGCTCGAGCCCGTGGAGCGGCGAGTCCTTCGGGGCGGCCGCCACGCGGTGCACCAGCTCGTGCAGCAGCGCCGTCTTGCCGACGAGCTGCGGGCCGACGAGCAACACGCTGCCGCGCGAGTGGCCGGTGAGGGTCTCGGCGAGCAGGTCGACGTCGACGTCGCGCTGGAACGCGCGCTCCACGGTGCCGGCCTCGCGCTCGTCGGCCAGCCGCCGGCACGCCTCGTCCAGTCCGGGCGGCAGCGGCTGGCGGCGCGGCTTCGTGCCCTCGTCGCGCTTCTTCCGCGCCTCGGCGCGCGCGCTGTAGCGGGTGGACACGGTGAGCGTGCGCACCGACTCCTCGCCGACGTAGCTGACCTCCAGGAGCCGCTCGAGCGGCGCGAGGTGGAGCTCGTGGCGGATGATCTCCTCCACGAAGCCGTCGAAGTCGGCGACGTCGTCCAGCACGTGCTCGAGGTCGAGCCGCGGCACCACGAGGCGCACCGGGCCCTTCTTCGGCGTCTTGCCCTTCGTCTCCTCGGTGCGCACCAGCACCGAGAAGCGCATCGGCACGGTGAGCAGGCGCCCACGCTGGAGCGCGCGGATGGGGAGGTCGACCCGCCGCAGCGTGAACGAGCCGAGCGCGCTCACCTCGCGGAGCTCCCCGCGATCGAGCAGGCGCCCGCAGACGATGGACAGGTCGTCGTACACCTCGGTCATCGACTCGCCGAACGAGGCGAGGTGCGGCGCGCCGAGGATGTGCGCCGAGTACCCTACCTGAGGGAAGCGGCGGACGAAGACGTTGAACGTGCGGCTCTCCATCACCGGCCTCCTGCGCGCAGACACGCGGCGAGGTGCTCGCTCGGGCGCTCGACCTCGAGACCCGTCGCGACGAAGCGCCGTTGGTCGACCACCACCCGCGGCCAGGGGTCTGCGCCCGGCAGCCCGCCGCGGCGGCGCGCCTCGCGCTCGGCCTTCACCTGCTCGTCCCACGCGGCGAGCGCGGCGCGGGCGCCCTGCGGGCTGCCGTCACCGCCCTCGAGCGGCACGCAGCGCACCAGCGCGCGGCGCGGCAAGCCGTGCTCGCCCGCCACCTCGACGCGCGCGTAGCCGAACCACGGCGCGACCATCGCGCGCACGCCCGGCCCGTGGAACACCGCGGCGCGGCGGCGCGAGGCGTCCGTCGGCTCTTCCCAGCGCCCGGTCGCGTCTTCGCCGAGGAGCAGGTGGCCCAGCGGCGGCAGCCACGCCGAGAACTTCGCCACCGCCTCGGGCGCGGGCGGGCCGACCACCTCGATGAGCAGCGTCACCGTCTCGTCGCGCCCCGACGCCTCGAGCTGGTGCGCGAGCAGCGTGAGCTCGTCGAGCGCGAGCGAGAGCTGCGGCGTGCCCACGCTCACCACCGCGTCGACGTTGACCGCGTACACCACGCCCTCGACGCTCGGCCGCGCGCGCAGGCCGAACCGCGCCGTGCGCCACATCGACGAGGGGTTCTTCCCCAGGCCGCGCACCTGCTCGTCGTACTGCGCGGGCTCGAGCGTGCCCTCGGTGAGCTCCTCGAGGCGGGCCGAGAGCGCCTCCAGCCCGTCGAGGATGCTCGCCGCCACCGGCACCTCGCGCTTCTCCTCGAGCGCAGCGCGCCGCAGCGAGCGCAGCCGCCGCGCCGCCGGCGAGCCGAGCAGCCCGGTGACGCGCTCGAAGGCCTCCCGCGCCGCGACGCGCAGGCGCGGCAGCGTCCACTCCTCGACCCTGCTCACCGGCACCCGCGGCGCGGGCGCGAGCAGGCGCACCGAGAGCTGCGGCTCGTCGCCGCGGCGGAGCAACTCCACCAGCGCGAGCTCGTCGAGTTCCCGGCGCAGCAGGTGGTGCGCGAGCGGCACGGCGAGGTTCCGCTCGAGGGCGCGCTTGAGCGGCCGTGCGCCGTAGCGCGGGTCGAACGCCTGATCGACCAGCAGCTCGAGGAGCTCCGGCTCGACGTCGACCAGCACGTTGCCGCGCTGCAGGCCGCGACGGCCGAGCAGCTCCCCGAGCGCATGCTCGACGACCACCCGCAGCGCCTTCTTGTCGAGCGAGCGGAAGGGCACCACGCGGTCGAGCCGGTTGAACAGCTCGGGGCGGAAGAAGGCGCGCGCCGCGGCGAGGTAGTGCTGCGCGGCGCCCTCGGGGTCTCCGCGGCCGAAGCCCGCCTGGCTCGCCGCCTCGCGCACGCCGAGGTTGCTGGTCATCACCACCACGCAGTTGCGGCCGTCGGCGGTGAGGCCCGTCGCGTCGGTGAGCCGCCCCTCGCCGAGGAACTGCAGCAGCGCGTCGAACACCCGCGGGTGCGCCTTCTCGATCTCATCGAACAGCACCACGCAGAACGGCTGAGTGCGCAGCGCGGTCACGAGCTCGCCATCGGGCCCGCCGGGCACGCCGATCAGCCGCATGATGGAGTACGGGTTGGCGAACTCCGACATGTCGAAGCGCACCATCCGCTCCGACGAGCCGAAGAGGTAGCGCGCCAGCGCGCGCGCGGTCTCGGTCTTGCCGACGCCGGTGGGGCCGACGAAGAGGTAGTTCGCCAGCGGCTTCTCCACGTCCTGCACCGAGAGCTGAAGCGCGAGCACCGCGTCGGTCACCGCCTCGATGGCCTCCGGCTGCCCGGCGACCTGCGTCGAGAGCTCCGAGAAGATCTGCGCGCGCGTCTTCGGCGTGGCGCCGCCGAGCACGAAGTCGGGCAACCCGGTCTCGCGCTTCACCGCCTCGAAGACGTCCCCCGCGCGGTACCGGCGCACGCGCCCTTCGACCTGCCCCGCGCCCGCGAGCACCTGGTGCACGAGCCGCACCGCCCGGCCCGGCAACGCGCGGTGGGCGAAGAACCGGCCCGACAGCGAGAGGGCGAGCTCCATCACGTCGGGCGACAGGCGCGGCATCATCCCGCCGTCCTCGGCCTCGAGCTCGCGCACCGCCGACAGCAGCACCGGCAGAGTCTCGCGCTCCGACATCGCCGGCACCTGCACCACGTCGAACAGCGCGGCGAACGACGGGGCCTCCTCGCGCACGCGCTCGAAGCGCTCGGGCGTGCACTCGGCGATGACCGCCAGCTCGCCGCGGGCGAGGTGCGGCTCGAGGTACATCGCGACGTGGGTGTCGCCCTTGCTGTGCCGGCCCGCGTAGACCAGCGTCGCGAGGTCGTCGACGTAGAGCACGTCGGCGGTGTCGATGAGCTCGGTGCACAGCTCCCGCGCGCGCGCTTCCCACTGGCCGACGTACGACATGCCGGCGATGAACTGGTTGCCGTCGATGCGCCACACGTCGCGGCGCGTGCCGCCGGCGGTCTGCCGCGCGACGAGGCGCCGCGTCACCTCGTGGATGATGGCCGTCTTGCCCACGCCGCCCTGCCCCACCAGCACCACGCCGACGCCGGTGCGCCGCTCGAGCGCGTCGACGAGCGCCTCGACGATGCCCTCCCGGCCCTGCGCGCGGCCGAGATCTCCGTCGCGCGCCTGGTGCGAGAGGTTGCGGCCGATCTGCCGCAGCGTGCGCACCGAGAGCCGGGCCCTCGCGCGGCGGAGCTCCCGCTCTTCTGGCGTCTCGGGCGCCTCGACCTCGGGCTCGTTCTTCTTCGCCGCGCTCGGCTTGCGGCGCTTGCGCTGCGGCGCCGAGCCACGCGGCAGCACCGTGGGCGCGTCGGCGTCGACCTCCAGCACGTCGAGGCGCTGCTCCTTCTCGGCGTGCCACTCTTCGAGCGTCTCGATGCGGCGCGCGAGGCAGTGCTCCTCGAGGCGCCGCTCGAGGCCGGCCTTCACGTCGTCGGGCGAGGCGATGGCGAAGCGCAGCTCGGGCGCCTGCGTGGGCGTGGCGACCCAGAACGCGTCGTCGGGCCACTTCTCGAGCAGCACCGCGATGCGCCCCTGCAGCTTGTACGCGCGGCCGTCTTCACGGTCCTTCGCCACGGTGTCGACGGCGACGTGCTTGAGCTTCAGGTGCGGCGCCATCTGCCAGCGCCACGCCTGCGACGTCGCCTCGACGTCGAAGGTGGTCATCACCATCAGCGAGAGATCGTCCTTGAGCTCCGAGAGGCTCACGCCTTCGCCGCGAATGGCCGGCCAGTGCGGCAGCCAGCAGCGCACGTGGCGGCCGGCGGAGCGCTCGACGATGAGCGGCAGCTTCAGCTCCATGCGCCCTCCTGCGAGCCGAACACCACGTGGCGGATGTACGCGGCGAGGATCTCCGACAGCGGGAAGCCGCGCACGTCGACGAGGTGCTCGGTGCCGGTGCGCTGGTCCTTGAGCAGCCCCTGCTCCTGCCCCTTGCGAATCGGCCACACGCGCCGCACCTCCGCCGCGGGCATCGAGACCTCGAGCCGCTCGCCCTGACCGGGGTCACGCACGTTGCCTCGCTGGAAGCGCACCTTCACCTCGAACGACTCGCCCTCGGCGTAGATGCGGTGCGCGCCGTGCTCCGCCGAGAGCAGCAGCGGCAGCGCGTCGCCGAAGACGCGCAGACACAGCGCGTTGAAGGGCTCGCCGTCGTACGGGAAGTTCGTTCGCCACTCGAAGTCTTCGGGCGGCGGAGCCTCGAGCCGCTCCTTCACGCGCGTCACGTACTCGGTGGCGTCCTTGAGCGAGACGTTCTCCTTGTCGCGGTAGAGGCGCGCGGCGGCGATGACGCCCTGCTGCTGGAGCACGCGCTCGAGCTCGTTGGCCGAGGTGCGGCTCAGGCGCGGGCCGGCCGAGCGGGCGTCCAGCGCCTTCTGCTCCGGCGTCTTCGGCGAGAGGTGGGTCACCTCGGTGCGGAGCCCGCGCGACTTCGCCCACGCCTGGTAGCCCTCGACGAGCCACACCGCCCAGCGGCCCCCGTTGCGGCCCGGCACGAGGGTGAGCGTCGCCGCGTCGACATGCGGGAAGCGGCTCACGAAGAGGCGCTCGGTGAGCGGCTCGAAGGCGGTGCGCACGGCGTCGAGCGACGCGAGGAGCTCCTCGGCGCTCCGGTTCTGGCGCGCGGCGTAGGCCTCGAAGGCGAGCTCCTCGGCGGCCTCGACCTGCGTGCGCAGCTTCGCGAAGCCCTCGTCGAGCTCGCGGGTGATGGCCGCGCGGCGCGCCTGCTCGTCGGCCAGCTCGCGATCGGCCCAGAACGACGTCTGCCGCGACAGGCGCTCGAAGAGCCGCAGCGCGTCGCGGAGGTTCGACATCAACGGCGAGCGGATCCACGCGCGGATCTCCGCGCGCAGCTCGGCGGCCTTCTCGCAGACGCGCAGCAGCTCGGTGCGCGAGCCGCCGTCGACGCCGCGCGGCAGCGAGTGCAGCGAGAACGCCAGCGCGTCACCGTCGAGCGAGACCTCGAGGCGGTTCGCGCCGGACGGGCGGTGCGCCGCGAGGTGCGCCGCGGCGGGCACCACGAGGCGACGCTCGAGCGCGCGCTTGAGCGGGCGGGCGCCGTACTTCGGCTCGTGGCCCCAGGTCGCGAGCGCGTCCTTCGCTTCGGGCGAGACGCTCAGCGCGACGTCGAGCCGACCGAAGCCGCTGCGCGCCGCCACCTTCGCCAGCTCGCGATCGACGATGGTGGTGAGGTTCTGGCGATCGAGCGAAGAGAAGATGACCACGTCGTCGATGCGGTTGAAGAGCTCGGGGCGGAAGAAGCGGCGGATCTCCGCGAGGTAGTGCGCGCGCGCGTCGGGCGCGGCGCCGTCGCCAAAGCCCACCTTCGGGCGGTGCGTCTGCGCGCCGAGGTTGGACGTCATCACCAGCACGCAGCTGCGGAAGTCCGCCAGCCGGCCGCGGCCGTCGGTGAGCCGCCCCTCGCCGAGCACCGAGAGCAGCGCGTCGAACACCACGGGGTGGGCCTTCTCGACCTCGTCGAGGAGCACCACCGAGAACGGCTGTCGGCGCACCGCGGTGACGAGGAAGCCCTCGGTGCCCGCGTCGCCGATGAGCCGCGCGAGCGCGTCGGGGCCGGAGAACTCGCCCATGTCGAGCCGCACCATGCGGTCCTTCGAGCCGAAGACGCGCTCGGCGAGCGCCTTGGTGAGCTCCGTCTTTCCCACGCCCGTCGGGCCGGCGAAGAGGAGCGTCGCCACCGGGCGCGCGGGGTCCGCGAGGTTGGCCTTGATGACCGAGACGACCTGCGCCGCGCGCGCCACCGCCTCCGACTGCCCCTTCACGCGCGCGACGAGGAAGTCGCGCACCGCGCCGGGGTCGAGCGGGAGATCGTCGCGCAGCAGCTCCTCCGGCACGCCCGACTCGATGGAGAAGCGCCGCACCACCTCGCTTCGCGTGAGCGCCGGCTGCTTCGCCTGCGCCGCGCCGTCGAGCAGGCGCCGGAGGAAGGACACCGAGTTCCCGAGCGGAGAGCCGTACGGGCGGAACCGGCGCACGAGCGTGCGCACCTCGTCGAGCGCGGGGCTCTCGACCTTCACCTCGCGCTTGCGGCCTTCGTGCTCTGCAATGCGCGTGAGGATCTGCGCGCCGGCGCTTGGCGTCGGCTCGTCGACGGTGAGCGGCGCGAAGAGGCGCGCGAAGCTCTGGTTCCGGTCGCGCACGCGGGCCCACTCCTCCGGCGTCGCCTCGGCGACCACCGCCACCTCGCGCGCAGCGAGCGTGGGGATGAGCAACTGGGCGACGTTGTCGTCGCTGTGCGCGCTCTTGCCGGCGTCGAGCAGGTCGACGAGCCGGCCGAGGTGCAGCAGCGCCCCGGCCTCGTGCGCCTCGGAGAACGAGTCGAGCGTCTGCCGCTGCCAGTCGCCGAAGAAGCCCTCCCCGGCGATGAGGCGCGAGCTGTCGAGGTGGAAGAAGGGGCGCGGCGGCTTCTCCGAAGAGCTCCCGGCGACGAGCCGGCGCGCGACCTCCTGGAGCACCGCGGTCTTGCCCACACCCGATGCACCGAGGAGCACCAGCGGCTCGGCGTCCTTCGCGCTCACGTGCGCGCGCACCTGCTCGACGAGGTCCTCGCGGCCGAAGGTGAGCGGGAAGACGTCGTCCTTCGCGAGCTGGTGCCACTTCACGCCGAGGCGGTTGAGCGTCGGGGTCGGCACCACCTTCTTCGCGGACTTCGGCGCCTTCTTCTCCTTCGCGCGCTCGTCGTCCCAGTCGTCCTCGGCGGGCGGCTGGTCCTCGTCTTCGCGCACCTCCGGCTCGCCATCGAGGCCGCGCGGAGGCGGACGCTCGTCGAGGCGGAGCTCAGCACGGCGGAGCGCGGCGAGCTTGAGCGGCTCGACGTCGACCTCCAGCTCGAGCAGCTCCCGCTTGCCCTCGGAGCGCAGACGCAGCAGCGCGTCGGGCGCCAGCTCCTTGAGGTGCTCCGTCATCAGCGCGCTCGCCTGGGTGCTGAGCTCCCTGCCCTTCGCCTTGAACCAGAACCTCAGCTCGGTCTCGAGCAGCCGCACCTCGGTGTGGCCGGCGTGCGCCGCGCTCTCGAGGGCGTCGACGACGAGCGGCGACGTCACGCGCTCCTCGCCGCGCTGAACCGGGAGCAGCTCGAGCGGCAACGACTGGAGCTCGCCCTCGCCCGGCCGGCAGTACTTCCAGAGGTGCCGGGGGTGCGCGCGGCTGATGCGGTCATCGAGCGCGAGCGTCAGCTCGAAGCGCGCCTCCTCGAGTGTGCGCGCGTGCACCGCGAGCTGCGGGAGCGAGAGGGGAGCGAGCGTCACGCGCCCGCTGGTGTGTGTCACGGCAAGACAATGGAAGCGGAGCTTCACGCGGGCCGGGACGGTATCGAGCTGCGAAGGGGACCACACGGGGAAAGCCTCGCCGGCCCCGACAGCGCAACTGCGCGCGGCCTGACGTGTCACTCAGCGGAATCGCCAGACAAGGAACACCGCTTGCCCCGCCACCGAACGCGCGCGCGACGCACTCGCAGCGACGATCAGCGCAAACGGCGGTGTCGGCGCACTCTGGCGCAAACGAGCGCGGCGGCATTGAGCGCGACAACGGGATGGCGCGAGTGACGTGCCCTGTCGTGCGCGTCAGAGCCATTTCGTCGCGAAGCGCCGCGACGTCTGGCGCAACGGGTGCGGCGGCATCGAGCGCGACGACGGCGTCGCCGGATTGACGTGCCCTGACGCGCGTCAGAGCCATTTCGTCGCGAGGAAGCGCGCCAGCGCCACGACGACTGGCGCAACGGGCGCGGCGGCATCGAGCGCGACGACGGCGTCGCCGGATTGACGTGCGCGTCAGAGCCATTTCGTCGCGAGGAAGCTCGCCAGCGCCGCGACGGGCGCAAACGGGCGCGACGGCATCACATCAAGCGGCGTCGCCGGGAGTGACGTGCCCTGTCGTGTCCGACCCACTTCGTCGCGAGGAAGGTCGCCAGCGTCGCGACGTCTGGCGCAAACGGGCGCGACGGCATCGTGCCGCGTCGCCGGGAGTGACGCGCCCTCGCGCGCGTCAGAGCCAGTTGTCGCGAGAACGCTCGCCAGCGCCGCGACGTCTGGCGCAAACGGGCGCGGCGGCATCGAGCGCGACGACGGCGTCGCCGGGAGTGACGCGCCCCGTCGTGCGCGTCAGAGCCATTTCGTCGTGAGGAAGATCGCCAGTGCCGCGAGGACCAGCGCGATGAGGATCCACGCCGTGCGCGTCGACGCTGAGCGAGACGGCTCGGTCGCCGGGAGCGCGTTCTCGACCGACGCGCCCTCGAAGCCGTCGGTCTTCATCACCCGGAGCGCGCGGCCTCGTCGGGCGGTCGACTCACCCGCGAGCAGGTCGAGCTTCTGCGCCCGCACGCTGCGCGGCAGGTAGACGGGCCGCTCGTCGGTGATGACGTCCTCCTGCGGGTCGAGCTCGAGCGTGCTCGCGGTCGAGACGGGCGACGCATCGACGGGCTCGAGCGCGGCCACGGTCTCCTTCACCGAGGGGAGTGCGGGGTGCGTCGTGTCGGGCTCCGCGACCTTCGGGAGCCCGGGCGCCGTGATGTCGACCTTCCCGGTCATCTCGCACGTCACCGTAGCGCGCGGGAGTGGATCGGGCACCATGCCGCGCATGCTGAAGCCCCACTACCCGTACTACCTCGCGAGCGCGCCGGTGTTCGCCAACGAGGCGCTGGAGGTCACCGACAAGTTCACCGGTGAGGTCGCCACCCGCGTCGCGCTCGCCGACGCGAAGGCGATCGACGCCGGCATCCAGGCCGCGCACGACGCGCAGCCGGCGATGACGAAGGTGCCGCCGTACGCCCGGCGCGACGTGCTGATGCACTGCGTGCGACGCTTTCAGGAGCGCTTCGACGAGCTCGCGCTCGCCCTGTGCATCGAGGCCGGCAAGCCGATCCGCGACGCGCGCGGCGAGGTGACGCGGCTCATCGACACCTTCCGCGAGAGCGCCGAGGAGGCGACCCGGCTCGGCGGCGAGGTGCTCAACCTGGAGATCAGCGCCCGCGCGCGTGGCTACCGCGGCATGACGAAGCGCGTGCCCATCGGGCCGTGCTCGCTGATCAGCCCGTTCAACTTCCCGCTCAACCTCGCGGCGCACAAGGTCGGCCCGGCCATCGCCGCCGGCTGCACCTGGGTGCTCAAGCCCGCGAGCCGCACGCCCGTCGGCGCGCTGATCATCGCCGAGGTGCTCGCCGAGACCGACCTCCCGAAGGGCGCGTTCAGCGTGCTGCCCGCCCACCGTGGCGGCGCGGACCTCTTCACCACCGACCCGCGGCTCAAGCTGCTGTCGTTCACCGGCAGCCCGGCGGTCGGCTGGGAGCTCAAGGCGAAGGCGGGCGCGAAGAAGGTGGTGCTGGAGCTCGGCGGGAACGCGGCGTGCGTCGTCGACGCGGACCAGCGCGACCGGCTCGATCATGTCGTCTCGCGGCTCGTGTTCGGCGCGTTCTACCAGTCGGGGCAGAGCTGCATCAGCGTGCAGCGGATCATCGCGCACGAGGCGATCTACGACGCGCTGCGCGAGAAGCTCGTCGCCGCCACGCGCGCGCTGGTCTCGGGCAACCCGCGCGACGAGCAGACCTTCATCGGGCCGATGATCAGCGAGGGCGAAGCGGCCCGGCTCGACGGGTGGATCCAGTCCGCGGTGAGCGCTGGCGGCCGCGTGCTGTGCGGCGGGGGGCGGCGCGGCGCGCTCCTCGAGGCGACGGTGCTGGAAGACGTGCCCAGGCGCGAGCCGCTCGTCACCGAGGAGGCCTTCGGCCCGGTCGCCGTGCTGTCGAAGGCGCCGAGCTACGACGCTGCGCTCGCGGAGGTGAATGACTCACGCTTCGGGCTCCAGGCGGGGGTGTTCACCAACGACCTGCACCAGGCGATGCGCGCGTGGGACGTGCTCGAGGTGGGCGGGGTGTTGATCAACGAGGTGCCGAGCTGGCGCGTCGACAACATGCCCTACGGCGGCGTGAAGGAGTCCGGGCTCGGGCGCGAGGGCGTGCGCTACACGATGGAGGACATGACCGAGCCACGCCTCCTGGTGGTGAAGGACGCCTGACGTCAGCGGGCGAGCGCGGCGCGGAGCTCCTCGAGCAGCTCGTCGGCCCGCTCGTGGATCCCGCGCCACGTCCAGTGCAGCACCCGGAAGCCGCGCGCGATGAGGCTGTTGTTGCGCTGCCGGTCGGCCTCGAAGGTGTCGATGCCCGAGTGGTAGGCGTAGCCGTCGACCTCGATCACCAACCGGCGCTCGGCGTAGGCGAGGTCGAGGCGCCTGCGCTGACGACCGACGACGACGCGCCACTGCACGCGCGGCCGCGGGAGCCCGGCCTGCTCGATCACCTCGAGCGCCTTCTGCTCGAGCTCGCTCTCGGTGGGCCCGCCGGCGCCGCGGAACTCGTCGAGGAACTCGCGCATGTCGCCGACGCCGGGCTTGCCCTTCGCGCGCGCCACGACCCGCTCCAGTTCCTCCACCGTGGTCAGCTTGTTTCGCAGCGCGTGGTCGATCGCCGCGCGCATCGTCGGCCGGTCGGTCTCGGCGGCGAGGTCGAGCAGCGTGCGCGCGACCGACGTCACCGCGAAGTCGTCGACCTCGGTCAGCTCGCTCGGGAGCATCGCCTTCACCCGGTAGACCCGTACGTCCTTGCGTCGGCGCACGTTCTTCGTCGCGGTCAGCTCGAGCGGGCCCTCTTCGAAGCCCGGCAGACCATGGAGGGCCGCGGCGGTGCGGTGCGAGAGCACGGCGCGCGGGCCGACCGAGCGAAGGAGCGCTTGCAGCGTCTGCCGCCAGCTCACCGGCGCGCCGACGACTCGGAAGACCGAGGGGAACACCTCAACCCAGACGCCGCTCCGCCGTCGTCGTCGGAGCTGGCGCGCCGTGAGGTAGCGCCGCGCCTCCGCCCTCGTCACCAGCCCCCATGACTCCGCTGCGTCCCGCAGTCCCTGCAGCTCCGCCCCCTTCACGCCTCACCTCCAGGCGTCGGTATAGCCGCGGGGACTGACATGTCCCGGAAACGGATTCCACGACCCGGACCGGAACCGGTCACCTTCGTGGAATCCGTTTCGGGCCGCTATCGAGCCTGCCGTGCGATCGCGTTGGACGCTGAGGGAATGATCACGGGGACTCGGCGCACGTCGCCGCGCCCGGCAGGTGCCTCGGCTTCCGCGGCGACGCGGCGAGGTCGACCTCCACCGGCAGCGCGAGGAGTGCCGTCCCGGGCAGCGCGTTCTTCCCCCTGAACACTTCGTCGCAAGGGGGCGCCTTGACCTCGAGCTTCTCGGGCACCCGCGCCGCCTCGCGAACCTCCTTCCAGCACGCCGCCGCCTCTTCGCCGCGCGGCTCGCAGGTGGCCGAGACCGCGAGGTGGAAGCGCATCAGCAGCGACTTCCCCTCCATGGTGAGCGTCACCGGCTGCTGGAGACTGAACTCCGCCTCGTACACCTGCTCGCCCGTCGACAACGCGAACACCCGCAGGCCCATGCGGTCGCCGAACGCGTCGGCGCTCGTGGCGAAGAGGAAGTCGCCCTTCGTACCCGCGACGTAGCCGAAGCCGGGAACACCGGTGACGTGGCGTACGTCGCTCTCGTTGGCGTCGCACGGCGGCATCGCGTCGCCGACCTTCTTGCGCAGCCACACGTCGCGCGCGCCGACGAGACCGGGGTCGTCGATCTCCACCAGCATCGCCGAGCCGACGTCGACGCAGTGGATCTTCACCTTCCCCTTCGTGTTCTCGCTGTCCCCCAGCGTGCCGCGCTGCTCCTTCTTCGGTTTGTCGAGCCCCTTGAGCGGGCTGACGGCAGGAGCAGCGGCGAGCACCAGCAGCGCAGCGAGGATCATCACGCCACTCTACCCTCCACCCCGGGCCGCGCCGACGCTCGGATTCCGTAGAATCCCGGCATGCGCGTCTCCGTTCCGCTCCGCCAGGCATCGAAGCTGCTCAACCACGGCCCCACCACGCTCATCACCGCCGCGGCCAACGGGCGCCGCAACGTGATGGCCGCGGCCTGGGTGATGCCGCTCGACTTCGAGCCGCCGAAGCTCGCGGTGGTCATCGCGCAGGACACCTTCACCCGACAGCTCATCGAGGCATCAGGTGAGCTCGTGGTGCAGGTGCCGACGAAGAAGCTGGTCGACCTCACGTGGACCGTCGGGTCCACCAGCGGCAGCGAGCAGGACAAGTTCGCCGCGTACGGCATCGAGACCGCCGCGGCTGCGAAGGTGGCGGCGCCGCTCGTCGCGGGCTGCATCGCGTGGCTCGAGGCGAAGGTCATCCCACAGCCGGCGCTCGCGACGGACTTCGATCTCTTCCTCGTCGAGGTGGTCGCCGCCTGGGCTGACGATCGCGTGTGGAGAAACGGCGCGTGGCACTTCACCGACGACGAGCTGCGGAGCCTCCACCACGTCTCGAAGGGCCACTTCTTCCTCACCGGCCCCGAGGTGCAGGCGAAGCAGCTCTGATCAGAGCAGCGGGTCGCGCTTCGTCGACGCCCGGAGCACCTCGCGCGCCAGCCAGGCGGCGAAGGCTCCGCCGAGGAGCCACCAGCTCCAGGCGGGCACCGCCGAACCCCACAGCGACACCGCGATGAGCGCCGCGACCGCCGGCACGCCGAAGGTCCGCGCGCCCTCGAGCTTACCCTCGCGCCGCGAGCGCCGCTCCCGCACCAGCAGGTACCCGAGCACCGCCACCGTCGCCACCGTCAAGGGCGCGGCGAGCACCGTCAGCACGAGCTCCGCGGCGCCGGCGCGCGGCAGCACCATCTCTGCGGCGACCTCACCGATGGTCGCGCCCCCCGACGGACCGCCCGCCGAGGCGGCGAGGAGCGACCGGGCCTCCTCGGGGGACAGCTTGAGCTCCGGCTTCGTCTTCGGCGGCGGGGCGGCCTCGGCGGCGGGCTTCGCGCCATCGGCGCGCGCGCCGCAATGCGGGCACGACACCGCGAGGTGGAACATCCACTTCCCGCACCGTTTGCAGGCGACCCGCTCGGCGGACATTCCGGGCTGCGTAGCATCGCTGTCCATCTGGCGCTCAACGCGCGGAGGGGGCTCCACAGTCCCGCCAGCGTCGTGCTACGGGCCGCGGCCGTGTCGTCGCCTCTCGTCAACCTCAAGAACCTCGACTTCGACGGCTTCGTGCAGGCCCTCGCCCCCACCGAGCCCAACCGCGTGGAGCAGCTCAAGCTCTTCGCCGCCGTCTTCAGTCACGGGGCCGAGTCGCTCGACGACCTCCGCGGGGCGCCGCAGGTGCGCGCCTCGACGCGCGACTGGGTGCTGGCGAACTCCGAGCTCCCGCGGCTGAAGATCGTCGAGCGCCGCAAGGCCGACGACGGCTTCGTGAAGTACCTCTTCGAGTCGCCGCTCGGCGGCCGCTTCGAGGCGGTGCGCATTCCACTCTTCGACACCAAGTACGTGGTGTGCATCTCGAGCCAGGTCGGCTGCGCCCTCGCCTGCGACTTCTGCATGACCGGGAAGATGGGCTTCAAGCGCAACCTCGAGACCTGGGAGATCGTCGATCAGGTCCTGCAGATCCGCGCGGAGGGAGAGCGCCCGGTACGCGGCGTGGTCTTCATGGGCATGGGCGAGCCACTGCTGAACTACGCGAACACCACGCGCGCGGCGCGCATCCTCTGCCACCCGGCGGGCCTCGCCATCGCCGCGAAGAGCATCACCTTCAGCACCGCGGGCTGGGTGCCGGGCATCCGCAAGTACCGCGCGGACGAGCTGCCGTACCGCCTCGCGTTCTCCGTCACCTCGGCGATCCCCGCGAAGCGCGCGGTGGTGCTCCCCGTCGAGAAGACCTGGCCGCTCGACACGCTGGTCGAGGAGATCCGCGCATACGCCAAGCAGACCGGCAACCGCGCGATGGTGGCCTACGTGATGATCCGCGGCTTCAACACCGGCCGCGAAGACGCCGAGGCGCTGCGAGACCTCTTCGACGGCGTGCCGGTGATGATCGACCTCATCGACGTCACCGACCCCACCGGCAAGTACCAGCCGCCCGACGAAGCCGAGCTCAAGGCGTTCCGCGACCACCTGCAGATCGTCAAGGCACCCATCGCGCGGCGCTACTCCGGCGGCAAGGACATCGGCGCGGCCTGCGGCACGCTCGAGGCATCGCAGCGCGGCGGGCTCGTGCTGGACGCGCCGGCATGAAGCACCGGGTCGAGAAGGGCGGCGCCTCCGTGGAGCTCCAGCGCCTCGGTCGCCTGCTCTTCCGCCGCGACGCGAGCGGTGCCGAGACGCAGCAGACCTTCTTCGACGACGGAGCCGCGGAGCAGGCCTTCCAGGACGCGCTCGCCGCGCTGCACGCAGACGGCTGGCTCGACTCGGCCGAGACCCGCGCGCATCGCGAGCAGCTCGAGCGCAAGCACGCGCTCCGGGAGCGCTTCAAAGAGCTCTGCGCCAGACCCGACGCGGCGGCAGCGCTCCGCGAGTTCGTCACCGACGTCTTCCCCGTAGGTGACGACCTCGAGCGCCTCCTCGCGCACGTCAGCGCGCTCGACTCGCCGACGACCGGTGGTTTTCGCGTGCGCCTCGACACCGGCGGGGCCATCGAGTGGTCCGCGAGCCCCGAGGAACCGCTGCTCGTGCTCTGGCTCTACCCCGACGCCGACGCGCTCGCGCGCAACGAGCACGCGCTCTTCTTCAGCGACGACGCGGCGCCACCCGAGCCACCCGACGAGCTCGGAGCCGTCGACTGGTTCCTCGAGGAGCTCCCCGACGACCGCTACTGGTTCACCACCCGCGAACAGCCCGAGGTCGCCCGCTGCTACGAGTTCGACGGCGGCGTCCACGCGCCGGAGGCCCCCTCGCGCACGCCGGGGCAGGTGCTGCTCGCGGCGCTCGTCTCCCGCCTGCACCGGTAGTCGCGCGGCTCTGGTGGGGCTATCGACCTTCTTCGAAGAGCTCACCACCCGTGAGCAGCCCGACGTCGCCAGCTGCGACGAGCTCGACGGCGGCGACCACGCGCCGAAGGTCGCGCCGCAGCTTGCGCTGCTCCTGCTGGGTTCCTCGAGGAGCTCCCGCTGCTACGAGTTCACGGCGACGTCCGCGCGCGGCGGTCCCCTCGCGCACACCGATGCGGTGCTCCTGGTCGCGCGGCACCGTCGACCTGGTTCCGCGAGGAACGCCGCGAGCTGCTCCGCGCTCGCCTCCCGGCTTCACGGGTAGTCGCACGGCACGTGCGCCGGGCACGCTGGGGGGAATGCTCCGACTCCTGCTCCTCGTGCTGAGTGGCTTCGCGTTCCTCGGCTGCATCCGCGTCTGCGAGACCTCGTCAGACTGCGACGACGGCGTCTTCTGCAACGGCGCCGAACAGTGCGTCGCGCAGCGCTGCACGGCTGGCGCGCCGCCGTGCGACGACGGCAGCGAGTGCGCCGTCGACGACTGCAACGAGCGGCGGCAGTCCTGCACCAACCACGGCCCCGACCGCGACGACGACGGCGCCTTCGCCATCTGCCCCGGCGTGCCGGGCGCCGGAGACGACTGCGACGACGCGAACCCCAACCGGTACCCGGGCGCAGCCGAAGCGTGCAACGGCACCGACGAAGACTGCGACCCGACGACCCTCGGCGGCATCGACGACGACGGGGACGGGTTCGTCAGCGCGGCGTGCAGCAACCCGCTCGCCGACGGCGGCGTGGCGCGCGGCGCCGACTGCAACGACGCCGTCGCGGGCGTGCACCCCGGCGCGCTCGAGGTGTGCAACGACTCGGACGACGACTGCGATGGCGACGTCGACGATGGCGCGAGGGTGCCGCGCTACGCCGACGCCGACAACGACGGCTGGGGCGCCGGGCCGATGCTGATGAGCTGCCCGGGGGCGCCGAACACCTCGCACCTCGACACCGACTGCGACGACGGCAACCCGGCGATGCACCCGGGGGAATTCCGCTGCGCCGCCAACGGCCAGGGCACGGAGTACGAGCTGTGCGGCACGAGCGGCAGCTTCCTCAAGGGCACGTGCCCCAACAGCGGCCCCTGCCGCCGGCAGCCCAACGGCCTCGGGGTCTGCCTGTAGCCACGCGCTGCTGGCTCGCATCAGCGCTCGTCGACGCCCGCGCTTGCACTCGCGCCGCGCGAGGAGCGGACTCGGGCCATGGCCCACACCTGCATCGTCATGGGTGCAGCAGGTCGTGACTTCCACGACTTCCTCACCTTCTTCCGCAGCCACCCCGACTTCCGCGTGGCGTGCTTCACCGCCGCGCAGATCCCCTTCATCGACGCCCGCACCTTCCCGAAGGAGCTCGCCGGGCCGGGCTACGAGGCCGACATCCCCATCCGCCTCGAGGCCGAGCTGCCGGAGCTGATCCGCGAGCACCGCGCCGACTTCGTCTTCCTCGCGTACAGCGACCTCTCGCACGCGCAGGTGATGCACACCGCCAGCCTGGTGCAGGCCGCGGGCGCGAGCTTCGTGCTGCTCGGCCCGAAGCACACCGAGCTCCACTCCGAGCGGCCGGTCATCGCCGTCACCGGGGCGCGCACCGGCGTGGGCAAGAGCCCGGTGACGCTCGCGCTCGCGAAGCACCTCACCGCGCGCGGGCTGCGCGTCGCCGTGCTGCGGCACCCGATGCCGTACGGGAAGCTCCTGCGCCAGCGGGTGCAGCGCTTCGACAGCGAGGCCGCGCTCACGCGCCACGAGTGCACCATCGAAGAGCGCGAGGAGTACGAGCCGTACGTCGAGGCGGGCCTCACCATCTGGGCCGGCGTCGACTACGAGGCCATCCTCCGCGAGGCGGAGCAGGACGCCGACGTCGTGCTGTGGGACGGCGGCAACAACGACTTCAGCTTCCTCGCCGCGGACCTCACCATCACCGTCGTCGACGCGCTGCGGCCCGGCCACGAGGCCTCGTGGTACCCTGGCGAGACGAACCTCCGCCGCGCCGACGTGGTGGTGCTGAACAAGGTGTCCGCCGCGACGAAGGACGCGCTCGCCACCGTCACCGCCAACATCCGCCAGCTCGCGCCGAAGGCCACGCTCATCGAGTCGGAGCTCGACGTGAGCCTCACCCCCGCCGACGTCGCCGAAGGCAGGCGCGTGCTGGTGGTCGAAGACGGCCCGACGCTCACCCACGGCGGCATGGCCTTCGGCGCAGGGTTCGTCGCCGCGACGCGCGAGGGAGCGCGGGAGCTGATCGACCCGCGGCCCTTCGCCGTCGGCTCCATCGCCGCGGCGTACGCGAAGTTCCCGCACCTCGGGCCGGTGCTGCCGGCGCTCGGCTACTCGCCCGCCCAGCGCGCGGAGCTGCTCGAGACCATGCGCGCCGCGAAGCCCGACCTGGTGCTCGACGCGAGCCCCGCCCGGCTCTCGCGCTTCCTCGAGCTCCCCGCCCCCGTCGCGCGCGTCTCGTACGCCTGGCGCCAGCGCTCAGGCCCCTCGCTGCTCGAGCGCGTCGAGGCGGTGGCACGTCGGCGCAAGCCGCTCCCCGTCGAGCCGCAGGCCCAGGCCGAGGCGCTCATCGCGCGGGCCGACACCTTCGGCGCGCACAACTACGCCCCGCTCCCGGTGGTGCTCACCCGCGGCGAGGGCGCCTTCGTGTGGGACGTCGAGGGCCGCCGCTACCTCGACTGTCTGTCCGCGTACTCCGCGGTGAACCAGGGCCACTGCCACCCGCACATCGTCGCCGCGCTCGAGACACAGGCGCGCCGGCTCACGCTCACCTCACGCGCGTTCCACAATGACCAGATGGGCGCGCTGCTCGAGAAGCTGTGCGCGCTGACCGGGTACCCGAAGGCGCTGCTGATGAACACCGGCGTCGAGGGCGTCGAGACGGCGCTCAAGGCGATGCGCCGCTGGGGCGCCGAGGTGAAGGGCGTGCCCGACGGGGAAATCATCGTCGCGGCGAACAACTTCCACGGGCGCACCATCACCGCGGTGAGCCTCTCGACCGACCCGTCGAGCTTCGGCGGCTACGGGCCCTTCACCCCCGGCTTCGTGAAGGTGCCCTTCGGCGACGCCGACGCGCTCGAGCGCGCCCTCACCCCGCGCACCGTCGGCGTGCTCGTCGAGCCGATCCAGGGCGAGGCGGGCGTCATCATCCCTCCCGACGACTGGCTGCCGCGCGTGCGCGAGGCGTGCACCAGGCACCGCGTGCTGCTCGCGCTCGACGAGGTGCAGACCGGCTTCGGGCGCACGGGCCGGCTCTTCGCCTGGCAGCACTGGAACGCGCGGCCGGACCTCCTCGTGCTCGGCAAGGCGCTGAGCGGCGGCGTGTACCCCATCTCCGCGGTGTGCGGCGTGGCCGAGGTGATGGACCGCTTCACCCCCGGCACGCACGGCTCGACCTACGGCGGCAACCCGCTCGCCGCGGCGGTCGGCGTGGCCGCCCTCGAGGTGCTCGAGCACGAGGGGCTCGCGGAGCGCGCGCGGGTGCTGGGCGAGCAGGCGCTGGCCGCGCTGAAGCTCGGCCTCGCGAAGGCTCCTCACGTCGCCAGCGTGCGCGGGCGGGGGCTGATGCTGGCCATCGACTTCACGAGCGACGTGGCGCACGCGCTGGCGGTGAAGCTGGCCGCGGAAGCCGCCGTACTCTGCAAGGACACGCACGGCAGGACGCTGCGCATCATGCCGCCGCTGGTGACGCCAGAGCGCGAGCTCCTCGACGCCATCGGCCGCATCTGCGCGGTGCTCAGCGCGCCACCTTGAACTCCACGCGCCGGTTCCGCGCGCGGCCCGCCTCGGTGTCGTTGGAGTCGATGGGCCGCGACGCGCCGTAGCCCTTCGCATCGAGGCGCGCCGCGTCGACGCCGTGGGCCTCGAGGTACTTCCGCACCGTCTCCGCGCGCGCCTCCGACAGCGGCTGGTTGAGCTCCGGCTCGCCGGTGGTGTCGGTGTGCCCCTCGATGGTGAGCCGGGTGATGGCCTCGGTGCGCTTCATGATGGCCACCACCGCGTCGAGCAGGTCGAGCGACCTGTCCTCGAGCTCCGCGCTGCCGTGCGCGAAGGAGATCGACTCGCGCACCACGATGGCGTCGCCCTCGAGCGTCACCAGCTCCGACACGTCGCGCGGCGCCCGGCCGTTGCTGCCCGCGCGCGTCGTCGTGGTGCACGCCGCGAGCGCGACAGCCAGGAGCAACCACCCTTCACATTTCGAAATGAGGCGCGGCACGGGGCTCAGTGTTAGCAGGCCCGGCCATGACTGCGCTCTTCCATGCCCACTCGGGTCTGCGGTTCCTCGTCCTCCTGCTGGGAGTGCTGAACCTCGCCGCGCTCATCTTCAGCCTCACCTCGAAGGGGAAGTTCGCGAAGCACCACCGCATCCTCCACTCGGCCTTCACCGGCACGCTGCACCTCCAGGTGCTGCTCGGGGTCGGGCTGGTGGCGATGGGCCGCTACTACCCGGCGCTCATCGGGCACATGGTGATGATGCTCATCGCCACGGTCGTCTCGCAGGTGTCGGCGGCGGTGAACAAGAAGAAGCCCGAGCCCGGTCTGGTGCTGCCGCTGATCGGCGTGAGCGCGGCGCTGCTGCTCATCTTCGGCGGCGTGATGGCCATCGGCCGCGGGCTCTTCACGATGACGCCCGGGACCTGAGCGATGGTGCCGCACGTCACGCTGCTCTACGGCGGGCTGCTGGGCCTGCTCATCGCGGTGCTGGGCATCAACGTCACCCGCCTGCGCGTGAAGCTGAAGGTCGACGCCGACCACGAAGCGCCGAAGCCGCTCTTCTTCGCGATTCGCGCGCACGGCAACGCCGTCGAGTGGGCGCCCTTCCTCATCGCGCTCCTGCTGGTGCTCGAGCTGTCGGGCGCGAGCGCGCTGTGGCTCCACGTCGCGGGCGGCGCGCTGTTCCTCGGGCGGCTGCTCCACGCCGTCGGCTTCGTCACCAGGCTCAAGACCGCGGTGCCCGGCATCCTCGTGACGTGGCTCGTCGCGGTGTGGGTGCCGGTGTGGGCGCTGCTGCGGCACTTCGGCGGCTGAAGGCGGGCTAGAACGGGCGCATGGCCCGCATCACCTCGCGCCCTTCGCTGCCGACGACCGGTTCCACCCGCCCCGCTGAGCCGCTGCCCCGCGCCGCGCCGAAGCCTGCGCCGCGCGGCGGGGGCGAGTCGAGCTTCGCTGCCGACCAGAAGCCGAAGCCGACGACGGTGAGCGACGCGGCGCGCGACGCGCAGGTGTACGCCGCCCGCGCCAACGCGGCCGACCCGCTCGGCGCCGTCACCGCGCCCAACGAAGCGCGGGTGAAGGCCGCGCTCGACGCGCTCGCCGGGGTGCTCATCGCGTCGGAGCACCCGTGGTCTCCCCAGATGGTCGAGGCGCTCGTGCGCGGCATCGCCGAGCCGCGCGGCGACGACGTCGCGGCGTACGAGGGCGTGCTGGGCGTCGAGCAGAGCCTCGCGGCGGCGAAGACCATGGTGGCGCTCCCGGCCGAGCGGCGCGACGCGGTCCTCGCGCTCACCAACGCCGTGGGCCCTGCCGCCCCGCAGCTCGAGAAGGCGCTCCTCTACAAGGCCGTCGCCGCGCGCGCCGCGGCGCTCACCTCGAGCGACGCCGCCGTCGCGACGGACGCGCTCGCCACCCTCACCCGCTTCGCCGACACCATCCGCGGCCAGGCACGCGAGACGCTCGTCGACCGCACGTCCGTCATCGACCTCGACGCCGACGACGTCGCCGAGGGGCTCATGCAGCGCTTCGCGATGTCGTGCGTGCCCACCTCGTTTCAGATCGTGAAGGCCGAGGCCGACCCCATCTACGCGTGGGCCATGCACGAGGAGGCGCTCGCGTCGCTCGACAACCCCACCGGCCCCGTCGGCGCGGAGCAGAAGCGCTTCCTCGAGGCGGGCGGCGGCAACGCCGTGGCGCGCCCCACGATGGGCAGCTGGGGCATGTGGCCGGAGACGACCATCGACCAGGTGCTCTCGGGCCCCACCGGGCACCGCTTCGTGCGCCACGACGTCAACGACACCACCAGCCGCAGCGCCGCGCTGGAGAAGCTCGCCGCAGTGCTCGAGCGCGGGGAAGACGTGCCCTTCGTCGCCGGCCCCAGCACCAACCACTGCATGGTGTTCAGCGACGTGCGCGACGTCGGCGGCAAGCGCGAGTTCCTCGTGCAGGAGCCGTGGATCGGCAAGAGCCTCTGGCTCTCGCAGGAGCAGCTGGTGAACGGCAACTTCGCGGTCGGCGAGATGACCTCGTCGTCGCTGTGGATCCTCTACCTGCCGGCGGAGTGAGCCGGTCTGAAACACCGGGAGCCGCGAGTTCCCCCGCGGCCCCCGGCCCTGCAGCTCGACGCGCCCCTCAGTAGTTCACGCAGAGGTCCTGGTTGGCCGGCACCGGGAACGGCGCCGTCGTCTCGTCGATGGAGCGGAGGAAGGCCACCAGGTCGGAGATCTCCGCCTGCTCGGAGGGCGTGGTGCCGCCGTTGACGAGGAAGTTCGCCGACAGCGCCTGGTGGTGGCCCGCGAAGGCCGGGGTGAAGACGTCTTCGAGGCGCTTCGCCTGCCCGTGGTGGAAGTACGGCGCGCCCGCGGCGAGCGACAGGAGCGAGGGCGGGTTGAAGCCCTTGATGCCCTGCGCCAGCGTGCCGTCGGCCTTGCGCTCGAGCGGCGAGCCGGACACGAAGGTGCCCACGTTCCGGATGACGCACGTCACGCGTTCCGGGCCCACGTTGCCCACGCCGCCATCGGGGAACGTCACGCCGCGCTCGAGGTCGACCTTCAGCGTGTCGGTGTTGAGCGACGCGTTCGGCAGCTGCGCGGAGCGGGTCTGCGTGCGGAGCCCCGTCGCCGCGGCCGGCAGGCTGTTCACGCCGGGCAGCGAGCCGTTCTTCTCGGGCGACGGCGCGTACGGCAGCCGGCTCACGGTCCACTTCGGGCCGCCGTGGCAGGCGTGGCAGTTGTTCGCCTGGAAGAGCGCGCGCCCGCGGGCGACGGCCTGCGCGTCGAGCGTCGTCGGCTGGCGGTAGGGCTTGATGCTCTTCACGTACTCGTCGAGCTCGTCCCAGTCCTTCAGCGTCGCCGCCGCGGCCACCACCGCCTTCGTGCTGCCCGAGAGGAAGTCGTTGCGCGTGACGTTGGCGGTGCCGCCGTCGAGCGAGACGCCGGTGGTGAGGTTGAAGGGCGTGTCGTTGGGCACCGCGCCGGTGGTGATGGCGCCCTTGCCGCCCGCCGTGCCGCGCGTGTTGAGCTCGAAGTCGTGCAGCTCGTCGAAGATGCCGGTCCAGTTCAGCACGCGCTGGTCGTTCGGGTCGTTCTTCGCGTAGGTGCCGTCGAGCGGCGTCGACTGGCGCGGGCCGGCGGCGAAGAGCCACGTGAGGTGGTCGGACAGGCCGTCGGGGTGGCAGCTGCCGCACGAGTTGACCGAGCGGTCGGACCAGCGCCCGGTGCCGGTGAAGAAGAACTTGAGGCCGTTGAGCTCACGGGCCTCGCGCGTGCCCGCCGCCGGCTTGTCGGCCGAGGCGAGGTCGCTGTCGAAGGCCTGGAGCGCGAGGTCGACCACCGAGAGCGAGCGCTCCGCCCAGTTGGCGACGTACGCGAAGTTCGCCTGGTGCGCGACCACCACCCCGAGCGGCACCTTGATGCCGCCGCTGCCGCGCGTGGAGATCTGCGCGAAGGCCGCGTCGGGGCCGAGCACCACCGGGCCGCGACCGTCCATCAGCCCGCGGAAGTGCACCCGCTGGAGCGCATCACCGGCCTGGCTCGCGACGTACGCCACGTTGGTGCCCGGCCGGAAGTCGATGCCGATCGGCACACCGAGGAGGTTCGCGGTCGCCGGGCCCTGCTGCGCGATGAGCTTCGAGAGCGCGACGGTGCCCGCGGCGCCGGTGTCCTCCTGGCGCGTGGCGAGGTCGAACACCGAGATGGCGGCGAAGACGTTGGTGAACTTGAAGACCGGGCCCTGCGGCGCCGCGCAGACGTGCGTCACGTAGCCCTTGCCGTTGTTGAGGGCGATGCTGAAGAGCTGGTTCGGCGAGCACGCCACGTTCGGGCCCACGCCGCCGTCGGCGAGCGGCGCGCCGAAGCCGGTGTCGAGGATGGGCGCCAGCGAGATGGTGCCGCTCACCGCGCGCGTCGCGAGGTCGAGCTCGAGCACCTTGCCGGTGCGGCCGGTGTCGGAGACCTCCGCGGTCGCCTCGCCGAAGAACTGCGTCACGTACACGCGCTCGTCGGCGTCGTCGCCGTCACCATCGTTGGTGATGGCCAGCGCGCGCGGGTTGCCGCCCACGACGGTGGTGCCGAGCACCGACATGTCCGAGGTCTGCACGAAGGTCACCGTGCCCTCGCCGAAGTTCGCCACCACCGCGATCGCCCCCGAGGGTGAGAGCGCCACGCCGGTGGGCTCGCTGCCCACCGCCGCGCGCGTCGCCGCGACGCTCGGCGCGACGGTGTCGATGGCCGTCACCTTCGCCAGCTGCCGGCTGCGGCGCAGCACCACGAAGGCCGTCTTGTCGTCGGGGTGGATGGCGACCGAGACCGGCATCGTGTCGGCGCCGAAGTCGACCACCGCCGAGCGCGTCTTCGACGAGGTGCTGAAGAGCGAGAGCGAGTGGCTGTCCTGGTTCACCATCGCCACCAGCCCGTCGTTGCCGGTGATCTGCACCGGCGTCGAGCGGTTCGCGCGGCGGAGCACCGGGCCGGTCGCGCCGCCACCTCCACCCGTCGCGCCGCCGCCGCCGCCGGTCACGCCGCCACCGCCGCCGGTGACCTCGCCTCCTCCGCCGCCCGTCGCGCCCCCGCCGCCCGTCGCGCCCCCGCCACCGGTGGCCCCCCCGCCACCACCGGTGACGCCGCCGCCGCCCGTCGCCGCGCCTCCCCCGCCGGTGCCCCCGTCATCACCGCCGGTCGAAGGAGGACATGCCGTCAATGCTGCTGCCACGAGCCCCAGGAGAACTGTTCGGTTCAGGTTCATGCCCGGCGCTCATCGCAAGGGGCATACCGAGGGCGTTCCCCTCGCGAGCGGGGCGCGCGATCTGTCGGGTCGAGCCAACAGGTGTCGGCTCGTGCCTGCAGGCCGTCTTCACGCTGGAGCGACGGCAGGCCGCGAATATGGTCCGCGGGATGAGCGACGGAACGCTGCCCATCGCGCTGGTGGGCCTGCCGGTGAGGACGCTGTCGGTGAAGGTCGTCGGGGGCGTGGACCTCGGCCTCGCGCTGAGCGACGCGACGGACGCCATCACCATCGGCCTCGCGGAAGGCAACGCGCTGCGGCTGACCGACCCCTCGGTCTCGCGCTTCCACGTCGAGCTCTCGCGCCGCGGCGACAAGGTGCTGGTGAAGGACCTCGGCTCGACCAACGGCACGTGGGCGCACGGGCTCTCGCTGAGCGAGGCCGCGGTGCCGCCGGGGACGGTGCTCACGCTCGGGCAGACGCAGCTCGAGGTGGGCGCCGGGCAGACGAAGAGCGTGGAGCTCGCGGAGCACGACGCGCTCGGCCCGCTCAAGGGCCACTCACCGGTGATGCGCAAGCTGCTGGCGCGCATCGACAAGGCGGCGCGGAGCGACACGCCGGTGCTGCTCCACGGCGAGTCGGGCACGGGCAAGGAGCTCATCGCGCGCGCGCTGCACGAGCGCGGGCCCCGCGCGAAGAAGCCCTTCGTCACCGTCGACTGCGGCTCGCTGTCGCCCGGCCTGGTGGCGAGCGAGCTCTTCGGTCACGAGCGCGGCGCCTTCACCGGCGCCGACCGCCGGCACCTCGGCGCCTTCGAGCGGGCCGACGGAGGCACGGTCTTCCTCGACGAGCTCGGCGAGCTGCCGCCGTCGCTGCAGGCCACGCTGCTCGGGGTGCTCGAGCGTCGCCGCTTCCGCCGGGTGGGCGGCAGCGAGGAGCTCTCGGTCGACGTGCGCGTCGTCTCGGCCACTCACCGCGACCTGCGCGCCGCGGTGAACGCCGGCCAGTTCCGCCTCGACCTCTTCTTCCGGCTCGCGGTGGTGAAGCTCGACGTGCCGCCGCTCCGCGCGCGCGTGGAGGACCTCGAGCTGCTCATCGCGCACTTCCTCCGCGAGGCGGGGAGCGAGGCGACCGTCGCCCAGCTCTTCCCCAACGACGTGCTCACCCAGCTCCGCGCGCACCAGTGGCCGGGCAACGTGCGCGAGCTGCGCAACCTCGTCGAGTCGACGCTGGCGATGGGCGAGACGCCGACGCTCGACGCCGCCCCGGTGGAAGGCGCCGCGTTCCCCGGCCCGGAGCGCCTCTACAAGGACGCCCGCGCCGACGTGCTCGCCCGCTTCGAGAAGCACTACCTCGAGCAGCTGCTCGCGCTCACGAAGGGCAACGTCTCGGCCGCGGCGCGCCACGCGAAGATGGATCGCTCGCACCTCATCGAGCTGCTGCAGCGACACGGCCTGAGGGAGGGCGCGTGAGCCCGCTGCTCGTCGGCCCGAAGTACCCGCGCCGCATCGTCTGCCTCACCGAGGAGACCACCGAGACGCTGTACCGCCTCGGCCTCGGTGAGCGGGTGGTCGGCGTCAGCGGCTTCACCGTGCGCCCGAAGGAGGCGCGCCTCAAGCCGAAGGTCTCGAGCTTCCTCGACGCCGACTACGAGCGGATCCTCGAGCTGAAGCCGGACCTGGTGCTGGGCTTCTCGGACCTCCAGGCGACGCTCGGGGCCGAGCTGGCGAAGCGCGGCGTGCCGGTGTTCCTCTTCAACCAGCGCTCGCTCGCGGAGATCCTCCAGGCGGTGCGCGTCATCGGCGCGCTGGTCGGCGCCGCGCACGACGCCGAGCGGCTGGCCGACGAGCTGAAGGCCAACGTCGAGCGCCTCGCGGCCGAGAACGCCGCGCTGCCGCGACGGCCGCGCGTCTTCTTCGAGGAATGGCACGAGCCGCTCATCTCCGGCATCCGCTGGTGCAGCGAGCTCGTGGAGCTGCTCGGCGGCGTCGACGTGTGCGCCGAGACGCGCAGCCAGCAGGGCGCGAAGGGCCGCATCTTCACGCCCGAGGCGGTCGCGGCGAGAGACCCGGAGCTCGTCATCGCGAGCTGGTGCGGGCGCAAGGCGAAGCGCGAGAAGATCGTCGCCCGCCCCGGGTGGGACCGGGTCACCGCCGTGCGCGAGGACCAGCTCTACGAGGTGAAGAGCGTGTTCATCCTCCAGCCCGGGCCGGCGCTCTTCACCGACGGCGCCGCGCAGGTGGCGCGCATCATCCGCGCGGCGGCGCACGGCGAGCGGCTGCCCGCGCCGAGAGAGGGCGAGCTCCGCACCGCCGGCCTCGCGCCGAGCTATCGCTGAGCCCGGCTCAGTTCTGCCACTGGAGCTTGCGGTCCGCGCAGGTCCGCACGCCCGACTCGCAGCTCGCGGTGAGCGTGTCGAAGCCGAGGTACACGTCATCCTCGACGTGATCGAGGAGCACCGGGCAGCTGTACGCGCAGCCGAGCAGCTTCGACGGGTCGAAGGCGACGAAGAGCTCCCCGTCCTTCTGCGTCACCTCCGTGCACGGCTGCGTCGTGCCCACGATGCGCACCAGCACGAACTCGTCGGGCGCGTCCGCCACCGCCTCCTTCGCGCCCGCCGCGCGAAGGGACTCGAGCAGCGCCGCGCGCACCTCCGGCCGGCTGGTCCCCCGCACCTCGAGCGGCACCTCCACGCAGCTCCGCTTCGCCGGGTGCGGGCGGCAGTCGTGCGTCTTGCACCACTCCATGAGCTGGCCGGTGCGGCACCCGGGCACGCCGCCGAGGGTGACGAAGTCGACGACGAGGCTCACCATGCCTCCCGGCGGCGCGCGGCTGATGAGCCTCTGCCCGCTCGTGTCTTCACACAGGAAGCCGTCGAGCCCCTCGCCGTTCGCGCCGAAGGAGACCGCGACCGTGCGGGTCTGGACGCAGCCCGCCAGCGACGCGACGCACAGCAGCGTGAGCAGGCGCCTCATGGCGAGAGCTCCACGCGGGTGATGGTCTGGCGGGTGCCGACGACGACCCCGGCGGTGACGCCCGCGGCGACGGCGGTCGCGCCGACCACCACCCAGAACGGCCAGCGCTTGTAGAGCGGCGGCGCCTCCTCGACGACCTGGCCGCGCACGAGCAGGTCTCTCAGCAGGCCTTCGACGTCACCCTCGCGCTCGGCGCGCGCGGCCACCGCGCCGTCGATGGCCAGCGCTCCGCGGAGCGTCCGCGTGGCCGGCTCCGAGGCCAGCACCACCAGCCGCGGCGCGCGCAGCGATGACGAGAGCAGGCGCAGCGAGGCCTCGGAGTCCGCCGACTCTCCCCGCGAGCGCCGCGCCGACCACTGCGCCGCCGCGAGCTCCGGCTCAGCGGGCGTGAGCATGAAGTCGGCGTCGGAAGTGACGGCGCGCGCCGACGGGGTGTAGCCGTCAGCCGACACCTGCAGCACGTGCGTTCCCGCGGGGAGCTCCATCACGCAGGGACAGATGCACGCTGCAGGCCGTCCGTCGACGTCGACCGTCGCGCCGCCCGGCGTGCTCGTCACGTGGAGCTGCCTCACCGGGCGCGCGTTCACCTCGCTCGCCAGGCGCGAGAGCAGCGCCTCGACGTCGGGGGTGATCGACGCCACGTCGTCGGGGATCGGCAGGCGGAGGATGGCGAGCGCCTCGGCGGCGAGGCGCGCCGGCTCGGGCTGCTTCGCGCCCGTATGACAGGCCGCGCGCCAGGTCAGCAGGCGGGCCGCGAGCGTGCGCTCCCCGCGCGAGAGGAGCTCGGTCACCGCGGCGTCGCCCTCGAGCTCGGCGAGACACTCCACGAAGCGCGCGCCGACGTAGTGCCGCCGCGCGCTCGCCAGCTTCGAGTTCCACGCCGTCGACGAAGGCGCCGCCGGGCTCACCATCGGGCTGTCGGCGAGCCGCAGCTCCACCGGCAACTGCAGGCTCGAGACGACACCCTTCGCGTCGCTCGCCGCGGGCCCTTCGAGCACCACCGTCACCGCGGGAGCGCCCGCGTGCAGCAACAGAGGCAACAGCCAGGAGGTCATTCGCGCACCTCTACCCTTCTCGTCACCGCGTCGGAACCTGCACGTCTCGCGCCTCTTCGTCCGAGGTGCGCGCCGCCGACATCACCACCAGCACCGCGTCCGAACCGCGGGGCGCTGCACGCATGGCCCGACCCGCTCGTCACCGCGCGAGCGCCTCTTCTTCCCATGTGAGCGGCGCGGACTGGGTGTGCTGCGGCGTCACCACCAGCTCGCGCGGCCCGACGCGCTCGCCCGTGGGCAACTGCACCTCGACGCGATGAGGCCCCGCGGTGAGCTCGAAGCGCCCGGGGGCATAGCCACGTGCGACGCCGTCGATGAAGACCTCGCCCCGAAGGAAGCGCTCGCCACCGATGGACAACACGCCCGGCGCGCCCGCGGGCAACGCTGGCGTCGTGACCCGTCGTCGAGCTTCGCCGTCCCTCCGCTCACCACGGGCCGGAGGCTCCGGCTGCGCGCTCGTCCCTCCGTCGGCGCGCGCACCGCTCGCCCGCGCGAGCGCCGCGTCACCGGGCGAGCTCGGCGGCGCCCCTTCGCGGCGAGAGGGACCGAAGCCATCATCGCGCAGCGGCCCGAGAGCCTCCGCCGGGGGCGCGCTCTCGCGCGTCCCGCCGTCGCCAGTCAGTGTGGAGGCGACCGCCCGCGTGAGCGCCGCGTCACCCGACCCGAGACCCGAATCGCCGTCGCCTCGCAGGAGCCCCACCGCGCCGCCCACGACGACGACGGCGCCGATGACGGCCAGCGCGACGCGACGTCCACGAGGCGGTGACGAGCTGACGGCGACCGCCGGAGTGATGACGTTCACCTCACGCGCAGGCGCCACCGCCTGCACCCACGCCGCCAGCGTCGTGCGCGGCTCACCGTCGAGGTACTTCGGGACGAGCTGCGCGCAGGCGAGCGCCATCGCCTCGGCCGAGTCCCAGCGCTCGGCCTTGTTGCGGCGAAGGGCCCGCACGAGCACGTCACGCACGTCGAGCGGCAAGGCGGCCGACAGCTCGAGCTCGAGGCCCGCGAGGAGATCCACCAGCGCGTTCTCGTCCTTCAGCGCGCTCTCTCCTGTGAGCAGCGCGTGCAGCACGCAGCCCAGCGCGAAGACGTCGGTGCGCCCATCCATCGGGCCACGCACCGCCTGCTCGGGCGCCATGTACGCCGGCTTGCCGCGCGCCGCGCCCCCCACCGTCTTCTCGAGGCGCCCCTCCGCGAAGGCGATGCCGAAGTCGGACAGCTTCACGTCGCCCGCGCGCGAGAGCAGCACGTTCTGCGGGCTCACGTCGCGGTGCACGATGTTCAGCGGCGCCCCGGTGTCATCGGTCGCGACGTGCGCGAAGTGCAGCGCGTGCCCCACCATCGCGCAGACGTGCAGCGCCAGCCCGACCGGCAGCGGGCGCCCCTGCGCACGGCCCCACTGCGCGAGCCGCGCGGCGTCGAAGCCGTCGACGAGCTCCAGCACCTGGAAGGCGCGGCCGTCCTCCACGCCGTAGTCGAGAATCGCCACGATGCCAGCGTGGTGGAGCCGGCTGGTGATGCGCGCCTCGTCGAGGAACATGCGCTCGAAGGCACCGCCGTCGGCCGCGCGCGCGAAGAGCTGCTTCACCGCGACCCGCCGCGTGAAGCCCGCGCCTCCATGCGCGGTGGCCAGCCACACCTCGGCCATCCCGCCCTCGGCGAGGCGCTGCAGGAGCTCGTAGCGGCCGGCCAGACGCCTCACGCGCCGCCACCCTACCGGGCCCGTGCAACGCCCGCACCTGCCAGCGCTGCTGCGCACTGCGGCTCGCTCGAACTCGTCCGCCGCTCCGCGCGCTCGCGTGGCATCGTCCGCCCCGCATGAGGACCTTCGGGTGTGGAGTGCCGTACGCGGTGCTGCTGCTCGTCATCTACCGGAACGGAGGCGTCGACTGGCTTCGCTCGCTCGGCGCGACGTGGATCCCCGTCGTCTTCGGCTGGTTCGTCTGGCGTGACGAAGGCGTGCGCCCCTTCGCGCGCTGGACCGCGCTCGTGTCCGCCGTGCTGCAGGCGATGGGCCTGCTCGCCATCGCGGGTCTCGCGCTGTTCGGCCCGGCGCTGCTCCAGGGTGTCGCGCAGCGCGCGCAGCTCGTCGACGAGCCCGTGGTGTCCGCGCCTCCCGTCCGGCCCGCGACCGAGGAGGAGCTGCAGAACCTCGGCCTCCGCCCGCCCTGCCGGGTGAGCAGCATCCCCGCGGGCGCACGCGTCTTCGTCGACGGCAAGGAGCGCGGCGTCACCCCGCTCGAGACGCGGCTCGCGGCCGGGCAGAAGAACACGCTCCGCCTCGAGCTCGCCGGCTACTTCACCGAGGAGCGCATCCTCGAGCCGAACGCCAACGAGCGCACCAGCGTCGAGCTCGAGCTCCGGCAGGGAGGCCGCCTGGTGGTCACCTCGGAGCCTCCCGGCGCCCGCGTGTCCGTCGGCGGCCAGCTCGTGCTCGCGAAGACGCCCGGGCCGACCGCCACCCTCGAGCCGGGCCCGACCGAGGTGCTCGTCACCCTCGAGGGCTACGAGCCGCAGGTGAAGCAGCTCGAGGTGACGCGCGAAGACACGCCGCTCGAGGTGCAGCTCGAGCCCGGCGTCCTCTTCCCCATCGACTCGACGCCCGCCGGCGCAGACGTGCGGCTCGACGGCCACCTGGTCGGCGTGACCCCGCTGCAGCTCTTCGTCACTGCGGGGCGCAAGCACGTCATCGAGGTGACGAAGGAGCGCTGGTCGACCGCGAAGCACACGCTGGCGAAGCCGAAGCCCGGCGGGCACCTCGAGGTCACGCTCACCAACCTCGTCGTCGCGCCGCTCGCGAAGGAGGTCGAGCGGGCGCGCGCGGTCTACGACAAGACCAACGCCGTGCTGGAGAAGCTCCAGGCGCGCGTCGAGTACCAGTCCACGCCCTCGCTCGAGCGACAGCTCACGAAGGCCGAGAAGGACATGGAGCGCGCCGCCACGCGGCTCGAGCAGGCCGAGGCGAAGCTGCGCGAGGCGGAGGAGAACGAGCGCTGAGGGCGAGGCTCAGCTGAAGCTGAAGCGGAGCTTGAGCCCCTCGACGGGCTCGAGCACGTCGCCCGGCGCGAGCACCGCGCGGTTGACGACCGCCCCGTTGAGGCGGAGCGCGAAGCGGCCGTGCGCCGGACGGAACGGGTCGGCGCTCTCGTCGAACACCACCCACTGCCCCTCGGTGCTCCGGTACAGCGTGCACGAGACCTGCGGCGCGGGGCCGATGAGGCGGACCAGGCAGTTCGCGCTGGTGCCGACGTCGGTGCGCGCGGGGTTGAGCACCACGTCGGGCGAGACCACCTCGACGTCCGGCGGCCTCTCGACGAGCGAGAGCAGCGCGTGCCGGCCCGAGACCAGCACCCCGCTCCAGTCACCGAGCCTCAGGGCGGACGCGCGCAGCCGCTGCCACGCCGCGTGCGCGCGGGGCCACTCCCGCGGCTGGCTCACGAAGCCCAGCGACAACGAGCGCAGCGCAGCCACGCCGTCGAAGGTGGCGATGGTGTCGAGCACGCGCGCGGCCTGCGCGTCGGGGCTCTCGTCGAAGCGCCCGGGGAGCCCGCCCGCGAAGAGCGCGACCGAGACACGAGGCAGCAGCCGCGCCACCGGGAGCTTCGCCAGCTGCGCGAGGTACCACTCGAGCCCCGGCGCGCCCGTCACCGCCTGCCGCGTGAGCGTCAGCGAGGTGAGCATGCCGCGCGGGCTCCACGTCACCTGCACCAGGCCGCCGCGCACGGCGTCGGCGAGCCCGCGGAGCTGACGCAGGCGATCCTCCTCGTCGGCCAGCGGCGCGTGCCGCAGCCACCCACCGAGGGGATCGCCGACCTCGTCGAGAAAGTCGCGGTACACCGCCCAGGTGGCGTCGTCGTCGTGCGCGCCAAGCTGTGCCTCGAGCTCCTGGTGCCTCGTCGCGCGCGCTGGCGCCGTCTCGCGGAACTCGAGGACGAGGCCGGGGTGCACGTAGAGGCTGTCTCCCGAGTGCACCTGCAGCTCGCGCGACGTGTAGAGCTCGCGGCCCGAGAGCGACGCCCGCAGCGGAGGCGTGGTCGCGCGCACGAAGGGCCGGTTGTCGCGCGTGCCGATGAGGAGATCTCCCGCGCCGAGCGGGCCGAGCCGCAGCCGGGCCTCGCGGCCGGGCCCGACTCGCAACAGCGAGCCTTCCCTCAGCTTGAAGCGCTCGCCGACGCGCGCCGGGGGCGCATCGGGCGGCACGGCGATGACCACGGCCTCCATCGGTCCTCTTTCATACACCCTGCCGCCGCCAGCCAGGCCGGCGGCAGGTCACGAGTGTGTCATTCAGCGGCGACGGCGGAACACCATCGCCAGCGCGCCGAACGCGAACAGCTCAGCACCGGGCAGCGTCGTGCAACCGCAGCCGTTGTCGTTCATCGCCCCACCTCCACCGCCGGTCGCGGAGCCGCCGCCCGTCGCGGAGCCGCCGCCCGTCGCGGAGCCGCCGCCCGTCGCGGAGCCGCCGCCCGTCGCGGAGCCACCGCCCGTCGCCGAGCCGCCGCCCGTCGCGGAGCCACCGCCCGTCGCCGAGCCGCCGCCCGTCGCCGAGCCGCCGCCGGTCGCCGAGCCGCCGC
>JBMORD010000233.1:0-10825 GCA_049322495.1 Myxococcota bacterium | reverse complement strand
GCGGTACGCCTTCACGGTGACGAACGGCCCGTTGGAGGTGATCGCCCGCATCGCGTTGAGCCGATCGCTGAGCACCAGCGGCTGGAGCTGCGCCGGCGAATCGACGCCGACCTCGACCCACGTGCGCCAGCCCGTGGCCAGCGAGGCGTAGTGCGTGTCGCTCACGCCCGTGCCCGCCACCAGCAGCCCGCGCGAGAGCAGGGTGAACCAGTCGTTGAGCTTCGCGCGGGCGTAGAGCGAGGTGCCGTCGTAGTGATCGTCGCCCGGGTTGAGCACCTCGAAGGCGTCGAAGTCGCTCGAGAGCAGCTTCGTGTCGTCGGGCGTCGCGTTGGGCTGCACCGGCATGCGGAGCACGGCGGGATCGCGGTGCGTGGCCAGCGTGTCGGTGTCGACCTGCAGCGCGGTGAAGCCGCCCAGCGAGCCGCGCGCGTGGTTGACCTGCACCGTGCGCGCGCCCATGCGCCGCCCCTCGGCGAAGATCTCCGCCACGGTGAGCGTCGGGCCGTCGGCGCCGGCCCAGTCGAGCGCGCCGCCGTTGGTGCGGTTGGCGGCGTCGAGGCTCAGCGGGAAGAGGTTGTAGTGGCCCCACTCCATCGGGCTGACCTCCTCGCCGATGACCGAGGCGAGGAACGGCGAGAGCCCGGTCTGGGCGATGACCGGCCCGAAGTCGGTGATGGCGTCGTGATCGGTGCTGACGATGACGTCGAGCCCGTCGCCGGCGAAGGTGAGGGCGCGCTTTCCGTTGTCGACGATCGAGTCGGGGCTGTTGACCGCGTGCACGTGGAAGTCGGCGCTCATCCACCCCGTGGTGTCGAGCACCCGCGCCAGCACCGCGTCGACCCTCGCGTCGGCGGCGCGCAGATCGACCGGCTGGCCCGGGCTGGTGGGGTAGTCGGCGGGGAAGATCGAGTACTCCGGCCCGCGGCTGACGAGCGCGAGGTACTGACCGGCGGGCAGCTCGAAGGTGGCCGTGCCTGACGGGCCGATCCACCCCACGAGGGCGATCTGCTCGGGCAGCGGATCCTTGGTGACGTCGTTGTAGAGCCCGAGCTGCTTCTGCGTCACGGCGCACGGCCCGTTGGGGCACAGCACCGTCACCTTGGCGGGCATCGGCCCGCCGTTCGCCTCGCGCACGCTCACCGTGAGGCGCCGCGGGGCCTCGAGCGCCAGCGCGACGGTCGACGGGTTGGCCGAGAGCGACACCGCCTGCTTCGCGCTCGGCGCGTGGCCGGCCTTCCACGCGGAGACCTGGTAGCTCGCCAGCGGGAGCCGGCCCTCGAAGCGCCCCTGCGCGTCGGAGAAGAACACCGCGCGCCCCTGCGGCCCTTCGAAGACCACGCGGGCGTCGTCCAGGGGCTGCCCGCCGCGCGTCACCGTGCCCGAGAACGCGCCGAGCGTGGCGCCGCGGGTCGACTCGACGAGGGTGGAGATCTCCCCGAGGTTCTTCGCCACCCAGAAGTCGCGCGCCACCACCGAGAAGCCGAGCGGGGGAATGCGGAGCTCACCGTCGCGCGGCACGTCGCGGCTCTCCTGCACCCACGCGCCGAGGCCGAGCAGCCCGTTGGCGCCGACGATGGTGCCGGTGATGCCCGCCACCGAGAGCGTCGCGTTCTGCGGCTCGGGAATGCGCGGGCTCCCGGCGCGCCAGGTGGAGTACCCGTACGCGACCCCGTCGCCCTGGTAGCCAAACCACGTCATCTGATCGAGCGCGAAGCAGAGCCCGCCGAAGCCGAAGCCGTCGGTGCAGGCGCGCGGGTTGAAGAACTCCAGGACGTAGCCGGGGTCGGTGAGATCGCCCACCGCCAGCGAGGTGAAGGTGCGCCGCTCGGTGCTGCAGAAGGCGGTGATCATCCGCACGCGCTGCTCGCCCGGGTTGAGCACGAAGTAGTTGGTGATGCGCAGCGGCATCGCCACGTACGGGTCTGCGTACGGCACGCGCCCCAGCGACTCGGCGAGCTTGTTGCGGATCGACAGGTAGTCGTTCGCGGTGTCGTTGCCGGAGATGGCGACGATCGCCGCGCCCCCGCTCTCGCCGCTCGCGAGCACCTCGTACTGATCCGGCTGCACCGTGCGGCCGAAGTTGTAGAGCAGGCCGATCTCCCCGAACTGATCGTTGCCCGGCCCCGCGCCGGCGAGATCGGCGTCGACGATCGTGCCCCCGTACGGGAGCGGGCCGAAGGCGCGCCCCTCGGCCTGGACCACCACGCGGATCTTCTCGTTCGATAGCAGGAAGTCGCCCACCTTGCCGACCGCGTTCGGGCCTCCGAGGAGCTGGGCGCTCGACTCGATGCGCACCGCGCGCGCCGCCCCGCTGCCCGACAGGAAGTCGTCGAGCGCGATCTCACAGCGCCCGCTCGGCGCGCCGGCGTCGGGCACCCCTGCGTCGGTGCCTGCGTCCAGCCCACCGTCGGGGCCGGGCTCGACGCCGCAGGTGCACCCCGCGGCGACGAGCGCGCTCAGGACGAGCGGCCAGCCTTTGAAACCACGCGCCAGATCGACGTCCACAGCGCTGCCTCCTTCCGGGTCAGCCGGGTCCTCAACAACGTGGCCATGAGATCGTCCACGGCGTGCCGGTCGTCCTTATCTTCCTTCAGGAAGCCCGTCGCGCGCAGCCCGAGCTCGAGCGAGGTGCGCACTTGACGCAGCTGGGCGTCGTCGGCCAGCGACGGCGCCGGAGTGGTGACGGCGCCGCGCTTCGCCATCGCCAGCTCATAGCCGTACACCACCACCGCCTGCGCGAGGTTGAGCGAGGGCTGCTGATCCGACGCGGGGATGAACGAGAGCGCGTGGCACTGCTCGATGTCGTCGTTCATCAGCCCGTGGCGCTCGTCGCCGAACACCAGGGCCCAGGTCTCGCTCGACTGGCGCTCGGCGGCGACGTCGGCCAGCTCGCGCGGCGTCATGCGGCGGCGCCCCTCGATGTTGCGCATCGTCGTGCCCACCACCCAGGTGCAGTCGGCGATGGCCTCGGCGAAGGTGTCCACGCGCCGCACGCTCTCGAGCAGGTCGCCCGCCTTCACCGCGAGGCGGTTGAGGCCCGGGCCCTCGAGCAGCTCCGGGTTCGGTGAGACCACTACCCAGTCGGTGAGCCCGAAGTTCTTCATCGCGCGCGCGATGGCGCCGAGGTTGTCGGCGTTGCGCGGCCGGAGGAGCACGAGGCGAGGGGGCTTCATGGGCGGGCCCCATACCTCCGCGCGCGGGAGGAGGGTATACGGGCGTTTCCATGTCCGCCGCCGTTGCTCCCCGTTCCCTTGCGATCATCAGCCCGACGCGCGACTTCCTCTTCTTCTTCGCGTCGACCTTCGTGGTGCTCCTCGCGTGGTTCGCCTCGTCGGTGCTCCACGTCGACGGCAACACCATCCTGGTGATCGTCGCCGTCACCTCGAACGGCCCCCACCTCGTCTCGACGTGGACGCGCGTCTACTTCGATGCGAAGGAATGGAAGGCGCGGCCGGGGGCGACCGTCGGCGTGCCGCTGGCCATCTTCGCGGCGGTGCTCTTCGTCGAGTGGAAGCTCTCGGCGCTGGGGCCGCGGCTGCTCAACTCGGTGATCCTCTACTGGGCCACGTGGCACTTCGTGGCCCAGAACTGGGGCATCCTCCGCATCTACCAGCGCAAGTCAGGGGAGCCGCTCGACTCGGCGGCGATGAAGCTCGAGCGGCCGCTGCTGCTGCTCATCGTGCTCTTCTGCATCGCGCACCGGCTGTACACCGGCCCGCGCAAGCTGTTCGGCGTCGAGATCCTGTACCCGGAGCTGCCGTACGCGCTGGTGATGGGCCTGCTCGCGCCGATCGTGCTCTTCGCCGCGGTGTTGATCTTCACCCGGCTGCGCGAGCGACACGCGCCGCACGCGAAGGCGGCGTGGATTCGCGTGGCCTTCATCGCGTGCTCGTTCATCGGCTTCTTCGTGCCGTTTCAGCTGATCAAGAGCGACGACACCTCAGCCTTCGCCGCCGCGGCCGCGTGGCACGGCTTTCAGTACCTCGGCATGGTGCGGCACTACCACCGCAACGCGTGGCGCCACGGCGTCGATCCCACCGCGAAGGTGATCAGCTGGCTCTCGCAGCCCGGGTGGTCGCGCGGCTTTCTGTATTGGGCGCTGCTGATGGCGCTCGCCGGCGGTGTCTACGTGGTGATCTTCGCGCTCTCGGCCGTGACGCCGTGGGGCTTCTACCAGTGGGCGAGCACGATCTGGGTGAGCCTGACGCTCTCGCACTACTGGGTCGACGGCGTCATCTGGAAGCTGCGCCGCCCGGAGCTCGCGCAGCGCGTCGGCATCGCGACCGCCTGAGTCGCGGCGTCTCGCACAGGTGGAGCAATGAGACCGCCGGAGCAATCTAGAAAGCGAACCCCACGCCAGCCCACGGGCCCATGAAGACGTCGCGGTGGATCACGCCGTCCACCACGCCGCGGTCGTCGAGCACCTGCACCCGCGCGCCGACCTTGAGTCCGATGGCGCCGCTGCCGATGACGATCGCCGAGCGCCAGTCGAGCTGCCAGAACGGGTACAGCGTGCCGTAGACGCTCGACTCGAACGCCACCGGGCCGGCGATCCACAGCACCCCGGACACGCCGAGCGTCGGCGCGAGCATCACCACATCGGGCGCGAAGATGGTGTCGCCGCCGAGCTCCACCCGCAGCCGCCCGTACTCGCCGGTGAGGAACGCGAACGAGAGGTGCGCGCTGAGCTGCTGCAGGTTGTCGACGCCGTTGCTGCCGTCGTCGGCCTGCACCGAGATGTTCTGCCCGAAGACGTTGAAGCCCCAGCGCTCGCCCTCGACGCTGCCGTTGAGCCCGAGGGTGAAGCCCTTGTTCTGGTTTCCCACGAAGTACATGAAGTCGACGTTCGCCGTCGCGCGGAGCTGCATCGGCTCGCTCTCGGGCGTCGGCTGGCCCGTCGATACCAGCGGCATCGGCGCGCCGTACCAGTACGTCGGCCGGTACGCGTAGCCGAACCACGGGACGAACGCACCCGAGTAGTAGCCCGCGCGCGAGGAGCTGCTCGTCGAGAACGATGACCCGCTCCCCGCCGAGTCGACCGGCACCGCGCGGTGGGTGCCGGAGCTCGACGACGAAGACGAGGAGGAAGAAGACGACGACGAGGACGAGTGCCCCACGCTGCCGCCGCTGTTCGCCTTGCCGAAGCGCGCGAACGCCGCCTGGGGCAGACAGATCGTCGCCACCACCGCCAGCGAGAGCCATCGTGACGTGTGCATACGGGACCTCCGTTCCGAACCCTCGAGCGGCAGCTTTGTTCCTTTCCTGCCGCTTGGCAAAGTGCGCCCGTGCCCGAATACCCCGATCTCGAGCTGTACCTCTCGGCGCTTCAGCCCCGCGTGGTGGGCCAGCCGCTCGAGCGGGTGCGGCTCGGCAGCCCCTTCGTGCTCCGCTCCGTCGAGCCGCCGCTCGCGGGCTGCTACGGCCGCAAGGTGGTGGGCCTGCGCCGCATCGGCAAGCGGCTCGTCTTCGCGCTCGAAGGCGAGCTGTTCATCGTGGTGCACCTGATGATCGCCGGCCGCTTCCAGTGGAAGGATCCGGGCGCGAAGCTCGTCGCGCGTGCCGGCCTCGCCGCCTTCGACTTTCCCCACGGCACGCTCCTGCTCACCGAGGTGTCGACGAAGAAGCGCGCCAGCATCCACGTGGTGGCCGGCGAGGCGGCGCTCCGCTCATTCGATCGCGGCGGCCTCGAGCCGATGCAGGCGCACCTCGACGACTTCGCCGCGCGCATCCGCCTCGAGAACCACACGCTCAAGCGCACCCTCACCGATCCGCGGCTGTTCTCGGGCATCGGCAACGCCTACTCCGACGAGATCCTCCACCGCGCGCGGCTGTCGCCGGTGAAGCAGACGAAGACGCTCACCGGCGAAGAAGTCTCCCGGCTGTACGAGGCGACGCGCGCGGTGCTCAGCGAGTGGGCCGACCGGCTCCGCCGCGAGACGGGTGAGGGCTGGCCCGAGAAGGTCACCGCCTTTCGACCCGAGATGGCGGTGCACGGCAAGCACAAGCAGCCCTGTCCGGTGTGCGGCTCGCCCGTGCAGCGCATCGTCCACGCCGACAACGAGACCAACTACTGCGCGAAGTGCCAGACTGGCGGCAAGCTGCTGGCCGATCGCTCGCTGTCTCGACTGCTGAAAGAAGACTGGCCGAAGACCCTCGAGGAGCTGGAGGAATATGTAGCCTCCCGGGGGCCCACACAGTAGGTAGCCCAGAGAAACCATGGACTTGCAGACACACTACCGGCGGGCGCTGGTGTTCGCGCTGACCCTCGTTCTGTTCGGCGCATTCCCTGCGCAGGCCGAGAAGACGTTGTGGCTCGTGCGGCCGCTGTACCCGGGCCAGGACACGCTCGTGGAGCGCACCGAGAAGGCGCTCGACAAGCTGATCCCCGGCGACGCGCGCGCCGAGGCGACCATCGGCCTCAAGGAGCTGTCCGGCATGCTCAAGGGCAAGGCCGGCGGCGAGCTGCCCTGCTTCGACGTCGACGCGCACTGCGCCGACCCGATCGATCGCTACCTCGCCAGCCTCGGCTTCGAGCGCGTGGTGCTGGTGCAGGGCGGCCAGGACGAGGCGGGCTTCAAGTTCCGCGTCGCCTCGTACGAGCCGAAGAGCGGCAAGGTGAACCCGGCCAGCGCCAGCAACGCGAACCTCGAGAAGGCGCTGCTCGGCGCGGTCGCGAAGGTCGTGCCCGCGGCGTCCACCCTCGAGGTGAAGTCGACGCCGCCCGGCGCCGTCGTCTACGTCGACGACGTGAAGGTCGGCACCACGCCGCTGACCACCCAGGTGCTCCCCGGTGAGCGCGTGGTGCGCTTCGATCTGAAGCTCCATCAGCCGATCGAAGAGACGATCGTCATCCCCATTCGCGGCTCGGCCAGCCTCGAGCGCTCGCTCGAGAAGGTCGCCGCGCGCATCGTCATCACCGCCTCGCCGCCCGGCACGGAGATCTTCATCGACGGCCAGTCGGTCGGGAAGGACAAGGTCGACCGCGGCATCGCGCCGGGCGATCACACCATCCGCCTGGCGGCCGAGAGCCACAAGGCCTTCGAGCAGACCGTCAGCGTGAAGGCCGACCAGCAGTACTCGCTCGACAAGACGCTCGAGCCGCTGCCCGGCACCGCCGCCGCGCTCAACCCCGCGCAGCCGAAGGACAAGGTGGCCGTGGTGCTGCGCAACGATCAGCCGCCGCCGCCACCGCCCCCTCCGCCGAAGCCCGCCACGCCGGCCGACATGATCTACGAGCGGCGCTCGTACTTCCACGCCTCGGCCGAGGTCGCCAGCTTCGTCGGCTCCAACTTCGTCGGGCGCCGCCTCTCGAGCACCGCCTACGGGCGCACCACCGCCTTCACCGGCCTCAACAACCGGCCGACGCTCGTCGGCGCCAGTCTCGAGTACGGCACCTTCGGCAAGTACTTCGGCCTCACCGTCATCGGCCTCACCTGGCTCACCAACATCGACGACATGCAGATGAACGTCGGCTTCGAGCCGGGCAAGTCGCGCGAGACGGGCACCGGCGGCGTCGAGAAGCCCACCGGCATCGAGCGCGTGCGCATGCACGTCGGCATCCTCCGCGCGCTCCAGCCGCAGATCCGCTTCGCGGTGTGGCGGTTCCAGCTCGGGCTCCAGGTCGGCCTCGAGTTCCGCTCCGGCCAGATCACCGGCGTCGATCAGGGCACCACCGACGTCAGCTACAGCGACGGCTTCATGCCGATGGACCTGCTGCTCGCCGGGCGCCTCAACGTGCGCTTCTTCGTCGCTGACGGCTTCTTCCTGCACTTCCAGGGCAACTACAGCCAGATCCTCTTCGGCGCCGAGGCGACCGATGAGTCCGGCGCGCGCTACCAGTCGTCGAGCACCTTCGGCGGCAACGTGGGGGTGGGCTTTGGTTTCTGATCTCCGCTTCGTCGCCGTCGCCGCGCTGCTGGCGCTGCCGGCTTTCGCTTCCCCCGACGCGCTCGTCGGCTCGGGCGTCGGCAACGCAGACACCTTCGTGTCGGAGGGCAGCAAGCTCTTCAACAAGAAGCAGTACGCGAAGGCCGCCGACCAGTTCCTCAAGGCCACCCGCGCCAACCCGGCCAACGCCCAGACGTACGTGCAGCTCGCGCGCGCGCAGATGCTGGCCAAGCAGCTCCCGCTCGCCTGCTACGCCTACCGCGTCTACCTCAAGTCGGTGCCCGACTCGCCCGACCGCAAGAAGGCCGCCGCCGAGAGCGATCAGTGCGAGCGCCAGCTCAAGGGCCTCAAGAAGCAGCCGGACGATCCGACGAAGGGCTTCGTCGATCTCCGCGCGCAGTTCTTCGCGTCGCTCGACGCGAAGTCGCTGCTCGGCGCCGGGTCCGCGACCGAGTCGCTCAAGACGCTGGTGCGCGACGGCTTCCTCGGCCCTGAGCTGGGCGAGATGGCCCAGAAGCTCGGCGCGGCCGCGACCGCCGAGGCAGAGTCGATCCACAAGCGCGCGCTCGATGGCGAGAAGCTCTCGGCTGACGTGCTGCGCAGCGCCCGCCCGCTGTACGCCATCGCCCTCGACGTGGGCGCGGCCTCGAGTGACGCGAAGGCCCGCACCGCGTTCCTCGACGGGCTGGCCGAGCTCGGTGAGAAGAACCACAAGCGCGCCGAGGCCCACTTCGCCGAGGCCGCGAAGGCCGACCCCTCGAACAAGGAGTACGCCTTCTTCCGTGCGCTGGCCCTCTTCGAGGCCGGCGAGCGCCCCGCGGCCTTGAAGGTGCTCGAGGCCGAGCTGAAGGACGACCCGAGGACCGCCGTGTTGCGGACCTCGCTCGCCGTGGGCCAATCTCCCGAGGCCGGGGCGGCGGAGCTCGAGAAGCTCCTCTTCACCAACCGCTTCCCACCCGAGAAGTGAGCCTTCCCGCGAGGAGCGTGCGCTAGTGGCCGTCTTCATCTGCCAGGGGTGTGGCGCCGAACACTCGAGCTGGTCGGGCAAGTGCCCTCAGTGCGGCACCTCCGAGACCATCCGCCTCTCGCAGTCGACCGATCGCATGGTCGACCGCGTCATCAAGGGCAAGTTCAAGATCCTCCGCAAGCTGGGGCAGGGCGGCATGGGCGCCGTCTACCTCGCGGAGCAGCTCGGCATCGGCCACCGCGTCGCCCTCAAGTTCCTCAAGTCGGAGTTCTCGACCGATCCGGAGATCGCCCGCCGCTTCCTCAACGAGGCCAAGTCGTACGCGCGCGTGGCGCACCCCAACGCCGTCGCGCTCCACGACTTCGGGCAGGACGACGAGGGCAACCTCTTCATCGCGATGGAGTACTGCGAAGGGGTCGATCTCAAGAAGATCCTCTCCGAGCAGGGCCGGCTGCCGATGATCGAGGCGATCGAGATCGTCCTCCAGGTGGCCGAGGTGCTCGCCAACGCCCACGAGAAGGGCGTCATCCACCGCGATCTCAAGCCCGAGAACATCATGATCCGCCGCGGCATTCGCGGCGTGCACGCCAAGGTGCTCGACTTCGGCATCGCCCGCCTGATGGACGCGGGCACCAAGCTCACCGTCGCTGGCGCCATCGCCGGCACCCCCCGGTACATGTCGCCGGAGCAGGTCGAGGGCAAGGAGGTCGATCTCCGCGCCGACGTCTATTCGCTGGGCGTCTGCCTCTACGAGGCCCTCACCGGCCGCCAGCCGTTCGACGGCGCGACCATCACCGAGATCCTCCGCAAGCAGGTGACCGAGCCGCTGCCGCACCTCACCACCTTCGCGCCGGATCTCGACTACCCCGAGCTCGAGGCGGTGCTCCAGAAGGCGTGCGCCAAGAAGATCGAGGAGCGCTTCCCCGACATGGTCGCGTTCGCCAGCGCGCTGTCGCAGGCGATCCCCACCCAGGCGGCGATGTCGCTCCCGCCGCTCCAGCGCACCTCCGTCACCGGGCGCGTCTCGGCCACCCCGACCCCCTCGAGCCTCAGCACTACCGGCGTCGCCCTTCCGGGCACGCTGCCCGACTCGGCCTCCACCGAGCGCACGATGCTCAAGACCGGCCAGACGCCGGCCATCGAGCGCAAGGCGGTGCCCCTCACCCAGACCGCCCCTACCGCGGTCGACGTCGGCAAGGCGCCGCTCGATCACGGCTCGAAGACGCAGGTCGGTGACGTCTCGCTTCCGCCCGTCGCCCCCAGGTCGAAGGCGCCCCTCTTCGCGCTCCTCGGGGTCGTGGTGGTCGCCGTCGCGGTCGGCGCCTTCGCGCTCACCCGGCCGCCCGAGCCGGCGAAGCCCGTCGAGCCTGCGGTGGTGGTGAAGACCGAGCCTCCGAAGCAGCCCGAGCCGCCGCAGCAGGCTGTCGGCGACAGCGCCGCCGCGCAGGCCATGGCGCTCCTGCGCGAGGAGAACGCCCGCCTGAGCCTCGGCAAGGGCAGGACCGAGTTCGAGGTCGCCAAGCTCGACGAGGCCGAGACCTACCTCAAGGCCGTGCCCGCCGAGGCGTCGTCCGCCGCCGAGGCAAAGGCGCTGCTCGAGACGATCGCCGACATCCGCCAGAAGGTGAAGGCCGGCCAGGCGCTGCGCGCGAGCGGGCACTGCGACGAGGCGCTCGTGCAGTTCCAGGCCGCGCTGAAGCTCAACGGCAAGGTGAAGGACGCCCTCGACGGCGCCGCGGCGTGCCGCAACGCCCGCGTCGACCCCACGATGGAATGAGCTCGTCGTGGCCCGCGCGCGTGCTGGTCGGCGCCGGCCTCGGGCTGGTGCGTGCGCTGCCCCGTCGCGCTCAGCTGGCCTGCGCCCGCTTCATCGCCTGGCTCGCGTGGGCCCTGGGCATTCGCCGGCGCATCGCGCTCGACAACCTCCGGCACGCCTTTCCCGAGCGACCCGAGCCCGAGCGCCGCGCCATC
>JBMORD010000232.1:0-10961 GCA_049322495.1 Myxococcota bacterium | reverse complement strand
GCGCCGAGGGCCCCAGCAGCAGCGACTCGTCGATCACCGAGATGAGGATCGACGCGGCGTCTTCGTGCTCCCCGTCGATCAGCGCCGCCGAGAGGTACCGCTCGACGCCCGAGTGCGGCCGGCGCGCGATCGCCCCCACGTGCGTGCCGTGGAACAGATCCATCCGCGCCATGCGGAAGTCCTTCGGCGGCCGGAACTGAAAGCCGTCCTGACGCACCACCGCCCCGAGCGGGTCTCCCGCCGAGAGCGTCAGCACCGCGAGCGCGATCATCGGCGACACGGCGGCGAACTCTAGCTGCACGCCGCAGCGCGCGCCGAGCTCAACCCGCCGACCCGAGCGACAGCGACGTGCCCCTCGCAGCCGTGCTCCGGGTGAAGATCGCGCGCACCGGCAGGTGATCGCTGCGCCCCTTTGCGAGCACCCGCGCGTCGAGCGGCTCGAAGACGAGCGGATCGGAGAAGAGGTGATCGAGCTGCCCGCGAGGCTCGAGGGCGCCGAGCGGCCCGCGCCAGGTGTTCGCGCGCGGGGCGAACTCCGGGAGCACGCTGCGCAAGCCGCGCCGCGCGAGGAAGGCCACCGCCTCGCCCGAGGTGCTCTCGTTGAAGTCGCCGGCGATCAGCGTCGGCAACCCGGGCGACAGGTGCGCGAAGAAGGTCGAGACCTCGAGCCTGCGCACCGGTGCGCTCGTGAGCGAGCCTCGCACCCAGCTGCCGTCTTCGCTCACCGGAGGGTGCAGGTGAACCCCCAGCACCTGCACGCGACCGAGCGCGGTCTGAGCCTCGACCAGCAGCGCCGGGAACCAGCCGCTGGGCGCCGCGATCAGCTCGCGCAGCACGAACGGGCGACGCGACAACACCGCCTGGCCGCCGGCCCCGGCGTCATCGACCCACCGCCGCTTTCCAGACGGCGTTGGTCTCCTGAAGCAGAACCAGATCGGCGTCGGCGGTCGCGGCCAGCAGGGCCTCGACGTCGCCTGGCGCGCCGAGGCCGAAGTTGACGTTCCACGTCACGACCGTCAGCGTCGGCGTGGCGAGGTCGGGCGCGCGCGGGGCGCGCGTCGCGTGGAGACAGCCCGGCAGCCCCATGGACACCGCGACGAGGAAGAGCGCGCGACGGAGCATGGCGCTGTGACGATCGCCGCTGCCAACCGGTTCCAGCGGGTCGAAGAAGTGACCACCCCCGCCGCGTGTGCTTCATTTTCGCCGTCCCGATGACGCCCGTGGAACGCGCAGCGCTCGAGAGCCAGGTGGAGCGGCACCTCCGCCGCGGCGAGCTGTCCGACGCGTGGCGCGCGCTGCAGCAGCTCGTCGCTGCCTTCCCCGACGACGACGCGCTCGCCGCCCGCCTCGCCCAGCTCGAGGAGAGCCTCGACCCCCTCGAGCGCCGGCGCGCCGCGGTGGCGAAGGCCGAGCCGAGCGGCACCCACAAGACGCCGATGCACCAGGCCGAGGCGCTGGCCGCCGCCGGCAGGTACGCCGAGGCGATCGGCATCTACCGCCAGCTCCTCGCCGAGCGCCCCGACTGGGAGCTGGTCAAGGAGCGCCTCGCCGAGCTCTTCCAGCTCGCCCGCGTCGCCCACCCCGCCCGCGCGCCCGTGAATCGCGAGGCGGTGCTCGAGCACCTCCTCGAGCGCATCAGCACCCGAAAACGCAGCTGACCCACCCCTGCGGCAGCCGCGCCAGACCTCCGTGACGCCCGTGTCAGGAAGCACTGGCCCGAAAGGGCGCGTGCGTCATAGGCTCCGTTGTCCCACTGACAACGCTGTCTCCGGGTTGCTGCAGCTTTGGAGTTTGAGTGTCCCTCGTCGGCCGGCACATCGGGCGCTACCGCATCCTGGAGCAGCTGGGCCAGGGCGGCATGAGCGTGGTCTACAAGGGCCTCGACACGACGCTCGATCGCGAGGTCGCGGTGAAGGTGCTGCACCCGCACCTCTCGGGGCGCCTCGAGTCACGCAAGCGGCTCGAGCGCGAGGCGAAGGCGGTGGCGCGGCTCCACCACCCGAACATCCTCGAGGTGTTCGACTTCTCGGGTGAGGCCGCGAGCGAGGCGTACCTCGTCACCGAGTACATCCGCGGGCGCACGCTGCGCGAGTTCATCACCGACGAGACGCTGCAGCCGCCGGAGATCGCCGCGATGGTGGTGCACGAGCTCGCCTCCGCGCTCGCGCACGCGCACGATCAGGGCATCCTCCATCGCGATCTGAAGCCCGAGAACGTCATGGTCCGCGAGGACGGCGTGCTCAAGCTGATGGACTTCGGGATCGCGAAGATCCTCGACCGCGACGAGAAGATGACGATGACCGGCGCGCTGGTGGGCAGCCCCGCGCACATGGCGCCGGAGATCATCGAGGGCGAAGAGGCCGGCGCGGAGGCCGACGTCTTCTCGCTCGGCACCATGCTGTACCTCTTCAGCACGGGGAAGCTGCCCTTCACCGCGCCCAACACCACCGCCACGCTCAAGAAGATCCTCGACTGCGTGTTCGACGACCCGCGGCAGGTGGTGCCGACGGTGTCCGACGAGCTGGCGGAGATCATCGGCCAGTGCCTGCAGCGGCAGCCGTCGGCGCGCTTCGCCACCGCCGGCAAGCTGCGCGACGCGCTCGCCGAGTACCTCGCCAGCCTCGGGCTCACCCGCCCGCACGAGGAGCTGGTGAAGTTCTTCCTCGAGCCGCGCGGCTACCGCAAGGAGCTCAGCCCGCGCATCACCGGCGCGCTCCTCGGGCGCGCCGAGAAGGCGATCGCCGACAAGAAGTCGGCGCGGGCGATGTCGGCGCTCAACCAGGTGCTGGCGCACGAGCCGTCGAACGCGCGCGCCAACGAGCTCCTCGGCCAGATGCGCGCCCGCAAGCAGCGGGAGGCCCGGGTCAAGAAGCTCCAGCGGCTCTCGCTGCTCGCGGGCGTGGGCTTCATCGTGCTGATGAGCGTGATCCAGGGCGTGCGCGTCGCCACGCGACCCGCCCCCTACGTGCCCCGCTTCCCCCTCGGCCCCACCGACGTCACGCTCGCCGGCGTCGCCTGGCCGAAGCCGCCCGAGCCGGCGAAGGCCGAGCCGCCGCCCGTCGAGCCGAAGCCGCCCGAGCGCCTGCCGCCCGCGCTCGTCGAGGCGCGCCCGATGCCCGTGCGCCCGCCCCCGGTGAAGCCCGCCGGCCCGGAGCCGGTGGAGATCGCCGCGATCGTCCGCCCCTTCGGCTACGTGCAGGTCGACGACGGCCCGCGCACCGCCGACGCGCTCGCCCGGCACGTGCTCAAGCTGACGCCCGGGCCGCATCGCTTCACCGTGACCTGCGAGCTCTGCGAGTCGCAGGGCCGCACGGTGACGCTCGAGGTGAAGAAGGGGGAAGATCTCCCGCTCATCGCGCCGCTCAAGCCGTCGCTGGTGAGCTTCCGCGGGTGGCCCGACGAGGCGAAGGTGCGCGTCGGCCTGCAGGAGATGACGATCGCGGAGTCGCAGGCCACGCCGTTCCGCGTCGCCACCCCGCCCTCGGGCAGCCCGGAGATGCGCCACAAGGTCGAGTACACCGTCTCGCTCGGCGGGGCGATCGTCGACCGCGGCGTCAAGTACGCCGCGCCGGGGCGCCCGCTGGTCGTCGAGAAGGGGGCGCCGTGATGCGGTGGTGGGTGGTGGTGGTGGTGGTCGGCGTGTCGAGCCTCGCCTTCGCGCAGGTGGTGCCCGAGCGCGAGGTGGAGATCACCCAGTCGCTCTACGACACCGGCAAGTACGCGGAGGCGGCCAGGCGCGCCAACGAGGTGCTCTCGCTGGCCAACTTCTCGGAGCCGCAGCGGATCAAGCTGCACGAGCTCGCCGGCCTCTCGGCCTTCAACCTCGGCGACGTGAAGGCGGCGCAGGCGGCGTTCCTCCAGCTGCTGCGCATCAACCCCGATCACATCCTCGACCCGTTCGCGGTGCCGCCGCCGGCGATCAAGCTCTTCGATCAGGTGCGCAAGGACAACGCCGACGCGCTCAACCTCGTGCGCCAGCAGATCGCCCTGCGCCTCGAGCGAGAGAAGCGCGACGCCGAGGAGCGGCTCCGCGCGCTCAAGGAGCAGGAAGAGCGCCGGCAGAAGGAGGCGCTGCTCTCGAGCGAGCTGGTGGTGCGCACCATCGAGAAGCGCCCGATCGTGGTGAACCTGATCCCCTTCGGGGTCGGCCAGTTCCAGCAGGGGCGCGTCGGCTGGGGCGCGGCGTTCGCCGTGTCGGAGGGGATCGCCGCGATCCTCAGCATCGTCTCGTTCCTCGCCATCGAGTCGCTGTTCGTCGAGGAGACGCGCTCGCTGCCCGGCTACGTGGTGCCGGTCACCGTGAAGTTCCGCTACATCCCCGAGGATCGCCGCACCGAGCGCGACGTGTGGACCGGGCTCAAGTTCGGCACCGGCGCCGCCTTCTACGCGCTGTGGGCGATCGGCGTCGGCGACGCGCTGTTCCACCACGAAGACGAGGTGGTCACCGAGCGACGGGAGCCGGTGACCCCGAAGACGAAAGTGCCGGCCGCGCGGCTGCGCATCTACCCCACGCCCGGCGGCGGCATCGGCGCCGGGCTCACCATCGGTTTCTGAAGCGGAGAGAGGACCTCCATGCCCAGCCTCACCATCAAGACGCCCGACGGCAAGACGCGCTCGGTGACGCTCCTCAAGCGCATCACCAGCCTCGGCCGCGCCGCGGACAACGACATCGTGCTCGACGACGGCCGCGTGCCCGAGACGGCCTTCGCCATCATGTTCGACGGCGTCTCGTACAAGGTCGGCGGCGAGACGAAGTTCCACGTCAACGGCAAGGCGACCGACGAGGCCGAGCTCAAGCCCAACGACGTGGTGAAGGTGGGCGACACCGAGCTCACCTTCTCGACGGCCGAGGCGCCGATGGCCCAGCCGGCGCTCGCCACCCGCTTCTCGCGCGGCGACTCGAAGGATCCCGACGCCTCGACGCAGGAGCAGCCCGGCATCCCCGGCCGTGAGCTCGCCGCGCTCCGCCGCCTCACCCGCTTCTCGGAGCACCTCCTGTCGAGCACCGATCTCGATCGGCTCCTCGAGAACCTGATGGACGAGTGCATCGAGGTCACCCGCGCCGACAAGGGCTTCCTGATCCTCATGGAGTCCAACCAGCTGCGGGTGAAGGTCGCGCGCAACGTGCAGCGCGAGACCATCGAGGACGCCCTCGAGCGCGTGTCGGACTCGATCGTCAACAAGGTGGTCAAGCTGCAGAAGCCGCTGATCATCGCCGACGCCCTCGACGACCCGGAGTTCAACAGCTCCGAGTCGGTGGTGAACCTCAAGCTGCTCTCGGTGATGTGCGCCCCGCTGATGCACAAGGGCGAGATCTTCGGCTTGATCTACCTGGGCAACGATCGGCTGGTGAACCGCTTCGATCAGAAGGCCCTCGACACCCTCACCATCTTCGCCGCGCAGGCCTCGCTGATCGTCCAGAACGCGCTGCTGCTCAACGAGCTCAAGCTCGAGAACACCACCCTCAAGACGCGCCTCGAGGAGCAGGCCTACGGCGACATCATCGGCGCCTGTCAGGGCATGAAGGACGTCTACAAGCGCATCGACAAGATCGCCCCCACCGACATCTCGGTGCTGGTGATCGGAGAGACCGGCACGGGCAAGGAGCTCATCGCCAAGGAGATCCACCGCCACTCGCCGCGCGTGAAGGGGCCGTTCATCTCGATCAACTGCGGCGCGATCCCCGAGAACCTCCTCGAGAGCGAGCTCTTCGGCCACGTGAAGGGCGCCTTCACCGGCGCGGTGGCCACCAAGCTCGGCAAGTTCCAGGCGGCCATCGGCGGCACCCTCTTCCTCGACGAGATCGGCGAGATGCCGCTGCAGCTCCAGGTGAAGCTCCTGCGCGCGCTGCAGGAGAAGGTCGTCTACAAGGTCGGCGACAACCGCCCGGAGCCGGTCGACATCCGCATCGTGGCGGCCACCAACAAGAACCTCGACGAGGAGGTCCGCAAGGGCGCCTTCCGCGAAGATCTCTACTTCCGCATCAACGTCGTCACCCTCAAGCTCCCGCCGCTGCGCGAGCGCGGCGACGACATCAGCGTGCTCGCGAAGTTCTTCCTCAATCGCTACTCGAAGGAGTTCGACTCGCGCGCCCGCGGCTTCACCCCGTCAGCGGTGGTGGCGATGAAGAAGTACAACTGGCCGGGCAACATCCGCGAGCTCGAAAACCGCATCAAGAAGGCCGTGGTGCTCGCCGACAAGCCGCTCATGGGGCCCGAAGATCTCGATCTGCGCCCCGACAACCTCCCGCCGATCCTCCCCCTCGCCCAGGCCAAGGAGGAGTTCCAGAAGCGCTACATCAACGAGGTGCTCGATCGGAACAACGGCAACCGCACCAAGACCGCCAAGGACCTCGGCGTCGACCCGCGCACCATCTTCCGCCACCTCGAGAGCCTCAAGGGCGAGCGCGAAGGAACCATGTCATCGGAGACAGAGTTCGAAGAGGCCTGACAGTGCGCAACCACCTGAAACCGCTCGAGAGGTCGGGCGCCAGAGCCATGGCAGGCTTGTTGCTCTGCCTGTGGGGGTGCACCCCGCTCATGGGGTGCCTCATTCCGCAGGATGACCAGGTGTTGCCCGATCTGCCGCCCCGAAAGAACAGCCCGCCGCGGATCGTCAGCAACCTGCCCAAGCAGTCGATCAGCTACTTCACCTCGGCGATGTGCAGCGCGCAGAACGTGCCCTTCAAGGTGGTGGTGAGCGACGACGACGTCAGCGACACGCTCCGGAGCCTGTGGCTCATCGACTACGATCCGTCGCTCGGGTCGGCGGCGAGCGCGCCCTTCATCCCCAACGCGGTGACCTCGAGGGGGCAGCCGCTGCGCGACATGCCCGAGCCGACCGCGCAGTCGTTCAAGAGCGCGCTGGCGAACCTCACTGCGGGCACGCACCTCCTGACGGTCTACGTCGCCGATCGCGAGTTCCAGGAGTTCACCGGCGTCGTGGCCACCGTCGAGCGGGAGATCTTCGTGGGCGACGCGTCGGTGCCCGACACCGGCTTCACCGACAGCTTCACGTGGGTGCTCAAGGTGGAGTCGTGCCCATGAAGCGCGCCGCCCTCGTCGTCGCCACGGTGATCTTTTCGGGCTGCCAGTCTTCGGCACCGACCACCCGGCTGCCAACCGTCTGCAGCACCGACGCCGAGTGCAGCGAGGGCCAGCTCTGCTTCGCCGAGGGCTGCGGCGATCCCGGGAAGAACATCGTGGTGGAGGTCGAGGGCGGCTCGTCGAGCGGGCTCTTCGCGCGCGACTTCTCGATGACCAGCGTCACCGCCGTGCAGGACTTCTCGCTCGGCAGCGCGCTCTCGCTCAACGGGCAGTTCCTCCGCGAGGTCACCACCCTCAACCCGCTCGAGCGCGTCTCGTACACCTCCGGCGTCGCGGTGCGCGCGGTCGGCAAGAGCTCGCTGCTGCCGGGCATCTCGCGCGTCTTCGAGACGCACTTCGTGGCCCCCGAGCGCGGCTACTTCGAGATGAAGCTCGGAGCCGGCGAGTTCGACGTCACCGCGACCCCCGACGATCGCTCCATCCCCCCCTCGTTCACCTCCGCGGTGATCGATCCCGCGAAGATGGTGCCCTCGCTCACCTTCGCCTTCCCCGCCGTCGACGGCGTGCCCGCGCTCACCGGCCAGCTCATCCGCTGGTTCGACACGCGCGTGCTCCCGCCCGAGCCGCAGCTCATCGCCACGCCGTTCCTGGCGGCGGGCCTCGAGGTGCCCGCGGTGGAGGTCCAGCTGGTGGACGACCCCACCGGCCAGCCGCTCTCGCAGCGCTTCCCCATCTCGAGCACCACCGGGGAGTTCGCCATCGCGGTGAGCCCGGAGGCGCGGCTGCACCCGTCGGTGGTGCTGGTGGCGGCGCCGACGGAACAGGGCGTGCCCATCCCCACCAAGCGCTTCAAGCTCAACGCCCCGCTCCCTTCCACCGTCTCGCTCGAGTTCGGCGACTACGGCGAAGCGGCGGAGGTGAAGGGCACGGTGGTCGACAGCCAGGGCACACCGGTGGTCGGCGCGCAGGTGGTCCTCTCGGGCACGGTGGGCGGCGACGGCGCGTTCCGCACCAAGATCGCCGAGACCACCGCGAGCGGGGAGTTCAAGCTCGCCGCGCTCCCGTCGAAGGGCGACCTCAGCTTCGAGCTCACCATCGCCCCGCCGAACACCAGCCGCGCCGCGTACACCCGCACCGCGGTGACGGTGAAGGTGGTCAACGGCGTGGGCGAGCTCCAGCCGTCGCGCTTCGAGCTGCACGATCGACTGCTCACCCACGGCAGCGTGTCCCAGCCGGGCACCGGCCGCGCGGCCGCCGCGGTCACCGTCGTCGCGACCATGCAGGCCGAGACCGGCTCGACGCTGCCGCTCGCCGTCGAGCAGGCCGAGACGGTCACCGACGCCGACGGCCACTTCACCCTCTCGCTCGATCCCGGCAAGTGGCGCTTCGAGTACTTCCCCAGCGACTTCCAGCCGATGGCGAGCCGCCTGGTGACGGTGAAGCCCATCGTCGACAACCTGGGGCGCGAGCTGCCCGACCTGACGCTCCCCGAGGTGCAGCTGTCGTTCGGGCGCACCGTCTCGGGCCTCGTCACCGGCACCATGGGCACCCGGAACGACTCGCCGGTGCCCTGGTCGCGGCTGCGCTTCTTCCGGGTGATCAACGTCGAGGGCAGACCCACCTCGGTGCTGCTGGGCACCACCGCCGCCGACGAGCGCGGGCGCTACAGCGTGGTGCTGCCCACGATCGGCTCCAGCTCGGGGATGTGACTCAGGGCTGCAGGCGCTGCTTCAGCTCGTCGACGGTCGGCCCGACCCCGCCGGTGAACTGCACCGACGCGGTGGTGTACAGATCCATCGCGCGGTCGAGCGACGCGAACGCCAGCCGCGCCTTCTCGCGCGCCTCGAGCCCGCACTGCGCCTCGAGGTTGCGCTTGCGCTGGAGCCAGTCGACGCGGAAATGCAGGAACGTCTGATCGGCGCCCCGCACCACGGGCGCCTCGGCGAGGTTCTTCCGCTGCTGCTCGAGCTCGACGAAGAGCGCCCGGGCGCCCTCGAGGCACTCGGTCTCGCTCTTCGACACGCCCGACGCGGGCGGCGTGTCGGGCGTCATCTGGAGCACCGAGCGGAACACGCTGTAGATGATGAGCGACGAGAAGCCGACCGCGAAGACCAGGTACGCGACCCACGCCGCGCCCCGAAAGCGGCGGAAGCGGGGATCCTTCGGGTCGGGGGCGCTCATCGCGGGCCGGCTCCGGGCGCGGGGGCAGGCGCCGGCGCGGCGGGCGCGGGGGCAGGCGCCGGCGCGGCGGGCGCGGGCGCGGCGGGGCCGGGCCCCGGAGCCGTCGGGGCCTGCGGCACGGTGCGCTGCAGCCGCGCGATGAACTGCATGCGGAAGTCGCTCGCCGGGTACGAGCCGTAGCCTTCCTTCGCCATCGCCACGGCCTGATCGCGGTTGCCGGTCATGTCGTACGACTGCATGAGCATCATCAGCGCGAAGTCGCGGAGCTTGGCCTTCTTGTCGCCGTCGACGAAGCGCGTGAGGTGCTTGATCGCGTCTTCGAACTTGCGCGACTGGAAGTAGGCGTTGCCGAGGAAGAACGAGGCCTCGAGCGCGTCCTCCGGCACGGGATCCATCGTGAGGAAGCGGTTGAGGTGCGAGATGGTCTCGCCCCAGTCCTGCCGGCGGAAGGCCGCCTTGCCCTTCTCGAGCACCGCGCCGCCGACCTCCTTGCGCAGCAGCACCGCGCGGTCCTGCAGCACCAGCTTGGCGAAGGGCGAGAGCTTGGCCTGATCGAGCTTCGAGAGCGCGTCGATGCCCTTGAGGCGCTCCTCGCCGGGCAGCGTGGTCATCTGGCGGTACACCTGCAGCGCGGCCTGCTCGGCGGCGATCGACGCCGCGCCCTCGGCCTTGAGCTTGTCGATGGTGGCGTTGAGCTCGCCGACCTGCTTCTCGAGCCGATCGCGCTCACCGTTGGCCGCCGACGCGCGCGCGTTGGAGATCACCACCACCGCCGCCACGCACAGGCCCGCGAAGAGCACGTACACCGCGCCGGTGCTGAACCAGGTGCGCCGCTGGAAGGAGTCCTGCTGGCTGCTGACGACCTTGAGCTCCGCGTGCAGCGTCTTGAGCGCGTTGTCGGTCTTGATCGTCATGTTCCGCGCTTCGACCACTTCGCGGCGGATGTCTTCGAGCACCTTCGTGACGTCGGGTGTGTCGGCCATGGCGCGCGGAATATCAGAAGCCGGGCACGTCGAGTTCGCGCTTGATCGGCGGCGGGAAGAAAATCGTGAAGCCCGCGCTGAACCACACGCCGCCGGCGTTGATTCCCGAGATGCCGGCCACCGCGTTGCGCCCGTTGACGTAGCGCACCTCGAGCGAGAGCCCGTAGTTCTGCGAGAACTTCCAGGTGAGGCCGCCGGCGACCGAGAACGACACCACGAGCCGCTCGGGGATCTCCTGGCGCTTGCCGCTCACGGTGGTGAGCAGCCCGCCGCCGCCCACGCCCGCCCAGGCCGAGAAGCCCTTGAAGAGCACGTCCGACGCGACGAGGCGCGGGCCGAGGTAGGCGCCCACCGAGAACGAGCTGAAGTCCTCACGCACGCCGTCGGGGCCTTCGATCTGAAACGTGTGGTAGCCGAGCGGCACGTCGACCGAGAACTCGAGGTAGCGCGAGACGCCGAGGCCGAAGGTCGCCGCGCCCGCCGCCCCGCCCTCGAGCCCGGGCACCATCGGGTAGCCCGCCTCCGCGGCCTTCGCCTGAAAGTGCCAGTTGGGCACCCAGCGGAAGCCGCCGACGAGCGAGATGCGCCCCACGCCGTCGATGCCCCCGCCGTCTTCTGCGTGGGCGAGGCCAGCGCACAACACCAGCACCAACGACGACAGCCGCTTCATCACCAGGACCGCCAGCCTTCGGCGCGCGCGCGCGGGGCGGCGGCGGCCACCGTCGGCGCCGCGCGGGCGACGGGAGGCGCC
>JBMORD010000231.1:0-80432 GCA_049322495.1 Myxococcota bacterium | reverse complement strand
GCCGCGGTCGCGCGCGACCGCGAGTCAGGTTTGCGGAACGCCCTCGCAGAGTTGCCGACGGGGAACGGCAAACCCATGTCTCCGGTGACTCGGCGACAGCGCGCGCGCGCTCGCCGATAATTCGTGCGCGTCACCAACCCACGAGGTTCACCGCAATGAAGCAGGGTCCGCTCTTCCGCCGTCAGTTCTTCATCCAGAAGCCCGCACCGGGCGTGCCCAACACCGAAGCCGGCGGCGACGTCGAGTACATCCGTCTCCAGGGCCACGCGTCGAACCCCGCCACGATCCTCCACCAGCAGAAGGTGGTGCTCGCGCCCGGCGGGATGCTCGACGTGGTCGCCGAGAGCCGCGGCGGCGCGGGCGTGGGGCGCGTCTCGTACAGCCCCGGCCTGCGCGCGGCGCTCAAGCGCGGCGAAGACTTCCTCACGTACCGCTTCGAGGTGCCGCCGGCGAGCGAGGCCGGAACCTCGTTCCAGGTCTCGTGCTACGGCCACGACGCGGTGCCGCCCTTCCAGTTCACCATCGAGGTGGGCCGCCGCTGACCGCGCCCCGCCAGTGGCACCTCCGATGCAGCGGCCAGCGTGCAGCAACGGCCGCATCGGAGGTGTCACATGGGCTCGGCCCGCGTCTTCTTCTTCAGTCTGTGGAGTGTGTTGCTCGTGCTGTCGAGCGCTTGCGGCGCTCCGGTGAGCGAGCCGTCGCTCAGCATCTCGCCCGATCGGGCGACCTTCGATGGCCGCAGCGAGCGGGTGATCTTCAAGATCCGCGCGTGGGAGGCGGGTGAAAAGCCCGGCGGGGGTGTGGTTCGCCTCACGGCGCCCGTCGGCCAGTTCATCGGCGGGAGCGAGCTCATTCTCATCGATGGCCTGGTGACGGCGACCTACGCCTGCGCGCCCGCTGAAGAGCCGGCCTGCGACGGGACGATCCGCGTCACCGCCGAGTGGGCCGACCTCCACGCCAGCACGCAGGTGATCGGCGTCGAGCTCAACGCGCCGGCCCCGGTGACGTGGGAGGTGGTGCCCACCGGCGTCGCCGCCGAGCTGATGGCCGTCGAGGTGGCGCCCAACGGCGAGGCGTGGGCGGTGGGCGAGCGCGGCACCGTGCTCCAGCTCGTCGGGAAGACGTGGCGCCGCCTGCCGTCGGGCGTGAGCGCGACGCTCCGGGCGATCACCTTCGACGCCGCGGGCGCGCCGCTGATCGTCGGCGAGGACGGCGTGCTGCTGCGCTGGCGCGGCGATCGGTTCGAGCTGGTTCGCCTCGAGGGCGAGTCGTTCCTCTCGGTGGCGCGCGATGCCCACGACGCGATCCACGTCGGCGCGCGCTCGGGGTTGATCTTCGAGCTGCGCGACAGCGACCTCGTGCCGGAGCTCGACATGCACGTGCCCGTGCACTCGCTGACCGTGCAGGACGGCACGCTGTGGGCGGTGGGCCAGAACGTGGTCGCCCGTCTCGAAGAGCTCTGGCTCAGCGTCCCGCCGCCGATGCAGGGCACCATCCACTTCGCGCGCGCCGGCACGTCGGGCCTGTGGCTCGGCGGCATCCGCCAGGGCGTGGCCTCGGTGGACGGGCTGCTCGTGCAGGGGCCGCTCCCCAGCTGGCGCACCACGGTGCTGTCCGAGCCGATCACCGCCATCGCCGAGGTGCCCCGGGCGTCGGAGCGCTTCGCGCTCTCGGTCGATCGTCTCTACCGCCAGCTCGGCGACGCGAGCTGGACCGCCGTCGACTGCCCGAGCACCGCGCGCGCGCTCGCCAGCCGCGGACCGGACGATCTCATCCTCGTCGGGCCGTCGGGCTTCTCGCTGCTCCGAAGGCCCTGAAACGGCTCGCCTTTCGGGGCGCTGTCACAAGAATCGGCGCGGTCGCGTTGAGGGTTTGAACCCCTCACGAAAGGATGACCGCCATGTCGTTCGCTCCCCGCCCCGCCGCTCCATCGCCCGCGTATGAGTCCACCGGAGGCCGCCTCGTCACCGCCGATGGCCGCGCGCTCCCGCTGATCGGCGCCGCGCTGGTCGCCGACGCCAGGGGCGGCCTGGTGCGCGTCACGCTCGAGCAGACCTTCCGCAACCCGCACGACGAGCCGCTCAAGGTCACCTACTCGCTGCCGCTGCCGGCCGACGGCGCGGTGAGCGGCTTCGCGTTCCGCATCGGCGACGAGCGCGTGGTGGGCCAGGTCGACACGAAGCAGCGGGCGCGGCAGCGCTTCGAAGACGCGGTGCTCGAGGGGCGCACCGCGGCGCTGCTCGATCAGGAGCGCTCGAGCCTCTTCACGCAGGAGGTGGGCAACGTGCCGCCGCGCACGCAGGTCGTGTGCGAGGTGCAGATCGATCAGAAGCTCGCCTGGCTGCCCGACGGCGCGTGGGAGTGGCGCTTCCCCACGGTGGTCGCGCCGCGCTACCTCGGCGCGCCCGGCCGGGTGGCGGATCACGCGCGCGTCACGGTCGACGTCGCCGACGGCGAGCTGCCGGTGAAGCTCGCGCTGTCGCTGGCGATCCGCGACGCGCTCGCCGACGGCGGCCGCCCCGAGAGCCCGAGCCACCCGCTGCATTCCGCGCGGGGAACCGGGCGCACCGACGTGACCTTCGGTGACGAGCGCGGCGTCGCGCTCGATCGCGACGTGGTGGTGCGGTGGCGCGTGGCCAGCCTGAAGGTCGGCACGGAGCTCGACGTGAGCCGCCCCGGCGCCGGGCCGAGCTCGAGCGCCGCCTACGGGCTGCTCACCCTCGTGCCGCCGGCGGTCGAGGCGCGCATGACGCCGGTGGCGCGCGATCTCATCGTGCTGCTCGACACCTCGGGCTCGATGTCGGGCTCGCCGCTCGATCAGGCGCGGCGGGTGACGATGGCGCTCGTCGACTCGCTGACCGATCGCGACCAGCTGGAGCTCATCGAGTTCTCGAGCTCGCCGCGGCGGTGGAAGCGCGGCGCGGTGCCCGCCACCGAGGCGAACCGCCGGGACGCCCAGGCGTGGCTGTCGCGGCTGCGCGCCAGCGGCGGCACCGAGATGCGCACCGGCATCCTCGAGGCGCTCGCCCCGCTGCGCGACGAGAGCCAGCGCCAGGTGGTCCTCATCACCGACGGGCTCATCGGCTTCGAGTCCGAGGTGCTCGAGGCGATCTCCCGGCGGCTCCCCAGGGGCTCGCGGGTGCACACCGTGGGCGTCGGCAGCGGCGTCAACCGCAGCCTGACCATGCCCGCCGCGCGCGCTGGCCGCGGCGTCGAGCTGGTGATCGGCCTGGGCGAGGACGTGGAGCCCTTCGTCAAGCGGCTCCTCGCGCGCACCACCGCGCCGCTCCTCACCGACGTCGAGCTCTCGGGCAGCGCGCTGCTGGAGGTCGCGCCGCGCCGCGTGCCGGATCTCTACGGCGGCTCGCCCGCGCTGGTCTCGCTCAAGCTGCGCCCCGAAGGCGGCGAGCTCGTGGTGCGCTCGCGCAGCGCCGACGGCGACCTCGAGGATCGCCTGCAGGTCACGCCCATGACGCACGGCGAGGGCAGCGCGGCCGTCACGGCGCTCTTCGCCCGCGAGGCGGTGGAGGACCTCGAGCTGGCGATCGCCACCGGTGAAGAGCGCGCGAGCGCCGAGCGCGCCATCGAGCGGCTCGGCCTCGACTTCCAGATCTCCACGCGGCTCACCTCGTGGGTCGCGGTGAGCACGAAGGTGACCGTCGATCCGCGCGCGCCGAAGCGCACCGAGACCATGCCGCACGCGCTGGCGTACGGCCTGTCGGCCGAGGGCGTCGGGCTGCGGCGGGCGGAGGCGGCGCCGGCGATGGCGCCTGGCGCGATGTCGATGAAGGAGCTGGCGCGGGGCGGGGCAGCCCGGACTCGCGCGAGCGGCTCCGCGCCGCCGCCGATGAAGGGCGCGCTCGACGACGCTGAGGGGTTCGCCTTCGGCGAGGAGCGCGAGGAGGAGGCGGGGTTCGAAGAGCCCGCGCTCGACAAGGCGCCCCCGCCCGCCGCGGCGAAGCGCTCGCCTGCCCGCCCCGCGGCGCCCGCCCAGAAGGCCGCTCCCGAGCCGAAGCGCCGCGAGGGGCTGATGGACTTCGCGCGTCGGCTGCTCACCGGGAAGTCAGAGGAGCGCCCCGCGGCGGCGGAGGTGCAGAAGCGCGCCGACGCCCCGGCCCCCACGCGCCGGCTGCACGGCAAGGTGCGCCGTCAGGGCAAGCGGCTCATCATCGAGATCGACGTCACCGCGCCGCTGCAGTGGAGCCCGGCGAACGAGGCGCGGCTCGAGCTGAGTGACGGGACCATCGTCAAGGCGCCCGTGGAGCTCGCCCTCACCACCGCCGACGGGATGATCGCGCTCGGCCTGGTGGTGACGCTCGTGCTCGAGCTCGCCGAGAGCGTCGGTGAGCCGGCCACCGTGCACCTGTCGAATGGTGCCGAGGTCCTCGAGATCGTCCTGTAAGAGAGCGCGCGTGCACGAGGAGCTCGCCACACTCGCAGCGATCAGCCGCGGCGACGCCCACGCCTTCGGGCGCTGGGCGGCCTCGGTCGAGGCGCCGCTCCGCGCTTCGCTCCGCGCGTTCGCCACCACGCTCGACACGGAGGCGGTGCTCCAGGAGACCCTCCTCCGCGTCTGGCAGGTCGCGCCGCGCTTCACGCACGACGGCAAGCCGAACGCCCTGCTCCGCTTCGCGATGCGCACCGCCCGGAACGTGGCGGTGAGCGAGTGGCGGAAGCAGGGCCGTGCCGATCAGCAGGACGCGCTCGAGCGGCACCTCGCGGCGGAGCACGAGCTCCAGCCGATCACCCCCGATCCGCACCTCCGCGCGCAGATCGTCAGGTGCCGCGAGAAGCTGCCGGGCAAGCCGAAGGAGGCGCTCGAGCAGCGGCTCGCCTCGGGCGGCGAGACCGACGACCCCACGCTCGCCGCGCGCGTCGGCATGTCGCTCAACACCTTCCTCCAGAACTTCACGCGGGCGCGGAAGTACCTCAAGGAGTGCCTCGAGAAGGCAGGCATCTCCCTCGACGTGGAGCTCACATGACGACCGATGAAGAGCTCTTGATCGAACAGGTCACCAGCGCCCACCGCGAGCGGCACGTCGACGGGACGATCCGCGCGCACCCGGCGTGGCACGATCTCGACGACGCGGGCCGTCGCGAGGCCTTCGAGGCGACGGTGACGCTGCGCACGCTCGAGGCCGCGCTCGATCCGCAGGGCTACAGCACGACGATCCACGCCCTCCTCGAGCGGATCACGCGCGGCTGACGCTGCTCAGAAGCCGGCGCGCCGCATCACGAACCGCGGCATGGCCTTGATGGCGGTCATCACCGCGCGCCAGATGGGTGGCGCGTAGACGACCGGCGTGCCGGCATCGATGGCGTCGATCACCACGTCGGCGACCGCGTCGGGCTCACCGGCGAAGGGCGGCTGCGGGAGGCCCGCGGTCATGCCCGTCTTCACGAAGCCCGGCTTCACGCACACCGTGACGAGCCCCTGGCTGCGGTACTTGTGGTCGAGCCCCTCGAGGTACGCCGAGAGGCCGGCCTTCGCCGCGCCGTAGAGCACCACCGGCTTGCGCCCGCGATCGCCCGCCACCGAGCTGAAGACGCACAGCGTGCCCTTGCCGTGGAGCATCAGCTTCTTCCGCGCCTCCTCGCAGAACACGATGGTGTTCGCGAAGTCGACGGTGAGGAGCTTCTGCGTGAGCGCGGGATCGTTCTCGAGCTTGTCCTGCGGGGCGAACACCGCCGCCGTCACCACCACCGTGTCGAGCCCGTCGAGCCCCTGCTCTGCCGCCTCGAGCGCGGGGCGGAACGAGTCGGGCCTCTCGAGATCGCACACCGCCGTGGTCACGCGCACGCCCGGCGCACCACGCGCCTCGAGATCGGCCTTGCTGCGGCGCAGCTCCTCCTCATCGCGCCCGAGCAGCGCGAGCCAGTCACCGCGCTCCGCGAACTTGCGCGCCAGCGAGCGGCCCATGCCGCGGGTCCCACCGAGAATCGCAACTCGACGCATGCCTCAGTCTCCCATCAAGCGCACCGACTGGGCGCTCTTGAACTGCCTGTGTGGATCCCACCTCGCGCGCACGGCCTCGAAGGCCGGCAGGCGCGTCTCCATCGCCCGGAAGTGCTCGGGGCGCGTGAACTGATCCTTCGCGAGGTAGATGCGCCCGCCTTCTTCGAGCACGTGCTCGTTGAGCGCATCGACGAGCGCCTGCGTGTCATCGCGCACCGCGATGTCGAGGGCGATCGAGAGGCCCTTGCGAGGGAACGAGAGGTACGCCGCGCTCTCGGCGCCGCAGTCCTTGATCACGCACAGGAAGCTCGCCCCGCCGCGCGCGGTGAGCACCTCGAGGAACCGCCGCGCGGCGCCGGGGCCGGCCGAGTCGGGGAGCACGCACTGGTACTGCGTGAGCCCGCGCCTCCCGTACATCCGGTTCCAGTCCTGGATCGAGTCGAGCGGGTAGAAGAAGCGGAACGGGTCGACGAGCCCCGCCTTCTTCTTCGGCACGTGCGAGGCGTACAGGGCGACGTTGAACGCCTGCACCGCGGGCGGCGAGAGCAGAAAGTCTGGCGCGGTGAAGGGGAAGCGGACCTTCGCGCGCTCGTGGGGAAACGCGGCGGGCGCTTCGTGCGCCTGGGCCCAGCGCCCCTTCATGAGGAAGCCGCGGCCGAGGTGCTTGCCACGCGCCAGACAGTCGAGCCAGCCGACCGTCATCGGCCACGCTGCGGCGGCCTCCTTGAGCTTCTCGACGTACTCGTCGATGTCCGCGACGCGCTCGCTCTCCTGCCAGATCCACGGCGTGGGGATGCGCCGGAGCCCGAACTCGACCTCGAGGATCTGCCCGGTGAGGCCCATGCCGCCGACCGTGGCGAGGAAGAGCTCGCGCTCGAGATCCGGGCCGCACTCGAGCACCCGCCCATCGGCGACGCGCATCCGCAGCCGCCGCACGTGCGCGCCGAAGCAGCCGTCGACGTGGTGGTTCTTCCCGTGCACGTCGGCCGCCACCATGCCGCCGAGCGTGACGAGCGAGGTGCCCGGCGTGACGGGGACGAACCAGCCGCGCGGGAGGAAGGTGCGGTTGAGCTCGACGAGCGAGAGGCCCGCTTCGGCGCGCAGCAGGCCGGTGGCGGGCTCGAAGCGGATGATGCGGTTGGCGCGCGTGGTGTTGACCACCAGCGGGCTCGTCGGCGGAGGGAGCGACGAGTCTCCATAGCTCCGGCCCAGGCCACGGAAGAGCACCGGCGGCGCGTCGTCGAGGAACTCCGGCTGGAGCTCTTCTCCCTCGACGAACTGTCGACCCCAACCGGAGAGCTTCGTCAGCGGCATCACGAGGCGGCTCTACCAGCTTCGCCGTCAAAACGGCGCGCGCTGGAGCCGCCCATCGGGCGCCAGCATCACCGCCGGGCAGTACGGTCCCGTCTCGGTGCGCGTCCACCACACGCCCCGCTCGCTCAGCGGCGCGAAGCGGTACTCGAAGACGCGCGTGCGGAGGTACTTCGGCGGCACCACCGGCACCTGCTCGAAGAGCGCCAGCACCGGCGGCGAGCCCTCGAGGATCCGCTGCTGCAGCGAGAGCACCCACGGGTTGTCGGAGCAGTCCCCCAGCGCGGCGAACCACATCTGCCAGTCGAGCCGCGGCTGCCACGGCGCGACGAAGCCCGGCCTCCGCTCGAGCGCACCGGGCTTCCACGGGAACTCGAAGGCGACCCACGTCACGCCGTCGGCGCTGCCCTCGAGCACGATCTCCGGCCGTGTCTTCGTCATCACCGCGAACGCGCCGTACTTGTTGATGGTGTCGAAGCGCCGCACCACCGCGAGCACCGGCAAGTCGAGCGCGCGCCCGAAGAACACGGCCACGCTGAGCGCGCCGTAGCTCGCGGCGAGGAGCCAGGTCCACGCGGGGCTGAATGCACGGCCGGCGCCCGGCGCGCGGCGCCACACGCCGTCATCGAGCAGGGGGATCGCGAGCACGAGCGTGAGCCAGTTGTAGAAGCTGTAGTTGCCCGCGCCGATCAACGCCGCCTGCATCAGCATCAGCCCGAAGGCGCCGGTGCGCCGCATCAGCCGCGGGCCGAAGATCATCAGCGGCGCAGCGAGCTCGAGCACGAACATCAGCGCGCAGAGGATCTTCTGGACCTCGAGCGGCAGGGCGTCGAGCCACACGCTGGTCCACGTCGGGAGCGGCTGCGTCCACCAGTGCCAGGTGAGCGCCGTCAGCTCGCGCCACGCGGGATCACCCGAGAGCAGCTTCACCACGCCCGACTCGAGCGTCACCTTGCACGCGAGGATCGCCATCACCAGCCGCGCGGCGGGCCAGGGCTCCGGCTCCGACGTGAGGCGGGGGCGCCACCCGGGCGGCGCGTAGAACATCGCCACGAAGGCCGTCTCGACCAGCAGCACGTCCCACTGGAAGGCGAGGAACGGGTGCCCGACCTGCACCAGCGAGAGCCACGCCGCCCAGAGCGCGAAGGCCGCGAGCCGCGGGGCGAGCCCGAGCACGAGCAGGGCCGACGCGCCGAACGCGAGCGCGCACAGCAGATGCAGCATCCACGGCGCGGCGGAGATCCACAGCAGCGTCGGCACCTCGAGCACGCCGAGCCCGGGCGATCGCCTCAACCCGTTCATCGCCTCGGCGATGGGCGCGATGCCCTCAGGGCCCGCGAGCCCGGGGAGCTGCCACCAGTAGCTCCCCACCGCGACCATCGCGGTGAGGCCGAAGCCGACGAAGAAGATCCGGCGCGTGAGGCGCATCGCGAGGGCGGATTACACTGCACCGCATGTGCGCGCGATACGTGCTCAAGGCGAGCACGCTCGACCTGCAGCGGCAGTTCGGCCTCGACGAGGTGCCGTCGCTGCAGGCCCGCTACAACATCGCGCCCACGCAGGCCGCCCCGGTGATCCTCGACGCGGCGCCGAAGAAGCTGGTGCTCGCGCAGTGGGGGCTGCTCCCGCGGTGGGCGAAGGACGCCCGCCCGCGCACCAGCTCATCAACGCGCGCGCCGAGACGCTCAAGGACAAGCCCGCCTTCAAGGAGGCCTTCGTCAACCACCGCTGCCTCGTCCCCTGCGACGGGTTCTACGAGTGGCGCCGCGAGGGCCCGCGCCGCGTGCCGCACTTCGTCCACGATGCGGGCAACCACCTCCTCGCGATGGCCGGGCTGTGGAACCGCTGGCGCTCCCCCGAGGGCCTCGACGTCGACACCTTCACCATCGTCACCACGCGCGCCAACGAAGACCTCGCGTCGCTCCACGATCGCATGCCCGTCTTCCTCGACGCCGAGGGGCGCGAGCGCTGGCTCTCCGGCCCCACGCAGGATCTCGCGGCGCTCGAGGCGCTGCTCCGCCCGTGGCACGGCTCGAAGCTCGAGCTCACCGAGGTGGACGCGCGGGTGAACTCCGTAACCGTCGACGACGAAGGGTGTCTCGCGCCGCCGACGACGGTCCAGCTCCGCTTGCTGTAGGCTGGCAGACCACATGAGCAGCCCCTGGGATGACGTTCGCCGCGAGTCGCTCGAGATGCCGGGCGTGGGCCACGCGCCGGCGCGCGCCTCGCCGTTGCCGTGGATGCTGTTGACCGTCTCCATCACCATGACCATCGGCGTGCTGGTGCTCGGGCGCTCGCGGCTGGAAGACGAGCGGCTGCGCACCGCGAACGCGCTCAAGGCGAACGACGAGGTGAAGTCGCGGCTCGAGGCGACCCGCGAGGAGCTCGACAAGTCTCGCGCCGCCTGCACCGCGGCCGACGCGAGCACCGGCGAGCTGCAGAACAAGCTCCTCGCGCTCGAGCTGACCAACCGGCGCCTCCAGGAAGAGGTCAACCGGCTCAAGCTGACGAAGGGACCCAGAAAATGATCGCCCTGCTCCTCTCGCTGACGCTCGCCGCGCCGTTCCCGCTCCCCGCCATCGACGGCAAGCCGCTCGCGGTGACCGAGCAGCAGAAGAGCTTCCGGCTCCCGATGCGCTTCGAGAAGGTGAAGGCGTTCTACGCCGAGCAGCTCGGCGCGAAGGCCGAGGTCGTGATGCGCGAGAGCGTCGCGGACGGCCGGCGCGTGCTGACCCTCACCACCAAGGCGAAGGGCGAGTCGTGGACGCGCGCGGTGATCCGCGAAGGCGAGGTCGAGACGGTGATCGACGTCACGCCGGTGATGCGGCTGCCGGGCGACGAGATCACCGGCAACGGCAAGCCGCTGGTGGAGTTCGTCTTCGGCCGCTCGCCCGAGGTCCAGAAGGCCCTCGAGCGGATCGATCACACCGAGCAGCTCCGCAAGTAGCGGTCAGCTCCTGAACGGGTTCTGCAGGACGATCGTCTCGCCGCGCTCGGCGCCGACCGACACCGAGACCACGGGAATGCCGACCATCTCCTCGATGCGGCGCAGGTAGCGCTGCGCAGCGGCGGGGAGATCGTCGAGCGTGCGGGCACCGGCGAGCGGCTGCTCCCAGCCCGGGAGCTCCTCGTAGACGGGCGTCACGCGGCTGAAGTCCTCGAAGTCGTTCGGCAGCTCGGTGAGGCGCTTGCCGTCGAGCTCGTAGGCGGTGCACACCTTGAGCGTCTCGAGGCCGCTGAGCACGTCCATCTTGGTGACCGCGAGGCCCCACAGGCCGTTCACGCGCGTCGCGTAGCGGAGCACCACCGTGTCGAGCCAGCCGCAGCGCCGCGGGCGCCCGGTGGTGGCGCCGAACTCGTCGCCCACCTTGCGCAGCCGATCGCCGAGCGCGTCGGTGAGCTCGGTGGGGAACGGGCCGCCGCCCACGCGCGTGGTGTACGCCTTGGTGATGCCCAGCACGCGATCGATGGCCGTGGGGCCGAGGCCCGAGCCGACCGCCGCGTTGCCCGCCACCGTGTTGCTGCTGGTGACGTACGGGTAGGTGCCGTGATCGATGTCGAGCAGCGTGCCCTGCGCGCCCTCGAAGAGGATCCGCGTGCCCTTGCGCACGTGCTCCGAGAGGAAGAGCGACGAGTCGCCGACGAACTCCTTGAGGCGGCTGCCGAGCACCAGGTACTCCGAGGTGATCGCCTCCACGTCGAGCAGCGGCTCCTCGGCCTTCGCCAGCCGCGCGAGCCGGGAGATCTCCTCGATCGCGTCGCCGAGGCGATCCTTCACGCGCTTGCGGAGGCGATCGCCGTCGAGCAGATCGCGCACGCGGATGCCGCGCCGGGCGACCTTGTCTTCGTACGCCGGGCCGATGCCGCGCCCGGTGGTGCCGATCGCTCCGCCGCCGCGCGACTTCTCGCGGAGCGCGTCGAGGTGCTTGTGCCACGGGCAGATGACGTGCGCGTGCTCGGAGATCATCAGCTGCGCGGGGTCCTGCAGGAAGCCGCGCGCGCGGAGGTTGTCGATCTCCTTCATGAGCACGGTCGGATCGATCACCGTGCCGTTCCCGATGACGCAGGTCTTCCCCGCGTGGAGGATCCCCGAGGGGATGAGGTGCAGGACGGTCTTCTGACCGCCCACCACCAGCGTGTGACCTGCGTTGTTCCCACCCTGGAAGCGCACGACCACCTGCGCGTGCTCCGTGAGCAGGTCGACGATCTTCCCCTTCCCTTCGTCGCCCCACTGGGCGCCTACGACGACGACGTTCGGCATGGCGCGGCTCCTACACCAGAACGCGTCAGCCTTCGCGGGTTACGGGTGACACCTCGAGAGATAGCCGCATCCCAGAGATTCACAGATGTTGCGGGGCCGCCCTGACCAGGCACCTGTCCGCTGGGCCAGCTCGAGGGCCTGCGCCTCGGCGACGAGCGACGCGGAGAAGCTGGCGAGCTCGAGCGAGGGGAAGAACACCGGCTCGGGCGACTGCTCCTGGAGGAAGACGACGCCCGCGCGCACCGGCCGGCGCGAGTCGTTGACGAAGCGGCGCGCGGCGAGCGCGTAGCACGCGAGCTGGAAGCGGTACGGCTCGAGGCCCGCCGGCGGCATGGTGGACGTCTTGTAGTCGATGACCAGCAGCTCGTTCTGCAGCACCACGAGGAGATCGATCTGCCCGCGCAGCACCAGCGCCGGGCCCGCCTCGTGCTCGAGCCGGAGCACGAAGGGCAGCTCGCGCAGCACGGTCTCGGGGGTCAGCGCGCGGGCGAAGTCGGTGCGCCAGAAGCGCTCGATCCACACCAGCACGTCGTCGCCGACGAGGCGCTCCAGGCCCTGCGAGCGCCGCAGCTCGCGCAGGAGCGCCGGCAACGACGGCGACGCGAGCGCCGACAGCGGCGTCAGCTCGAGCAGCCGGTGCACGGCCACGCCGCGGGCGCGCACGTCCTCGGTGCTGAGCTCCTCGCCGTCGAGCTCTCCGCCGAGCCGCGAGCGCTCGAGGAGCCCGACCTGATGGGCGAGGTGGTAGCGCCGCGGGCACGACGCGTGATCCTGGAGCTGGCTCACCGGCAGCACCAGCGCGCGGCTCGCCGCCCGGAGCGGCGTGCGCACGCGTCGCACGAGCGCGTCGACGTCGGCGGTGCTCGCCGAGCGCGGGGCGGCCGGGGGCTTGAGGAGCGGCAGCGTGGACACCTCGAGCTGCTCCGGCCGCTCGCCGGTGACCGAGAGCGCGAAGAACGACTCGGCGTCGCGCGCCCAGGTGTTCGCCTGCGCCGACGGGTGCCGCAGCCCGAGCACCACGCGATCTCGCGCGCGCGTCATCGCCACGTACAGCAGCCGCAGGTGCTCGGCGCGGGCGCGGCGGGTGAGCGCGCCGGTGATGTTCACCGCCGAGTGCGAGCGGAGCTCGGTGACGCCCTTCGGCCGCACGATGCCCAGCCCGTGCAGCCGGTCGAAGCGCACCGCGGCCGTCTCGCCGCGCGGCGCGGTCGCGAGATCGGGCAGCACGACGATCGGCCACTCGAGGCCCTTCGCCTGGTGCACGGTGCACAGCGTCACCGCGTCGAGGTCGAGCTCGTCGACCACCTCGCCCTGCGCTTCCTTCGGCGCGTCGTCGGCGAGCTCGAGCAGCTCGCGCGCGAAGGCCGCCACGCCCACGCCCTGCTTCTCGCGCGCGGTGGCGAGCACCAGGAGCTTGTCGAGGTTCGCGAGCGCCTGCTCCCCGAACGGCGCGGCGGCGACGGCGACGCGGTACTCGAAGGTGTCGAGCGCCACGCGGAGCAGCGCGCGCAGCCCCAGCCGATCGCGCTCGCTGCGCAGCACGCGGTAGCGCGCGCGGAACTCGTCGACCGCGGCGCTGCCCGCGGAGGCCTCGCCGAGCAGCACCGCGCGCGCGTCGAGGCCCCAGCGCGTCGCGCCCGGCCCCGGGCGGGCGAGGGAAATCCACTCCGCGTCGGGGAGCCCGACGAGCGGGCTGCGCAGCACCGCCGAGAGCGCCAGCGCGTCCTCCGGGTCGGCGAGGATCGCGAGGAGGCAGGCGAGATCGACCACCTCCTGCGCGCCGTAGAAGCCGCGCCCGCGCACCACGCGGTGCCGCACGCCGCAGCGCACGAGCGCCTGGCGGTAGGTCTCGAGCTGGGTGAAGCGCTGGAACAGCACCGCGACGTCACCGCCGCGCGCGACGCGCTCTCCGTCCTTGCCCGACACCATCCAGTTCCCGGCGAGCCCCCAGGCGATGGCGCGCGCGACCGCTTCGGCGTCGGCGGCGCGCAGCGCTTCCGCGGTGGGGCGCTCGGGCGGCACGCGCGCGTCGACGAGCTGCACCAGCGGCAGGCCCGACGGGGCGTCGTCGCGCACCGCGCGCAGATCGTCGTGCTCCGGGCGGTACACCACCTCGAAGTCGAGCGCCGGCGACGCCACCGCGGCCGGGCCCATCGCGACCGTGAAGCCGCGGTTGAGCACCTCGAGCAGTGGCGCCGTCGAGCGCCGCGAGTGCCGGAGGTACGCGCGCCCTCCCCCGCTCGCCTCGATCGCCTTCGCCATCACCTCGAACACGCTGACGTCGGCGCCGCGGAACTCGTAGATCGACTGCTTGCGATCACCGACCACCGCGAGGAAGCCGGGCTCCTGCGGCATGCGGACGATCTCGCGGTGCTGCTGCTCGAAGGCCTGCGACACCGGGCGCGGCGCACCGGACCGCTTCTCCGAGAGCAGGAGGACGATCTCCAGCTGGAGCCGGTTGGTGTCCTGGAACTCGTCGACGAGCAGCGCCTTGAAGCGCGCCTGCGCGTCGCGGCGGGCCTCCGGCGAGTCGCGCAGGAGGTTGCGCGCCTGCACGAGCAGCCCGGTGAAGTCGAGCACCCCGCGCGTGACGAGCGCCTCCTCGTGGGCCGTGGAGACCTCGACCAGGAGCTCGCGCACCTCGGCCTCGAAGGGCGCGAGGATCACCGCGGCGTAGAGCTGCGAGAGCTGCTCCGTGAGCTCCTTGAGCTCGCTCACCGGCGCGTGCGCGCGGTACGTCGCGGACGAGAGCGCCGCGTAGTCGGCCTCGAAGGTCTCGAAGGTGGCGCGCGTGACGGCGCGACGGAACGCCTCGAGCTGCTCACGCTGATGGGCCGTCTTCGGCTGCAGCGCGAGCGCGCGCGCGCGCAGTGACGCGAGGCGGGTCTCGAACTGCGCGCGGAGCGTGGGCCCGTCGGCGACCTTGACGTAGTCGGGCGCGACGCCCTCTTCGCGGATGCGCGTGGCGATCGGCACCAGCGCCTCGATGAGACGACCGAAGGACAGCTCCGCGACGAGGGTGCGAAGCGGGCTGCCGCGCTCGACGCGCGCGAGCACGTGCCGCTCGACGAGATCGCGCAGGAGCATGCGCGCGTCACGCTCCTCGAGCAGCTCGAAGTGCGGCGACACGCCGGAGTTCGGCGGCGCGCGGCGCAGCAGCTGCGTGCACAGCGAATGGAAGGTGCCGATCGTCGCGCCGCCGAGCTCGTCGCGGATCGCGCGCCACCTGCGCGGAGAAGGGAACGGCACGCCAGCCGCCTCGAACGAGTCGCGCAGCACCGGCTCGTCGGCGGCGCCGGTCGCGAGACGATCGAGGCGCTCGCGCAGGCGGCTCCGCATCTCGTCGGCCGCCTTCTCGGTGAAGGTGAGCAGCCCGAGCTCGGCGCAGGAGATCGGCTCGAAGCCGGTGCGCGCGCCCCCCAGCAGGTGCAGGCACATCGTCACGAGGCTGTACGTCTTGCCCGCCCCGGCGCCCGCGAGGATCGCGAGGTTCTGCTCGAGCCGGAGCCCCTCGGGCAGCGCGACCTCCGAGTCCTCCTCCGCGACGGCGCGCAGGCTCGGCGACGGGAGCGTCACCTCTTCGAGCGGAAAGAGCTCAGGCGTCGCCGAGTCTCCCGCCGGGACGAGCGAGACACCTGGAGACGGCAGAAGCGCGCGCGGAGTGCCGCGCGCGTCACCGACCAGCGCCGGCGGGAGCTCGCGCGTGGTGGGACGCGAAGCCGACGCAGAGCGGTCTGCCGGGTGTGCCGCGAGCTGAGCGGTGTCTCGCGCGCTCGGAGCCCCCGGCATCGCGGTCGACGCATCCGCCGGGCGCGGCGCGTCTCGCGAAGACTCCGCCGGGGGCGAGGCGGGCACTCCGCCGGGCGCGGGCGCCGACGGAGACTCTCGCGGCGCCAGGTGCACCACCGACACGTCGGGCCCGGGCGGCGTGGTGCCGAGTTGCGACGAGTCTCGCGCTGAAGCGACGCCGACGCCGACATCGGGCCGACGCGATGCGGGAGCGTCGCGTGTCGGGGCCGAAGAGTCCGCCGCGCGCGATGCCGCCACGCCCGCGGGCACGCGCGGAGACGCCGCGAGCGACGACCCTCCTGGTTGCGACGCGTCTCGCGATGCAGCGTCGGCGGGAAGCAAGGCCGGCTCGCCGACGCCGGGCCGAGGCGGAGCAGGAGAGTCGTCTGTCCTCGAGCCCGGAGACGACTGCTGGACTTCGACGGCTCGTTCCGCGGGCTGCCGCTGGCCAGCCTGATCGACCGAGGCGCCGACTTCGGACGGCGGAGAGCCGCGCGGCACCGGCTGCCCGAACACCTCGGGGAACAGCGTCGGAGCCGGCAGCCACGCGCTCGGGGGCTCCGGGCTCTCGGGCCGTGCCGCGGCGCCTGAGGGGAAGAGCGCGGCGGCGCGAGTCCACGCAGCGGGCGTCGGCGCCGAGGGCGGCGGCGCGGCCTCGAAGAGCGACTGCTGCGGCGACGGCTCGACCGGGCCCGCCGGCGCGGGCGGCGCCGAGAACAGATCGAGCTGCCCGGTGTCGACGGGAGCGCTCCTCTTCTTCCGGCTCACGGCCGCTCCTCCGGCAGCTGTCGCTGCGAGATGCGGCAGACCGGCTTGAGCTCGCAGTACTCGCAGTCGATCGGCCGCGCGCCGAAGTCGCCGCTCCGGATGCGCCCGAGCACGCCGAACACCGCGTTGGCGAGGTTGGGTCGCCCCGCCTTCTCGAGCCGTGCGCGCGTCACCTCATCGGTCGCGAGCAGCTCGTCGACCGAGCCGTCCTTCGGGAGCGCGCTCGAGATCGGCTTGAGCTCGTTGCGGCCGAGGCCGAGCCAGCCGCCGGTCGGCGTCACCTCCGGCAGGAGCGAGCGGACCGCGAGCAGGTAGAACGCCATCTGGAACTCGCGCCGCAGGAAGTCCTGGCCGAGCGAGCGCCGCACGCTCGTCTTGTAGTCGAGCACGCCGACCACGCCCTCGCCGACGTCGACGCGGTCCATCCGCCCGGTGAGGAACACGTCGCGCTCGCCGCGCCGCGCGCCGGGGATGCTCACGTGCCGGAGCTCCGCGGGCGCGCGCGGATCGCCGAACGGCACCTCGAGGTACTTCGGGCGCGCGAGCCCGAACGGCTTCGCCTCCGGCGAGGTGACGACGCGATGGATGACGGTGACGGCCCACTCCTGCGCGAGGGTCCACAGCGCCGGGTGGCCCGTCGCGGCGGTCTTCGCGGTCTTCGCGGCGCCCTCGGCGATCGCCCGCTCGATGCGCGCGCGAATGGCGGGGTCGTCCTTCCCGAGCAGCCCGGCCGCGTCGAGCTCGGGGATCAGCCTCGCGAGCGCCTCGTGCCAGAAGTTGCCGCGCGTGCGCGAGTCGAGCTCCTCGCCGGCGACGTCTCCGGCCTCGAGCCCGAGCACCATCGTCGACACGCCGAGGAACGCGCAAGTGCCCCACTGGCCCAGCTCGTGCGACGCGACGGGATGCTCCGCGTCGAACGCCAGCCGCTGCTGCAGCGCCTCGAGCACCGCACCGTCGACGCGACCGGAGTACGGGCCCGACTCCACCGACGGATCGGTGAAGAAGCGGAGCCGCTCGGCCTCCATCGCGCCCTTGCGCGCCGCGCGCTGGAACCAGTCCTCACGATGGAGCGCCGCGGTGAGCGCCTCGCGCCGCGCGTCGGGCGCGGTCTGCCGCGTCACCTCCGGGCTCAGCGCCTCGAGCGCGGCGCGCACGCGGAGCTCCGCCTCGGTCTGCACCTCGTCGAGGCGCGCGACGGACGAGCGGTGCACGGGCTCTTCACGGAACCCGGCGACGCAGCGCGCGAGCGCGTCGCGGAAGGGCGAAGCGAGCAGCTCACGCCCCGCGTCGTCGAAGCGCGCGCGGCTCACCGTCACCGACGCCGCCGACGAGAGCGCGAAGTGGAACAGCAGCCGGTCCTCCGCGAGCCGCGCCGGCAAGCGCACGTCACCCTCGCCCACCGAGGTGCGGAACAGCGGGTACTTCGCCGCGCGGTTGAGCTGCGTGCGCTCCTCTTCGCTCAGCAGCGCCAGCGGCGCGGAGCGGCCGGGGAAGCGTCCGTCGAGGAGCCCGCCGAGGAAGAGCTGCGCGAACTGGCGCCCGGCGAGCTCGCGCGCGTCGAGCAGCCACACCGCGCCGGCGCGCGGGCCGCGGGCGGCGAGGTTGACCTCCGCCGCGGCGAGGCGCACCCACCGATGGAACTCGCGCCGCGTCATGAACTGGCCCGACAGCCCGCTGCGCTCGAGCGAGTCTCTGAGCGAGGTGAGCAGCCCGGCGAGGGCCTCCACCGCCGCCTCGTCGAGCGCCGCGTCCGTCACCGCGCCCGTCGCGAGCGCGCCGAGCTTGCTCAGCACGTCCCACCAGGCCTCGAGCAGCTCGAGCGCCGAGCCCTGCTCGGGGATGCTGCGACACAGCGAGATCAGCTGCGCCACCGCCTCGGCGAGCAGCTTCACGCCCCGCGCGCCCTCGCGCGAACGCCCGACGAGCGAGCCGAGCCGCACCGCGTACGCGTCCCGCTCGCCCTGCGCGCCGACCAGCGCGTCACGCACGCCCGCCTCGCGGAAGGCGCGCCGGGGCTCCGCCGCCTCGGCGCCGAGCAGGCGCACGATGCGCGACTCGAGCAGCGAGGCCACCGCGTCGGCGGGGAAGCCGTCCTCCACCAGCTGCAGCACCGCCAGCGCGACGCGGCCGTGGGGCGCCTCCGCGAGCGGCACGCCGAGCCGCGCGCGGGCCGGCACGCCGAGATCCGCGAGCGCCTCGACCAGCAGCTCGGTGTCGTCGGCCAGATCGCGGTACGCGACGCCGATCGACTCGGGCGGCACGCCGGCGGCGACGAGCCGGCGCACGCGGCGGGCGATCTCCCGCACCTCCTCGCGCACCGAGGGCGCGCAGAAGGCCGAGAGCTCCGGCGCCTCGCGCGGCGCCACCTCGTCGGAGAACGCCGCCGCGCCCACCCACGCGAGCGGCGCGTCGGACAGCTCCGGGGCGATCTCCACCTCGAGCGACTGCCACCGCGCCTCGACGTCGCGCACGGTGTTGATCACGAAGGCGTCGGTCTCGGCGCTGCCGCTCGCGGGCCACAGCCACGAGAAGCCCACCCCGGCCGCGGTGCAGGCACGCGCGAGCGCCTCGAACAGCCCGAGCCGCGCGGGCGAGATGTCGTGCACCGAGCGGATCACCAGCTCCGAGTAGCCGCGCAGCCCGCCCGGGAGCCCCTCGCGCGCCACGCGCTCCGTCGCCAGCCGCCACCAGTCGGCGCTGTCGATGAGCCCGCGCTCCGCGAGCGCCGCGTCGACCGCGCGCCACAGCGCCGCGAGCGCGCGCGCCCGAAGCCGGAGCGAGCCCTCCGCCTCGCTCGCCGCCTCCTCGAGCCGCCGCGGCGTCACCGCCTGGCTGCGGAGGTGGTTCACCAGCTCCTGTGCCTGCGCGGCGAACTCCGCGGTGTGCGCGGCGAGACCGAACGCCTGCACCGCGTGCGCGCCGGCCAGGCGGCCGTACATCATCCGCACCAGCAGCGGGGGCGCCGGCGCCTTCCGCGCCCAGCCCGCGGGGTCGCAGCGCTCGAGCAGCTGCGAGAGCGTGCACACGTCGCGGAGATCGACGAAGTCGCGAACGCGCGTCTCCGAGAGGAGCCACTGCTCCACTCGATCCGAGTCAGGAACGATGAGGAGGCGGCCAGACATCGCGCACGAACACCGTAGCGAACTGGAGACAAAATCCAACGGGTTGACGCGGCGGGCGCGCGAATGGCACTCCTCGCCGGATGCAGCTCAGCGAACGCGAAGCCGCGGCCCTGGCGGAAGAAGAGTCTTTCCTCTCGAAGGTGCAGACCGCGCTCGAGGCGGCGCACGCGGCGAGCCGCGCCGCGCGGGTATCGGTCTCGAACGACGAGCTGCGCTCGCTCCGCGAGGAGGCCGCCGCAGAGGACGAAGACGACGCCGGCACCCTGCTCCACGAGCTGGCGCTCAGGCAGCAGCTCTCGGCGCGCACGCAGTCGGTGCTGCCCGACGCGCGCTCGCCGTACCTCGCACACCTGCGCCTCGAGGAGAACGGCGAGCAGCGCGACTACCTGCTCGGCCACGGCACCTTCGTCGACACGAGGCAGAACCTCCGCATCGTCGACTGGCGCGTCGCGCCGGTGGCGCAGCTCTTCTACCGCTACAAGGAAGGCGACCACTTCGAGGAGCAGTTCCCGGGCCGCATCGCCACCGGCACCGTGACGCTGCGCCGGGTGGTGGTGATCCACCAGGGGAAGCTGGTGCAGCTCCTCGGCGATGACTTCGCGATCTACCGGCACACCGACGGCAACTGGCGCTCGCGTGGCACCAGCGCCATCGCCAGCGGAGGCGCCGGTACCTCGGCGCGCGACGGCCAGCTCGGCGTCAGCGTCGGCGCGCAGGAGAAGGGCACCCGCGTCGACGTCACCGCGCTCCTCGACGCCGAGCAGTTCGCCGCGATCTCCGCGCCGCCCGACGAGCCGCTGCTGGTGCTCGGCAGCGCGGGCTCGGGCAAGACGACCGTCGCGCTGCACCGCCTCGCGCGCCTCACCGCCGCCGAGCCGGAGAAGATCCCCCTCGTGCGCGCGCGGGTCGTGGTGCCCGAGCAGGGCCTCGCGCGCCTCGCGCAGCGGCTGCTCGCCCCGCTGCTCCCCGCCCCCGACCTCGAAGACGACCGCGGCCCCGAAGTGGTGCACACCCTCGACGAGTACCTGCTCCGCCTCGCCCGGCGCGCGTTCGGCGTGCTGCCGCGGGTCAACCACGAGCCGCCGGCGCTGGTCACCGCGATCAAGCGCCACCCCGCGCTCTACGACGCGCTGCGCGAGGTGATGAAGACGCAGAAGCCGACGAAGCCCGAGGCGAAGGCGATGTGGCGGCAGCTGGCGATCTTCCTCTCCGACTCGGCGTTCCTCGCGAAGGTGGTCGACGCCGCCGGCGGCACGCTCCCGCGCACGGCGATCACCGACACCGTCGAGCACACCTCGCTGCAGCTGCAGAAGGCGTTCGACGCGCGCGACATCACCGACGTGTCGATGCGCACGTCGATCGACGGCCGCGGCCTCAACGAGGACACGCCTGACGAGCTCGCCGGCTCGATCGACGTGGAGGATCTCCCGCTGCTGCTCTCGATGCTCTCGTGGCAGCGCAAGCTGGCGCTGCCGCAGGCGTCGCACGTGGTGCTCGACGAGGCGGAGGACTTCTCGCTCTTCGACTTCGAGGCGATCCGCGCCACGACGCGGGAGTTCAAGGGCCTCACCCTCGCGGGCGACGAGGCGCAGCAGACGCACACCTCGTTCGCCGGCTGGCCGCGCAGCCTCGAGGTCGCCGGCGCGCGCGACGCGAACACCATTCGCCTCACCACCAGCTACCGCTGCCCGCGGCCGATCGCCGAGCTCGCGCGCCAGGTGCTCGGGCCGCTCGCGCCGTCGACGCCCGCGAAGGCCTCGCGCGAGGGCGTGCCCGTCGGCCGCTTCCAGTTCCCCGGCGAGGCGCCGGCGCACATCTTCCTCGCGAGCGCGCTCAAGGATCTCCTCGACGCCGAACCGCACGCGTCGGTGGCGGTGATCTGCGCGAACGTCGAGACCGCGCGGCGCTTCTTCCCGCTCATCGAGGCGCTGCCGAACACCCGGCTCGTGCAACGCGGCGAGTTCACCTTCCTGCCCGGCGTGGACGTCACCGACGTCGACTCGGTGAAGGGCCTCGAGTGGGACTACGTCGTCGTGCCCGACGTCAACGCCGCCAACTGGCCCGGCACCGACGAGGGCCGGCGGAGACTCCACGTCGCCGTCACCCGCGCGTCACACCAGCTGTGGCTGCTCTCGCCGGGCACGCCGTCACCACTCATCTGAATCGCTTCGAGTAGCCTCGCCCCATGAGAACGTTCGAGGTGGATGAGGTGGAGGCGGTCGTCTCGCCGCTCGCGAAGAAGCGCGCGGTCGAGCTCGAACCGTTGCTCGGGGTCTCGAAGGTGCATGCGAAGAGCGCCTCGCTCGCCGAGGTGGCGATTCCGGTCCAGAGCGGCGCGCACACCATGGCCAATGGGCTCGTGGAGACGGTTCACACCGCGTTCGCCCAGCATCGACCACTGACGCTTTCGCCTGACGACGTGTGGCTGGCGATCCTCCAGGGCTTCGCGATTCATGTGCGAGAGAACGCCGAGCAACTCCGCGAGCGCTTCGTCGACTTCAAGGGCATCAGGACCCTGACTGTCAGGACCCACGATCCGGCTGACTGGGACACCAACATTCGCCGTTTCCGCGAGGCGCTCGCGGAAGGGGTCAATCCCGGGCTCCTTGCTGCGCAGACCGCGCCATTCACGACGAGCACCGACGACGTGGTCACCGCGTTCTCCATCGCAGCGATGGACTGCTTCAGCCCGTACTTCGACTTCGAGCTGGCGTGCATCTGCGGCATCCCGCGCATCACGCTGCTCGGCACCGTGGACGACTGGCTGGACGTCCGCGATCGCTTCCGTGTGCTCGCCGAGTACGACCTCCGCTGGTGGGCACGCGTCCTCGAGCCGGTCCTGGCACAGTTCATCGCCGCAGCTGCGGGCACAGTCGACCGCGAGTTCTGGCAGGCGATCTACAAACCGAAGGCGAGCTACGGGCGGGATCACATCACCGGGTGGCTCACGCGGCTGTTCCCGTACCTCGAGCAGGACCGGCGCTTCTCGCGGAACGCGTTCATCCACCGCGAGTGGATTCACGCTCCAGTCGACCCTTCTCGACTTCCGCGGGGGCTGAGCTCCGCCGAGGTCCGCCTCGAAGAGCAGCTCTTCGTCTTGAGGTCGGGGTTCTTCGGCGCTCGTCAATGCGCCGACGGCTCGCTCGCCCCGGTCATCGGCTGGACGGCGAGCGAGTCCGACGTGTCACGCGTCTTCGAGCAACTCGCGAACAGGTTCCAGTTCGACCCTCCGAGCGATGGCGAGTGGGGAGGATCCTTCGTCCCTGCGACGCTGATCGAGTTCTCATCACGCTTCGGCGGAGGTCGTCTGTTCGACGGTGAGCTGACGATGCTCGCACCGCCTGCCCGCGGGACAGATGCTGGTGGAGTTCCGCTCCTCGCGAAGGAAGAGGAGCAGATCACCTTCGTCACCCAACGCGCCGTCCACTTCGCGACGTTGCGAGACGGGAGAAGGCTGCTCGTCGCCCGCGAACACCTCCGCTACGAGCTGCCGCGTACCCTGGTGTTCATTGCGGAGGCCGACGCGGTCAAGCCGCCCTTCAGCGTGCTCGCTCACTCGATGCTGGAGTTCTTCCAGCGCCTCGCGCGAAGCGACACGTTCCCGTGGCAACCGAGAGGCAACTGGACACCGCAAAAGTGAGCGGCAGAGCCGGGCAGTGCCGCCCCAGGCCGGGAACGTCCCCCTTGCCGAGTAGTGACGCCGGCAGTGCTGCCCTCACGCCGGGCACGCCGTCACCGCTCATCTGAGGCTCCGAACTCCCCCCATCGTCAGAAGTGGCTCCCCCATCGTCAGAAGTGGCTCCCCCGTCGTCAGAAGTGGCTCCCCCGTCGTCAGAAGCGGCTCCCCCATCGTCAGAAGCAGGTCCCCCCATCGTCAGAAGTGGCTCCCCGCGATCCAGAAGTGCACCACGGAGAGCCCGAAGAGCTGGCTGCCTGAGGCAGAAGTGACGCCTGGCGAGCCTGAAGAGCTGCCAGGGACGAGCGAAGGCCCTCCTCCGGTGGCCGGAGAAGGACCCCTGTCCTACACCGTCAGTTCGGCGCGGGAGCCGGCGCAGTCGTCTCGTCATCCTTCGTCGAGAAGAGGGCGCTGAGCGACGAGGCGGCGACCAGCGACGGCACCTTGATGCCGCGCTCGCGCGCCTCGCGCAGGACCCGCTGGGCGAGCTTCATCTCGCGCAGCACGCGCCCTTCGATGCGGTTGACCGTGGGCGCGTCGCCTTCGTACGCGGCCGCGTTGTCGGCGACCTCGCGCGCGCCGGCGAGGTTCTCGAGCGCCGCGTAGGCCGCGTTGAGGCGCGACTCGGTGAGGCCGAGATCGTCTGCGAGCGCTTCCATCACGTCGTCGCGGCGCACGCGGTTGGCGATCGAGAGCAGCTCGGTGAGCGACTCCTGCACGTCGAAGCCGGAGTCCCTGTTGTCCGGGCTCGCCGCGGCGATCTCCGAGAGGAGCTTCTGCTGACCGCCGGCGAGCGTGCGCAGGCGCCGGGCGAGATCGATGCGCGCGTTGTTCGCCAGCTCGAGCGCGGCGCTGCGGGTCGCCTTGAGGGCCGCGCCACCGGACGTGCGCGCCATCTCGTCGGCGAGCAGCACGACCAGCTCGCAGAGGTACGCGAGGCGGCGGCGCGAGTACGCCACGTCGGCGTTCTCAGGCAGCTCGCGCGCGAGGGTGGCGATCCACCGCTCGGCTTCCTTGATCACGTTGTCGGCCTTCGTCTTCTCGCCCCACGCGTCGCACTGCTCGTCGCTGAACGCGGCGCGGTACGCCGCGCGGAGCTTCGCGTTGAGCGCCGGCAGCTTGCTCAGCGTGCGCACCGCGGTGGAGCCGAGCCCCACGTCAGCCGCCGGCTTCTTCGGCGCGGCCTTCTTCGCAGGTGCAGCGGGCTTCTTCGGCGCAGGCTTCTTCGACTTCGACGTCGCCATGGATGTCCCCCTCAGAGGTGGTGTTGGGCGGGCGGACGCTACTCCGCGCGCGTGCGGATTCAACCGGCGCCGTCGCTCACGCGAAGAGCGGACCGCGCCCAGACCAGCCGTCTTCAGCGCGGGTCCAGGTCGCGTCGCTCGTCACCAACTGCCTGAGCGTCGCGGGGGCGCGCGCCAGCGCCCGCTCTGCCTCGGCGCGCGTGAGCCGCTCGTCCACGAAGCTCAGCGAGGCGAGCCGCGGAGGGAGCGCCCCGAAGAGCTGCACCAGCGTCGTCTCCGTCAGGCCCGAGGCAGCGACGCGCAGCACCTCGAGCGACGAGAGGCGCGCCACCACCTCCCAGCGTCGGAGCTGCTGCGTGTCCCAGCGGCCGAGCTCCATCCCCACCACGCGCAGCGGCGGCAGCGCCTTCGTCGCCCCGAACTCGAGCAGCCCCGCCGACGAGACCTCCCACGCCCGGACGAGCGAGCGCATCGACGGCGCGAAGAACGTCTCCCTGCTGAAGGTGAGTTCCTCGAAGGTCGCCCACTCCTCGAGCGAGCGAGCGCGCGCGGCGTCGTCGTGCGTGTCCACCCGGAGCTTCGCCGTCGCAGGGAAGCCGCGTCGGAACTCCAGCCCCGCCTTGATGACGAACGGTGCGAGCGGCCCGAGCCACGAGTCGAGGTGCTTGCGCAGCAGGGTCCGCTGGCGACGCGCGCTGGCCGGGGCGTCCGCCTGCAGCTGCAGCGCGATGAACTCCCCGCGCGGATCTCCCGCCTCCTGCAGTGCGTCAGCCAACACCTGGCGAGCGGCGTCGTCGCCCGGGGCGGAGAAGACGGACAGCCAGGGAGGGAACCTCCTCAGCGCTTCGTCGGCGCGGTCAGCGGAGACAGCAGCCACACCAGCGTGACGCCCGCCCCGAGCGTGACGCCGAAGGCGTGGATCGCCGGCGTGGTCGACACCGCCAGCAGCCCGAAGGACAGCAGCGTGCTCACCGCGCCGAGGCCGATCGCCAGCCACGCCTCGCCCGCGTCGTCGGGGTGCTCGACGAGGAAGATGCCGTAGTCGACCCCCATGCCCAGCAGCAGGAAGAGCGCCAGCACGTGGAAGAGCGTCATCGGCTCGCCGAGGTAGCCCACCAGCGCCAGCGCCAGCGCCGAGGCCACCACCGTGGGCAGCAGCGCGCGCCACGCGTCGCGGCGGAAGCGCCACCACAGCACCGCGTAGATCACCGCCAGCCCCACGAAGAGGAGCTCGCTCATGCCCACCCGCCAGCGGTGCATCAGCGACGAGATGTCGCCCGTGCGATCCACGAAGCGCACCCCGGGCAGCGCGCCGAGCGTCGCCAGCGTGGGCAGTGACTCCTTCGTCGGGGCGTGCAGCAGCACCACGCTCACGTCGGGCAGCCACAGCGGCCGCAGGGCCTCGCCGAGCTGCGTCTGCAGCGCGTCGGCGACGGTGAAGGGCCTCCCCTCGCCCTCGAGCGGAGTCGGGTCCTCCAGCTCGTCGGCCAGCGCGGTGAGCACCGCCGCGCGCGTCTTGCGGAAGAGCTCGCGGCTGCGCGCCTGCCGATCGGGCGAGGGCACCCAGCGGCTCACGCCGTCGTAGCCGGTGATCAGCCCGCCGGGGATGAGCGCGTCGAGCTGCGCGGTGAGGGCCTCCTCGCGCGCCAGGCGCTCCGCCTCGGTCGCGCCGCGCACGATGAAGAACTGCGCCGGGCTCGGGAGCCCCACCCGCTCCGCCACCGTGCGCTGGGCGTCGACCAGCGCCTTCGGGCTCGCCTGCAGCGCGCGGATGTCGTCCTGCGGCTTCAGCTTCCAGAAGCCGATCGCCGAGACGAGCGCCACGGCGAGCAGCCCGAGCGCGAGCGCCTTCGGCGACAGCGTCGGCCACCACCGCCGCGTCGAGGCCCACACCTGCGAGAAGCGCGTCGGCGTCACCTCGCCGCGATCGAGGTGGGGGAACCACGCGAGCACCGTGAGGAACGCCGCCGCCAGCCCCACCGACGAGAAGATCGCCACCTGCCGCAGCCCGGGGAACGGGGCCAGCGCCAGCACCACGTAGCCCGCGACGCTGGTGAGCATCGCGAGGAGCAGGCCCGGCGTGTGGCTGCGCAGCAGCTCGTTCCTGTCGCGCGTCGGCTCCGACTGCCGCGAGGCGAAGTAGTGGATGCCGTAGTCTTCCGCGACGCCCACCAGCGACGCGCCGAACACGAGCGTCATCAGGTGCACGCGCCCGAAGAGCAGCACGCACACCGAGAGCCCCGCCACCACGCCCATGCCCACCGACAGCACCACCAGCAGCAGCGGCCGCGGCCCGCGGAAGGCGAGGAACATGATCACGAGGATCGCCGCGAGCGAGCCCAGGCCCACCGTCGACGTCTCCCGGTTCGCCTGCACCGCCGCCGCCTCGGCGAAGAGCGGGACGCCCGCGGCGTGCAGCTCGACGCCCGCCGGCAGGGCCTGCTTCGCGGCGGCGATCGCGTCGGCGAGGTGGGGCGTGCCGTCCATCGAGAAGCCGCCGCCCTTCACCGTGTAGCGCAGCAGCACGTGGTGCCCGGCGTCGGTCTCGAAGACGAGCAGCTCGCCCTCCGGGCGCACCTTCGTCACCTGCGCGCGCTCCCGCAGGTACTCCGCGAAGAGCTGGAGCGGGTCTTCCCGGAAGTCGCCCAGCCGCGCGCCGAGCGGCTGGTTGAGCTGCAGCAGCGCGCGCCCGGCGAGCTGCTCCGTCGACTCGGCCGGGAGCCGCTCGAGCTGCGCGGCGGTGAGGAACGACTCCTTCCACGGCGCCAGCTGCTCGGGGAGCGACTGCGCCGCCTGCGCCGTCGTCACGCGCTCGAGGCGCTCCGACTTCAGCGCCGCCACGAAGGCCTGCGCGCCCGCCGTCACCTCCGCCTTCGTCTTCGCGGTGAGCAGCAGCGTGAGCGACTTCGCCCCCTCCTGGCTCAGGTGCTGGAGCACCTCCTCCGCCGCGGGATCACGCTCGTCCTTCGGCAGCAGCGAGAGGAGATCGGTCTCCACCGGCACCCCGCTCTTCCACAGGAAGACCTGGTGCGTGACGAGCCCCGCCGCGAGCAGCGTCCAGATGACGGTGAGCAGCCGCACTCACTTCCCCGCTTCGCAGGCCACCGGCGTGAGGGTGATCGCCGTCGAGTCGCCGCTCAGCTCCTGGAGCTGCACCGCGCGCACCGCCGTGTCGCCGTCGAGCTTCACCTGCGCGAAGACCTTCTTCAGCCCCTCGGTCTTCGGCGTGAGCTCGATGTGCCAGCGCTGCTCGCCCACCTCTCCCTTCGCCTCGAAGTGCGTCGAGAGCGCGCCGAGATCGCCCGCCAGCAGCGAGAAGAGGAGCTCGGTGATCACCCGCACCGACGGCTCGGTCTTCGCGTCGAGCTTGAAGACCTCCTGGCCGCCCTGCTTCGAGGTGATGTCGCCCGCGCGCACGGTGAGCTCCGCGGGGAAGGGCTTGAGGGTGTTCCACTGCACGCCCTCGCCCTTCTTCACCGTGAAGACGCCGCTCGACTTGAGCGGGCGCTTGAAGCCCTTCACCTGCTTGGCCTGCTCGAACTGGCCGCAGATCACCGGCGCGTCGGTGAGCTTCGCCTTCACCTGCGCCGCGAGATCGCCCGTCGCCCCGAGCGCGAGCAGCAGCGGGAAGACGATCACGGCGAGACCCCCAGCTTCGCCCACAGCACCGGCGGGCAGACGAACTGCAGCTCGTTGGTGGCGATCGACACCGCGACCTGAATGGTGTGGCCGGTGGTGACCTTCTCGCCGTTGAGGGCGTCGGTGATGAGGTAGTCGACGCGCAGCCGGTTCTCCCACTCGGTGATCTCCGCGCGGACCTTGAGCGGGTGCTTGAGGTACGCCGAGCGGACGTACTTGATGCGCAGATCGACGATCGGCCACATGAAGCCGGAGTCGCGCATCTGCAGGTAGTCGTAGTCGAACTTGTGCATCAGCTCGGAGCGCACCAGCTCGAAGTACTTCACGTAGTGCCCGTGCCAGACCACGGCCATCGGGTCGACGTCGAAGAACGCGGGCCGCACTTCGATCTCGTGGAAGAGCTCAGGCACGGGGCGGCTCCCAGAAGGGGAAGAAGTTGAACCAGTCATAGGGCGACGCGCGGCAGATCTCCTCGAGCTTCTTCGCGTAGAGCGAGACGTAGGCCTTGAGCGCCTCTTCACGCCTGCCCCGCGGGAGCTCGATGCGCTCGGCGAGCCGCTCGAAGGTGACGCGGTACGAGTCGCCCTCGTGCACCGTGGTGAAGAAGATCACCTGGCACTTGAGCGCGTTGGCCAGCACCCACGGGCCGATCGGGAAGTGCGCCGGCGCGCCGAGGAAGTCGACGGCCACCGTGCGCCCCGACGCGTCGGACACCGGCACCCGGTCGGCCGCCAGCACCACGAACTCGCCCGCGTCGACCTTCTGCGCGAGCAGCGCCGCGGTCGACGGCGCCACGTCGGTGACCTGGATCAGCTTCACCTGCGTGTCGGGATCCATGCGCTCGAGCATGGCGTTGAACTGCTCGGCGCGCTTGGTGTGCACCAGCACGTTGAGGCGGGGGCCGTTCTTCCGCTCGGCGGCCAGCCGCGTCACCTCGAGGCAGCCCATGTGCGCGGTGACCAGCACCCCGCCGCGGTTCTGCGCCATCGACTCGAGCATCACCTCGCGCCCCGAGAAGTGGAGCTGCGTGAAGGGGTACCGGCCGCTCACCGCGAGCGCCTTGTCGAGCAGCGTCTCGGCGAAGGACGTGATGTGGCGGAAGCTGCGGCCGAGCCCGGGCTCGAGCCCCAGGCGGCGGAAGTACTCGTACGACGAGTCGCGCGCGATGCGCGTCTTGAGCAGGTAGTAGAAGACCACCGGCGCGAGCGCGACGCGGAACGGCCAGCGGCCGAACACGCGGTGGATGAAGAGCAGCACGCGCATGCCGAGCACGAAGCCCGCCTCGCCGACGTTCGCCCAGTGCGTCTTCCGCGAGGTGATCGGCTCGCTCATCTGCCGGTCACCTTGCGCCACAGCAGCCGCGGCAACCGCCACAGCATCCCGAAGAAGAGGCGCGCGTGCATGCCCGAGATGCGCACGTTGTCCCAGAGCACGTCGAAGTGGCTCACGCCGTCCATCGGGTAGGTGACGTGCGTCGGCACGTTGATCACCTGCGTGCCGCCCCACACCAGGCGCACGGCGATCTCCGGGTCGAAGTCCATGCGCTTGCCGATGGAGGGCACGATGACCTTCAGCGTGCGCTCGAGCGGGTAGACGCGGAAGCCGCACATCGAGTCGCGGATCGCGAAGGACAGCGTGTTGATCCACACCCAGACGTGCGTGAGGTAGCGGCCGTAGAGGCGCCCCTTCGGCACCGACGCGTCGTACTGCGGCATGCCGCAGATGAAGGCCTCGGGGTGGGCGCCCGCCTGCTCGAGGAACTTCGGGAGATCCACCAGCGCGTGCTGCCCGTCGGCGTCGATCTGCACCGCGTGGGTAAAGCCGAGGCGGTGGGCCTCCGCGAGGCCCGACATCACCGCCGCGCCCTTCCCCCCGTTCTGCGCGCGCCGGTAGAGGGTCACGCCCGGCTGCCTGGCCAGCTCGTCGAGCACCGCGGCGCACGAGGGCTTGCTGCCGTCGTCGACCAGCAGCACCGGCAGGCCCTTCGCCTTCACCTGCTCGACCACCGCGCCGATGGCGTGCTCGTGGTTGTACACGGGGATGACCACCACCGGCTTCATGACGACCAGACCACCTTCCCGCTCGAGTAGACGCCCTTCGGCGAGGAGAACTTGAAGGTGAGCGCGCGCTTCTCGGCGTTCCACTCGAGCTCGAGCTGCACCTCGTGGCCGGGGAGCATCAGCCGCTGGAACTTGAGCGCGTCGAGCCGCTGCAGCGGGCCGGAGAAGCCGAACGCCTCGCGCCCCCAGCCGATGGCCCAGTCGAGCTGCGCCACGCCCGGCACCACCGGCGTGCCCGGGAAGTGACCGTCGAGCACGCGCAGATCGCGGGTGATGTTCAGCGCGAGGGTGGCGCGGGTCGCGGTGCGCGCGGTCCACGTGGGCGTGGGGCGATCGGGCGAGAAGAGGGGCACCAGGCGCGCCTCGGTGAGCTTGCCCTGCTCGTTGAGCGGGAGCGCGTCGACGAAGCGGTACTTGCGCGGCAGCGCCACCCGCTCGATGGCGCCGGCCAGCGCGGCCTTGAGGCGATCGACCAGCGCCTTGCGCTCGAGCGCGCGCCCCTCGGCGGTGGGCACCCCCACCAGGCCGAGCGTCAGGCGCAGCCCCTGGAGCGGCACCACGCGCGCCTCGGTGAGCAGCCCGGTGGCGATCGCGGTGCGCTCGATGAGCTCGAGCGACACGCGCTTCTCTTCGATCTTCGCGATGCGATCCGCCCGGCCGAGGAGCCGGAAGGTGCCGCCCTCGAGCTCGATGCGATCGGCGGTGGTGAACCAGGCGCGCGTGGGGAGGTGCGGGCTGGAGACCTCCAGCGTGCCCTCGGCCGACGCGCGGAGCTCGACGCCGGCGAGCGGGGTCCACGGGAGCTCCTGGCCCTGGCGCCACGCGATGCCGCCCGTCTCGCTGCTGCCGTAGATCTCGATCGGCTGGTGCCCCAGCACCGCCACCGCGCGGCCCGCGCCCTCGGCGGACAGCGGCCCGCCGCTGGAGAAGATGGCCTGCAGCCGGGTGCTCCACGTCGGCACGTCGGGCAGCCGCTTGAGGTGCGCGGGGCTGGAGATCAGCACGCACGGCTCGGGCGCCAGCACCACCTCGAGCTGCTCCGGGTACTCGAGCCGCTTCGCGGTGAGCGCGCGGCCGCTGACGACCGGCCAGAGCACGGCGAAGAGCAGCCCGTAGATGTGCTGGTGCGAGACGGTGGCGAACACCTTCGCGTCGGGGCTCACGCGCGGGCCGAAGGTCGCCTCGAGGGTGCGCACCTCGTCGAAGAGCTGCCGCAGCTTCTTGGGGATCGCCGTCGGCGCGCCGGTCGAGCCCGAGGTGAAGACCACCAGCTGCTCGCGCTCGAGGTCGAGCGTGCGCCAGTCGACGTCGCGCGGCGCGGGCGCGGGCATCAGCGGCACGCCCGCGAGGTCGCCGCACCACGCGTCGACGTGCGGCGCGAGCGCGGCGAGCGTCTGCGGCAGCACGTCGCCGGGGAGCACCACGGTGTGCCCGTCGGCCCACAGCGTCAGCAGCGTGCGCGTGAAGGCCACCCGGTCGTCGAGGAAGAGCGCGATCCTCACGGCGACTCCTTCGCGTGCCGCTTCTTCACGCGCAAGCGCACCAGGTACTCCGCGCCGGCGAAGAGCCCCATCGCCACGTAGGCCAGCCCGCCGTTGTAGAGCGCCCACGCGCGGTCGGAGCCCCAGCCCGCGGTGAAGGCCGCGAGCGAGCCGTTGACGAGGAAGAAGCCGCACCAGGCCATGGTCACCTTGCGCGTGTACTCCACTGCGTGGGGCGGGAGATCAGGTTCGGACAGCCGCGCCAGCCGCTCGGCCATCGAGGGCGGCCGCCTGAGCGTCACCCCGAAGAGCACCAGCAGCGAGCCGTTGACGAACACCGGGTACCACTTGAGCGGCCAGCCGACGTTGAGCACCCCGGTGAGCGCGGCCAGGGCGAAGGCGCCGAGGGCGAGGCCGATCCACAGCTTCTGCTTCGTCGCCGCCAGCCGCAGCGCGCCCAGCAGCACCAGCGAGAGCGCCAGCCAGCGGGGTTGGACCTTGTCTCCGAGCAGCCAGATCGCCAGCGGGTAGCTGAGCGTCAACACCGCGAAGACGAGGTTGCGGGCCACGACCTCAGGCGGTGGTGGAGTGGATGAGCGTGTGCAGCGCGTCGACCACGTCCTGCACCGTGCGCACCGACTTGAAGGCCTCCGGCGCCATGCGCTTGCCCACCACCGGCTTCATGCGGACGATGAGGTCGACCGCGTCGATCGAGTCGATGTCGAGATCGTCGTAGAGCCGCGACTCGGGCTTGATCTTGTCCTTCTCGATGTCGAAGGTCTCGTGGAGGATCTCCACGCACTTGGCGAAGAGTTCGTCCTTGGTCATGGCGTCGCTCCCGCGCGGTGGGCGCTGACGAGCGCCGCGAGCGCCTGGACCGAGGCGAAGTGCTTGCGCGTCTCTTCGGCGTCGGACGACAGCTTGATGCCGTACTTCTTCTGGAGCCCCACGCCGAGCTCCAGCGCGTCGATCGAGTCGAGGCCGAGCCCCTTCACGAAGAGCGGAGCGGCGGGGTCGATGTCCGACACCTTGACGTCCTCGAGGGACAGGGTGTCGATGATGAACTGGGCGATTTCCTGCTCAAGAGGCTGCACGGCCTGACTCCTGCTCGAAGAAGTCCTTCAAATGCGCGTTCAGCCGACGAACTGCAAGGGGTTCTGACGCGTCGGCCTCGATGAAGCGGTCTACCTGAAGATCGTCGTGAACGCGGATGACGAAGTGCATGCGCGTCGGCGCGACCTGGTACCACTTCTGGTACTTCGCCAGGCCGCGCGGGGTGCAGGTGATGCTGACCGGGGTGATCGGCTGCCGGCAGCGGATGGCGACGTTCGCCGCGCCGCGTTGGAGCTTGATCTCCCCGCTCTCGGGCGTGCGCGTGCCCTCGGGGAAGATGACGATGCAGTCGCCGCGGGCGAGGTGCGCGCGGGCGTCGTCGATGAGCTCGATGCCCTGATCGTTGGTGATGTAGCCGGCGGCCTGCACCGGCCCGCGCAGGAACGGGTTCCGGCGGAGGTTCGAGCGGACGACCGCGGTCGCCTGGGGGATGAGGGAGATGAGGAACACCACGTCGATGAGCGACGGGTGGTTGGCGAGCACCAGGAGGCCCGGCCGGGCGAGGCGCTCGATGCCGTGGAGCTCGTAGGTGAGCACCCCCGTCACCCGCATCAGCTCGATGAAGATGCGGAACCAGTGGTGGACGATGGAGCGCGCGACGCGCAGCCGGCGGCCGGTGTCGCGGATGAGGAGCAGGAGGATCGGCGCGAGGAGCAGGAGCACCACCCCCGCCCAGCCGAACACCATGAAGCAGAAGCCCGTCGCGGTGATGCGCCAGGCGAGGTCCAACCGCCTACGCACGCCGGCTCCAACGCCACGCGGAGACCTCGTCGCCGTGCGTGTACTGCGGGTCATCGCGGAGGAAGAAGCGCAGCACCGACAGCCCCCGCGGGAGCGTCGGCGCCTCGCGCGGCCCGGGCGCGGCGGTCTCGAGCGAGAACGCCTCACCGCGGGTGAGAGTCCACGCGAAGGCGAAGTCGGCTTCCGGCTGGTCGAGCCAGGCCGCGAAATAGTCCGGCGGCACGACGTCGTAGGCCACCACGGTGACCGCGGGCGCCTCGGCCAGCAGCGTCACCGCCTCGACCACCGCGGCCTCGAGCGTGAAGTGGCCGTTGGCGACCGCCGCGACGTTGGCGCGCTCCCCGCGGGTGATGGAGTACTGCGCGCCGACCGCGTTGTGCACCGAGAGCGCGAAGGCGGTGGGAGAGAGCGCCTCGCCGCGCGAGAGCATCTGGAGCAGCTCGAGGCTGCGGCTGGTGTCGCCGTGCCGGCTGGCGAACACCAGCGGCAGCCCGCGCGTCTCGCCCTGGCACCAGGCCGCCACCTGAAAGGCCAGCCGCCCCATGCGCTCGATGCGGCGGCGCGCCATCGCGGGCACCTCCACCAGCGGCGGCGTCTCGGCGCCCCGCGGCGGCGGCGCCTCGCTCGCGGCCCAGGCCTTCCACGCGGGCTGATCGATGAGCCCGGGAGCCCAGGCGGCCCAGCTCGAGATGGCGAAGTCGAGGCGCAAGACGGCCCGCCCATAACCCTTTTCGATGCGCGCCGCTCGCTTCGTGAAAGGTCGAGCTCAGCTTCAGGCGACCGCGCGGGACATAAGCACCGTTGATTTTGACATTGACTCGCAAGAACCAACGCGCGAGGGAGGCGGCATGCGCTCGAGGATCGCCGCCGTGGGGTTGCTGCTCGCCGCCGTGCCTGCCCGGGCGGGCGACATCTTCGAGATCCAGGTCTACGACTCCGAGACGGCCGACCCGCTCCAGGTGGGCGCCGAGGTGCACTTCAACCACTTCGCGGTGGGCGGCCCGGCTGACGGCACCGAGCGGCAGACGGACAAGACGACGCACCTCACGCTGGAGCCGCACATCGGCATCGCCTCGTGGTGCGAGGCGGGGGCGTACTTCGTGAGCGCGTTCCGGCCTGACGGCACCTTCGACTTCGTGGGGCTCAAGGCGCGCTTCAAGATGCGCGTGCCGTGGCGCTTCGGCGGGGTGCTGGGGCTGGCCCTCAACCAGGAGCTGTCGTCGTCGCGCACCGACTATGAGGCGGAGCAGTTCGGCTGGGAGATCCGCCCGGTGATCGACGCCGACTGGCGCTACGCGTACGTCTCGCTCAACCCGATCCTCGACGTGCCGCTGGGCGGCGTGGGCGCCGGCGTGCCCGGGCTCGAGCCTTCGCTCAAGGGCTTCTTGAAGCCGCTCCCGTGGCTGGGCGTGGGCGCGGAGTACTACGCCGACTTCGGCCCGCTCACCCAGCTCGGGCAGGTGGCCAACCACACGCACCGCGTCTTCGCCGCGCTCGATCTCGAGTGGAAGTGGGGCCGGCAGGACTTCGAGCTGAACCTCGCGGTCGGCTACGGCCTGCAGGGTGCGGACAAGTGGATCGCCAAGCTGATCTTCGCGATCGACGTGGAGCCCGCCCCGCCCCCGCCGCCGACGCCGGTGCTGGCCGCGCGGTAAGTCTTGCGGTGGCTTCGCGGGCACCTCCCCTGCCCTGCAAGCCGTGCGGGCGAGCGCGCTCGCATGTCCTTGATCCGAGCGGGGCACAGCCGGTGCAACCAGTCAGGGCGTGCGTGCGAACGAACTGGCTCCCGCGGCGCTGTTGCAGTCCTGCCGTCCCGCTGACGTGCCCTTCGAGTCGACCGATCAGGCGCCGGAGCTGACCGCCCCGGTCGGCCAGGAGCGCGCGCTCGAGGCGCTGCGCTTCGGCATCGGCATCCCGCGTGACGGCTTCAACCTGTTCGCCATCGGCCCGTCGGGCGTCGGCAAGTCGACGCTCCTCAAGGAGGCGCTCACGCGGCAGGCGGCGAGCGGCGCGGCGCCGTCGGACTGGTGCTACGTGCACGACTTCGACAACCCCGAGCGGCCGCGCGCGCTCGAGCTGCCGCCGGGCGTCGGAGGGCGGCTCCAGCGCGAGATGTCGCAGGCGGTGGCGGAGCTGCGCACCTCGATGAACGCCGCCTTCGAGAGCGAGGAGTACCGGACGCGCAAGCAGCGGCTCCACACGCGCTTCAAGGAGCAGCAGGAGGCGGCGCTGGGCGAGGTGCAGGAGCGCGCGCGCGGGCGGGACATCGCGGTGGTGCAGACCGAGTCGGGGCTGGTGCTGGGCCCGCTGCGCGACGGCGAGCCGCTCGACCCGGAGAAGTTCGGCGAGCTCCCCAAGGCGCAGCAGCTGCGGCTGCAGGAGGCGATGGAGGCGGTCGGCGCCGAGCTGCAGGAGCTGCTCAAGAAGTTCCGCGAGTGGGGCCGCGCGCACATGGAGGATCTCAAGGCGCTCGACGCGGAGATCGCCGCCACCGTCGCCCACCGCAGCCTCGAGGCGGTGCAGAAGGAGTTCGCCTCGTTCCCCGCGGTGGCCGACTGGCTCAAGGCGCTCGAGCGCGACGTCATCGCCAGCGCCGACGAGTTCCTCCAGGCGAGCCCGGAGGACGTGGAGGCCGCGGTGCGCCGCGCGTTCAAACCGAACGGGCACGGGCCGAGCTTCCGCCGGTACGTGGTGAACCTGCTGGTCGATCAGAGCGGCGTGAAGGGAGCGCCGGTGGTCCACGAGGACAACCCGACCTGGGCGAACCTCATCGGCCGCATCGAGCACGAGTCGCAGTTCGGCGCGCTGGTCGCCAACTTCACGTTGATCCGCGCGGGGGCGTTCCACCGGGCGAACGGCGGCTACCTGGTGCTCGACGCGCTCAAGGTGCTCCAGCGGCCGTGGGCGTGGGAGGCGATCAAGCGCACGCTGCGCGCGCGGCAGATCCGCATCGAGTCGCTCGGGCAGTCCGCCGGGCTGGTGTCGACGGTGACGCTCGAGCCCGAGCCCATTCCGCTGCGGGAGACGAAGGTGGTGCTCACCGGCGAGCGCACGCTGTTCTACCTGATGTCGGCGCTCGACCCCGACGTGCCCGAGCTCTTCAAGGTGCTGGTCGACTTCGAGGATCGGATGGACCGGAGCGCGGAGAGCCAGGCGACGTACTGCCAGCTGGTGGCCTCGCTGGTGAAGAAGGAAGGCGCGCGGCCCTTCGATCGCGGCGCGGTGGCGCGCACCATCGACTTCGCGGCGCGCAAGGCGGGCGACGGCGAGAAGCTCTCGCTGCACCTGCGCGGCGTGGTCGATCTGATCCGCGAGGCGGACTACTGCGCCCGCGAGCGCAAGCACGACCGCGTCGGCGCCGACGACGTGCAGGCGGCCATCGACGCGCAGGAGCGGCGCGGCAACCGGGTGAAGGAGCGGCTGCTCGAGGGCGTGCGGCGCGGCGAGATCCTCATCTCCACCGCGGGCGAGCGCGTGGGCCAGGTCAACGGGCTGGCGGTGTTCCAGCTCGGCGAGCAGAGCTTCGGCACCCCGACGCGCATCACGGCGCGCGTGCGGCTCGGCAAGGGCGAGGTGGTGGACATCGAGCGCGAGGTCGAGCTCGGCGGGCCGATCCACTCCAAGGGCGTGCTGATCCTGTCCGGCTTCCTCGGGGGGCGCTTCGCGCGCGACTTCCCGCTGGCGTTCGGCGCCTCGCTCGTCTTCGAGCAGTCGTACGGCCAGATGGAAGGCGACAGCGCGTCGATGGCCGAGCTCTGCGCGCTGCTCTCGGCGCTGTCGGAGGTGCCGATTCGGCAGGCGCTGGCGATCACCGGCTCGGTCAACCAGCACGGCGACTACCAGGTGATCGGCGGCGTGAACGAGAAGATCGAGGGCTTCTTCGACGTGTGCGCGCAGGCCGGCCTCACCGGACAGCAGGGGGTGGTCATTCCGCAGAGCAACGTGAAGAACCTGATGCTCCGCCGCGACGTGGTGCGCGCCGTCGAAGAAGGGAAGTTCCACCTCTACGCGGCGAAGAACGTCGACGAGGTGCTCGAGCTGCTCACGGGCCAGGAGGCGGGCGAGCGCGACGCGAGCGGGAAGTTCCCCGCGGGGACGGTCAACGCGCGCGTCGAGGCGCGGCTGGCGGCGTTCGCCGAAGCGGCGAAGAGCTTCGGCGCGGGCAAGGAGGCGCCGAAGGGCTGACGCTCACGGCTCGGCGCGCAGCGGCGGCGCCTCGGCCCAGCGCATCTCGGGCAGCCGGAGCCCCGCCTGGTGGTGGAGCATCTGGAACGTGGTGAGCAGCAGCGCCGGGATGAGCGCGACGAGCACCAGGTTCGCGGCGGCGGTGCTCACCAGCGCCGACACGAGGCCCGGCACGAGGGGCAGCGGCGCGAACAGGCGGGTCAGCAGCACCGGGAACGAGCTCGCGGCGATCATCAGGGCGACGACGAGCAGCCCGAGGGCGAGCGCGCGCCAGAAGCGCCCGCGCACCAGCTCCTCGGAGTAGCGGAGCGGCTCGTGGTGCTTCACCCGCATCACGACGATCGGCACGAACATCAGCTCGACGGCCTTCACCACGCCGGGCACCAGGAAGAGCAGCAGCGCCGCGAGGGTCCACAGCGAGGAGCGGACGCTCGCGCCGATGGCCCGGAACCACACCAGCTTCGTCTCGCGCAACGCCCCGCGCAGCCCGAGGGCGCGACCTTCGACCCGCGCGATGAGGAGCGCCAGGACGATCAATCGCGCGGTCGTCTGGAACACGAGCTCGAACAGGGCGCTGAGGAGCTTCAGGCGCAGCCTCGTGCCGCCGAACGGCTCGAGGATCGCGACCTCGAACACCAGGGCGAGCAGGGACACCACGAGCACGACCACGAGGATGCCGCGCGCCTCCGCGAGGCACGCGCGCACCGCGACCGACACCGCGTGGCCCACGCCGAACGGGCGCCGGAGCTGCCAGGGGTCGACGCGGCCTTCGGCGCACGCCTGGCACCAGGGCGGCTCTGCCACCTCGACGCAGCGCTCGCAGCAGTAGCGGCCGCAGCGCGCGCAGGTCACCGTCGCCAGCGCGTCGAGGTGGAGGGCACAGCGGGCCGTGGTGGGCTCCATCGCTCAGTACTCGACGCGCAACCCGAGGAAGGGGCGGATCGGGAGGTGGAGGAAGCGGCCCTGGTTGGGCAGCACGCCGTTCGCCACGTCGCCTTCGCCGTAGACCCAGCTGAAGACGTTCATGGTGTTGGTGACGTTGAGCACCTCGGCGTAGACGGCGCACGCCAGCGGGCCCCACTGGAAGCGGTGCTCCCCGCGCAGCCCGAGCTCGAAGAAGAACGGGTAGCGCGCGCCCTGGGTGCGCCCGTACACCGGGAGCCAGAACGAGCGGGTGTCGTCGGCGACGAAGGTCTCGATCGGCGTGTACGGACGCCCGGTGCGGAAGTTCGCGCGCGCGGTGAAGATCCACCTCGAGCTGGGCGACCACTGCACGCCGCCGCCGGCGGTGAACTGCTGCTCCCACTGCACCGGGTAGGTCTGGCGGCCGGCGGCCAGCGGGTTGGTGCGATCCGCGCGCAGCGTGCCGACGCCGAGGTTGTACGAGAACTGGCGCGTGCGACCGAAGAGCATCGCGTCGACGCCGTACGCCAGCCCCGAGCCGTCGTTGGTGTAGGCCGGCAGCCCGTCGGCGAGGCGCGCCTGCACGCCCGCGGCGGAGTCGGGGTTCACCACCAGGCTCGACAGCCACTTGCTCCACCCCTCGATGCGCACCAGGGCCTCGAAGGGCAGCGGCTGCTCGATGGCGGCGATCAGCGAGGCGGTGCGCTCCGGGAGCAGCGCCGGGTTGCCCGCGAGGGGATCGAGCGCCAGCGCGGTCTGCACCGGCTGCAGCACGTAGCCGCCCGACAGCTTGAGCACGGTGAGCGTCGGCAGGGTCACCGCCGCCGCGAGGCGCGCGGAGCCCGAGAACTGGCCGGTGGTCGTCTCGAGCTGCGCGCGCCCGCCGCCTTCGAAGGCGAGCCACTCGGCGGGCTTGAAGGCGTGCTCCGCGTAGGCCGAGAGGAGGTTGCGCGTCAGCACCGGCGCGATGGACAGCGCCGGGCGGTGGTTGTCGACGATCGGCTCGCGCGACCACGGGGCGAGGCCGCGCGTGTCGGCCACCGTGCCGGTGATCGCCGCCTGCCGCCACGCGTACTGCACGCCGGCCGAGGAGCGGTGCTGCGGCGACCACACCCACTTCAGATCGCCGCGCGCGATGACGTCGTTGCGGAGCGCCGCGGTGGCGAGGTCGATCGTGCCCTGCACGTCGAAGGCGCTCTGATCGCGCAGGTACGCCGCGGTGAAGCTGAGCTCGCTGTCGCCGGGGAGATCGACCTCGTGCCGCAGGCTGACGATCTGCGCGCCGTTGGCCAGCTTGAGATCGCCGGCGAAGTTGATGAGCACTTCTTCGCCCGGCTTCACCACGAAGTTGAAGCCGTCGGAGGCGTGGGTGAAGGTCAACATCGTGAGGTGGAGGCCGCGACGGTACGAGACGCGCGCGAAGGCCTCGGTGATGTCGGGCGCCACCACGTTCTGGCCGAACAGCTTGAAGGCCTTGAGCACCGCGAAGTACGCCTCGAAGTAGCTGCGGCGGAAGCTCACCACCGCCGACAGCCCGTCGAGGCCCAGCGGCACGTCGGCGCGCACCTTGGCGGTGAGCATCGAGAGATCGGCGATCACCTTCACCTTCTTCGCGTCGCCCCGCGCGTAGCGCACGTCGAGCACGCCCGAGAGCGCCGGCTCGTAGCGCGCCGGCGCGGCGCCCGCGTAGAAGTCGGCGCCGTCGATGAGCAGCGGGTTGACGATGCTCGCGAAGCCGCCGAGGTGGTACGGGTTCGACAGCGGCACGCCGTCGATGAAGACGATCGTCTCGTCGGGCCCGCCGCCGCGCACGAAGAAGTTGGCGAGGAGATCGGGATCGGCGGCGACGCCCGGCAGCTGCTGCACGACGCGCGTGACGTCCTCCAGCGCGCCCGGCGTGCGATCGATGTCGGCGCGGGTCAGCGAGAAGCGGCTGACCTGCGGTGAGCGATCCGCGTCGGGCACCGAGGGGAGCAGCCGGCTGCCCGAGACGCGCGTCTCGAAGCCGCGGCTCTTCACCAGCGCGTAGCGCACCCGGGTGGTCTGGCCGCCACGGAAGACCTCGGGGAAGCCCTTGAGCGCGTACCCTTCCCGATCCACCGTCACCCACGCGTCGCCCGCGGGCATGGCGTCGAAGGTGAGCGTGAAGCGCCCTCCGTCGTCGGTGATCACGCTGCGCTCGCCGAGGCTGACGGTGGCGCCCTTGAGCGGCTCGCCGAGCTCGCCCACCACGTCGCCGGCGAGCGTCCACGGGAGCACCGGCGGCACGAAGTCGATGGTGAGCTCGATGATCGACGGGGCGGGCACGCCGTCGACGCGCGCGGGCGAGAACTGGCAGTTCTTCAGCGAGGCGCGGGCCGCCTCGTCGAAGGCGGGGCCGGGAGAGGCGGTGATGGTCTGCTCGGCGACGCCGCCGTCGGGCTGGAGCGTGACGCGCACCGAGACGGCCCCGTGCACGCCGCTGCTCCGCTCGGAGCGCGGGTACTCGGGCGTGCCTTCACACTTCGCGGACGGGGGCTCGATGCGCGGGCCGGCGTCGACCGACGCGAGGTCGGCCCCCGCGTCTGGCGCGAGCGTGCCGGCGTCGTCGACCGGCGCCTGCGCGAGGGCGGCCGCGACGAGCAGACTCAGCCACATGCGTCAGGGCGCGGGCGGCGGAGGAGGAGGCGGCGGCGGGGCGTCACCGCTCCCCGGAGGCGGCGGCGGCGCGCCCGGGCCGGGCGGCGTCGTCGTCACGCCTGCCCCTTCGATGGCGGAGATGCGGACCGCGCCGGTCTCCTTCGAGAAGGTGTAGACCGCGCGACGACCGCACGCCTGCGCGAGGTACTGCTGGGTGTGCTTGTTGATCGTCGAGAGGTGCACCTGCCCCTCGGAGCAGGACAGATCCTGCGACGCGAGCTTCCGGATGTACTTGTTCTTGTTACCGCCACACCCCGTCGCCACGACGGCGAGGAGCGCGAGACCTGCCAGACGAGTCCACACGTTGAACGCCTCCCTGAGTCAGACCGCTTGGTTGTAGCAGCACGGCGAAACGATCTCTCACGCGATCCGATTGCTGCATCGCGGGGCGGCACACGGTACGAGCGGGCCGTCATGACGCAGCTCATCACCTTCGACGGTTCCCCCCTGGCGATTGAAGACGTGGCGGCGCTCGCGCGCCGCGAAGCACAGGGGCGCCTGTCGGGAGACGAGCGGTTCCTCGCGCGCATCGAGGCCGGCGCGGCGCACGTGGCGCGCACGCTCGCGGAGAAGGGCGTCATCTACGGCGTCACCACCGGCTACGGCGACTCGGTGACGGTGCCGGTGCCGCCGGAGCTGGTGCCGGAGCTGGGCCACCACCTCTTCACGTACCACGGCGTGGGCCTCGGCGAGATCTTCTCGCCCGAGGAGACGCGGGCGATCCTCGCGGCGCGGCTCCAGTCGCTCTCGCAGGGGCTGTCGGGGGTGACGGTGACGCTGCTGCGCCAGCTCGAGACGCTGCTGCGTGACGATCTGCTGCCGGTGATCCCCCAGGAGGGCTCGGTCGGCGCGAGCGGCGATCTCACCCCGCTGTCGTACGTGGCGGCGGTGCTGTGCGGCGAGCGCGAGGTGGTGGTCGACGGTCGCCGGCGCCCCACCGCGGAGGTGTTCCAGGAGCGCGGCCTGACGCCGATTCGCCTCAAGCCCAAGGAGGGGCTGGCGATCATGAACGGCACCGCGGTGATGACGGGCCTGGCGTGCCTCGCCTTCGAGCGGGCGGCGAGCCTCTCGCGGCTGAGCGCGCGGCTGACGGCGCTCGCCTCGGCGGCGATGGGCGGCAACCCGCACCACTTCGACGAGCGGCTGTTCCTCGCCAAGCCGCACGACGGCCAGCAGCGCGCCGCCCGGTGGATCCGCGACGCGCTCGCCGAGGGCTCGGAGCGGGCCGAGTCACGCCTGCAGGATCGCTACTCGATCCGCTGCGCGCCGCACGTCATCGGGGTGGCGGAGGACGCCCTGCCCTTCCTCCGCTCGCTGATCGAGAACGAGCTCAACAGCGCCAACGACAACCCGCTCATCGACCCGGTCGACGGGCGGATCATGCACGGCGGGCACTTCTACGGCGGCCACGTGGCGCTGGCGATGGACACGCTGAAGAACGTGGTGGCGAACCTCGCCGATCTCATGGATCGCCAACTCGCGCTGCTGGTCGACGCGCGCTTCAACCACGGCCTGCCGGCGAACCTCTCGGGCGCCACCGGCCAGCGCGCCGCGCTCAGCCACGGCCTCAAGGCGCTGCAGATCAGCGCCTCGGCGTGGACCGCGGAGGCGCTCAAGCTGACCATGCCCGCCTCGGTGTTCTCGCGGTCCACCGAGTGCCACAACCAGGACAAGGTGAGCCTCGGCACCATCGCCGCGCGCGACGCGCTGCGCGTGCTCACGCTCACCGAGCAGGTCGCCGCCGCGCACCTCGTCGCGTGCCGTCAGGCGGTCTTCCTCAAGGCGCGCACCGGGGCGCGGCTGCCGCAGGTCGTCACCCGCTTCGCGGAGGCGATCGGCGTCGAGCCGCTGGTCGAGGATCGCGCGCTCGAGCCGGAGCTCCGCGCCCTGCTGGCGCGGCTGCACACGCTGTCCACCCTCGAGGAGTGAGCGTAGGGTCGGCGCATGCTGACCCTGACGGTGCTGATGTTGACGATGACGGGCGACGTCGGCGCGCGCTCGGCGCGGCTGCTCGACGAGCCCGCCCTGCACCTCGCCCAGGTCGACGCGCCGCCCCTGGTGCCGGTCGAGCCGAGCGACGCGCAGGTCTCGGCGGCGCAGCTCCAGGTCGATCTCGATGCGCTCAAGCGCCAGCGCCCGGGCATCGGCGGGCCGATCTCCCTGGTGGCGATCGGCGGCAGCCTCGCCATTCTCGGCGGCGTGTACACCCTCGTCGGGGCGAGCACCTCGGGCTTCGGCGTCTCGGCCGTCGCGTCGATGATCTACGTCGGCATCGGCCTGCTCGCGGTGGGCGTGCCGATGGCGGTGCTCGGGGTGTGGTTGCTCGTCACGCGGCTGGGCGATCGCGCGGCGATCGACGCCGAGATGAAGCGGCTGCGCCAGCAGCTCGACGTGGCCCGCGAGCGCGAGCGGGTGGCGCCGACGTGGACGCCCCCGGTGTCGATGGTGGTGCCGGCGCTCGAGCTCGCGCGCTTCTGACTCAGTTCTTCTTCTTCGCCGGCTTGCCCTCGGCGAGGAGCTCCGCGAGGCAGCGCATGCCGTCGGTGGTGGTGAAGACGCCGATCACCTTGTCGTTCTCGAGCACCACCGCGCTGCCGAGCTTCTTGTCGGCCATCGACTGGGCGACCTCCTGCAGCGGCGTCTCGGGCGTGACGGTCCACGGCGGGCTCATCGCGTCTTCGACGAGGATGCAGCTCGGATCGAGCTCGGACATCGAGGAGATCATCTGCACGTCGCGATCGCTCAGCACGCCGACGAGCGCGCCCGCCTCGAGCACCGGCAGGTGGCGGATCTCGTACTTCTTCATCATCTTCGCCGCGTCCGCCAGGGAGAGCCGGACACCGATGGTGTGAGGACTGGGGGTCATCAGGTCGCGAACGGAGAGGGCCATGCCCGGGAGATGAGCAAGACGAACGCCACCGCATCCCCGCGAGAGGACTCGGTGGTGCTGCAAAGACTGCGGGTGGGTGCAGCGGGCCGCGAAAGAGGTGCGGCTCAGCGCCAGCGGCGGAAGATGAGCGAGGTGTTGATGCCGCCGAAGGCGAAGTTGTTGGTCATCACGAACTCGGTGTCGATGACGCGCCCCGCGCCGCGGATGTAGTCGAGGGCGCCGCACTTCGGGTCGACGCTGTCGAGGTTGAGGGTGGGGGCGAACCACTGCTCGCGCTGCATCTCGATCGACATCCACGCCTCGAGGGCGCCGCACGCGCCGAGGGTGTGGCCCATGTAGCTCTTGAGGCTCGAGATGGGCATGCGCTCGCCGAAGACCAGGCTGGTGGCGTTCGACTCGGCGATGTCGCCGGGCTGGGTGGCGGTGCCGTGCGCGTTGACGTAGCCGATGGCTTCCGGCGGGAGCTTCGCGTCTTCGAGGGCGAGCTTCATGGCGACGGCCATGGTGTCGCGGCTGGGGCTGGTGACGTGGGTGCCGTCGGAGTTGGTGCCGAAGCCGACGAGCTCGGCGAGGATCTTCGCGCCGCGGGCCTTCGCGTGCTCCAGCTCCTCGAGGACCAGCGTGCAGGCGCCCTCGCCGATCACCAGCCCGTCGCGGCCGACGTCGAAGGGGCGCGGCGTCTTGTCGGGCGTCTCGTTCTTCGTGCTGGTGGCGAACAGGGTGTCGAACACCGCAACCTGCGTGGCGTCGAACTCCTCGGCGCCGCCGGCGAGCATCGCGTCCTGCGCGCCGGAGCGGATGGTCTCGTACGCGTGGCCGATGCCCGCGCTGCCGGAGGTGCAGGCGCTCGAGGTGGTGAGGATGCGCCCGGTGAGGCCGTAGAAGACGCCCATGTTCACCGCGGCGGTGTGCGACATCATCTTCACGTAGGTCGTGGCGTTGATGCCCTCGGTCGTCTTGTTCATCAGCATGCGGCCGAAGTCGCCGATGTTCTGCGGCGAGCCCGACGAGCTGCCGTAGGCGATGCCGATGCGCCCGCTCTTGAGGAACGGATCGTTGAAGAGGCCCGCGTCCTTGAGGGCGAACTCGGTCGCGCGGGCGGCCATGAGCGCCACCTTGCCCATGCTGCGCGTCGCCTTGCGGCTGTAGAGCTCCTCGGGCAGCTCGTACGGCATGGCCGGCACGCCGAGGCGGGTGAGCATGCCCTCGTACTGACCGAGGGACTCGATCACCTGCACCGCGTTCTTCATCGCCTTCAGCTTGCCGAAGACCGTGGTCCAGTCATGGCCCAGGGGGCTGAGGGCACCAACTCCAGTGACGACGACGCGACGCATCTGCGGGGACCCCCGGAAAAGAGACGTGCGCGTCACATACGACGCCTCGGGGGTCAACCGGAAGGTGGGAAACCGCCCGGCCGTTCAGCCCAGCCCGCCGTTGACCGAGAGCACCTGGCGCGTGACGTAGGCGGCGTCGGGCGAGAGGAGGAAGGCCACCGCCGCGGCGACCTCCTCGGGGCGGCCCATGCGCCGCGCGGGGATCAGGTCCAGCGCGTGCTCGAGGACTTCCTTCGACACCATCTCGGTCTCGATGAGGCCCGGCGCGACGCAGTTGACGGTGATGTCGCGCTTCGCGAGCTCGAGGGCGAGCGCCTTGGTGGCGCCGATGATGCCGGCCTTGGCTGCGCTGTAGTTGACCTGCCCGCGGTTGCCGATCACCCCCGACACCGAGCTGATGGTGACGATGCGGCCCGGCTTGCGGCGCTGCACCATGGGCATCACCAGCGGCTTGAGCACGTTGTAGACGGCGTCGAGGTTGGTGTGGATGACGCTGTCCCAGTCTTCGCCGGTCATCGCCGGGAAGGCGGTGTCGCGGGCGATGCCGGCGTTGCACACCACCCCGTAGTACGCGCCGTGCGCCTCGACGTCGGCCTCCAGCGCGGCGCGGGTCTGCTCGCGATCGGCGACGTCGAAGGTGAGCAGGCGCGCCCTGCGGCCGAGCTGCTCGAGCTCGGCCACCACCGCCCTGCCCTCGTCGACGCGCGCGCGGCAGTGCACCACCACGTCGAAGCCATCTTTCGCGGCGCGCAGGGCGATGGCGCGGCCGATGCCCCGGCTCGAGCCGGTCACGAGAACGGTGTCACTCATCGAGGAGCCCCTGGAGGTATTGGTCGACGTTGGGAGGCGAGAAGGCGTTCAGGTTGGCGCGGGCGAGCTCGCGCCCGTCCTGCGAGATGGTGCAGGCGAAGACGGCCAGCCCGTTCTCGCCCATCAGCTCCTTGTGGGCGTCGATCTCGAGGCGCGCGCCGTGCGGGAAGAAGGGCACGCTGCACTCGTAGCGGCGGGTGCCGAGCAGGAAGCCGAGCTTCACCGGCTCGTGGTTCTCCCGTCGCCGGAGCCCGGCCCAGGTGGCGACGGCCTGCGCCATGAGCTCCACGCCCGCCCACGCGGGCAGGCCGTCGTCGGTCACGAACAGCCCGTCGCGCTTCACGCGCGCCTCGACGCGCACGTGCTCGGGCTCGTCGAGGAGCAGCCGATCGATCAGCAGCATGCTCGAGCGGTGGGGCACGAGCTCGGTGATGGGGAGGCTCAGGGTGGAGGACACGGGCTGCACGCGGGGCGGGTGTAGCAACTACTCGCGCACCAGGGCGAGGCAGGCGTTGCTGCCGCCGAAGGCGAAGGAGTTGGAGAGCACCGCGCGCGGGCGGCCGGTCTGCCCGGGCGCGACGAGGCTGATGGCGGGGAGCTCCGGATCGCGCTCGCCGTCGAACCAGTGCGGCGGGAGCCGGCCCTGCGCGTCGGTGAGCGTGAGCCAGGAGATCGCGGCCTCCAGCGCGCCGGCGGCGCCGAGCGTGTGGCCGGTGAGCGGCTTGGTGGAGCTCACCGGCACCTCGAGCCCCAGCACCTGCGCGAGACCGCGGCTCTCCATGGCGTCGTTCTGCACCGTCGCCGTGCCGTGCAGGTTGACGTAGCCGACGTCGCGCGGGCCGAGCTGCGCCCGGGCGAGCGCGGCGCTCATGGTGTCGGCGGCGCGCTGGCCGGTCGGCTCCGGCGCCGAGATGTGGTGGGCGTCGCTCGTCTCGCCCCACCCCGCGAGGCGCACCGCGCCGCCGCTCTTCGTCACCAGGAACACCGCGGCGGCCTCGCCGATGTTGATGCCCTTGCGGTTGCGGCTCATCGGGTTGCAGCGGTCGGCGCTGACCGAGTCGAGCGCGCTGAAGCCGGCGATGGTGAAGCGGCACAGGGTGTCGGCGCCGCCCGAGACGACGGCGTCGACGAGCCCGGCCTCGAGCCACCGGGCGGCGGACGCCAGCGCCTTCGCGCTCGAGCTGCAGGCGGTGGAAATGACCGCCGTGGGCCCGGTGAGCTTCAGCATCGCGGCGAGGAAGCGCGCAGGCGAGCCGAGCTCCTGCTGCGCGTAGTGGAACTCCGGCGGGAAGGCGCCGGTCGCCTCGCGGACGCGCACCGCGTGCTCGGTCTCGGCGATGCCCGAGGTGCTGGTGCCGAGGACCACGCCCACGCGGTCGGCGCCGTAGCGGGCGATCGCCGCGTCGAGCTGCGGGCGGATCTGCTGGACCGCGAGCCACAGCAGCCCGTTGTTGCGGCTCTGGTGCGCGGGCGCCGCCTCGCGTGGCACCGGGACCTCGCCGGGCACGTGCCCGAGCGCGAGCGGGCGCTCGGCAGAGAAGAAGCCGGTGGTGGTGACGCCCGACGGCGTCGTCGCGAAGAGCGCCTCGCGAACGTCGGCCACGCCCCGCCCCAGGCTGCAGACGACCCCCAGCTCCGACAGAAACGCACTCACGGAGAAGCCTCCACCGACTCGATGTCCAGCGCGTAGCCGAAGTGCGCGTGTTCGAGCCGCACGTGACGCCAGGCTGGCGCGGTCCCCTCGTAACGGACCCGCGCCCACGGCGCACCGTCTCGCAGCAGCACCCGCTCGCCGGCCTCGTCCAGCAGCGAGAAGCCGCCCGGGAGCGCGGCGCGGATCGCCTCGGCGGGCCACCAGGCGAGCTGCACGTCGCTCAAGATGCGCGCCGCGGTCACCGCGGGCGGCACGTGCGTCGAGACCTGCTGCGCGAGCGTGGTGCCGTCCCACGAGAGCGAGGCGACGGTCTGGCCCAGGGCCACCGCCGCGATGCGCACCACCGTCGCGTCAGCCTCGAGCTGGGCGTCGAAGGAGCGCCGCTCGTCGCCACGGAGGACGGTGATGCGTTGCACGAGCTGGAGCTCCCGCCCGAGGGAGGCCGGGGAGAGGCGCAGCGCGAACTCCGCGGGCGGGGGCGGCCGGGGGGTGGTGACGCAGCCGGTGAGCAGCGTGAGGAGCGCGAGGGCGCCTACGCGCACACCTGCTCCAGCACCCCGAGGCGGCGCGGCTCGGCGACGTAGGGGTTGTTGAGGTCCCACGCGTAGCCCGCGAGGATCGAGCAGATCATCCGGCGGATCTCCGGGGTCGGCGACGGGTGGAAGATGATCTTCTGGAAGCCGCCCGCGTACCAGGCGGTGACGAAGGCGCGGAACGCATCGACGCCGCGCTTGAGGGGCACCGAGTACTGGTTCTCCCAGTCGACGGGCTTGCCGGTGAGCTGCGCGTGCACGCACTTCGCCGCGAGCGACGCGGAGGTGAGCGCGATGGTGACGCCCGAGCTGAACACCGGGTCGAGGAACTCGCCGGCGTTGCCGAGCAGCGCGAAGCCCTCGCCGGCCAGCGACTTCACGTCGGCGGAGTAGCCCTTGATGGTGCGCGCCGGCGTGTCCCACACCGCGTTCTTGAGCAGCTTGCGGAGGTTCGGATCTTCGCCCACCAGCGTGCGGAGCTTCGTCATCTCGTCGCCCTGGTACTTCTCGAGGAACGCCGGCTCCGCGACGACGCCGATCGAGCAGCGGCCGTTGGAGAAGGGGATCAGCCAGTACCAGACGTCCTGGAAGTCGGGGTGCACCGCGACGCGGATCTTGTTGCGGTCGAAGCCCACGTCGTGGGGGATGCGATCTTCGAGGTGCGTGAAGTGGGCCCAGCGCACGGGGAACTTCGAGGGCCGCTCGAGCTCGAGCAGGCGCGGCAGCAGGCGCGCGAAGCCGCTGGCGTCGAGGATGATCTTCGTCTCGACCTTGAACTGCTCACCGGAGTCGTTGTTCTTCACCACCAGGCTCGGCGACGCGCCGACCTCGATCGACAGCACCTCGTGCCGGTAGCGGATGTCGGCGCCCATGCGCGCCGCGGCGTCGGCGAGCACCTTGTCGAACTTGCCGCGCTCGACCTGGTAGGTGGTGCCCCAGTTCTGGGTGAACTTGTCGCGGAAATCGAACTCCGTGTACTTGTCGCCGCGCGAGAACGACGCGCCGTTCTTGTACTGGAAGCCCGCCTCCACCACGTCGCGGAGCATGCCGGCCTCCTCGATGTACTCCATCACCTGCGGGAGCAGCGACTCGCCGATCGAGAAGCGGGGGAACGTCTCCTTCTCGAGCACGAGCACCTGGTGCCCCTGCTTGCGCAGCAGACCCGCGACCACCGAGCCCGAGGGGCCCGCTCCAGTGACGACGATCTCAGCCTTCTCAATCCGCATGAACGTGTTTCCTTTGGGGGAGTGCGCGCCATCTACACAACCCGCGCGGCGGCTCCAAGACGGCGGTACCCTCGGGAGCGCCATGATCTCTGCCCTCGTCGTCTCGTTGGTGCTGACCCAGGCCGCGCCGCAAAAACTGCGCTGGGAGCCGCGGGCCGATCTGCCGGTGACGGGGGCGCTGGTGACGGGCTGGCTGCTCTCGGAGTTCGCCTTCAAGAAGCAGCTCGCGCCGGCCGCGTGCCGGTGGTGCGAGACGAACGCCTTCGACACCGCGGTGCGCAGCGTCTTCAACCCGAACCTCGTGCCGAGCGCGGAGGGCTTCGGCGGCGCGCACGTGGCGAGCAACCTGGTGGGCTTCGTCACGCTGCCGGTGGTGATGGTGGGGCTCGACGCGCTGCTGAGCTGGCGAGACGGGGTGTTCCTCGAGGCGTTCCCGGTCGACCTGGTGCTGGTGCTCGAGGCGACGTTCAGCGCGCTGGCGCTCAACCAGGCGGTGAAGTTCGCGGTGGGGCGCGGGCGGCCGTACACCGTGGGCGCGTCAGCGGAGCTGCTGGCCGGCGGGCACGATCTCGCCGACAACAACCTCTCGTTCTTCAGCGGGCACTCGACGTTCTCGTTCGGGCTGGTGGCGGCGACGGCGACGGTGGCCAGCCTGCGCAACTACCGGCACGCGTGGGTGGTGTGGGCGGTGGGGCTCCCGCTGGCGGCGGCCACGGCCACCCTGCGGCTGGCGGCCGACAAGCACTGGATGAGCGACGTGCTGGTGGGCACGACGCTGGGCGTGGCGACGGGCATCCTGATGCCGACGCTGCTCCATGGGCGCCTCGGGCCGGTGACGGCGCGCGTGTCGCCCACGGGGAACGGCGTGGCGATCAGCGGGCGCTTCTGAGCCGTCTCAGCGGGGCAGCGGCGAGAGGCGCGAGGTCGACGGCAGCACCAGCTTCACGTGGTAGGTGATGCTCGCCTGGCCGACCTTCACCGAGGTGAGCGAGGCCTCGACGTTGCCCGCGCGGAGGAACGCGACCAGCCCCGCCCCGAGCACGTTGCCGAACAGCTCGGTCGCGAGGGGGAAGTCGGTGAGGTTCGCCTCGAGCTCGTCGCCCGTGAGGGTGAACTTCATCGTTCCCTGCGAATAGAACTGACCGAAGGCGCGCTCGGTGGAGGTGAGCGCGATCTTGAGATCCTCGAGGCGGTTGAACGACTTGAAGGCGCTCGAGACGTTGCGCGTGGCGAGCTCGGTGCCCAGGGTACGCGCGCCTTCCATCGTGCCGCCGTAGCGCTGCTCGACGAGCCACTTCACCGCGCCCAGGTGGAGCGCCCCCGGCACCCAGCCGATCGGCAGCACCTTCTGGGTGTCGAACCACTGCGCGTACTGCGGGAAGGCCGCCTGGAGCCTCGTGGCCACGTCAGCCGGGTGCCGCTCCTTCACCAGCGTGAGGAGGTTCAACCAGGCAAAGCCCTTGATCTCGAGCGGGGCCGACATCGCGGGGCACCATATGCCCCTTCTTCGCGCGCGGCGCCCCACCAAAGATTGAGGGGAACATGTGGGTGCCGCACCCAGCGGGGTGGACTGGCCGGGAACACCGTGGCAAGTGGGCGGTTCGATGGTCATGCGCCGCCTCAGCATCTTCTTCTCCGTCTTCGTCGCGCAGCTGGTGGTCGACCAGTGGACCAAGCAGCTCGCGACGGCTCACCTCAAGAACGCGGCGTGGAAGTCGTGGCTGGGCGACAGCTTCCGCCTCCAGTACGCGACCAACGACGGCGCGTTCCTCTCGCTCGGCTCGCAGCTCCCGCCGCAGGCGCGCTTCTGGGTGCTCACCATCGGCGTCGGCGGGCTGCTGCTCGGCCTGTCGTGGTACGCGCTGACCAACAAGAAGCTCGATCTGCTGCAGGTCGGCTCGTACTCGCTCATCGCCTCGGGCGGCTTCGCGAACTGGATCGATCGCGTGCGCTTCGACGGGAGCGTGGTCGACTTCATGAACATGGGCATCGGCCCGCTGCGCACGGGCGTGTTCAACGTCGCCGACCTGGCGATCCTCGCGGGCATCGGCATCCTCTTCGTGCAGAGCTACCGCGAAGAGAAGAAGCAGAAGGCCGCCGCCGCGGCGCAGCAGACGCCCCCGGCCCCGCAGAAGAGCTGAACGTCAGCGCGCTGCGAAGCGGCGGGCCAGCTCGTCGCTCGCGGGCTTGAACGACACGCGATCGAACACGAGGAAGACCGAGACGATCTTCCCCGCCTCGACGCGGAGCCACTCGACGATCGGCACCGCGCCCGCGTCGGTGTCGGTGACGAAGTCGTAGATCACGCACACCTCTGCGCCGTCGACGAACACCCGCTTCACGTCGCTGCGAACCCAGACGCCGCCGAGCCGCCGGAGGATCGCCAGGTAGGGCTGCGCGCCGTGCACGCTGCCGCCGGGACCGCTGAAGGTGAGCTCCGCCGACAGGAGCGGCTCGACGACGTGCCACTCCCTCGCGCCGCAGGCGGCGACGTAGGTGAGCGCGACGGACTTCGGATCGGTGTGGGGCATGGGAGTGGTGTCCATTGTCCCTTCAAGACAACGGGGGACGCTGGAACTGAGCGGTGCCCTCCGCACTTTCTTCGAAGCCGCGGAAGTTCTCGGCGCCGATGAACACCGTCATCTCAGCGACCGCGTCGCCTTCGAAGCGCGCGACCATGATCGAGTGGCGCACGATCCCGCCTTCGGCGCGGCGGAAGAACGCCAGCGCGGGCTGCCCGTTCGCGCGCGTGGGCACGACCGCGTGCACCGCCTGCCAGAACGACGAGAACCGGGGCGAGGTCACGAAGCGCACCAGGGCGTCGACGCCGCGGAACCAGATCTGGTGCGGCGGCATGGCGAGCGTGACGTCGTGCTTGAGCAGCCGCACCAGCCCCTCGAGGTCGCGCTCGGCCCACGCGCGAACGAAGCGCGCGAGGGTCTCCGGGCTCGGCAGGTCGCCGCGGACCGGTGCGCGCGCGACCACCTCACGGGCGCGCTGGAGCGCGCTGTTGACCGAGGGCACGGTGAGCTCGAGCGCCTCGGAGATCTCCTCGGCCGACCAGCCCAGCACGTCTTTCAGGAGCAGGGCGGCGCGTTGCCTCGGCGGAACGCGCTGGAGCAGCGCGACGAAGGCGAGCGACACCGACTCGAGGTCTTCGTGCGCGGCGCTGGCGTCGGGGAAGAGCTGCGCGTCGGGCGCGGGCGAGAGCCACCGCTCGGCTTCGGTCTCACCGAGGCCCTCCAGGCCGTCCGCCGCCGCGCGCTCGAGCTGCGGGAGCTCACGCCTCCGGCGCTGCGAGAGGGCGTTGAGACAGGCGTTGGTGGCGATGGAGAGCAGCCAGCGCTCGAGCGAAGACTGCCCGCGGAACGCGTCACGCGCCCTCCACGCGCGCAGGAGCGTGTCCTGGGTGATGTCCTCCGCCTCGGCGAAGGAGCCGAGCATCCTGTAGCAGTGCCGCAGGAGCGCGGGGCGATGGGCAGACAGCTCCATCAGCTCACCTCCGCACGAGGTACTTCACCGCGTCGAGCACGTTCCCGTCGCGATCGCGCACCTCGAGCACGTGCGCGCCCTGCGTCGCCGGCACGCGGCCGGTGAAGGGAGGCTGGAGCTCGAGCGTGCGCGTGCCGTCGACGAAGACCGCCAGCGGCGCGAGCGCGGGCGCCGCCCTCACCCGCACCGGGATCGCCTGGTCCGCCAGCGGCAGGTCCGAGAGCAGCAGGAACTCGCCGCCAGCGACGGGGTGCAGCACCCGCGGGCGCTCGTCGTGCGCGTCGTTGCCGAGGCACGCCGCGGCCAGCCACGGCTCGCGCGACAGCCCCTCGTTGCGGGCCCAGTCGTAGAAGTCGAGCCCGAGATCCGCCAGCCGGCCCTCCGACGCGGCGAGCTGGAGGCAGCGCTGGCGGAGCTCCGGCGAGAGCGAGGCCGAGAGCTCGCCGTGCATCTCGCAGCGGTGCTTCGGCGCGGAGCCCTCGATGAAGCGCTCGGCCATCGCCGCGGGGCAGCTCGGGCCGGCGAGGTTGCCCGAGAGCGGGCAGATGGTCGCCGTCTCGAGCCCGGCGGGGTTCACCAGCGGCGCGGGCACGACGTCCTTCATCGCGCGCGTCATCACGCGCTTGAAGACCGGGCCGGCGCCGGTGATGCCCGAGACCTGCACCATCGGCGTGCCATCGAAGTTGCCCGCCCACACCGCGACGGTGCGCTCCTTCGTGAAGCCGACGGTCCAGTTGTCGGAGTAGCCCTTCGAGGTGCCGGTCTTCGCCGCCGCGGGGAACGGCAGCCGCAAGGCGTTGTCGACGCCGAACGCCCGCGCGCGCGCCGCGTTGTCGCTCAAGATGTGCGTCACGAGGTTCGCGGCGCGCGCGTCGACGAAGCGGCGCGGCTTGAGCTCCCGGGGGATCGGCAGCTCGCGGCCGTCGGCGGTCCACGCGCGGCGGATGAACACCAGCGGCCGCACCACCCCGCCCCGCGAGAGGCCGGCGTAGGCGCGGGCCGCTTCCCAGAGCGAGACCTCGCCGTTGCCGAGGGCGAGCCCGAGACCGTAGTGCTCGGCGCCCTCGCGCAGCGAGGCGAAGCCTGCGCGGTGGAGCACCTCGAGCGCGTTGCCCAGGCCCACGTCGTCAGCCACGCGCACCGCCGGCACGTTGTACGAGTTGGCGAGCGCCTCGCGGGCCCGCACCGGCCCATGGAGCCGGCGATCGTAGTTCTTCGGTGCGTAGCTCCCCTTCGGCGCGTCGAAGGCCGTGTCGAGGTCGGGGATCACCGTGGCGGGCGTGTAGCCGCGCGTGAAGGCCTCGGCGTAGATGAAGGGCTTGAGCGCCGAGCCGGGCTGCCGGCGCATCTGCACCCCGTCGTTCTGCCCGCCGATGGCGTCGTTGAAGAAGTCCGCCGAGCCGGCGTACGCGAGCACCTCGCCGGTCTCGTTGTCGACCACCAGCGTCGCCGCCGAAGACACGCGGCGCTCCGAGAGGCGGCCGATCTCCTGCGCGATCTGATCTTCGACGGCGGGCTGCAGCCGGGGGTCGAGCGAGGTCTCGATCACCGCGGCCTCGCCCAGCCCCAGCGCGTCGAGCCGCGCGGCGACGAACTCCACGAAGTGCGGCGCGCGGAAGGCGGCGGTGAAGGCGGTCAGATCGAGCGGCTCGCCGCGGGCGAGCGCGACCTCCTCCTGGGTGGCGAGGCCGGTGGCGGCGAGCCGTGAGAGCACCCACTTCCGGCGCTGCTCGAGGCGCAGCGGGCGGCGGAACGGATCGTACGCCGTGGGCCCGCGGGGAATCGCCGCGAGCATCGCTGCCTGCCCCAGCGAGAGGTGCGCCGCCTTCTTGCCGAAGTAGAGCTGCGCGGCGGCCTCGAGGCCCCAGGCGTTGTTTCCGAAGGGCACGCGGTTCAGGTACTGGGTGAGGATCTCCTCCTTCGAGAGGTGCGCCTCGAGCCGCAGGGCCCACAGCGCCTCCTGGAGCTTCCCCACGAAGGTGCGCTCGCGGGGGATCAGGGCGCGCGCGAGCTGCTGGGTGATGGTCGAGCCGCCCGCGACGACGTGGCCCGCCGCGAGGTTCTGCTTCGCCGCGCGGACGATGGCCGTGGGCGAGACGCCGAGGTGCGAGAGGAAGCGGTGATCTTCGGCGGCGAGGAAGGCCGCGCGCACCTGCGGGGGGATGTCCTCCGCGCGCAGCGGCGTGCTGCGGCCGTCGGCGCGGCTGCGCAGCTCGCGCAGCAGCCCGCCGTCGCGATCGAGGATCTTCACCGACGCGATCGGCCGGTAGTCGAGCAGCCTCGGGTCGACCGGCGCGGCGATGAACGCCGCCACCGGGCTGACGAGGATCGCCGCGACGAGGAGCCGGTGCCGCGCCGTCATCGGCTCACTTCTGCGTGACGGAGGTCGGGAGCTCGACGGTGAACGAGCCGCCCTCGCTGCGCCCCCACACCTCGGGCTCGTACATCAGCTCGCCGCGCGCGGGCTTGAGCACGTACTGGCCCGGCGTGGTGGCGCGCGCCACGAAGCTCGTCACGTGCACGCCGGGCGGCAGGTGATCCGCGAAGATCACCACGCGGCTGTCGCGCATCTCGACGTGGTTGAACGGGCTCCAGAAGCGGTACAGCCACGGGTTGTCGAAGCCCTCGCCTTCGTCGGCCGAGCCCTCGAAGCCGTCTTCACCGCCCTCGGCGTCGTAGCCGACGTCGCGCTGCTCCTCGTCGGGCGAGCGGGTGAGCTTCGCGGTGGTGGCCAGCGAGGTGTCGACCGGCTCGAGGCCCGCGGGGAGCGGGACCTCGAAGGCCGCCCAGTGGCGCTCCTGGTTGCTCGCGATGCGCACGCGGATGCGCACCAGATCGCCCGCGAAGAACTTGAGCGACTGACCGCCGCCGGCGTACGGCTCGAACCAGCGCTGCACGAAGAGGCCGTTGTCGAGCGACTTCGTGGGCATCTCCTTCGGCGCGTACTTGAGGAGCGCCGAGTAGTAGAGGACGCCCGCGCCGTCCTTCTTGAAGGTGAGCTTCTGCTCCGCGCCGCCGGCCTTCGCGAGCAGCTCCTTCATGGGGATGGTCTTCACCTCGGTCTTCATCGAGCGGCCCTTGAAGGCCTGGCTCATCAGCTCGCCGGCCCCCATCGCCAGCGTCGCCTGGAAGTCCGGGGTGTCCTTCTCCTTGGTGCGGAGCACCTGCGTCAGGCCGATGAGCGACCAGGCGGCCTCCTGCGTGGTGCGCCACTCGCCGTCGCCCTGGCGCACGCTCGTGAGGTACTTCGCCATCTTCCCCACGTACGGGTGATCGGGCTGGATGTCGGTGAGCGCCTGGAGCACCACGCCGGTGGTGCGGGTGTCGGAGTTGAACAGCGTGGCGTAGGTCGCGTTGTTGACCTCGGCGAACGAGAGGCCCTTCGGCGACTCCTTCGCGCTGTTGAGGATCTCCTGCAGCAGCGCGTTGGCCTGCTTGCGATCTCCGCCGCCGACGTACATCGCGTTGGCGAGCAGCGCCTTGCCGAAGAGCGAGAGCTGGGCGCGGCGCGCGTAGAGCTCGCCGTAGCTCGAGGGTCTGGGCTTCTTCATGCGCGCCAGCACGTAGCTGGCGAACACGCGCGTCTCGTCGCCGCAGTACAGCGGGCTCCAGCAGCTGCCGCAGTTTCCGCCGACGACCTGCGTGAGGTACTTCTCGGCGCGCTGCAGCCGCTCGGCGGGCACCTCGAAGCCGACGTCCTTCGCGCGCGCGAGCGCCATGGTGGCGTAGGTGCTGGTCCACGGGTCGTGGCAGATCGAGCTCGACCAGTAGCGGAAGCTCCCGTCGCCGTTCTGCAGCGCGAGGATGCTCTTCACCGTGGCGTTGATCACCTCGTCGGGGTCCTTCTTGTCGGACACGTCGAGGGTCGGGAACAGGTAGGTGTTGAGGATCGCGTTGAGCTCGTCGTTGGCCGCGGCCTTCTTCGCGTCACGGGTCGGCCAGGGCACGCCGAACTGACCGGCGATCTCGCGCAGCGCGATGAAGGGCACGAGGCGCGACGACTGCTGCTCGAGGCAGCCGTACGGGTACTCGATGAGCTGCTGGAAGCCGCGGTCGAAGCCGCCGAGCGAGGTCGACGACATCGAGACGGTGAGGCCGCCGAGATCGTCCCACACCTCCTTCGGAGGCACGATGCCCTCCACGCGCTGATCGGTGGTGTCGCCGTAGGTGGCGACCGCGTCGACCTCGACCGGGAGCTCGATGGGCAGCTTCTCTTCGACGCCGTCGCTCGCGCCGCCGCCGGTCGCCTTGAAGCGGAACGCGCTGACGCCGGGGCGCACGGCCTTGAAGGTGAAGCGCACCTCACGCGGCGCGCCCTCGTTGATCACCACCTTCTGCTCGGCGTTGCCCGAGAGCTCGGCCCCGCCCTGCACGCTGGCGGTCACCGTCACCTCGCCCGCCGAGCCGCCGTGCGCGTGCACCACCACGCCGGCCTCGAAGGTGTCGCCCACGCGGGCGAAGCGGGGCATCGCCGGCAGCGCCATCACCGGCTTGTTCACCTGCAGGCTCGTCTCGCCGCTGCCGAAGCGATCGCTCTGGGTGACGACCACCGCCATCACGCGGAACGAGGTGAGGTTGTCGGGGAGCTGGAACGACGCGGTGGCCACGCCGTCCTTGAGCGCCACCGTCGGGTCGAAGAACACGGTGGTCTTGAACAGGTTGCGGAAGCCGCCGCCGGAGCCGTCACCGCCGCCGCCGCCCTGCGCCTCGCCCTTCTCGCCGTACGAGCGCTTGCGCACCAGGTGGAGCAACGGCTCGCCGAGCTTCATCGACAGCGGGCGCTCCGGGAAGATGGAGGCGATCGGATCGGGCACGGTGTACGCGGTGAGGCGCAGCACGGCCTCGTCGACGACGTACAGCGTCACCTCGCCGGAGGCCGGCTTGCCCGCCGAGTCCTTCACGTCGAGCGACACGTTGACCGTCTCGCGCGGCTGGTAGTCCTTCTTGTCGGTCTTCACCGTCACCGCGAGGCGCTTGGTCTTGCGCTCGACGTTCAGCTTCACGAGGCCGATGCGCGCGTTGGGGCGGCCCGGGTCGTCGCCGGTCTCGATGCCACCTTCCTTCACGCGCGGGCGCATGATCAGCACGCCGGCGAAGACGTTGGGCACCATGTCCTCGGTGATCGGCACGTCGACGGTGACCACCGAGCCCTTGAGGTCGACCAGCTTGCGGGTGAGCACGCCCTCGCGCTCGACGGTGAACATCGCCTTCGCCTCGGGGTACGGCGACTTGATGAGCACCTTCGCCACGTCGCCCACGTCGTAGGTCTGCTTGTCGGTGACGAGCTCCACGCGATCGGTGTCGTTGCGCTGCCAGGCGACCCAGTCGCTGCCGGTGGCGTACACCCCCATCGAGCTCGAGTGCTGGCGGCCCTGCTCGTCCTTGACGACGCCGCGCACGATGAAGAAGCCGGCGCTCTCAGGCTTGAACTTGCACGGCGTGACGCCGTCGGCGCTCTCGAGCTCGCACTTCTTCACCTCGGTCTCCACCGGCTCGGAGATGGTGGTGAAGCCGCCCGACGCGTCCTTCTGCTTCACCGACTTCCAGGTGCGGCTGGTGACGGTGACGGTGAGCTTCTTGCCCTTCGCGCGCTTGCCCTCGGTGTCGAGCACCAGCGCCTCGAGGCCGTACTCGGTGCCGACGCTCAGGAAGTAGGCCGCCGAGCGGAGGCCGACGTAGTAGCTCGCGGGGTGCACCATCACCTCGGCGCGCCCGGCGACCGACTGGCGGTTCACATCGGTGACCTCGGCCTCGAAGGTGTACGTGTACGGCTTCTCGCCGGGCGCCTCGGTGGTGCCGGCCTTCACCGCGAGCTCGCCCTTCGCGTCGGCCTTGCCCTCCCCCGACGCGAAGAAGCCGCTGGCGTCGGCGGGGCGGTTGTCGTCCCACCACCAGGTCTCCTGGCTGAAGGTGAAGCCCGCGCCCGCCTCGGGGCTGAAGGTGGTGGAGCTGCGCTGCGACGACCACTTCACCTGCACGTCGTTCATCGCGCCGCCGAAGAGGTAGCGCGCGAAGACCGACGCCTCGAGCGGCTCACCGGCGAGCAGGCTCTTCTTCTTCGTCTCGACGTCGACGCGGAACTGCGGGGCGCGGTACTCCTCGACGCGGAAGCTGCCCGAGCTGCTGACGTCGCCGCCGGCGATCGTCCCCGTGGCGCTCACGTTGTAGAAGCCGGTGGGCGCTTCCTTCGAGATCGCCGCCTTCATCGAGAAGGTGCCGTACTTCGTGATCTTCACCTTCTCGGTCTTCACCGTCTCGCCGCGCGAATCGGTCAGGGTGACGGTCATCACGCTGCCTTCCGACGGGGCGCGCAGCTCGCCGAGCACGCGGTAGCGCACCACGCCCTTGATGAAGACCTCGTCACCGGGCTTGTAGATGCCGCGCTCGGTGAAGAGGAAGCCGGTGGAGTCGGGCCGCTCGCCTTCCCACCCCGAGGTGAGGCCGAACTCGTAGGGCTCGACGCCGCTGTCCCAGTTGTTGGCGGTGGCGCTCACGTCGCCGTCCTTCTGGGCGACCACCAGCGCGAAGGGCACCTCCCACGCGTAGCGCGGGTTCTTGAGCTTCATGGCGATCGCGCCCGGCGCGTCGGCGAAGCCCTCGGCGTTGGTCTTGCCCGCCCACACCTGCGCCGCGGTCTCGTCGTAGATGGCGACGTCGGCGTCGGCGACCGGCTTGCCGTCGGACAGGCGCGTCACCCACGCGAGCGACGACTTCGGGCCGATCTTGATGTGGGCCGCGAGATCGGTGACCTGGACCAGCTGGTTGTAGCCGTTGGTCGGGCGGTACTCGAGGTCGGGCGAGTTGACGCTCACCAGCGCCACGCCCGTCTTCACGCCCTCCCCGAAGACCTTCGCCAGCTTCACCGGGTGCACGCGCGCGTGGTTCCGCGCGTAGGTGAGCTTCTCGTCTTCGCTGAAGTCGGGGGCGCGGCCGACGCGCGCCACGTCGTCGCCGCGATCGGCGAGCAGCTTCGCCAGCTCCGGCACCGAGAGCTTCCACAGCCGCGTGTTGAGCGTCTTGAGGTTCGAGACCTCCACGGGCACGACGGGCGCGGCCTCGGTGCGCTCGACGACGCCGAGCGAGCCGCCGGTGACGAGCGCGGGCGAGAGATCGGCGGTCTGGAGCGTCGCGGTGAGGCCCTCGGCGGCGGCCTGCTTGAAGAAGTCACCGACGCCCGCGGCGATCTCGAGCTTGTACTGCGTGCCCGGCTTGAAGCGCCCCGGGATGACCACCGTCGGGCGGCGGTTGGCGATCTCCCACTCGGAGTCGGGCACGTTGACCGACGCCGACTCCCAGTCGATCTCGACGGCGGGGGTGATCTTCAGGCGCGACTTGAGGGTGTCGAGCTCGACGCCGTTGGTGGTGTTGAGGACCAGCGGGCCGTACGGGCAGCGCCAGTCACCCTCGCAGAAGCGCGCGCTCTCGAGCTTGAGCGGGCCGTAGGTGCGGTAGCTCACGTCGACCGCGGGGTTCATCGGCAGCGGCCCGTCCTTCCCGTGGAGCGCGGGATCGAGCTGCAGGTTGAGCGCCTGATCGAGCGGGAGCGGCTGCGAGGCCTTGAGCGTGTAGCGGGTCTGCCGGTTGCGGTAGCCGCGTTCGGCGTCGTCCATCACCTCGTACGAGCGGCCGTTGCGACGCGCCTCCTCGAGCTTCGCGCGGCGCTCGTCCTGAATGCTGATCTCCTTCTCGACCTTGAGGGGGATCGCCTGGCCCGCGCCGGTGGTGAGCTTGAGCGCCTTCTCGAGCTCGGCGGTGGCCACGGGCTGGTTGAAGAGCAGCGTGAGGGTGCTGTCGGGCTTGAGCCAGCGATCGCCGCGCGCGGGGTTGACGTCCTGGAGCTCGAGCTTCGGCGTGCTGAAGCTGAAGGTGTACGGCTCCTTGAGCTTCGCGCCGTCGAGCGCGGTGAGGCCGGCGTTCACGGTGACGGTGAAGGTGGTCGAGAACGGCACGAGGCCCCGGGGCACGAACTCCACCGACGCGCTGCCGAGCCACCGCCACTCGCCCTCGAGCGCGGGGGAGATGGTGGCGAGCGGCTGCGCCGCGTCCTTGGCGCGCGTGGCCTCGACCGTCTCGAGCGACTGCACCGGGCGCGAGAAGGTGATCGTCGGGCGGACCTCGCCGTACTGCTCGCCCTGGGGTCGCGCGGCCACCACCGCGAGGTCCTGACCCGAACCGGGCAGCGCCTCCTGTGGGACATTCAACGACGGCGGCGTCGGCAGCGGCTCGAGCTTGCGGGTTCCGCCCTCACCCACCGGGCCCATCTGGTCGGTGGGCGTCTTGCCCTTGTCTCCGCAGGTGCAACCCACGGCAAAGGCGAGCATCAGTGGCAACAGGCGTCGGAAGATCACGGCATCCCCCTCGGGTGAAAAGCGAGTGGAGCCCTTGTAGCTGATCGACGCGGCGCGGTCGCTCGTGACTCTGCGCGAGTCGCCGCCCCACGCCCTGCAGATTCTGCCGGGACGGGCACGGGCGTTGCTCAACCGGAGCGCGTCGCTTCCCGCTCCTTCTCGCTCCCCGGTGTCATCATGAAACGTACGCTCGTCCTCCTCCTCGCCTCGCTCGCGACGGCCTGTCAGCCTGAGTCCGCGACGCCGGCCGCCTACGTCGGGCTGCGCGGGCTGACCCTCGAGACGCCGGGCACCACCTTCCCCACCGAGACGAGCCTCCAGCTCCGCGCGTGGGGCCACCTCACCGACGGCTCGAAGATCGACGTCACCGATCAGACCGAGTGGACGAGCTCGGTGCCGTCGATCGGCACCATCAGCGCCTCGGGCATCGTGCACCTCGGGGGCGTGGGCGCGAGCCGCTTCGAGGGTCGCTACGAGGGCAAGGTGGTTTCGGTGACGCTGTTCGCCACCGCGGCCACGCTCGAGTCGCTCGAGCTGAGCAGCTCCGACTCGGGGGCGCTGCCGCGCGGTGACTCCCGCGTGTTCCGCGCCATCGCCCACTACTCGGACGGCACGCAGCTCGACGTGACCGACCGCGCGACGTGGACCACCGACGGCAGCGTGCTCGGCGTGGGCGAGCACGGCCTCGTCGTCGGCCGCGAGCAGGGCGAAGGCGTGGTGCAGGTGCGCTTCTTCGAGCGGCAGCTGTCGATGCGCGTCGAGGTGACGAGCCCGCGCTTCCGCTACGTGTCGCTGCAGTTCCCCTCGACCGTCATCCGCCCGGGCGACACGCACGCGCTCCGCGCGGTGGCGGCGTTCTCCGATGGCAGCGAGCAGGACGTGACCGAGGCGGCCTCGTGGGTCTCGTCGGATCCCTCGGTGTTCGTGTTCGGCGACTCGGCGGGCCGCATCGTCGCCCGCGACGAGGGCCGCGCGCGCATCACCGCCACCTGGAACGGCTCGACCGCCAGCGTGCAGCTCGACGTCTTCAAGCGGCAGCTCGTCTCGCTGAGCTTCGAGCGCGCGTCGGTCTCGCTCCCGCAGGGGCTGTCGGAGCGCGTGGGCCTGTGGGCCGACTTCGACGACGGCAGCCGCGTGTTCGTCTCTGACGGCGCGACCTGGTCGAGCTCGCAGAAGGCGGTGGCCGAGGTGAGCGACGAGCTGGGCTCGAAGGGCGTGGTGCTCGCCACCGGCCTGGGCACCAGCACCATCACCGCCACGTACGGCGGGCGTGTCGCGACCTACCAGGTCAACGGCCTCGCCCCCGTGCTGCAGCGCCTGAGCACCACGTCGCCCGGCGGCCGGCTGCTCGTGGGCCAGCAGCTCGACTTCGCGGTGATGGGCACCTGGTCCGACGGGCAGATGATCAACCTCTCGGGCGAGGTGACCGTCGCCCACGGCGTCGGCGTGGTCTCGAACCAGCTCACCGATCGCATCTCGCTGAGCGCCGTCGACTTCGGGCCGGTGCTGGTCGCCTGCGCCTGGGGCGGCATCACGCAGCAGACGGCGTTCGAGGTGACCAACCACTCCATCACGCAGATCGAGATCCGCGGGCTGTCGAAGAGCTCCGTGACGCCGGGCCCGGTCATCGGACAGCAGCGCTTCGTCGCCACCGCGACGTACTCCGACGGGCTGGTGGCCGACATCACCGAGGCCGCGCACTGGTGGCTCGACGACCCGACCATCGCCACCATGAACGACGAGCCGGGCGTGCGCGGCACCTGGGGGCGCGGGCTCGGCGGCACGACCGCGGTGCGCCTCGTCTTCGCCGGTCAGCAGGCGACGCTGGTGTGGGACTTCCCGGCCGACATCTGAAATAGACGCGCGGTGCCGACCCGCACCGTCCACACCGCCGAAGCGGTCGCCTGGCTCGAAGCGCAACCCCGCTTCGGGCCAGACGCGTCTGTGGTGACGTCGATGCCCGACAGCTCGGAGATCCCCGCGCTGGGCTTCGATGGCTGGCGTCAGTGGTTCACCCGCACCGCGGAGCTCATCTGCGCGAAGGTGCACGACGACGCGGTGGCGATCTTCTACCAGACCGACGTGAAGCTCGACGGGCGCTGGGTCGACAAGGGCTTCCTGGTCTCGCTCGGCGCGGAGCGGGCCGGCAGCCACTGCCTCTGGCACAAGGTCGTCTGCCGCGCGCCGGCGGGCATCACCACCTTCGGGCGGCCGGCGTACGCGCACCTGCTGTGCTTCTCGCGCCACAAGCGGCTCGCGAAGGCGGAGTCGTTCGCCGACGTGCTGCCGCGCCTCGGCGAGATGACGTGGGCACGCGCGATGGGCCTCGAGGCGTGCGAGGCGATCGCCCAGTTCCTCGTGAAGTTCACCGCGACGAAGACGGTGATCGATCCGTTCTGCGGCGTGGGCACGATGCTCGCCGTCGCGAACCGCCACGGCCTCGACGCGATCGGCGTCGAGCTGTCGAACAAGCGGGCCGAGAAGGCGCGCGAGCTCCAGCTGCGCCCCTGAGTCAGGAAGAGAAGCGCGCGCGCGTCTCGGGCGACATGAACGCGCAGCGCCGCCAGGAAGATCGTCGAGACCTCGCCGCGGCGGCGCGCATTCGCTCCGCCGCCTGACTCCCGACGGGATGTCGCCTAACGGCAAGGCACTCGCCTGATAAGCGAGAGACGGTGGTTCGACTCCGCCCTTCCCGATCACATTGCTTCGGTCGTGCGTGACGGCTCGCCAGCTGCCGCGAGCCATCCTCTCTCACCTCCGCGGATCACATTGCTCCGTGACGCTGCTGGCGTGGCGGTCGGTCTGTCCAACCGATGAGCTGGGTTCGATTCCCAGACGGGGCGCTGAAAGACACGGGCTGACCGCTGGAGCGGCGCCGGAGTTTGCACCTCTGGTCGGACAGGTTCGATTCCTGTTCGGTCCACACCCTTGCCCTGGCCGGCGGAACACCGGGCCCGCGGTTGCGATCCGCGGAGCTGGAAGTTCGACTCTTTCCCGGGGCGCTCACCCGCTCAGCGCGCTTGACCTGAACGCCCGTTCCGGCCAAGTGGTCGGGCGCCGGTACCCCGCCGGCGCTACCTGAAGGGCCCCATGGCAGAACCCGACTTCATCTCCATTCGCGGCGCGCGCGAGCACAACCTCAAGAACGTCAGCCTCGAGATCCCCAAGAAGAAGCTGGTGGTGTTCAGCGGCGTCTCGGGCTCGGGCAAGAGCTCGCTGGCGTTCGACACGCTCTACGCCGAGGGCCAGCGCCGGTACGTCGAGTCGCTGTCGGCCTACGCGCGCCAGTTCCTCGGCCAGATGGAGAAGCCGCACTACGACACCATCCGCGGCCTCTCGCCGACGATCTCCATCGAGCAGAAGGCAGCGTCGAACAACCCGCGCTCGACGGTGGGCACGGTGACCGAGGTGCACGACTACCTCCGCGTGCTCTTCGCGAACATCGGCGTGCAGCACTGCCACAGCTGCGGGCGCAAGGTGGGCAAGCAGTCGGCGCAGCAGATCGTCGACGAGATCCTCAAGTCGCCGGCGGGCACCAGGCTGCAGCTGCTCGCGCCGATCGTCGTCAACCGCAAGGGCGAGCACAAAGATCTGCTGGTCGACGCGCAGAAGCGGGGCTTCAGCCGCGCCCGCGTCGACGGCAAGGTGCGCTCGCTCGAGGAGAAGATCGAGCTCGACAAGAAGTCGAAGCACGACATCGAGATCGTCATCGATCGCCTCGTCTTGAAGCCGGACCTCCGCCCGCGCCTCACCGACTCCGTCGAGCAGGCGCTCCGCGAAGGCAAGGGCGTGCTGATCGTCACCGACGAGAACGGGGCGAAGGCGGCCGATCGCACGATGAGCGAGCTCAACGCCTGCCATCACTGCGGGCTGTCGTTCCCCGAGCTGACGCCGGCGTCGTTCTCGTTCAACAACCCGCTGGGCATGTGCACCGAGTGCAGCGGCCTCGGCACGCGCGCGGAGATGGATCCCGATCTGATCGTCCCCGACAAGACGCGCTCGATCCGCGAAGGCGCGGTCGAGGTGTGGGCCTCGGGCGTGACGCGCGGCGAAGGCTGGACCGCCGACCTGGTCGACACGCTCTCGCGCGCGTTCGGCATCGATCTCGACACGCCGTGGGAGAAGCTCCCGAAGAAGCAGCAGGACGTGGTGCTGTTCGGCAGCTCCGGCAAGGAGCTCAGCATGAAGTGGGGCGAGGCCCGCTGGCGCATGGAGTGGGAAGGCCTCGTGCACAAGCTGTGGCGCAGCTTCAACTCGACGACCTCGGAGTCGATGAAGCAGTACTACATGAAGTTCCTGAGCGACAAACCGTGCCCCACGTGCACCGGCGAGCGCCTCAAGCCCGAGTCGCGCGCGGTGAAGGTGCACGGGAAGTCGATCGTCGATCTCTCGAAGCTCACCATCCGCCAGGCGCTGGACTTCATCGACGCGCTGCCGCTGACGAAGAACGAGGTCACCATCGCGGCGGAGCTGCTCAAGGAGATCCGCTCGCGCCTGTCGTTCCTCGCCGACGTGGGCCTGACCTACCTCAGCCTCGATCGCGCCGCGTCGACGCTCAGCGGCGGTGAGAGCCAGCGCATTCGCCTCGCGTCGCAGATGGGCAGCGAGCTGACGGGGGTGATCTACATTCTCGACGAGCCGTCGATCGGCCTGCACCAGCGCGACAACGGGCGGCTGATCGCCACGCTCAAGAAGCTGCGCGATCTCGGCAACTCGGTGCTGGTCGTCGAGCACGACGAAGAGACGATGGAGGAGTCGGACTGGATCGTCGACTTCGGCCCCGGCGCGGGCGAGCTCGGTGGCGAGGTGGTGGCGGAGGGCACGCCGAAGCAGGTGATGGCGAACGAGAAGAGCCTCACCGGCGGCTACCTCTCGGGGCGGCTGGAGATCGGCGTGCCGCTCATGCGGCGCCCGCTCGGCAAGCAGCGCATCACCATCAAGGGCGCGAAGGAGAACAACCTCAAGGACCTCGACGTCGACATCCCGCTCGGGGTGTTCGTGGCGGTGACGGGCGTGTCGGGCGCGGGCAAGTCGACGCTGATCAACGAGATCCTCTTCCCGGCGCTCGCGCGGCACATCTACCAGACGCGCGACATCCCCGGCCGGCACCAGGCGATCCTCGGGCTCGAGCACCTCGACAAGGTGATCGACATCGACCAGCGCCCCATCGGCCGCACGCCCCGCTCGAACCCGGCGACGTACACCAAGGTGTTCGACCCGATCCGCGAGGTGCTGGCGCAGACGCCCGAGGCGCGCGCGTTCGGCTACACGCCGGGCCGCTTCAGCTTCAACGTGAAGGGCGGCCGCTGCGAGGCGTGCGAAGGCGACGGCGTGAAGAAGGTCGAGATGCACTTCCTCGCCGACGTCTACGTGCCGTGCGAGGTGTGCGGCGGCAAGCGCTTCAACGACGCGACGCTGCGCGTCCGCTACAAGGGGAAGAACGTCGCGGAGATCCTCGACATGTCGGTGCGCGAGGCGATGGCGCACTTCGAGGTGCACCGCGACATCATGCGGCACCTCAAGACGCTCGATGAGGTGGGCCTCAGCTACATCAAGCTCGGGCAGCCCTCGACGACGCTGTCCGGCGGCGAGGCGCAGCGCATCAAGCTCTCGCGCGAGCTGGCGAAGGTCTCGACCGGCCGCACGCTGTACATCCTCGACGAGCCGACGACCGGCCTGCACTTCGAGGACATCCGCAAGCTGCTCATCGTGCTCAACCGGCTCGTCGAGGCGGGCAACACGGTGCTGGTGATCGAGCACAACCTCGACGTCATCAAGTCGGCCGACTGGGTGCTCGATCTCGGCCCCGAGGGCGGCGCGGGCGGCGGCCGGCTGCTCGCGCAGGGCACGCCGGAGCAGGTCGCGGAGGTGAAGGAGAGCTTCACCGGCAAGTACCTCAAGCACGTGCTCGAGAAGGCGCGCAAGCAGCGCGTCGGCCAGAGGATCGCCGGCTGATGCCGTACCGGCTGGGGCTGCTCGCGGTGATGCTGGTGGGGGGCGCGCTGGTCGGCGTGTTGTTCGCCGACTCGCCGCTGCTCGCGCTCACGCTCTTCGTGGGCATCGTCACCGCGGTGCTGGTGCTGACGCTCCGGCGCTCGCAGCGCGGGGCGCACCAGAACAACCGCGGCATCACGCTCATGGCCGAGGGCCGCCTCGTCGAGGCGATCGCCGCCTTCGAGGCCGCGGCCAAGGACATGGGCGTCAACCCGCTGCCGCCGTTCAACGTGGCGATGACGAAGCTGTGGCTGTGGCGGCTCGAGGAGTCGCGCGTCGGCCTCGAGAAGACGACCACCACGCTGCGCGGCCGGCCGCTGCGGCAGATGGCGGCCCCCGCCCTGCTCTTCATCGCCGCGCTGCAGAACGATCGCGCGAAGGCGGTGGTGCTCGAGAAGGAGATCGCCGCGCTCCAGCTCGAGCGCTCGGCGGTGGTGGCCATGGGCCGCGCGGTGTTCCACGCGCGCGAGAAGCGCTGGAAGGACGTGCTCGACGATCTCACGCTCGAGCGCACGCGGCCGCTGGGGGGCCCGGCCCGCGCCGTCGCCGACGCGCTGCGCGGGTGGGCGCTGGTGGAGCTCGGCGGCACCTGCCCTCCGCTCGACACGGTGGGCGTCTTCGGAGAGACCGGGCCTGCCGCGCTCCGCCAGTGGTGGCCGGAGTTCGCCGACTTCCTCGAGCGCGTCGCCTCGCGACCGCACTGACGTCAGGCCGCCCGGCGCCCGGTCGTCTCGTGCGCTGGGCGCTTCGGACGCTGGCTCCAAGCAGCGGAAGACCTTTCCACCGGGCTTTGACCGATCACGCAATCTGCCCGCTGGTCTCCTCGCACCGTACTGCGCGTCGGGAGGCCATCGCGTCCCGCCTGTTCTCTGCGTGATGAAGGAGTCGTGTCGTGAAGGTGCTGATCAACGATGGCTGGACCGGGGCGCTGTACGAGGACGGGGCGCTGACGAAGCTGCTCCCGCCGGGCAAGCACGAGTTCCCCGCGTGGCCGTGGTCGCCCGAGCGCTCGGTCGCGAAGCTCGACCTGCGCGAGCGGTCGACCACCATCAAGAACCAGGAGATCCTCACCGCGGACAAGGTCTCGGTGCGGCTCTCGCTGCTGGTGTACTTCAAGCTGATCGACCCGAAGGCCGCGCTCACCGAGGTCACCGACTTCGAGGCGCGCATCTACGAAGACGTGCAGCTCGCCGCGCGCCGGTTCCTCGCGACGCAGACGCTCGATCAGATCCTCCGCGATCGGAACGAGCTGTCGGACGCGATCAAGCAGGACGTCTCGACCTCCGCGAAGACCTACGGCGTCGAGATCCGCCGCGCCGACGTGAAGGATCTCGTCTTCCCCGGCAACCTGCGGGAGATCATGAACCGCGTCATCGAGACCGAGCGCGCCTCGGAGGCGAAGCTCATCGACGCCCGCGCCCGCGCCGAGGTCGCCCAGCTCGAGGCACGCGCGCAGATCGCCGCGCTCGAGGAGCGCATCCGCGCCGACGAGAAGCAGGTCAAGCTGCTCGCCGACAATCCCCTGCTCGTCCGCGTGAAGGAGCTCGAGGTGCTCCGCGACATCGGCCTCAAGGGGAACAACAAGTTCTACATCGGGCTGGGCAGCCTCCAGCGCGATGAAGACTGAGGGCGCGCGCCGCGGTTCGGGAACCCGAAGCTCCCGGAGTAGAAGGTCGGCATGACCCTCGCTCTGGCGTCTCTCGCCGTGCTCCTCGCCGCGGCGCCCCCGAAGGCCGCGGCCGACAAGCTCTCGAAGCTCCACCTCGCGTGGAACGCGCCCACCTCGCTCAAGGAAGCGCCGGTCTCGAAGAACGAGGCCATGGAGTACGACGTCGCGCTCCGCTCGCCCGACAAGAAGTTCGAGGTGCGCGTCTCGCTGCGGCCGGCCGTCCCGCCGTCGAAGCCGGCGCCGGGCACGAAGGAGGTCCGCGTGCCCGACGAGAACGTCTTCCCCGCGCTGGTGCAGGCCACGCTGCTGAACCTGTCGGCGGGCGGCGCGGCGCCCAACCTCAAGCCCTTCTCACCGAAGACACTCACGAAGGAGTTCGCCGCCGAGCAGGGCTTCACCGCCTACGTCGACCCGAAGGCCGAGGGCTGGAACGCGTACGCGCACTGCATGATGTACGCGCTGCGGCGCGCCGGGCGCGGCGAGGTGTACGTGTTCTTCCTCTTCGACGACTTCGAGGAGGTGAAGGGCCCGGTGCTCGAGGCCTTCCACCTCGTGAAGTTCGAGAAGTGACCTACTTCCGGTAGTGGTCGACCACCGTGTACTGCCGCGCGTAGAGGCCGAAGGCGGCCGCGGCGGCGAAGGCGAAGGCGGCGAAGAAGAACATCTGGGTCGAGATGACGCCCCAGCCCCGATCGGTGATCGCCCTGGTGACGCTCTCGCTCTTCACCGACGCGTTGGCGAGCAGCACCCAGAGGTTGCCGATGGTGGTGGCGAGGCTCCAGAAGGCCATCAGCACGCCCTTCATGCGCGCCGGCGCCTGTGAGTAGGCGAACTCGAGGCCGGTCGCCGAGACGAGCACCTCGCCGAGCGTCAGCAGCGCGTAGGGCAGCAGCTGCCACAGCACCGACAGCTTCTGGCCCCCGTCCATCACCTGCTGCATCACCGCCACCGCGATGAAGGAGCTGCCGGCGATCGCCAGCCCGAGGCCCATGCGGCGCAGCGGCGTGGGCTCCACCCCGAGCTTCCGCAGCGCGGGGAAGAAGACGAGGTTGTTGAGCGGGATGAGGATCATCACCAGCAGCGGGTTGACGGCCTGCATCTGCGGGGCCGGAGAAGCCGAGGAAGACCACCAGCGCGAGGCAGATGGTGGGCACCGCGTGGAGCACCGGCCACAGCGCGAAGGTCGCGAGGGCCAGCACCGAGCCGACGCCGAACAGCACGGTCGCGAGGTTCGGCCTGCCGGCGAAGAGCACCGTCCTGCACACGTTGAGGAACGAGTCGCGATTGGGGCCCGCGGGCGGCACGTGGACGTAGCGGTTGCGCCCCGCGAAGAGCACCACCGTGCTGATCGCCATCAGGATCGCCGGCACCGCGAACGTGAGCCGCTCGTGCCCCGACTTGAGCAGCGGGGGAATGAAGAGCGACGCGAAGAACGAGCCGAAGTTGATGATGAAATAGAAGGCGTCGAACACCAGCTTCGCGAGGTGCTTGTTGCTCGAGTCGAACTGATCGCCGACGAACGCCGAGACGCACGGCTTGATGCCGCCGCTGCCAGCGCGATCAGGAGCAGCCCCGCGTAGAAGCCGGTCTGGTTCGTCACCGAGAGCGCGAGCAGCACCTGCCCGACGCAGTAGACGAGCGAGAGCCAGAAGATGGTGCGGTACTTGCCGAGCAGGCGATCCGACAGCCAGCCGCCGAGGAGCGGGAAGAAGTACACGCCCATGGCGAAGGTGTGGAACACCTCCTTGGCGGCCGGGCCGCGCTCAGCCTCGACGAGCGAGAGCAGCAGGTAGCCCGACAGGAAGTCCGTGAGGACGTTCCGCATGCCGTAGAAGCTGAAGCGCTCGCACGCCTCGTTGCCGATGATGAAGGAGATCTGCCGCGGCATCTTCCCGCCGGCAGGCCGCCGTGCTCGTGCTCATGGGCTCTCCGTCAGGCGGCGCGCGACTCGGCCACCAGCCCGAGCCGTGCCAGCCAGTTCTTCACGCGCGCGAGGCACTTGTCCTGCCGCCAGGCGTGCCAGCGGGCCTGGTGCTCCGGCAGCCACGAGAGCGCCGACTTGAAGCGCTTCTCGGGCCGCGGCGCCGAGAGCGCGAGCTCCAGCGACTCGCGCAGCTGGGCGTCGTCGTGCACCTCGGCGAAGGCGCGCATGTCCTCCACCACCAGGTGCGGCTCGGCCGGCGGCACCTTCACGAAGCGCGTCGGGTCGGTCTCGATCTCCGTCGCGGTGAGGCCGCCGTGCTCCGCCGGCTCGTACTCCCGCCCCACGAGGATCACCGCGCCGGTCTGCACGTCGAGGTACCACTGGAGCTCGCCCTCAGCCTCGAAGGCGATCACCAGCTCGTCGAGGTCGACCGGCAGCGCGCGGAGCGGGATGGAGGTCATTCGTCAGGCTCAGGTCGACGCCGCGCCATCGTCGGTGCGCACGAAGTCCTGCTCCTTGTAGAACTTGGCGTAGACCGCGAAGACCATCGCGGCGATCCAGATGATGGCGATGAAGAAGCGGTAGTACGCCGAGCCCACGAGCGAGTACGTCGACACCGCCTGCTCGCCGCTGAACACGCCCGCCGTCACCACGTCCTTCCGCTCGACGTTCATGATGCGCACGCGCGAGTCCTGCACCTCGGCCACGAGGAAGGTGCCCTGCAGCGGCTTCTCTTCGGTCTTGCCGTCCTTCGCGGCGCTGACGAGCATGAGCCCTGCCTTCTCGCCGAAGTCGATCTTCTGGCCCGGGACGAACTGCGCAGCCTCGTCGAGCGTCACCCAGGTCTGCGGCCCGGTCTCGATCGCCGTGACGTGCACCGGCTTCACCGAGATCAGGTTCACCGCCGCGACCACGAGGTTGCCCATCGAGGTCGAGAGCAGGAAGAGCGCCATGATGAAGCTCTTCACGCGCAGCGGCGCTTGCTTGTACGAGAACTCGAGCGCGGTCACCGACACCAGCAGCTCGGCGGCGGTCAGGATGAAGTACGCGAGGATCTGCCACCAGACCGAGACGGTGTGCCCGGCCATGATCTGATCCTCGAGCCAGCCCACGACGATGAAGGACGAGCCCATCACCACCATGCCGGCGCCGATCTTGCGGAGCGGCGTCACCTTCACGAACTTGCCGATGAACGGGTACACCCAGGCCGAGAACACGGGGGCGAGGAGCAGGATGAAGAGGCCGTTCACCACCTGGACCTGCTGTGGCTCGAGCGTGAGGATGCCGAAGAGCGACTTGTCGAGCAGCGGCGACTGCGCCTGGAGCACCAGCGCGCCTCCGTTCGACTGGTCCCAGAGCGACCAGAAGATCGCCACGAACGCGTAGAGCACGCCGAGCTTGCCGATCAGCTGAATGCCCTCGGCCGAGAAGACCTCCTTGAGCCACGCCTTCCCGGCGGGAGGCACCTTCACGTAGCGGTTTCGCCCCGCGATGAAGACGAGGGTAGCGAGCACCATCATGATCGCCGGCATGCCGAACGCCCAGCGTGGGCCCCAGTTCGGAGAGTTCAGCAACTCCGGGCACAGCCAGATCGAGATCGACGAGCCGGCGTTGATCGACATGTAGAAGAGCGAGAACGCGCGCTCGATGAGGTGCGAGTTCTTCGCAGAGAACTGATCGCCGACGTTGGTCGAGACGCACGGCTTGATCCCGCCGGTCCCGAGCGCGACCAGCCCGAGGCTGGCGACGAGCGCGAACTCCGAATAGCCGAACAGCGCGAGGCTCACGCAGCCCAGCGCGTAGAAGATCGAGAAGACGAAGATCGTCCGGAACTTGCCCCAGAAGACGTCGGACACGATCGCGCCGAGGAGCGGGAACAGGTACGCGGCCGTCTTGAAGAGCGCGCCCCACGCCAGCGCCTTGCCGTCGGGGAACTTCAGGTGGCCGACCATGAAGCTCACCAGCACCGAGTTGATGCCGTAGAAGCAGAACCGCTCGGCAAACTCGTTGCTGACGATGAACCAGATGCTCGAGGGCATCTTGTTGTCACGTTCGACGGCTGGGGCGGCTGCAACGGCGGCAGGTTCGGTGCTCACGAAGGCTCCTCGGACGACAGCCAAAAGCGGCCGGTCCGCCTACCACTCCCCGCGCGGGGTGGGAAGACACCTGCCGGCTACACCTCGTCGGAGCGCGCCAGCATGCCCGCGTGGCCGAGCAGCTTGCGCTCGAGGCGCGCCATCTTCCGCGCCTCGGCCCTGGTCTGGTGATCGTGCCCCAGCAGATGCAGGAGCCCGTGCGCGAGGTACAGCGCCAGCTCGCGCTCGAGCGTCGAGCCGAAGTCCTTCGCGGCGCGACGCGCCGTGTCGAGGGAGATCACGATGTCGCCCAGCGGGCGGGGCCCCGGCCCGGGGAAGTCGCCCGCGGGGAAGGACAGCACGTCGGTCGCGGCGTCGATGCCGAACCAGCCCTTCTTCAGCCGGCGGATCTCCGGGTCGCGCACCAGCGAGAGCGAGAGCTCTGCCGGCCCGAGCTTCAACGTCTGCGCGAAGGCCTGCGCCAGCGCCGTCAGCCGCCTGGCGTGCGCCGAGCGCGACGCGCAGAGCACCGTGAGCGCCGCGGTCACTTGACCACCGACAGGGGCTTCATCACCTCGCGCTCGGGGGGCTTGCCGCCGCCGATGGCGCCTGCCGGGTACTGCGGCCGCGCGTGGTAGATGCCCTCGAGCGTGCGGGTGAAGGACTCGCCGATGAGGTGCAGGTCCTTCAGCGTCAGCTCGCACTCGTCGAGCTGCCCTTCGCTGAAGATCACGTTGATCATCTTCTGCACCAGCGCCCGCAGCTTGTCGGTGGTCGGCTCGGTCATCGAGCGGCTCGCCGCCTCGCAGGCGTCGGCGATCATCACCAGCGCCGTCTCGCGCGACTGCGGCCGCGGCCCCGGGTAGCGGAAGAGCGACTCGTCGATCGTCTTCCCCGCGTCGCCCTCCTGCTCCTTCTGGGCCTTGTGGAAGAAGTAGCCCACCAGCCGCGTGCCGTGGTGCTCGGGGATCGCGTCGGCCACCCGGCGCGGGAGCTTGTACTGCCGCGCCATCTCCAGCCCCTCGGTCACGTGCCGCTTGATGATCACCGCGCTCATCGACGGCGCGAGCTTGTCGTGCGGGTTCTCGCCCTTCTGGTTCTCGCCGAAGTAGGCCGGGTTCCGGCCCTTGCCGATGTCGTGGTAGTACGCGCAGCTCCGCGCGAGCAGCGGGTTGGCGCCGATCGCCTCCGCGGCCGACTCCACCAGCGAGCCCATGACGATGCTGTGGTGGTAGGTGCCGGGGGCGTTGAGCACCAGCTCCTTGAGCGCCGGGTGGTTCAGGTTCGCCAGCTCGAGCAGCTTCACGTCTGACGCGTAGCCGAAGATGCCCTCGACCAGCGGCGTGAGCGCCAGCACCAGCGCCGGCAGCACGAAGGCGCCGGCGAGCAGCGCGAAGAGCCCGCTCAGCAGCGCCTCGCTCCCCATTCCCTTGGCCGCCGCGAGCTGGATGAAGACCACCAGGCCGAAGCCCACCGCGCCCGTCGCCAGGCCGGCGCGGAAGATGCCGGCGCGATCCTTCGCCCGGGCGATGCGGTCGGCCGCCACCATCGAGCCGATCAGCGAGAAGAGCGAGAACGACAGCGAGTTGCCCAGCAGCACGCCCGCCAGCGCCGAGAAGATGATCGCGAAGAAGAGCGCGTTCGACTCCGAGAGCACGAAGCGCACCAGCATCGCGCCCGCCGCCACCGGGAAGAAGAAGTGGAGCGCCTCGATGGGCACCGCCGGGTAGCGATCGTGGATCGCGTCGGCCACCAGCACCCAGACGTGGAGCCCGCCGAGGAGCCCCGCCGCCAGCAGCCCCATGAAGGCCGCGTCGCGCCGCGAGGGCCGGAACTGCCGCAGCGCCGCCGAGAAGAAGAGCCACACCGCCGACACCAGCAGCGCCACGATGCCCGCGCCGCCGAACTGCGCCTGCAGCAGGTCGAGCTCGCTGGTCTGCGCGCGCAGGCTCCGCGTCACGAGGAGGTGCGTCTCGTTCACCAGCTCCCCGTCGCCGATGATCCGCTGGCCCTTCTTGAGGGTGATCACCACCGGCTTGACCGCCTCCCAGGCCGACTTCCGGCGCGCCTCGGTCTCGGCGATGTTGACCGTGAGGTTCGCCCGCACCTGCTTGCGCGCCAGCCGCAGCACCGCGCGGCGGACCGGCGTGGGCGCCTCGGGCAGCAGGTTGCCGGGCACGGAAGCGAACCGGTCGAGCTCGGTCCCCGCCTCGCGGAGATCGAACACCCCCGGCGGCGAGGTGGTCATCTCGTACTCGGTGGTGCCCCCGACGATGCGCACCGTGATGCCGTTGGTGTCGATGCGCGACAGCTCGTCCCGCGAGGCGACGATCTTCCCGCGGTAGGCCAGCTCCACCAGCGTCATCACCGCCTGCTCGAGCTCCGTCGAGAAGCGCCCCTGGGCCAGCACCTCGAAGTCTTCGTCGTCGGGCGGCACCGCGTGCTCGGCGAACTGCTCGCGCCCGTCCCGCAGGGCCGTCAGCAGCTCCTGCTCCTCCCTGGTGAAGGCGGTCGTCCGGTGGGAGGGATCGATCTTCACCTGGGGGAACCGGCCGGCCACCTCCTGCATCGCCTCGAAGGCCTCGCGCACGCCGCGCTTCACCTTCGACTCGACCAGCGAGTCGTAGTCGAAGACCGGCCGCACCCGGGCACGCGCCTCTTCCCGCCGCTGGGCGGTGCGCGTCTCGTCAGGCACCTCGAAGTCCCGGGTCGCCTTGAAGCCCGCCACCGATGACGCCCGGAAGGGGCGCCCCACGTCCTCTTCCGTCAGCTCTGGAATCCGCTGGCTCGACAGGCCGGGCGTCAGCAGGAACGCCGCAGCCACCGACACCCCGAGGAGCACCACCCCGAGCGCCACCGGCCGCGGGAGTGCGATGCTCCGCCCCCACGCCTCGAAGCGGGAGGACGTCGGCGTCGGGTTGTCGCTGCCACCGGCCATGGAGCGCGGCACCCTACGTCCGCGATGCGGAGGGTTCAAGAACACCTAACCGCATGAAACAACGATGAAAATCGAGAACGCGAGTCAGTTGGGACCCGTGGCGGTGCTGGTGAAGAGGAAGACCTTCTGCCCGGCGCGGGCGACGCCGAAGTGCTGGCGGAGCGGGCGCTTCTCGTTGGCCACGAAGGCCTTGAGGCCGGGGTACAGGGTCATCAGGGTGGTGAGGATCTCCCCGACGTCGGAGGAGGGAGGAACGCCGAGCTCGATCTTCGCCCGCCCCTCGCAGGCCGCCTGGAGCGGCTTGGGAATGATGACCGTGATGTTCATGCCGCGACGCAGAGCATGCCACGGCGGCGGCCCGCCGATGGGGAAGTTCAGTCGGCGCTCAGCACGCGCCGGTAGACCAGTCGCCCCTTGAGGGCCTCGGCCACGGCCAGCAGCTGCCCGGCGGGGTCGACCACGCGCACCAGCCCCGACATCGTGGCGGCGACCTCCACCAGGCCGCCGTGCCGCACGCGCGCAGCCTGAGCAGCGGCCAGGCGTACTTCGGGGAGATCGGTCAGCGCGTCGTTGAGCGACACCAGCCGCGGGGCGACGGCGCCGCGCTGGGCGACCACCTCGGCGAGGGGGATCGCCTGGGCGAGCAGGAAGGGGCCGGCCTGGGTGCGGCGCAGCGCGGTGAGGTGGGCGCCACAGCCGAGCGCCTCGCCGAGATCGGCCGCGAGCGAGCGCACGAAGAAGCCCTTGCTCGAGGTGACGCTGAGCTTCACCTCGTCGGCCGAGAAGTCACGCAGCACCAGCTCGTAGACCGTCACCTCGCGGGGGGCGCGCTCGATCTCCTCGCCGGCGCGCGCAAGCTCGTAGAGCCGCTTCCCGCCGACCTTGATCGCCGAGTACATCGGCGGCACCTGCTGGAACGTGCCGCGAAACCGCTGGAGCGCGGCCTCGAGCAGCTCGCGCGTCACCGGGGGCACCGGGCGCGTCTCGAGCACCCTCCCCTCGGCGTCGAGCGTGTCGGTGGTGGCGCCGAGCTTCACCGTCGCGTCGTAGGCCTTGGTCGCCTCGGTGATGAACTGGGCGATCTTCGTCGCGTCGCCGATGCAGATCGGCAGCACGCCGGTGGCCATCGGGTCGAGGGTGCCGGTGTGGCCGACCTTCTTGACGCCCAGCGCCCGACGCACCTCGCGCACCACGTCGAACGAGGTGATGCCCTTCGGCTTGTCGACCACCAGCACGCCGTTCATGCTCACCAGCCCTCTTTGTTCCGCACTTCCTTGAGCAGCCGCTCGATCTTGTCACCTTCGTCGAGCGAGGGGTCGAAGGTGAAGAACACCTCCGGCGAGATGCGCAGCTTCACCTTCTTCGTCACCTCGCGCCGCACGAAACCCTTCGCCGCGTCGAGGCCCGCCTGCGTCTCGGCCTTCTGCTCGTCGGTGCCGATCATCGAATAGAAGATCTGCGCCACCGAGAGGTCGGGCGAGACCTTCACGCCGGTGAGGGTGATGTAGCCGACGCGGGGATCGTGGATCGCCCCGCGCGTGAGGAGGTCGGCGACCGCCGCCTGGATCTCCGCCGCCACCCGGTCTGGTCGAACTGAGGCCATGGGTTACTCCCGCTTCCTGCCGTTGTTGGTGGCGTCGTCTTCCCACTCTCGACGATTCCGCAGGCTCCGCGCCACTGCCCGCGCGTCGTCGAGTGACAGCTTCGCCTTCCTGGCCGCCTGGCGCCGCGGCGCCGACGGCGACGGCGCGCTCGGCGGCGGTGACTGGCGCACGTGGCGGTCTTCCCAGGCCCCCAGCCCCTCCGCCTCGGCCAGCGAGCGCTCGCCGCGCGGAATGGTGAGCGCCGGAAAGCCCTCGCCCATCGCCGGCACGCCGGTGAAGAGATCCGAGAAGGGCACGATCTCCAGCTCCTTCGAGCTGACGGGCGCGACGTACAGATCGTCGATGAAGTGGACGATCTTCTCCATCATCTCGCCGACGTGGCGGCGCTCGTTGCCCACCACCGCCAGCGCGACGACCGCGCGGTTCCACAGCTCGTTGTCCTCGACCTCGGCGACCGCGACGTTGAACTTCGCCTTCACCCGATCCGTGACGCGGCGGAGCACCTGGCGCTTGGCCTTGAGCGAGCCCGCCGCGGGGATGTCGAGGGTGAGACGGGCGACACAGACGAACATGAGGAGACTCCTGACGACGGCCCCGCCGCGCGCTGACGCCGCCGACGGCTGACTGGAGGAACGAACGCGGAGCGGCGCGGCGTGTTCCCCGCCCGCTCCGGACACGAACGCCGCCTGCTCAGTTCAGCGAAGGCCGCGTCTCCTCGACCTCGTAGGCCTCGATCACGTCGCCCGCGAGGATGTCGGCGAACCCCTCGATGCCGATACCGCACTCGTAGCCCTGGGCGACTTCCTTCACGTCGTCCTTGAAGCGCTTGAGGCTCGCGACCTTGCCCTGGAAGATCTGCTTGTTCGCGCGCCACAGCCGCAGCATCGCCGAGCGCTTGATGACGCCCTCGGTGACCGCCGAGCCGGCGATGGTGCCGAGCTTGGGCACGTTGAAGAGGTTGCGCACCTCCGCCTTGCCGATCTTCTTCTCGGTGCGGATGGGCTCGAGCAGGTCCTCCATCATCTTCGTCACGCCGTCGAGCAGCTCGTAGATGATCGAGAAGGTCTCCCAGCGGACCTCCTTCTGCTTGGCCGCCGCCTCCGCGCCCGACTCGGGCTTGGAGTTGAAGCCGATCACCACCGCCTTGAAGGCCTCGGCGTTGCCGATGTCGGTCTCGGTCATCATGCCCACGCCCTTCTGCACGATGGTGACCTTCACCTTCTTGGTCGACAGCTTGGCGATGGCGTCGGCCACGGCCTCGAGCGAGCCCGAGACGTCGGCCTTGAGCACGATCTTGAGCTCCTTCTGCTCGGCCACCTTCTGCTTGGCGAGCAGGTCGTCGAGCGACTCACGGCTGGTCTTGCCGGCCTCGGCCTGGCGCGCCTTCAAGATGCGGTGATCGGCGATCTGCTTGGCGGCCTTCTCGTCGGCCACCACGTTCACCACGTCGCCGGCGGTGGGCACGCCCGACAGGCCGATCACCTCGGCCGAGTAGCCGGGCTTCACCTCGTCGACGAGCTCGCCGCGATCGTTGAGCATCATGCGCACGCGGCCGTAGTGGATGCCGCTGACCACCGCGTCGCCCTTGCGCAGCGTGCCTTCCTGCACCAGCACGGTGGCGATCGGGCCGCGGCCCTTCTCGAGGCGCGCCTCGAGGATGTAGCCGTTCGCCGGGCGATCGGGGTTCGCCTTGAGCTCGAGCACCTCGGCCTGGAGCGCGACGTTCTCGAGGAGCAGGTCGAGGCCCTGCTTGGTGCGCGCCGAGACGGGCACCATGATCGTCTCACCGCCCCAGTCTTCGGCGAGCAGGCCGATGTCGGCGAGCTCCTTCTTCACGCGGTCGGGGTTGGCGGCCGGGAGATCCATCTTGTTGATGGCCACCACGATCGGCACCTCGGCCTTCTGCGCGTGCTGAATGGCCTCCTTGGTCTGCGGCATGACGCCGTCGTCACCGGCCACCACCAGCACCACCACGTCGGTGATGTTGGCGCCGCGGGCGCGCATCGCGCTGAACGCGGCGTGGCCCGGCGTGTCGAGGAAGGTGACGTCGCCCTGCGACGACTTCACGGTGTACGCGCCGACGTGCTGGGTGATGCCGCCCGCCTCGCCCGAGGCGACGTTCGCCTGGCGGATGGCGTCGAGCAGCGAGGTCTTGCCGTGGTCGACGTGGCCCATCACCGTCACCACCGGGGGGCGCGAGATGAGGCTCTCGGGCTTCTCCTCGATCTTCGGCAGGAAGTCCTCGACCTCGAAGCCGACCTTCTTCACCGTCCACCCGTAGTCGGTGGCGATGATGCCCGCGGTGTCGACGTCGATGGTCTGCGTCGCGGTGGCCATCTTGCCCGACTGCATCAGCTTCTTGATGATGTCGGTGGTCTTCACGCCCATGCGCTGCGACAGCTCGCTGACCGTGATGCCTTCCTGCACCTTGATGACCTTCTTCTCTTCGGCCATCTCGGTGATGAGGGTCTTCTGGCCCTTCTTGGTCGGCTTGCGCTTCTTGCCGCGCACGGGGATCGCCGAGCGGCCGAAGATGAGCTCCTTGATGTCCGAGGTGGTGGTGGAGCCGGCCTCCTTCTCCTTCTCACGGCGCTGACCACCGGCGGGCCGGCGGGCGTCGTCGCGGCGATCGCGGGTGCCGGGCGCGGCCGTCGTCGACGGCACCACCTTGAACTCGCGCACCGGGCCGATGGCCTTCCGGCCGGGCGCCATCGGGTAGCGGCTCGCGGCCGGCTGGCTCGGCGTGACGCGCTTGATGGGGATGAGCGGGCGGCTGACGAGCACCGCCTGCGTGGCGGTCGGCACGGTGCGCACGGGCGTGGCCGGGCCGGTCGCGGTGGCGCCGGCGGCCGGAGCCGTGCCCGGGATCTGCGGGCGCATCGTCACGCCCGGGCCGGTGCGCGGCGCCGAGGCGCGCGGCGAGAGGCCGGTGCCCTGGCGGACCATCGGCGGCACCGCGGTCGGCGGCGGGGCGGCGGGCGCGACGGTGACGGCGCCCGGGCGGGGAGCCGAG
>JBMORD010000230.1:0-11166 GCA_049322495.1 Myxococcota bacterium | reverse complement strand
GAGGAGCTCGGGCGGCGGAAAGGGCTGCGCGCCGGCCTCAAGCGGGAACGCGAGGCGCGAGAAGCGTTGCGCGCCGCAGTGGAGAAGGTGCTCACGCACCGCTTCAAGAAGCTCCCTCCGTCAGTGGAAGAGAAGCTCGAGAAGGCCGACGTCGCGACCCTCAAGGTCTGGTTCGACGCGGCGCTCGAGGCCCGCTCGCTCCGCGACGGGCGGGCTCACGCCGTGACGCGGAGCCCACCTCCTGGCCACGACACCTCGTCGCCGTCCCGCAGCTCGACCCACAGCCCGTCGTGCCACAGGCAGCGATCGTCCGGCGTGTGTCCATTCACCTTCACCTCGACGAGCTGACGCCAGCGCACCCGTAACCGGTTCGTCGCCCCGTCGAGCGTGACGTGCTCCGACGGGGTGCCGGAGCGCTCCACGCGCAGCCACGGCAGCGGCGCGCGCTTCACCTGCACGCCGACCCTCAGCACCGGCACGAGGCGCTCGTTCGTCTCGAACACCACCTCGCGCAGCCGCGGCGCGGGGAAGCGCGCCACCACGTCGAGCGTCGCCTGCACGTCGGCCGCGTCGACCGGCGTGCCGGAGAACGTCTCGAGCCCGAAGCCCGCGGGCGACGCGAGGAGCTGCCACAGGTGCCACGCCATCGAGTCGTGGACCGTCGCGGCCGACGACCAGCGCGCGCTGATCACGAACCCACGCTCCCAGGTGCAGCGCAGCGCGCCGAGTCGCCACGCGCGCGCGGCCCCCAGGAGCTGACGCGCGTCGGGCGCCGACAGGTCGAGCTCCGCCATCGCCGCCTGCCGCTCGAGCAGCGAGAGGAGGTCGCTCCGGTCTCCCTCGGGCCGGCGCGCGACCTGCCAGCGCGGCGACTTCTCGGTGGGCACGCGGAACAGCGCCTCGCCCAGCGGGTTGCTGAGCACGTCACCGGGCTGGAGGATCGGCTCCTGCCCCGCGCGACGGAACTCGGCGCGGCCGTTGACCATCACGTCGGCCGGCGCCCGTTGTTCCCCGCCCTCGTCAGGGAAGACGACCTGCGGCGGCAGCGCGCCGGCGAAGCAGTTCGCCCACGGCTGTACGAAGCGCGGCGCCCACACCTCGAGCGTCATCGTCGGAGAGTTGGCCGGGGTGAGTTCCGGCTGGTATGACGCCCGCGTGGAGACCGCTCCGATGACTCGCGTAACCCCGCGGATGGGGGGGGGTTATTTCTGGAAGTGGCATCGAGAGGCGAGACTATGTCCGCCTCTGATTCGAACGTCATCGTCGCTGATGACCCGCTGATTGGGCAGAGCATCGGCGCGTACGTCGTCAAGTCGCTGCTGGGCGATGGAGGCATGGCGATGGTGTTCCTCGCGGAGCACCAGGCCATCGGACGGAAGATGGCGGTGAAGGTGCTCAAGGCGGAGGTCGCCGCGCAGAGCGAGTGGGGCCGCCGCTTCGTCGCCGAGGCGCAGGTGGTCGCCGCGCTCAAGCACCGCAACATCGTCGAGGTGTTCGACTTCGGGCAGCTCCCCGACGGGCGGCAGTTCCTGATGATGGAGTACGTGCAGGGCGAACCGCTCGCCGCGTACATCGAGCAGCACGCTCCGTTGATCCCCGCCGTCGCGCTCGACTTCGCTGATCAGATCCTCAACGCGCTCGGCGAAGCGCACAAGAAGGGCATCGTCCACCGCGACCTGAAGCCCGGCAACGTGATGCTGGTGCGCGAGCACAACAACGAACCGCTGCTCAAGGTGCTCGACTTCGGCCTGGCGCGGGTGAGCCCGATGGCGCTGCAGCTCGAGGCGGGCTCGCAGGAAGCGAAGACCTCGTTGCTCGCCGGCACGCCCGCGTACGTCGCCCCGGAGCAGGCCCTCGGCCACGTCGTCGACGGCCGCGCCGACCTCTACGCGCTGGGGGTGATGCTCTTCGAGATGCTCACCGGGCACCTGCCGTTCGACGCGCGCGACGACCGCGACCTGGTGCAGATGCACGTCAGCACGAAGCCGCCGCGGCTCGACGACGAGCTCCACAACCTCCCCGACGGGCTGGCCGACTTCGTGGCCTCGCTGCTGGCGAAGAGCCGCGACGAGCGCCCGGCGAACGCCGACGTCGCGCGGCAGGTCTGTCAGCGCATCATCAAGCGCATCCGCATCGACGCGACCGCCGTGCGCCCCATGCCGGCGCCCGCGCGGACGCAGGTGAGCGCGAAGGAGCCGACGCAGAAGCTCGAGCCTTCGCTCCCGCTCTCTCCCGCCGCGACGACGACCGACCTCGCGCTGCAGGCCGCGAAGCCATCGGCCGGGCCTCGCATCGCGCTCGGAGCGGTGGTGGTGCTGCTGCTCCTCCTCGCCGTGTGGGCCTTCTGGCCGACCCCGGCGCCGAAGCCGGTGGAGCCGGCCGTCGTGCCGCCGCCGCCGCCCGTCGAGCCGGTGAAGGTCGTCGCGCCCGAGCCGCCGAAGCAGGCCGCGCCCGAGTCGGTGGTCGACGCCGGCGCCGCGGAGGAGCTGGTGGCCATTCCCCTCAACGCGACGAAGCCCCCGCCGGTGAAGGTCGACGTGAGGAAGAACCCGCAGGTTTCGGTCGTCGGGCCGGCGAGCTGCACGTTCGACGATCGCTTCCGCGACTACGCGCGCCGCACCCGCGACGAGCTCAAGGGCATGGGTGACGCGCAGGCGCCCGCCTTCGTGAAGGCGTCTGATCAACTGGCCGACGCACTCGTCGAGCGGAACTGCGCGCGGGCGAACGTGGCGCTGAACGCAATGCGCAAGGCCGTCGGAGTCGAAGAGGAATGAGCATGGGAACGTGGTGTCGTCGAGGAGCGTGGCTCGTCGTGGTGTGTGCAGCGACGGTCGCGGGTGCGCAGGCGCAGAAGCCGAGCGTGGTGAGCACGTCGCTCGAGTTGGACCCCAACCCGAGCCTCACGCGCTTCGAGAAGGAGCTGCAGACCGCGTGGTTCAAGCTGCTCGACGAGCGCTCGGGCGCGCTGGTGCCCTCGCGCAAGGAGGCCGAGGCCGCGCTCAAGGAGACGAAGCGGCTCGACTTCCGCGAGTCCGACGAGGCGCTGGCGAAGCTCGCAGAGAAGGCGGGCACGCTCTACGCGACGTTCGTCTCGCTGCAGTACACGGCGAAGAAGCAGCTCGTGCTGCAGGGCCGCGTGGTGCGCGACGACGGGAAGCTGATGAAGACCGCGCGCGTCGAGCTGCCGAAGGGCGACGAGACCATCGTCAACCGCTTCACGCCGCTGGCGGAGCTCTTCTTCGCCGACCTCGCGCTCTCCGGGCTGCCCACCTTCAAGGAAGCGGTGAAGACCGTCGAGCCCGTCGTGGTGGTGAAGCCGCCGGACCAGGTGGGAGAGAAGAACCCGCCGCCTCCGCCGCCGCCCATCGTGCCGGTGGACACGGGCGAGGGTCAGCGCACGGCGGGCCAGGTGCTGCTCATCGGCGGTGCGGGCGTCGCGGTGGTGGGCGCGGTGCTGCTCGGCGCAGGGCAGGGCATCGGGGGCTCGCTCGGCGTGATGGACGGGAACATCCCCGCCGACAAGGTGAACGACTACCGCACGGCGCAGACGCTCACGGGCGCGGGCCTGGTGACGCTCGGCGTGGGCGCGGCCGCGGCGCTGGTGGGCGGCATCGTGTGGGCGACCGCTCCGGCGGCGCCGGTGAAGGTGACGGCAGTACCCACGGCCGGTGGGGCGATGTTTGGCATTCAGGGGGAGTTCTGACGATGCGCGCTCGGTTGCTGGTGGTTGCTTTTGCGGTCGCCTTCTCGGCCTGTGACTTCAACGTGAAGCGGTGCGAGTCGAACGCCGACTGCACGTCGCCCGGGGTCTGCTCTGCGGAGGGCTTCTGTGTGCTCTCCGACGGCGGCACGGGCGGCGGGTCGACGGGCGGCGGCGGCGGCTCGACGGGCGGGGGTGGGATGACGGGAGGCGGCGGCTCTACGGGTGGTGGCGGTGGCGCGATGTGCCCCGCAACGTGCCCGGCGGGCTACTCGTGCGACCCGGGCGGGAGCGTGTGCCTGCTGCGCATCACCGGCATCGCCTTCGACGCGCCCGCGGCGGACTCGTACACCAACGCGGCGTCGGTGCAGGTGACGGCGCGGTTCGTGACGTCGGCGTCGGTGACGTTGCCGTCGATGATGAACCTCTCGGTCGATGACGGCGGAACGCAGCCGGTCGGCGGGACGGGCAACGTGTACAGCCTGAGCCTCGGCTCGCTCTCGGAGGCGACACACGCGGTGCGGCTGTGGGCCAACCTCGCGGATGCGGGCGTGAGCGCGTCGCGGAGCTTCACCGTGGACCGGACCCCGCCGGTGGTGACGGGCACGCTGCCGAGCGGCGAGCGGAAGCGCGATGACGTGTTCGAGGTGGCGCTGTCGACGACGGACACGGTGCAGGCCGGCACGGTCGAGGTGCGGTACGGCGCGGGCGCGAACACCGTGGTGGCGATGCCGGGTGGTGCGTGCGGCGGGTCGCTGGGGTGCTTCAAGTTCGACATGTCGCTGCCGCCGCTCGATGCGATGGAGGGTGATTTCGCGGTGACCGCGGCCGTGACGGACCTTGCGGGGAACCGCGCGACGACGACGATTGGTCAGCCCCTGCATGTGACGCGCAAGCGGTGGGAGGTGCGCCCGACGACGAGCGAGATTCGCGCCGCGCCTGCGGTTGGATTCGACGGAACCCTCTATGTTGGCACTCGCGCGGATGCGACGTCTGGAACCCTCTTCGCCCTTCACGCACTAGACGGTGGCGTGAAGGACTCGACGACGACCATCGGGAGCATCGTCAGTGTCGCGACCGCGACGAGCACGGTGAATGGTTTGGGCGATAGTTCAGAGTTGGTCTACTTCACCGCGAACGGGACCACTGGCTTCGTCGGCGCGCGTCGTGCCGACAATCTCTCGTTGACGCCAACTCAGGCGGCAAGCTCTGGAAACGCAGGGAAGACCTACTCGGCGATCGCGCTTGTGAGTCGCTCGGCATCGAAGGTTGGGGCTGTGTCTGTGTTTAATTCAATTGTTGCCACGACTACGCCATCCAGTGTTCTTGTTTATGACCCGGTTTCATTCCCGGGCGGTCTGTCGGCAGCCAGCGGCAGCGAGGGGTTGTTTAATTTCTCGGTGAGCACAAATGAGCCATCGAACAATGTCGTGGTCGTTGCTGACGAGGCCTACCTGCTCGCGCAAGACGGAACGGCGCTCAGTCAAGTTCGAGTGAGTTCCGTCAACGCCAATCCGGCCAACCCCGTCACCGCCGCGATCGCCTCAGGCGCAGCTGCTTTGACGATCGGCCAGTCCGTGCTTTCCAGCAACGAGCGGCTCGTTGGTGGTCTCAGCGGCCTGACCGACGTCTATCGAATCGGCGCGAGCGAGACGCACGGCAACCTCGGCACTGCGCTCCAGAACGGTCTCGCGGCTTTCAACGGCACACGCGCCTTCATGGGGCGGTGGGCCGGCACCTCGAGCCTCGTGGCGTTCGACCCCATGCAGCTTGGCAGCGCCGCGGTGGTGTTGAACTCGAACGTCGGCAGTCCCATCAAGACGTCTCCCGTGCTGGGCGATGCGCGGATGAATGGGACGCCGACGGGCTACGCCGTCACCACCTCCGGCCGGCTCTACGTGTTTCCACTCAGCGGTGCCGCGGGTTCTGCCGTCTCGTTCGGTGACGTCTTCACGACGGGCTCGGTGTTCGCGCACCCGACGCTCGACTGCAACCGGCGCCAGGGCGCAGCAACGACGACCACGGGCATCCTCTACGTGACGAACGACGAGGGGCGCGTGTCGGCCATCATCGTCGACTCGCCGCGACTGCTGACGGCCGGCGGCGCGTGGCCGAAGTACCAGCGCACCGCCGGCAATGCGGGCAACACCTCGACGACGTTCGAGCTCAACCCAGGCTGTCCCTGATCGATGCTCGGGCAGCGCGTCAGCGGCTACGAGGTGAAGTCGATTCTCGCGAGTGGCCGCCGCACGCTGTACCTCGCCGTCAACCCCGACACCGGTCACCGCGCCGTCGTCCGTTCGCTCGCGGACGACGACACCGGCGCGTCCTTCGTCGACTTCGCGCGCGAGGTCGGTGAGGTGCTCGAGCTCCCGAGGCGCCCGGAGGTCGTCACCCGCCGCCTCGACGACGGTCGTGAGGTGCTCGTCGCGCTCGTCGACCCGCACGCCCCCGGCACCGGGCAGACCCGTTTCCCCGCGACGACGCGGCTCGATCGCGCAACGCCTCCGTCGCGAAACCGTGCGCTGGTCCTTCTTCCGGTGGTTCTCCTCGTGCTCGGGCTGGTGGCGTTCGGCGCCTGGCGCCGGCTCGCCCCGGCGGATCAGCCCGCAGCTCCCGTCATCGCCGCCGCGCCCGCAGTCGTGGAGCCCGTCGCCGCGCCGCCTGCTGCGCCGGAACCCGCGGCCGTGCCGGTCGTCGAGGCTGCGAAGCCTGCAGAGCTCGCCCCGCCTCCATCGAAGCAGGCGAGGCCGCGCTCCGCGGTGGTGGTGACGAAGGTGCCGGCGGCTCCGTGCGCCGTCACCGACGAGTGGAGGAAGCACCGCCTCGCCGACCTCCAGGAGCTCGACGACCGCATCGTCCGCTCCGACACGCTCTGGCGTCAGGAGCAGCCGCACCTCGACCGCCTCTCGACGCTCATCCACCGAGCGCGCGATGAAGACGACTGCCGCGAGGTCCAGGCCGAGCTCGAGAAGCTCGTCGCGCGCATCGTCGGTCGCTGACCTCCGCCGAGAGCCTCACGCCGCCTCGAGCTGCGCGCTGGCGAGCGGCACCGAGACCTCCCACCTCGTCCCCTGCGTCGAGCTGTGCGCGATGGTCATGCGCCCGCCGAGTTCGCGCACCGCCTCACGGAGCGCCGCCAGACCCACGCCGCGGCCCGAGACGTCGGTCACCGACTCCCGGGTGCTCAGGCCCTCGTGGAACAGCGCCTCCTCGAGCTCCGCGGTGGTCTCGCTCGCCAGGCCGAGGGCCCGCGCTCTGCGCCGCACCCGCTCCCAGTCGACGCCGCCGCCGTCGTCTTCGATGACGAGCCGCAGCGCTTCACCTTCCAGCGCCGCGCGCAGCGACAACCGGCCGGCGCGCGCCTTCCCCGCGGCGACCCGGACGTCCGGCCGCTCGACGCCGTGGTCGACCGCGTTGCGCACGAGGTGCACCAGGTTGAGCCACAGCGCGTCCAACCGCTGCGGCGGCACCTGCACGCCGGCCGCGTCGAGCTCCACGCGCAGCTCCTTGCCGAGCCGCTGCGCGAGGCCCCGCGCCTGGTTCGCCAGCACCTCGAAGCGCGACTGCACGTGCTCCCACTTCCACCGTGAGAGCTGCGCGAGCAGCACGCCGGGCGCCGCGCCCCGACGAATGGCTTCGCGCAACGCGGCCAGCTCCGGCTCGTGCACCAGCACCGCGTCGCCGTGTGCGTGGGCCCAGGGCGCGGTGCGCTCGAGCACCTGCTGCCACGCCTCGGTGAGCGCGCCCAACTGCGCGGGCTCGAGCCTGCCCTCACTCTCGAGCAGGTCCTCGAGCCGGTGCGCCACCACCGGCAGCGTCACCAGCCCGCACGCCGCCGCCGTACCCTTGATGGTGTGGAGCCGCCGCGCGAGCGTCGCGCGCTCCTGCGTCGGCACGCTCCGCACGAGCTGATCCAGCTCCGCCCGCTCGCTCGCGAAGGTCACCGGGTCTGCCACGTACCGCTCGAAGAGGGCGAGCGTCTCGGCCGCGCGCGCCTGTTGCTCCTCGGCCTGCCGCGCCTCCGTCACGTCGGACATCACGATGAGCACCGCCGACGGGGCGCTCGGCTCGCCCACCGGCTGGTACCGCAGCCCGTACGTGCGGCCCTCGATCTTCACCTCTTGGGGGAGCTGCGCGAGCACCACCTCCGCCGGCATCACGCCTTCCCGGAGCTCTTCCCAGCCGAGCTTCAGCATCGCGCCCACGCGCGGCGCGTGCATCGACGCGAAGTCCCAGATGAAGGAGCCCGGCGGTGGCCGGCCGAACCACCTCGTCATCGCCGCCGACTGCGCGGGCTGCACGACGCCATCGACGTTCACCAGCACCAGGCCCTGCGACACGTTGTCGAGGATGGCCGACATGTCGCGGTTGCGCTGCGCCACCTCGGCGTGCTGCGCGGCGATCTCCCGCTGCGCGTCCTCGAAGTTCCTGGTGGTGGTCCACCCGTAGAACGTCAGGAGCGCCACCGCGCTCGCGCCCGACATCACGCTCAGCAGCGCGTTGCCGGCCAGCTCGTGCGGGAGCGGCCCCACGCCCAGCACGCCGATGGCCGTCACCAGCGCCACCGAGATGCCACCCACCACCACCGCCGCCCGCCGGCCGAGCAGCGCGCCCGCCATGAAGGGCGTCGGCGTCAGCCAGATGACCAGCGGGCTGTGAATGCCGCCCGTGGTGAGCACCGCCCACGCCGGGCCGAACCACAGCCCCGACAGCAGCAGCCCGGTCGCCCAGCCGCAGATGTTCCGCCGCTTGAGCACCCACGCCGTGACGCTCATCGCGGTGAAGGCCGCAGGGGCGACGAAGCTCCACCAGGCCCCGAAGAAGGCGAAGAACGCTGCGTAGGCGGGGCCCAGCGTCAGCGAGGCCGAGAGGTACGCGCTCAGAATGCGGCGGCGCGTCTCGCGATCGACGACGTCGTCACTGAGCTGACAGTCACGGTCCATGAACAACCCCCGCGCGGGCCGACTGCAGATCCAGTGCCCGCGCCAGAGAGGCATGATCTCTCGCAAGGCAGGCGCCCTCGGGAGGGCAGCCGCGACCCGGCCGCGCCAATCGACCCGCTCCGTGTTTCACTGCGCGCGCCTTGCTGCCGTCGACCGCCCCCTCTTCGACCTCGCCGCGCGCCTCGCTCCAGGCGCGGGAGGTGCTCGACTTCCTCCGACGCGTGCGGTGGTTCGCGTGGCTGGCGCAGGCGCTGCTCGTGCTCTGGGCGGGGGTCGGCCTCGGCATCACCGTCGAGGGCGCGTGGCTCGCGGTGCTGCTCGTCACAGGCGTGCTGAGCAACGTCGCGCTCTTCGTCTGGCAACGGCGCGGAGGCGTGGCGACGGAGAACGTCATCCTCGCGGTGATGTTGCTCGACGTGGTGCTCTACACCGCCGTCTTCTTCCTCTCGGGCGGGCCGTTCAACCCCTTCACCGTGCTGTACCTGGTCAACGTCGCGCTGGGCACGCTGGTGCTCTCGCGCGGGCGCCAGTGGGTGCAGCTCGCGGCCTGCCTCCTCGGCTTCGCGTCGCTCTTCGTGCTCGAGAAGTTCGCCCCCGAGAGCTGGCGGCTGCCCAACCACGCGGAGCTGATGCGGCTCCACCTCGCGGGCATGCTGGTGGGCTTCGTCGTCGCGTCGGGCTTCATCGTGGCCGCCATGGAGCGGCTCCTCACCGCGCTCCGGCGCCGCGACGCGGAGCTCGAGGCCGCGCGTCAGCTCGCGCTGCGCAACGAGAAGCTCGCCGCCCTCACCACGCTCGCCGCCGGCGCCGCGCACGAGCTCGGCACGCCGCTGGGCACCATCGCCATCGCCAGCAAGGAGCTCGCCCGCACCCTCGACAAGCTCGACGTGCCCGCCAGCGCGAAGGAGGACGCGGCGCTGGTGCGCGAGCAGGTGCAGCGGTGCCGCGACATCCTCTCGCGGATGTCGGCCTCGAGCGGCGAGCTGGCCGCCGAGGGCTTCGCGCCGGTCACCGTCGCGGAGTGGCTCGAGCTCGCGCTCCAGGGCCTGCGCGACGTGGAGCGGGTGACGCGGCCGACCGGCGACGCGCTGGCGCTGCAGGTCAAGGGGCCGAAGGTCGCGCTGGCGCAGGCGCTGTCGAGCCTGGTGCGCAACGGGCTGCAGGCCGCGCGCACCGGCGTCGAGCTCCGCGTGGCGCGCGCCGGAGACCAGGTGGTGGTGGAGGTCGCCGACGACGGGCCACGCCTGCCGGACGAGGTGCTGGCGCGCCTGGGCGAGCCCTTCTTCACCACCCGCGCGCCGGGCCAGGGCATGGGCCTCGGCGTGTTCCTCGCGCGCACCCTGGCGGATCAGCTCGGCGGCACCCTGCGCTACGCGTCGACGGACCGCGGCACCGTGGCGCGGCTCTCACTCCCCGTCTGTTGAACCGGAGCACCGATGAACGAGCAACCGACCCTCCTCGTGGTGGACGACGACGAGCCCTTCCGCACCCGCCTCTCGCGCGCGCTCACCGACCGCGGCTTCGCCGTCACCACCGCCGGCTCGGCTGACGAGGCGCTCGCCGCCGTCTCGGAGTCGCCGGAGTACGCCGTCCTCGACCTGCGCATGCCGGGCCGCTCGGGCCTCGAGCTGCTCGCGGCGCTCAAGGAGCGCGACCCCAACACGCGCGTGGTGATGCTCACCGGGTACGGCAGCATTCCCACCGCGGTCGAGGCCACGAAGAAGGGCGCCACCGCGTACCTCACCAAGCCCGCCGACGCCGACGACGTGGTGCGGGCGCTGCTCGGAGAAGGACAGAGCTCGCAGAGCGAGGTCGGCACGCCGTCGCTCGCCCGCGCCGAGTGGGAGTACATCCATCGCGTGATGGCCGACTGCGGGGACAACGTCTCGGAGGCGGCGCGCCGGCTCGGCATTCACCGGCGCTCGCTGCAGCGGAAGCTCCAGAAGTACCCGCCCGCACGTTGAACGGGACTTGCGCGGGTCAGTAGAAGTCGTTCCAGGGCCGGAGCGGAGTTGTGACTGCACGTCGCGCCGGTTTCGACTACACGCGACGGCTCAGTTCCACACGCGGCGGGCTTGCCGCCAGGGAGAGTGCATGAAGACGAGCTTGAGAGGCTTGATGCTGGGGGTGATGGCGTGCGTGCCCCTGCTGATGACGGGCTGTGCGCCGGAGTGCGTCGACGTCTACGACTGTGCCGGCAAGGCGAAGGCCGACGGCAAGGAATACACGTGCGACCAGGGCAAGTGCGTCGCGGGCAGCCCCTTCCCCGGCATGACTGGCGGCGGTGGCGCGACCACGGGCGGCGGCGGTGGTGCGACCGGCGGCGGTGGCGGTGCGACCGGCGGTGGCGGCGGCGGCATGACCGGCGGTGGCGGCGGCATGACCGGCGGCGGTGGCGGTGACGACGCGGGCATGGGCGGTGGTGGCGGCGCGACCGGCGGTGGCGGTGGTGACGACGCGGGCATGGGCGGCGGTGGCGGCGCGACCGGCGGTGGCGGTGGTGACGACGCGGGCATGGGC
>JBMORD010000229.1:0-11194 GCA_049322495.1 Myxococcota bacterium | reverse complement strand
GCGCGGGCTCACGGCGCGCGGAGGCCTGCCCTGCGTCGACCGCGGCGTCGGGGGCGGCTGAGGAGCCGCAGCGGCTGCAGGCGGCGAGCGCGACGAAGACGACCGAGGCGAGGAGAGAGCGCATGGACCGGCCGACATACACCGCGCGTGCGGTCACGGCGAGCCGCGGTGTGGATCAGCCGCGGGCCGGCGGCGTCCGCACCAGCGTCAACACCGGCAACACGCAACTGACGGCGGCCTCCAGCCGGGCGCGCGGCTCGGCGCCGCGGGGCTCGAGGCGATCGCACACCGCCTTCGTGCCCGGCGCGGCCTGCCGCGCGACGAACTCGTCGACGAGGTGCGTGGTGGCGACGAGCAGGTCGCGCGCGGAGTCCTGCGCGATGCCCTGGAGCACGAGGGCGCCCCGCATCGCGGCGCCGAGGGGCGAGTCGGCGAGGTGCTCCGGCGGGTCGAGCGGCTTCACCAGGACCTCCGGCGGCCCTCGAGCATCTCGCGGAGCTTCTGCTTCTCCACGAGCCGCGTCATCGGTGCTCCGCGATGACGCCGCGGCGGAGCAGCTCACCCATCATGCGGGTGACGTCGGGCGCGGGCAGCTCGGTGAGGGTGGACAGCTCGTCGAGCGAGGCGGGGGCGCGCTTGAGGCCGTCGAGGAGCCGGAGCTCCCGGGTCGTCGCCACGCGCGCGTAGAGGTGCGCCAGCTCATCGTCGACGCGCAGGCGGCGCGGAGAACGCGCGAGTTCGCGCGCGCGATCCGCCGCGTCGAGGCTGAGCGTGCGCGTGACGCGCTGGAGCACCTCGGACAGCCACGGCGCGTCTTCGTCGGCCGCGACCTCGGAGAACACGAAGCGGCCGCGCCCCGTCGAGCACACCAGCGCCTCGAGCGCGCTCGGGCCGGTCACGCGGAGGCTCCCCTGCTGCGCGACGGCCGTCTGCAGGCGCCCGCTCCGGAGCGTCACCTCGTAGCGGCCGAGCGTGTCTTCGAGCTCCAGGCGGCCACCCACGTCGAGCTCCGCGAGCGTGTCGAGCAGCCACACCGCGCCGAGCGGGAGGCACTCGACGGGCACGTCGACGCGCTCCTGGAGCGCGCTCCACACCCGCCGGCGCTCGCTGGTGAGCAGCGCGATGGAGTCGATCAGCTCGCGCGTACGCCCGGTCTTCTTGAGGTAGGCGCGGGCGCCGGCGCGCGCCGCCTTGAGCGTGGTGACCGCGTCCTCGTGCGCCGAGAGCAACACCACCGGCACCTCTCGGGTCGCGAGCTCGTCACGCATCGCGCGCAGCAGGCCCCAGCCGTCGATGCGCGGCATGTCGAGGTCTGCCACCACGAGATCGAGCCGCTCGCGCTGGACGATCTCGAACCCCTCGAGTCCATCGCCGGCTTCGAAGACGCGGTACCCCTCGCGCTCGATGGTGCGCGCGAGCAGCCGGCGGATGGCGGGGTCGTCCTCGACGACGAGCACCCTGGGCGCGTAGCCCGGGCGCACGGGCGCGCGCGGGGTGGTCGAGAACGAGAGCTCGGTGCCCTCCATCGCGAGCATCTCGGCGAGCGCCGCTTCGCCTTCCAACCAGCAGAAGCTCGCCGACCGCAGCACGCCGGCCTCGAACTCGGCCACGCCCTCGAGCGGGGTCTGCGGGAGCACGCGCAGCGCACCCGACAGCCGCACGCGCGAGGCCCACACCAGCGTGCGCTCGACGAGCGGCACGCGCGCGTCGGGCAGGCCTTCGAGCACCTCCGGGGTGAGCTCGCGCAGCGGCCGCACGTCGGAGGCGCCGAGGCGCAACCAGCGCAGCACGCTCGGCACCGTCACGTCAGCCGACAGCACCACCACCGGCACCCGCTGTACGCGCAGCCCGCTGATCAGCCCGACGAACGTCGCCGGCTCCGGCTCGTTGACCAGCACCGCATCGGGCCGCTCCTTCACCACCCGTGCGAAGAGCGCTGTGCGTTCGACACACACTCCGAGGAGCGCCTCGGGCGGGAACGCGTCGAGCGGTACTTCCTGACCCCACACCAACAGCCGAGCTGACATGCGCGCGCGCTCTTCAAACGCCGTGCTCAGTCGCAAGCGTGCGGAAGTGCACCCGCGAGGCGCCGCGCGCGTGTTGCGAATCGCCCCACGACTTCAGGGCTGCAATCTCGAGCTTTCGCGCGCGGAGTCGAAGCGCGAGAGCGCGCGACCGCGCCAGGTGACGATGGCGGTGCCAGAGGGAGGGCGCGTCACTTCCCAGACGCGCGCGCTCACCCGGGTGAAGGCGGTCTGCTGCGCGTCGCGCTCGAGCACCGGGGCGATCGCCTCGTCGAGCTCGTCGGCGAACGTGGCGCGGAGCTTGTCGCCCACCGTCACCACCGTCGGAGGCGCGGGCGGCACCACGACGGTGGTCTCGAGCTTCACCGCGCCGGACGCGTCGAGAATCCGCAGCGCGTGCACGCCGACCGTCAGCACCGGCGGCGCGGTGGTCTCCTGGCCGTCGATGCTCAGGCGCAGCGCCGCCGGGAGCGTGAAGGTCAGCGGGCTGCCGCGCGTGAGGACGAGCTCCTGGTGGGCGTCGAGGCCGCGGCCGAGCTCCACCACCTCGACGTGCGCCGTCGTCGACGGGCGGCTCTGGAGGCCGACCTCGTCGAAGGCGATGACGCGCACCTCGAGCGCGCCGGGCTCGAGCCGGTCGAGCGTCGCCTCGAGCTTCGGGGTCCACGCGTCTCGGAGGCGATCGACGAAGTCGACGTCCCGGGCGAGCTGCACGCGGTACTGCTCGGCGCGCGCCGCGGCGGGCCACGAGAGCGCGAGCGAGGCGAGGCCGTCGGGGCCGGCGACGAGCACCGGCGGCACCGCGGCGAGCGCAGGCGTCTCGGGCAGCAGGCGCGGTGGCTCGGGGGGCTGGTTCTGCCGCACGCGCGTGCCGTGGTTGCTCGGCACGGTCACCGTCACGCCCTTCGCGCTCACCAGCGAGGTGCCTTCGAACACCGAGACGCGGGTGGTCTGCGCGCCGTCGACCGCCACCACGCCCTGCATGCCCGAGGCAGAGACGGCGCCGGCGGGGGTGTTCACCGCGAGCGGCTTCGCGCGCATCTGGGCCAGCGCGAGGCGCAGCTCGCCGTCGACGAGGGTGACGCCGGTGGGCTCGCTGGGCTTCCTGGGGGCGCTGTCGCCGTAGATGACGATGAGCGCGTTCTCGTCGAGCAGCAGGCTGCTGAGGTCGCGGAACCGGAGCGCGGCCCCGGCGCCCTTGAGCGTGTTCACCTCGTCGAGGCGGAACAGGCCCATGCCGAGCTGCGCGGGCTGCCACTCGAGCAGATGGCGCGTGCGCACCGCGGGCTTGAGGAAGGTGAGCGTCGCGTCGGGGCCCTCGGCCTTCGTCTCGGTGGGCGCACGCAGGCGCAGCACCATGCCCGGGCGCAGGTTGTGAGGGAGCGGCCCGAGCTCGTTCCACCGGTGGAGCTCCGCGATGTGCTTGCGGTCGCCCCACACCGCGCGCGCGATGGCGTCGCAGGTGTCGCCGGCCTTCACGGTCCACGTCTCCTGCGCGGCGGGCGGAGGCTCGGCGGCGGCGAGGACCATCGTGAGGAGCAGCGCGGAGCTCATGAGCGCACCTCGTACACCATGGTCGTCTTCGAGCGCCCGCGCAGACTGCGCTCGCCCAGCGCGTCGAGGGCCGCGGCGTCGCCGACCGCCTCGCGGGTCGACTCGCTCACGAGGATCTGCCCCGGCGCGGCGGAGGCCTCGAGGCGCGCCGCGACGTTCACCGTGTCGCCGATGACCGTGTAGTCCATGCGCTTCTCGCTGCCGACGTTCCCCGCGACGACCGGCCCGGTGTGGAGGCCCATCGCGAGCTGCACCTCGACGCCGTACTTCTGCTTCCAGCGGCGGTTGCCGGTGTCGATCCACCGTCGGAGCGCCTCCGCGGCGTCGAGCGCCCGCTGCGCGTCATCGGGCTTCGCCGTCGGCAGGCCCCACACCGCCATCACGCAGTCGCCGATGAACTTGTCGATCATCCCGCCGTGGCGGTGGACGATCTCCGTGGCGAAGGTGAAGTACTCGTTGAGCACCGCGACGATGGTCTCCGGGGGCAGCTGCTCCGACAGCCGCGTGAAGCCCACCACGTCGGCGAAGAGCACCGTCACCAGGCGCCGCTCGCCACCCAGCTTGAGCCGGGAAGGGTCCTTCACCACCGCGTCCACCACGTCGGCGGCGAGGTAGCGCGAGAGCGCCGCGCGCGCCTGCGTCTCCTTCACCAGCCGCGCCTCCCCTTCGCGCAGCTCGTCGCTCATCGCGTCGACCTCCCGCGCGAGCGCGCCCACCTCGTCGCCGCGGCGCGACACCTCGCCGGCCACGCGCGTCCACTCACGGCGGGCGATGCGCCGCGTGGCGTCGACCAGCAGCTCCAGCGGCCGGGCGACGCGCCGCGCGCCGACGGTGCCCACCAGCAGCGCCAGCACCAGCGCGAGGCCCACCGCGCTGGCGACCGCGGCCTGCAGCGCGCCGAGCGTCTGGTAGGCGTGCGCGCGCGGCTCCTGCACCACCACCGCCCAGCCCCGCGCCGGCAGCGTCGCCAGCGCCGCGAGCATCGGCGCGCCCTCGCGCTCGAACTCGGTGCTCACCGCGAGCGGCTGGGTGAAGGCCGTCGCGCCGCCGGGCCGCAGCGCGTCGAGGAGCCCCGGCTCGAGCGGCTGGCCCACCGCGGTGGCCTCGGCGCGGAGCACCACCGTCCCGCGGCCGTCGATGACGAACACCGCGTCGCGATCTCTCAGCGGCGGCGTCTCGCCCAGCGACGCGACGAGCGCGCACAGCGGCGCCAGCGGCACCTCGGCGTAGAGAAAGAAGGGCACCGCCGCGCTCGCCGGCGCCGGCACCACCAGCGGCAGCACCGGGCCTGTCGCACGCTGCAACACCGCGCCGGTCGTCACCCCGCCACGCCGGAGCGCGTCGGGCAGGAGCTCGGGCATCGGCGCGCGCGCGTCGCCGAGGTGAATGCCGCCGCGCCGCGCGCCATCGGCGGTGTACAGCATGACCTCGGTGAGGCCGCTCCCGCGCAGGAGCGCCGACGCCAGCTCGAGGCGCCCTTCATCGGTGGCCACCTGGCTCGAGGCCAGCACCTCGGCCATCGCCGACATCGCGGTGGTGCGATCGACCAGCACCGCGTCGAGGCTCGCCGCGGCCCGCTCGGCCAGCACGCGGTGGTAGTGCTGCGCGTCGACCGTCAGCGCCTGCCGGTTGCGCTGAATGGCGACCAGCCCGAGCGCGACGAGCGTCGGCACCGTCACCAGCATCAGCACCACCATGAGCTGCCCCGACAGCCGCAACCCCTTCGGCGCGCTGGCTCGCTTCGATTCGACCTGATTCATTTCTCGGGCTCTCCGGGTGTCGAATTTGCAAGAGGGCGGCCAGAACCATGTCGAGCGGCGTGCCAGCGGGCTACGAGGTGAAGCGACGTGTCGCAGAAGGCGGCATGGGCGTCGTCTACGAGGCGGTGCAGACCGCGCTCGGCCGGCGGGTGGCGCTCAAGGTGCTCCACCCGCACATCGCGGCGCTGCCCGAGGCGCTCGAGCGCTTCCGGCGGGAAGCACAGCTCCTCGCGCGGCTCGAGCACCCGCACGCGGTGCGCGTCTACGACTTCATCCCCACGCCGCCGCCGACGCTGGTGATGGAGTTCATCGACGGCGAGTCGGCCGAGGCGCGGCTGGAGCGCGAGGGGCGGCTGCCGCTGGAGCTGGTGGCGAAGGTGGCCGACCAGGTGCTCTCGGTGCTGGAGGTGGTGCACGGGCTGGGCATCGTGCACCGCGACCTCAAGCCCGCCAACGTGATGTTCGACGCCGCGAAGCCGCCGCCGTTCGTGCGGGTGGTCGACTTCGGCATCGCGCTGCTCTCGCAGCAGCCGCCGGAGAGCCGGCTGACGCGCGAAGGGCACGTCGCCGGCACCGCGGCGTACATGTCGCCCGAGCAGGCGTCGGGCGAGCCGCTCGATGACCGGAGCGACCAATACGCCTTCGCGTGCGTGCTCTTCGAGCTGCTGACGGGGCGGGCGCCTTTCGAGTCGTCGAACGCGATGCACGTGCTCTCGGCGCACCTCTTCCGCGAGCCGCCCACGCTCGAGGAGTGCGGCGTGACGACGGTGCCGCCGGGCTTCCAGCGGGCGCTGCGTCGGGCGCTCGAGAAGAGCCCGGGCGCGCGCTTCCCCGACACGCGCACCTTCCGCGAGGCGCTGGCCGCCGGGCTCGTCGCGGAGCGCGCGGAGAGCGAGCGCCAGGTGGCCCCCGCCGCCCCGGCGTTCGTCGCCGCGGAGGTGGACGACCCTCCGGTGGCGCTCGACTTCGAGGGGGCGCCGCTCGAGGCGCGCGAGCTGGCGCTGACGGCGCTCGCGGCGGTGGGCGTGGCGACGGTGGCCGGCCAGGACGCGCCGGTGGTGGTCGCCTGGCCCGCGCGCGGCGTCGACGCGCTGGCGCTGGTCGACTCGCTCGTGGCGCGGGGCAGGCGCGTGCTGCTGTGCGGGCCGGAGGACGACCTCACCCTCATGACGCGCGCCATCGAGCACGGCGTCCACGACTACGTCGCGCTCCCGCTCGAGGGCTCCGATTTTGCGCGTCGCGTGGTGCGCGCGCTCCGTGCGAAGAGGAAGCCGTGACGACGCCGAACACCACCGAGCTGCAGACGCTCTCTGCGGCGTCGCTCAGAGACTTCGCGGAGCTGCTCCGTCGCGGCATCGGCGCGCGGCGCGTCGTGCTGTGCACTCTCGTCGGCGAGGTGCGCGCGTGGACCGCGAGCGGGGACGCGCCCAGCACCGCGGCCGAGCGCGAGCCGCTCGAGCGGGTGATCGCCACGCAGCGTGGCGACGCGGCGCCCGGCCTCGAGACGGTGCCCCTCTGGTGCCCGCGCCCGACGCCCGTGCCCGAGTTCATCGGCGCGGTCGCCGCGTGGTTCGACGACGCGCGGGCCGAGCCGCGCCTCGCCGCGAGCCTCGAGCTGAGGTTGCTGACGCAGTACGTCTCGCAGCAGCGGCTGCTGGGAATGACGCGGCGTCAGCTCGAGCGCGCGGATCGGCTGGCGATGGTGGGGCGGCTCGCGGCGGGCATCGCGCACGAGCTGGGCACGCCGCTCGCGGTGGTCGCCGGGCGCGCGCGGCAGCTCGCCTCGGGCACCGTGCGCCCCGAGGAGGCGCCAGCCGCAGCGAAGAGCATCGCGGAGCAGGCGGACCGCATGGCGGGCATCATCCGTCAGCTCCTCGACTACGCGCGGCGGCGCGGCCCGCGGCCGGGACGCTTCGACATCCGCACGCTGCTGCGCCAGGCGGTCGCGCTGCTCGAGCCCGTCGCCGAGCGCAAGCAGGTGAAGCTGCTGCTGGCCGACCTGCCCGACGCCCGGGTGGTGCAGTTCGACGGCAGCCAGATGATGCAGGTGATGACGAATCTGGTGGCCAACGCCATCCAGGCGACGTCTGCGGGGGGCATGGTGACCGTGTCGCTCGAGGAGGCCGAGCTGAGCCCACCGGAAGAGTCGGGGTTGCCGACCCGCTGCTACGTCGGGGTGCGGGTCTCGGACACCGGGGCGGGCATCAAGCCCGAGCACCTCGCGCAGGTGTTTGACCCCTTCTTCACCACCAAGGACACCGGAGAGGGCACGGGGCTGGGGCTGTCGGTGGCACAGGGAATCGTTCGCGACCACGATGGGTGGATCGCCGTGGAGAGTCAACTTGGTCAAGGAAGCAGCTTCATCGTCCACCTCCCGGGCTGAGCCGCGGGTGCTGCTCGTCGATGACGACGCAGCGATGTGCGAGATGGTCGAGCTCGACCTGCGCAACCGCGGGTTCGCGGTCGAGTGGTGCACCACCGCCGCCGAGGCGCTCCAGCGCGCGGCGGCCACGCCGTGGGACGCGGTGGTGACCGATCTCAACCTGCGCGGCAGCAGCGGCCTCGACGTCTGCCGCGAGCTGGTGGCGCGCGACCCGACGCTGCCGGTCGTCATCATCACCGGCTTCGGGAGCATCGAGTCGGCGGTCCAGGCGATTCGCCTCGGCGCGTACGACTTCATCACCAAGCCCTTCGAGTTCGAGACGCTCGCGCTCACCCTCGAGCGCGCCGTGGCGCACCGCGCGCTCCAGCTCGAGGTCTCGCGGCTGCGGCGCGAGGTGGCCGACAACCCGCCGCGCTTCGCCGAGCTGCTGGGCACCAGCCCGCCGATGCAGGAGCTCTTCCGCATGCTCCACCGCGTCGCCGACACGATGACCACCGTGCTGGTGACGGGCGAGAGCGGCGTGGGCAAGGAGCTCGTCGCGCGCGCGCTCCACCAGGAGAGCCGCCGGCGCGCGGGGCCCTTCGTGGCCATCAACTGCGGCGCGCTGCCCGAGAACCTCCTCGAGAGCGAGCTCTTCGGCCACGTGAAGGGCGCCTTCACCGACGCGCGCGCCGATCGCGCCGGCGTGTTCCGCGAGGCCAACGGCGGCACGCTCTTCCTCGACGAGGTGGGCGAGCTGCCGATCTCGCTGCAGCCCAAGCTCCTGCGCGTGCTGCAGGAGCGCGTGGTGCGCCCGCTCGGCGCGAGCCGCGAGGTGCCCGTCGACGTGCGCATCGTCTGTGCGACGAACGTCGATCTCCGCGAGGCGGTGGAGCAGGGGAAGTTCCGCGAAGACCTCTACTACCGCCTCGACGTGGTGCACCTCGAGGTGCCGCCGCTCCGCGCGCGCGGCACCGACGTGCTGTTGCTCGCCGAGGCCTTCCTCGAGCGCCTCGGCAAGCGCGACGGCCGGTTGGCCCCGAAACTGCCTCCAGAGATCGCGGCACGGCTCATGGCCTACGAATGGCCCGGAAACGTGCGCGAGCTGCTCAACCTGCTGGAGCGAGTGATGGCGTTGTCCAACGGAGACACGATTCGAGAAGAGGACCTGCCCGACCGTGTGCGGCGCGGCGGGCCTGCGGTCATTCCTGACGCGGCGGAGCCGGCGACCATCCTCCCGCTCGCGGAGGTCGAGAAGCGCTACATCTTGAAGGTGCTCGGGCTGCTCAAGGGCAACAAGCGCAAGGCGGCCGAGGCGCTGGGGCTCGATCGCAGCACGCTGTACCGCAAGCTCCAGACGTACGGCGACACGTCGGGCGAGAACGGCTCGACGCCGTGAGGTGGTGCATGTCGCAGCACGCGACATGCGGCGGATTTCGCGACGTCTCGAAGGTCGACAGGGCGCGACGGGGCGAATAGAGCGCCGTGCGTGCGCGCAGCGGCCCTCGCAGCGTTCCTGGTGGTGACGCCGGCTCTGGCGCAGACCGCGCTGCCGGCCTTCGAGCTCGAGCGGCTGCGGCTGCACCCCGGCGCGGCGCAGGGGCTCCTCGTCGACACCGGCGACTTCCTCGCGCCGTGGAGCTACCGCGCCGCGCTCACCTTCCACTACGAGCACGCGCCGCTGGTCGTCACCTCGAACGACGCGCCGGTCTCGTCGCTCGTCGCCGCGCGGTGGACGGCCCACGTCTCGGCGGCCCTCGCGCCGACCGACTTCCTCGAGGTGGGCGCGCAGCTGCCGCTGGTGCTCGGCCAGCCGGGCGACGCCACGCCGCCCTTCAACCTCGCGCCGGTCGCGACGGGCTTCGGGGTCGGCACGGGCTACCTCCACGCGCGGCTCGCGGTGCTGCAGGAGAAGAAGGGCTGGCCGCTCGACGTCTCAGGCGGCGTGGCGGTCGGGCTGCCGTTCGGCATGCGCGAGGCGCTCACTTCCGAGCAGAGCGTCACCGCGGTGCCGACCGTCGCTCTCGGCCGCACGCTGACCTCGTTCCTCCGCGTCGGCGGCTCGGTGGCGGTGCTGCTGCGCCCGACGCGCGGTCTCACTGCGACCAACGCGGCCCGGCTCGGCAACGAGCTCGGCAGCTACTTCACGGTGAGCGCGAGCGTGGCGACGCTGGGCGCGGGCCTGCGCGGGGAGCTCGCCGGCCGCTTCGACGTGCCCTTCACGCACTCGCCGCTCTCGGGCGAGCTCACGCTCGGGGCTCGCTACCCGCTCCTCGAGCGGCTCGAGGTGTACGCGCTCGCGGGGCCCGGGTTCGGTCAGCAGGCGGGCGTGCCGGCGTTCCGGTTGCTCGTCGGCGTGGCGCTGGTGCCACCGCGCGAGGCGCCGCGCCCGCCGCCCGCGTCGCCGCCGACCTGCGTCGCGGGTCAGCCGCACGCGGTGGCCGAGTGCCCGCGGCTCGACTTCGACGGCGACGGCGTGCCGAATGAAGAAGACGTGTGCCCGCAGAACATGGGCCGCGACGTCGCGGGCAAGACGCGCGGCTGCCCGGAGCTCGATGCCGATGGTGATGGCGTGCTCGACGGCGCGGATCAGTGCCCGACGGTGCCCGGACTCTCGGCGCTCGCGGGGTGCCTGCCGCCAGATGGCGACGGCGACGGAGTGCCCGACGCGCGCGACGCGTGCCCCGCCATTGCCGCGCCGCGCTCGCTGCGAGGCTGCCTCGACGTCGACGGCGACGGGCTCGATTCGCTCGAGGACGCGTGCCCGGAGGTGGCGGGCGTCGCCGAGCTCAAGGGCTGCCCCGACCAGGACAGCGATGGCGATGGCGTCGTCGATCGTCTTGACGCCTGCCGCAACGCGAAGGGCGGTCGCGCCAACCAGGGCTGCCCCGACGCGGAGAAGCTGCTGGTCGTCATCACCCGCGACCGGTTGGTAATTCGCGACAAGGTGTATTTTGCGACAGGCAGGAGTGAGGTGCTCAAGCAGAGCTTTGCGCTGCTCCAGCAGATCGCGCGGATTCTGCGGGAACACCCCGAAGTCGAGCACGTGAGCATCGAGGGGCACACCGACGCGCGCGGTACGAGAGAGGCCAACCTCAAGCTCTCCGAGGCGCGCGCCGAGTCCGTTCGCCGGTTTCTCGTCGCGGCCGGCGTGCCTCTGGAGCGCGTGAGCGCGAAGGGCTTCGGGCCAGACCGCCCCGTCGAGACCAACGAGACCGCGCGAGGGCGCGAAGCGAATCGCCGCGTGGATTTCGTCATCGTCGGAACCGAGGAGGTCCGACAGGACCCCTGAGCTCGGGTTTTCGGGGTGGTGGTCCCGTGTGGGCGGGTTTTTGCAGACCGGCCGCGCATCATGGCCACCCCGAGAGCGTTTCAGTTCTTCCGTGCCGGAGGTTTCGACCAGGTCCGCTTCGAGAGCGGCGCCGACTTCCTCGCGCTCGACCAGCTCGACTGGAAGCTGTGGGTCGCGCTGGCGTGCCCGACGAAGGGCCTCG
>JBMORD010000228.1:0-11206 GCA_049322495.1 Myxococcota bacterium | reverse complement strand
TTTTCACTTCTGCAATCCCCGCAGTTCCGAAACTGAAAACGACTCGCAGAGTGCTCGTGGTGTAGATGGGTTGGCGGCGGTCCAGAACATGCTTGGAGAGAGCCCATGACCAGCAGGCCAGCCAGCGCGACGACCGTGGTGGAGACCGCTCCTCTCTGGGTGGTGGCGGACATGGTGAAGGCGGGTCAGTTCGACGCGGTGCTGGTGGTCACCGAGGCGCAGGAGCTGCTCGGCATGGTGCGCGCCGACGCGGTGCTGCGGGTCGCCCCACGGCTGCCGGAAGCGCCGGTGCGGCTGCTGCCGCTGCAGAAGGTCGCCCGCATCGAGGCCTGGGCGAACGCGCCGGAGGTGCTCGCGAAGGACGACGAGGTCGAGGGCGTCGCGCTCGGCATCGGCGGCTTCTGGTCGGTGATGTTCCGCGAGCACACGGTGGAAGCCTCGGCCTGAGCCGACCGGTCACCTGAACGGCTGATGTGCGCGCGCGGGCGAGCCGTGATGCTCCGCGCGCGTGGCACTTCCGGCTCCCCACACCACGGCAGCGTTGACCGGCTGGGACCCGTCCCATAAAGCCGCCTCCTTCCTCACGCGGGCTACCCGCGCGATTTCTCTTGAGAAGGACGGTTCCATGAAGGTTCAGGTCGAAGACGTCTCCGCGATCGAGAAGCGGCTCTCCATCGAGGTCGAGCCGGCGCTCGTCGAGCGCGAGCTCTCTGCCGCGTACGCCAACCTCTCGCGCCAGGTGAAGCTGCCCGGCTTCCGGCCCGGGAAGATCCCCCGTCGCATCCTCGAGCAGAAGTTCCGCTCGGAGGTCGAGGCCGACGTGGTCAAGCGCGTGCAGCTGCTCGGCTTCATCGACGCCCTCAAGGAGACCAACGTGCCTGCCGTCGGCGACCCGTCGTTCCAGGGCGGCAAGCTCGAGGCGCAGAAGCCGTACGCCTACTCGGCGCGCGTCGAGGTGAAGCCGGTCGTCACCGCGAAGGACTACAAGGGCCTCGAGCTGGCGAAGGTCGACGACTCCGTGCCCGAGGAGCGCGTCACCGAGCAGCTCGAGCGCATGCGCCAGCAGCGCACCGAGGTGGTGAAGGTCGAGGGCCGCGACACGGTCGAGAAGGGCGACCTGGTGGTGATCGACTTCGACGCCACCAAGGGTGGCCAGCCGTTCCCCGGCAACACCGGCCGTGACGTGACGGTCGAGGTGATCGACGGCCAGCTCATCGAGGGCAACCTCCCGGAGCTCGCCGGCGCGAAGCTCGGCGAGAAGAAGGAGCTCGACTACACCTTCCCCGCCGACTACCGCGTGGAGGAGATCAAGGGCCAGACCGCGCGCTTCGTCTGCACCATCAAGGAGATCAAGGCCAAGCAGGTGCCCGCGCTCGACGACGCCTTCGCGAAGTCGATGGGCGAGGAGACCTTCGACGCGCTCAAGGCGCGCGTGCGCAAGGATCTCGAGCGCGCCGCGAAGAGCCGCGCGGAGGTCGACGCCCGCGACGCGGTGTTCAAGGCGCTCACCGAGAAGAACCGCATCGACGTGCCGCAGGCGATGGTGAACCGCGGCATCGACTTCATGCTCGAGAACGCGCTCGGCGGCCTGATGCGCTCGGGCATGGACCCGAACATGCTCCAGCTCGACTGGGGCAAGCTGCGCGAGGAGCTGCGCCCGAAGGCCGAGCTCGAGGTGCGCGGCCAGCTGCTGCTCGAGGCCATCGCGCGCGACGAGAAGATCGAGGCCACCGACGCCGACGTCGAGGCGCGCCTCGCGTCGCTCGCCGCCGAGAACAACGTGGCGCCGGCGATCGTCGCCCAGCAGTACAAGAGCGCCGAGGCGAAGGAAGGCCTGAAGAACCGCGTCAAGGAGGAGAAGGTGATCGCCTTCCTCCGCGAGCACGCGAAGCAGTAACCCACCCGCAGCAGGAGATCGTCATGCCCTACTGGCCCCCTACAGTCGTCGAGACCACCCACCGTGGAGAGCGCGTGTGGGACCTGTACGCCCGCCTCCTGCGCGATCGCATCATCATGCTCGGCACCGAGATCGATGATGACGTGGCCAACGGAGTGACGGCCCAGCTCCTGTTCCTCGAGTCGGAGGATCCGGACAAGGACATCACGATGTACATCAACTCGCCCGGCGGCTCGGTCACGGCCGGCCTCGCGATCTACGACACCATGCAGTACGTGCGCTGCAACGTGGCCACGATCTGCATCGGCCAGGCGGCGTCGATGGGCGCGGTGCTGCTCGCGGCGGGCACGAAGGGCAAGCGCGCCGCGCTGCCGAACTCGCGCATCATGATCCACCAGCCGCTCGGCGGCGCGCGGGGGCAGGCGCGCGACATGAAGATCCAGGTCGCCGAGATGGCCCGCCTCGAGAAGGTGCTCTACGAGATCCTCTCGAAGGCCACCGGCCACTCGTACGAGCGCATCGAGAAGGACTGCGACCGCGACAACTTCATGAGCGCGGCGGAGGCCAAGCAGTACGGCCTCATCGACGAGATCTTCGTGCGCAAGAGCCTCGCGCCCGAGAAGAAGTGAGCGTCAGCGTTTTGACTCGTCTCCGCCCCTCTCCTCCTCGTGGGGAGAGGGGTTAACGTTCGGAAAGACATGGCCACGAAGAACGTCGGTCGCGAAGGCGGCAACCAGACCCTGTGCTGCTCCTTCTGCGGGAAGTCCCAGAAGGAAGTGAAGAAGCTCATCGCCGGGCCGACCGTCTACATCTGCGACGAGTGCATCGGGCTGTGCAACGACATCATCGCCGAGGAGATCGATCGCGAGGAGTCGAAGGACACGCGCCTGCGCATCCCCCGGCCGTCGGAGATCAAGGCGATCCTCGACGAGTACGTCATCGGCCAGGACCGCGCCAAGAAGGTGCTCTCGGTCGCGGTGCACAACCACTACAAGCGCATCGAGTCGAAGGTGCAGCTCGATGACGTCGAGCTGCAGAAGTCGAACATCCTCCTGCTGGGGCCGACCGGCTCGGGCAAGACGCTGCTCGCGCAGACGCTGGCGCGCATCCTCAACGTGCCGTTCACCATCGCCGACGCCACGTGCCTCACCGAGGCCGGCTACGTCGGCGAAGACGTCGAGAACATCATCGTCAACCTGCTCCAGGCGGCCGACGGCGACATCGAGCGCGCGCAGCGGGGCATCGTGTACGTCGACGAGATCGACAAGATCGCCCGCAAGTCGGAGAATCCGTCGATCACCCGCGACGTGAGCGGCGAGGGCGTGCAGCAGGCGCTGCTGAAGATCATCGAGGGCACCGTGGCCAACGTGCCCCCCAAGGGCGGCCGCAAGCACCCGCAGCAGGAGTTCCTGCAGATCGACACCACCAACATTCTCTTCATCTGCGGCGGCGCGTTCGGCGGCCTCGACAAGGTGATCGAGCGCCGGCTGGGCGGCAAGTCGCTCGGCTTCGGCGCCGAGGTGAAGAAGAAGGAAGACAAGTCGCTCTCGGAGCTGCTGGCGAAGGTCGAGCCGGAGGACCTGCTCAAGTTCGGGATGATCCCCGAGTTCATCGGCCGCCTGCCGGTGGTGACCGCGCTCGAGGAGCTCGACGAGCCCGCGCTGATCGACATCCTGGTCAAGCCGCGCAACGCGCTGACCAAGCAGTACAAGAAGCTGCTCGATCTCGACGGCGTGGCGCTCAAGTTCACCGACGGCGCGCTCAAGGCGATCTCCCAGGAGGCGATCCGCCGCAAGACCGGCGCGCGCGGCCTGCGGGCGATCCTCGAGTCGGTGATGCTCGAGCTGATGTACGAGATCCCCTCGAAGAAGACGGCCCGCGAGGTCGTCATCAACGAGGACGCGGTGCTCAAGAAGAAGGAGCCCGTGGTGCTCTACGCCACCGACGAGAAGCCCAAGGCCGCCGAGGCCACCGCGTAGACGACGCTCGACGCGTTCCGCATCAGGGGCATCGCGACGGACGAGCTGAGCCTGGGCCTTCCTGCCGGCCCGCCGGAGCTCTCGGCGGGTGGACCTGGTTCCGGCACGGCGACGACGACAACCTCGCCGGAACGAGTCGAGCTGCGGCAGAGTGCGCCGCCATGCGCGCACTGATCGCTGCCTTGCTCTTCGTGTCCTGCGCGACGCCCCAGGTCGCGGTGAAGGAACCTGCGCCGTCGCCTGCTCCCGTCGCTCCACCCGCTGCTCCGCCGAAGCCCATGCTGCCTCCGACCCGCACCGAGCCGAACCTCCCCGACGACCCCTTTCGCTGGCTCGAAGACGAGAAGTCCCCCGAGGTGCAGGCGTGGATGAAGCTGCAGGACGGCTTCACGCGCGCGCGCATCGAGGAGCTGCCCGATCGTGAGGCGCTGCTCCGCCGCTACCGCGAGCTGTACTACCTCGACTCGATGGGCGCCCCCGTGCGGCGTGGCGGTCGCTACTTCTACGTCCGCACCCACAAGGACAAGGAGAAGGCGATCGTCTACTGGAAGCAGGGCGCCGACGGCGAAGAGAAGGTCCTGCTCGATCCCAACGGCTGGTCGACCGACAACACCGTCTCGCTCGGCGTCTGGGCGCCGAGCTGGGACGGCAAGAAGGTCGTCTTCGCGAAGAAGCCGAACGCCGCCGACGAGGCGACGCTCTACGTGCTCGACGTCGACACCGGCAAGCTCACCGACGACGTCATCCCCGGCGCGAAGTACGCCAGCCCCTCGTGGCTGCCCGACTCGAAGTCGTTCATCTACGAGTGGCTCCCCACCGACCCGGCGATCCCCGTCAGCGAGCGGCCCGGCTACTGCGAGGTGCGCCTCCACGTGCTGGGGAAGGATCCCGCGAAGGACGAGCAGCTCCACCCGCGCACCGGCGACCCGAAGACCTTCATCGGCGGCGGCAACTCGCGCGACGGCAGGTTCCTCTTCGTGTCGATCATGCGCGGCTGGAACGAGAACGACCTGTTCTTCAAGCGCGTCGGCAAGGACAAGACCTGGCAGCTGCTCGTCGCCGGGAAGGACGCGAAGTACTCGGCCGACGCGTGGAAGGGGAAGCTCTACGTCTTCACCGACGAGGGCGCGCCCAACAAGCGCGTCTTCGAGGTCGACCCGAACAGGTTCGAGCGCAAGCACTGGAAGGAGCTCATCGCCGAGGACAAGGACGCCGCGCGTGAGTCGATGGTGATCGTCGGCGGGCACCTCGCCATCAGCTCGCTCCAGCGCGCCGTCTCGGTGGTCGATCTCTTCTCGCTCGATGGCAAGCACGTGCGGTCGATCGAGCTCCCCGGGCTCGGCACCGCGTCGAACCTCGTGGGTGACGAAGACGACGACGAGGCCTTCTTCTCGTTCAGCTCGTTCGTGATGCCGCCGCAGATCTTCCGCACCTCGGTGAAGACCGGGAAGTCGGCGCTCTACAGCAAGGTCGACGTGCCGGTGGACCCGTCGAAGTACGAGGTGCGCCAGGTCTTCTTCCCCTCGAAAGATGGCACGCAGATCTCGATGTTCATCGTCGCGCGGAAGGACGTGAAGCTCGACGGCGACAACCCCACGCTGCTCTACGGCTACGGCGGCTTCGACGTCAGCGTGCGCAGCGCGTTCACCTCGTTCATCTACCCGTGGCTCGAGGCGGGCGGGGTGTACGCGGCGCCCAACCTCCGCGGCGGCGGCGAGTACGGCAAGGCCTGGCACGACGCGGGGAAGGGCGCGAAGAAGCAGAACGTCTTCGACGACTTCCACGCGGCCGCCGAGTACCTCATTCGCGAGAAGTGGACGCAGCCGAAGAAGCTCGGCATTCGCGGTGGCAGCAACGGCGGCCTGCTGGTCGGCGCGGCGATGACCCAGCGCCCGGAGCTCTTCGGCGCCGTCATCTGCGCGGTGCCGCTGCTCGACATGGTGCGCTACCACCTCTACGGCTCGGGCAAGACGTGGATCCCCGAGTACGGCGATCCCGAGAAGCCGGAAGAGCTCGCCGTGCTCTCGGCGTATTCGCCCTACCAGCACGTGAAGACCGGGGTGTCGTACCCCCCGCTGCTGATGATGTCGGCCGATCACGACGACCGGGTCGACCCGTTCCACGCCCGCAAGTTCGTGGCGCGCGTGCAGCAGGTTTCGCCGGGCACGGTGAGCTGGCTGCGCATCGAGGCCAACGCCGGCCACGGCGGCGCCGATCAGGTGGCGAAGGCGATCGAGAGCTCCGCCGACCAGGTGGCCTTCCTGATGAAGGTGCTGAAGTAACGAATTCGATTTCGAGTGGCCGTGGCGTTACAACCCGCCACAGCCATGTTCTTCAGCCGCGACGACAAGAAGGAGGCCCCGGTGCTTCCCATGCTTCCCCTGCGCGACATCGTGCTCTTCCCGCACGAGGTGCGCCCGCTGTACGTCGGTCGCGAGAAGTCGATCGCCGCGCTGAAGGACGCGATGGCGAAGAAGGGCGCCGACGGCAAGGCGTGGCTGCTGCTCTCGGCGCAGAAGAAGGCGAAGACCAACGACCCCGCGCCCGACGAGCTGTTCCAGTTCGCGACGCTCGGTCAGGTGGTGCAGCTCCTGCCGCTGCCCGACGGCACGGTGAAGGTGCTCGTCGAGGGCGTGGCGCGCGCGAAGATCAGCAAGTTCGTGCCGCACGACGCCTTCTTCCTCTGCGAGTTCGAGCGCGTCGCCGAGGAGCAGACCCGGGGCGTGGAGATCGAGGCCCTCGTGCGCGCGGTGCAGGCGACGTTCAAGGCCTACGTCGAGCTCAACAAGCGCATCGCCCCCGAGCTCCAGCAGCAGGTGGCGATCATCGACGACCCGTCGCGTTTGTCGGACACCATCGCGATCCACCTCCCGTTCAAGTCGGTGCAGGACAAGCAGGCCCTGCTCGAGACCGAGTCGCCGACGCGTCGCCTCGAGAAGCTCTACGAGCTGATGCAGGGCGAGATCGAGATCCTCAAGGCCGAGAAGCGCATCAAGTCTCGCGTGAAGAAGCAGATGGAGCGCACGCAGCGCGAGTACTTCCTCAACGAGCAGATGCAGGCCATCCAGCGCGAGCTGGGCGACAAGGACGACGGCAAGACCGAGCTCCAGGAGCTCGACGAGAAGCTGAAGTCCAAGAAGATGCCCAAGGAGGCGCAGGCCAAGGTCAAGAAGGAGATCAAGAAGCTCAAGATGATGGGGCCGATGTCCGCCGAAGCCACGGTGGTGCGGAACTACATCGACTGGGTGCTGTCGCTGCCGTGGGGTGACGAGACGAAGGACAAGCTCGACATCGCCGAGGCCGAGAGCGTGCTCAACGCCGATCACTACGGCCTCAAGAAGGTGAAGGAGCGCATCCTCGAGTACCTCGCGGTACAGCAGCTGGTCGGCAAGCTCAAGGGCCCGATCCTCTGCTTCGTCGGGCCTCCGGGCGTCGGCAAGACGTCGCTGGGGCGCAGCATCGCCCGCGCGCTCGGCCGCAAGTTCGTGCGCATCGCGCTCGGCGGCGTGCGCGACGAGGCAGAGATCCGCGGCCACCGCCGCACGTACATCGGCGCGATGCCCGGCAAGATCATCCAGTCGCTGAAGAAGGCCGAGTCGTCGAACCCGGTCATCCTCCTCGACGAGATCGACAAGATGTCGAGCGACTTCCGCGGCGACCCGTCGGCGGCGCTGCTCGAGGTGCTCGACCCCGAGCAGAACCACACCTTCAACGATCACTACCTCGACCTCGACTACGACCTGTCGAAGGTGATGTTCATCTGCACCGCGAACTCGATGCACTCCATCCCGCAGCCGCTGCAGGATCGCATGGAGGTCATCCGGCTCGCCGGCTACACCGAGGACGAGAAGCAGGCGATCGCGCGCCGCTACCTCATCCCCAAGCAGAAGGAAGCCAACGGCCTGGCCGACGTCGAGGTGAAGATGACCGACGCGGCGATCCGCACCGTCATCCGCCGGTACACGCGCGAGGCGGGCGTGCGCAGCCTCGAGCGCGAGCTGGCCGGCGTGTTCCGCAAGCTGGCGCGCGAGGCGCTCAAGGCGGGCAAGCAGCCGGTGGAGGTCGACCAGAAGAAGGTCATCAAGCTCCTCGGCACGCCGAAGGTCCCGAAGGATCGCAACGAGAAGGAGAACCAGGTCGGGATGGTCAACGGCCTGGCGTGGACGGAGTTCGGCGGCGAGGTGCTGGTCACCGAGGCCACCACCATGCCCGGCAAGGGCAAGCTGATCGTCACCGGCGTGCTGCGCGACGTGATGAAGGAGTCGGCGCAGGCGGCGGTCACCTACGTGCGCAGCAAGGCGCGCCGCTTCGGCATCGAGGACAAGTTCTTCGAGCAGAACGATCTCCACATCCACTTCCCCGGCGCGTTCCCCAAGGACGGCCCCAGCGCGGGCGTCACCATGGCCACCGCGCTCGTGTCGGCGATCACCCGCATTCCCGTGCGGCGCGACGTGGCGATGACCGGCGAGATCACGCTCCGCGGGCGCGTGACGCCGATCGGCGGCCTCAAGGAGAAGTGCCTCGCCGCGCACCGCCTGGGCATCAAGACGGTGCTGGTGCCGCGCGAGAACAAGAAGGATCTCCGCGAGGTGCCGAAGAAGGTCCGCAAGGCGCTGCGCATCGTGCTGGTCGACTACGTCGACGAGGTGCTGCGCGAGGCGCTGGTGCTCGAGAAGCCCGAGCAGTTCGCGCGGGTTCCCTCTGAGGGCGGGGCGGCCCCCGCGGCGATGTGAACGCGCGGGCGCGCTTCATGCCCTGGGTGTGGGGGCTGATCGCGGTGTCGCTGGCGATCAGCCTGTTCTTCGCGCGCACCGGCGCGCGCGCGGAGTGCCTGAGCCACCGCGACTGCCAGGCGAACGAGCGGTGCGTGGTGATCCCGAAGGGGGATGGCTTCGCCACCTTCGGGCGTTGCGGGGAGCTGTGCGAAGACGACTCGGCGTGCGCGAACGGGTGGACGTGTCGCGGCTGGGTCGAAGAGGGGAGCCAGGGCTACCTGGGCTCCGAGCGCGGCAAGGCCCCGGAGCTGCCGCGGGTGAAGGTCTGTCAGCACCACACGGTGCAGTGAGCGAGAACACGATGCGAGTGCTTGTGATGAGCAGCCTGGCGCTGCTGGCGGGCTGTGCGACGACGGCCGCGACCACCCCGAAGGACGAAGGGCCGAGCCCGGTGGTGGCGACGTACGGGGGCCGGTCGATCCGCCTCGCGGAGGTCGACGCCAAGGTGGCCGACGAGCTCGCGAAGCTCCACGAGCAGATCTACGAGCTGCGCACCGAGGCCGCCGAGCGCATCGCGCTGGAGGCGATCGTCGCCGAGAAGGCGAAGGCGGCGAAGCAGAGCGAAGACGAGTGGCTGTCGCTCAACGTCGAGAGCGGCGTGACCGAGCCGTCCGACGCCGAGATGCGGGCGCTGTTCGAGCGGGCGCGCGGCCGGTTGCCGCCCGAGGTGCAGTTCGACGACGTCAAGGCACAGCTCTACCAGGCGGTGCGCAAGGAGAACCGCGCGAAGCGCGCGCGGGAGATCTTCGCCACGCTGAAGAAGGAGGCTGGCTTCAAGGTGGTGCTCCCCGAGCCGCCGAAGGAGCGCAAGACGGTCGACGCCACCGGCCCCAGCCGCGGCGGCAAGAACGCGAAGGTGGTGATCGTCGAGTTCGCCGACTTCGAGTGCCCGTACTGCGCGCGCGCGCACGAGACGGTGCAGGCGGTGCTGAAGACCTACGGCGACAAGGTGCGGCTCGTGTTCCGGCACTACCCGCTGTCGTTCCACGCGAAGGCCCCCAAGGCGGCCGAGGCGACGGCGTGCGCCGACGAGCAGGGGAAGTTCTGGGAGCACCACGACGCGCTCTTCGAGTCTCAGGAGCTCGACGTCGACGCGCTCAAGATGCAGGCGAAGCGCGCGGGCATCGACGAAGCGAAGTTCGCGAGCTGTCTCGACTCGGGCCGCATGGGCGCCGTCATCAAGCGCGACATGGCGGCGGGGCAGGCGGCCGGCGTGAGCGGCACCCCGGCGTTCTTCGTCAACGGGCTCATGCTCTCGGGCGCGCGCAGCGAGGACGAGTTCGGCAAGCTGATCGACGCCGAGCTGGCTCGCCTCGGCGAGTGAGTCAGCCTCGCTACTCGCAGCTCAGCAGCACCTTGCCGATGTTCTTCCGCGCCTGAACGTGCGCGTGCGCCTCGCCGGCCTTCTCGAGCGGGAAGACGCTGTCGACGTGCGCGCGCACCTTGCCCGCGGCGTTGAGCTCGAGCACGCGATCGAGGTGGTGCGCCATGAGCTCCATCTCGTCCCACAGGTGGCCCATGTTGGTGCCGGCGACGCCGCGGTTCTTGTCCATCAGCTCCATCGGGCTGAAGCGCTTGAGCTGGAGGAACTGGCTCACCACCCGCATCAGGCTCCGCTTCTCGCCGTCGACCATGTTCGCCCAGCCGAACGCGTGGAGCATGCCGCCCGGCTTGAGCAGCCCGTAGCCCTTCTCCCAGTCGGGCCCGCCGAGCGCGTCGAGCACCTTGTCGACGCCGCGCCCGTTGGTGAGCGCCTTCACCTCGGCCACGTAGTCCTTCGTGCGGTAGTCGATGCAGTGATCGACGCCGTGCTCGCGCAGGAAGGCGTGCTTCGACGCTGACGAGGTGCCGATCACCGTCACGTGGGGGATCGTCTTGCACAGCTGCGTGGCGATCAGCCCCACGCCGCCCGCCGCCATGTGGATCAGCACCGTCATGCCCGGCTGGACCGGCGCGACCCAGAAGAGCATGTGGTACGCGGTCAGCGCGTTGACCGGCAGCGCGGCCGCCTCGTCGAACGAGAGCTCGTCGCGGATCTTTCGCACGTTGAGCTGCGGCACGCAGACCAGCTCCGCCTGGCCGCCGAAGCGGCACATCGCGACGACGCGATCGCCCTTCGTGAAGGCCGTCACGCCGCTGCCGACGGCCTCGATGACGCCGCTCACCTCGTAGCCCATCACCATCGGGAACTTCGGCGCGTCGGGGTACAGCCCCACGCGCGCGGAGATGTCGGCGAAGTTGAGCCCCGCGCGCTTGACGCGGATGAGCACCTGACCGGGCTGCGGCAGCGGATCAGGCCGCTGCTCGACGACGAGGACCTCGGGGCCACCAGGCTTCACGTTCACCAGTGCGCGCATGCCGTGACTCCTTACTCGCGTGCGCGCCCGACCGGTCACTCCTCGTACGCCTTGAGCTGCGGCTTCCGGGGCGTCGGCGACTTCTTCGGGACGGAAGGCGGTGGGGCCGCGGGCTTCTCCGGTGGGGTGACGCCAGCGTCCTCGCGCGCTGCTGGGCCTGCGTCGACGACGAGCGCCACCTGCGCGACGCCGGCATCG
>JBMORD010000227.1:0-11219 GCA_049322495.1 Myxococcota bacterium | reverse complement strand
GAGAACTACGACGCGCCGGCCGAGGAGCCGCCGCCGGAGGAGCAGTACGACGAGCCGGAGCCCGAGCCCGAGCCGGAGCCCGCTCCGCCGCCGCGCGCTGCCGGGGGCAAGGCGACGCTGACGCTGATCGTCGCCGGCCGCGACCCGTTCAAGATGACGGGCGACGTGTTCACCATCGGCCGCGGCAAGTCGTGCGAGTTCGTCATCGACTCGAACCGCGTCAGCCGCGAGCACGTGCGCATCACCCGCGAGGGCGGCGAGTTCGTGCTCGAGGATCTCAACTCGTCGAACGGCACCTTCTACGGCCCGGCGAAGGAGAAGATCAGCCGGCGGAAGATCAAGGACGGCGACGAGTTCACGCTCGGCACCGAGAAGATCAAGTTCCAGATCCGCAAGTGAGCGCGCGGTGACGTCGCTCGGGGGCGCGTGTCGGGACGACCGGCGCGCGCCTTCTGCTTTCCCAGGCTCCCATGCACCTCAGCGAAGCGCAGCAGCAGGCGTACGCGACGGAAGGGTGGCTCCACGTGCCGGGGCTGCTCGACGCGGCGACGGTGCAGGCGCTGCTCGAGGCGACGGAGCGGCTCGCCCAGACCGCGAAGGACCTCACGCGCGACGCGCTGGTGCTGGGCGTGGGCTTCGAGGTGCAGTCGGCGAGCGGGCGCAAGGGTGAGCCGGCGGTGTTCCCCGGGGCGCTGCGGAAGATCAGCTTCCCCTCGAAGGGCGCCGCGGCGTTCTCGAACCTGCGCCTGGATCGCCGCGTGCTCGGCGTGCTGGCCGACCTCGGGCTCGCGGCGCCCAAGTGCCTGGTGGATCAGGTCAACCTCAAGCTGCCGCGCGTGGGCACGGGCTTCCCCTTCCATCAGGACCTCGCCTTCCTCATGGGCAAGACGCGCGGGCGCATCGAGCGCTTCGGCGGCGTCAACCTCGTCATCGCGCTCGACCCGGCCGACGCCGAGAACGGCGCGATGGAGGTGCTCGGCCGCACGCACCGCGCCCCGCTCGCGGACCTCACCTACGACGCGTCGGCGAGCAACGAGGGCGTGTTCGACGAGACGCACCGGGTGCTGGTGCCGCTCGCGCCGGGTGACGCGCTCGTCTTCCACCCGGTGCTCGCGCACGGCAGCGGGCTCAACCGGTCCGAGCGGCAGCGGCGGCTGGTGACGCTGTGGTACCGCGGCGGCGGGCCCGAGGCGTCGAGCCCGCGCGCGAAGGGCCGCGCGCCGCGCACGCTCCCTCCGCGGGACTGAGCGGGTCGTCGAAGGACGCGCGGTCGCGCCAGACCCGCTGCGGGCAGAGTTCCCCGCACGCGGTTAGCAGATCGACGTGGGGCGCCTGGCCGAGCTCATCGAGTGGTTCATCCCTCCGGGCATCCGCAACGACGAGGTGCGGGCGGGCCGCGCGCGCTTCTTCGTGCAGGCGTGCCTGCTGTCGATCTTCGTCGCGGGCGGGGCGTCGCTCACGTACTTCGTCGGCGAGTGGATCCCCGGCGGCATCTCGCTCGGCATCCTCGCGCTGGTGCTGCCCTTCGTGCCGCTGCTGATGCGCGTCACCGGCTCGCTGCGCCTCGCGGCGAACACCGGGCTCGCCGCGACGCTCCTCTCGTACACCGTGCCCACGCTCTTCGAGCACCACCTCGACGCCCCGCTGCTCGCGCTGTTCGGGCTCTTCCCCTACATCGCGGTGCTGGTGCTCGACACGCGGGGCGCCGTCACCTGGCTGCTGCTGACGCTCGCCACCCTGGGGCTGATCAGCCTCTCGCACCACTTCGACTGGGTGCCGGCCATCGCCATCGGCCGGCCAGACTTCGTCGCGCCTTCCCGCTCGGTGATGCTGATCATCATCACCTTCCTCTTCGGGCTGCGCTTCGCGGTCGATCGCCAGCAGGCGGTCGAGGCGCTGCACCGGGGCGCGCGCGCGAAGAGCGTGTTCCTCGCCAACGTCTCGCACGAGCTGCGCACGCCGATGAACGCGGTGCTGGGCCTGACGGACCTCATGCTGTCCGAGGAGCTCCCCGCGGCGCAGCGCGAGCGGCTCGAGCTGGTGCAGCGCAGCGGCAAGAGCCTGGTGGAGCTGCTCGACGGCCTGCTCGACCTGGCGAAGATCGACGCCAACAAGCTCACCATCACGCGCGACGACTTCGACCTCCACGCGCTGGTCCGCGACCTGGGCTCGCTGTTCCTGCCGGTGGCGCGCAAGCACGGGCTGCACTTCAGGGTCGAGGGCGTCGGTGAGGGCGCGCGCATGGTGCGGGGCGACGCGCTGCGCGTGCGGCAGGTGGTGGGGAACCTGGTGTCGAACGCGGTGAAGTTCACCGAGAAGGGCGGCGTGACGCTCCGGCTGCGCGAGCCCGCGCCGGGGCGCTTCGAGCTCGCGGTCATCGACACCGGCATCGGCATCTCGCCGGGCGCGCTCGCGCGGCTCTTCTCGCCCTTCGAGCAGGCCGACGCCACCACCACCCGCCGCTTCGGAGGCACCGGCCTCGGCCTCGCGGTGAGCCGTCAGCTGGCGCAGCTCATGGGCGGCGAGCTGTCGGTCGAGAGCGCGCACGGCCAGGGCTCGTGCTTCACGCTCAGCGTGCCGCTCGAGGCCTCGACGCGCGAGGCGAAGGCGCCGGTGGCCGAGCAGCACCGCGTGGTGCCGCTCGACTCGCGGCTCCCGGTGCTGGTGGTGGACGACAACCCGGTCAACCTCACGGTGGCGCGGGCGCTGGTCGAGCGCGCCGGCTTCGGCGTGGTCACCGCCACCAACGGCGAAGAGGCGCTCGCCGCCGTGTCGCACCAGTCCTTCGCCGCGGTGCTGATGGACTGCCACATGCCGGTGATGGACGGCTTCGAGGCCACGCGGCGCATCCGTGCGCTGCCCGGCGACGAGCGCACCGTGCCCATCTACGCGCTCACCGCGTCGGCGATGCCCGAGGAGCTCGAGGCGTGCCGCCAGAGCGGCATGGACGACTGTCTCATCAAGCCGGTGAGCCTCGAGGCGCTGCGGAGCCGGTTGCGCAAGCCGGGCTGAGCCCGCCACAACCACCGCGCGCGAATGTCTGGCGCGCGGCCGTTGAGGGTGCCGCGCGCACGTGAAGAGACTCCGGCCCATGAACCTCCGCTCCGTGGTGTCCGGCGCCGTTCGGCTGCTGACGACTCCCCAGCCTTCGGGCCCACAGTCGAGCCCCCGCTCGCCGCCCACGCGGCCGGTCGGGCACTCGACGGTCGACGCCTTCACGGGGCCGACGAAGGGCGTGCCTGACAAGAAGCACTACGCCACGACGTCGACCGGACAGCCGGTCGTCTCGCAGCGCGAGGCGGGCGACTACTACTGCGAGCACACCGCGTGGGCGCTCAACTTCGAGGCGCTGAAGAAGAGCTCCTCGATTCGCGCCGACGCGAGCGGCGAGAAGCTGGTGGGCTTCCTCCACATCCCGGGCGGCGCGGATCAGCCCGGGCCGAACCGCCACACGGCGACCACCGAGGTCGTCGGCGCGGCCTTCCGCGGGTACGTCGACACCATCCGCGGGAAGGACCCGCAGACCAACCCCGTGAAGCTGATGCTCACCGGCTACGGCACGTTCGCCGGCGTCGCCGACAACCCGACCGGCGACTTCGTCGGAGCGCAGGCCAACATCGACCACACCATGCGCGCGGCCTTCGGCAGCTCGCTCGTCAGCGCGAAGGGCAAGCCCATCAGCACCGCCGCGGGCACCGCGTACGAGTACGAGGTGAAGGACCCGAAGGGGCAGACCTTCAAGGTGCAGGTGCTCGCGAAGAAGCTCGCGGTCGACGACGCGTCGATCAACGCCGGGCCGAACTCGATTCAGCGCCTGATGAAGGACTTCCAGCCGCAGGCCGCGCTCTCGCTCGGGGTGAACCCCAACGAAGCGACCAGCTACCAGGTCGTCACCCGCGCGGATCTCGGCGGCACCGAGTTCAAGCGCGGCGGCGCGCTCCGGCACGAGGGCTCGCGGAAGGTGAAGGACGCGAATGGTGACGCGAAGGAGACGAAGCACGCCGAGCTGCACAACGAAGCGCTCGGCAAGGCGATCCTCCTCGGTCAGGGCAAGTACCAGGTGCGCGCGGGCGACACGCTCGCGTCCATCGCGGCGCGCAACCACACCACGGCCGAGGCGCTGATGAAGCTCAACGGCATCAAGGATGCCACCTCGCTGCGCGCCGGCTCCCTCATCCTCGTGCGGTGAAGCGGTCGCGAGCAGCCTGACAGCCGTGTCGCAGCTCCATGGCGTCGAAGCAGGGCACCCGGGTCGCGGCCTCGGGCGGGCGGCCAGCGCTGCACGCGCGTTGCATTCGCGGCCCCCATGCGCCTGATCCTCGCCTCGGTGTCGCTCTTCATCTCCTGTGCGCCCTGCGCGCAGAGCGAGGTGAAGGTCTTCTCGGTCTGCACCCGCGCCGACGCGGGGGCCATCGTGCCCGACGCGCCGTTCACGCTGCTCGCCGAGAGCTACGCGACGAACTCGAGCTGCACGGTGGCGGTCGATGGCGGGGCGATCGCGCTCGAGCTCCAGGGAGCAGGCTGTTCCGCCCCGGGCGCGAGCGCGGGGAAGCCAGCGCCGTCGTTCGTTCCGTGCGCCATGCCCGCGCTGCCCGCGGGGACCTACAGCATCGCGACCGCCGCGACGACGCCGACCACGATGACGCTCGGCGACGGCGGCGTCTTCGGCATCCCCGACTGCAGTCGGTAGCTCAGCGCGCGAGGAAGCGCGTCGCCACGAGGTGGTCGATGAGCTCGTGGCTCACCTCGTCGGGCACGCGCCGCTTGCGCAGGGCCGTCACGGCCTCGTCGACGGTCTTGGGCGTCGCGAACGCGTCGAGCACCGCGAGCACCGCCGCGCCCTCCTCGCCCTGCTGCAGCGACGGGTCCTCGAAGCGGCGCGCGCTCAGCGACGGCGCGCACGAGAGCCCCACGCCATCGAGCGAGCGCACGATGGTCACCTTCTCCTTCGCCACCTTCGCCGGCACGCGGAAGGTGCCGAGCCACGCGCCGAGCTCCACCTCGCGGCGCTCGGCCGAGACGTCCTTCAGCTTCGTGCCCGGCGTCAGCGCCACGTGCCGCTTGCGCTCGCCGGCCTCGGCGATCATCCCATCGAGCTCCTCGAAGGTGCGCTGCACCGCGCGCTCGAGCTTCGCGTCGGTGAAGCGCAGCATCGGCACCGCGCCCTCGCCCACCGCGGGCCCGCGCGCGTCGAAGAAGCGGAGGAACTCGTCGAAGCGCGTGGCCTCGCTGCGCATGTGGAAGCGCGCCGGGTGCTCGGTGACGAGCGCGCCCGGCTGCGACTCGAGCCGCTGGTAGCCGATGGTGCAGCCGTCGCGCACCAGGCGGGTGATCAGCCGCTTCTCCTCGGCCAGCGTCTCGGCGCTGGCGTACGGCAGCGCGGCAATGCCGGAGATCTCCAGCTCGAGGTTGGGGTACCGGCGACAGTCGGCGATGACGTCGAACAGCTCGGCGTCGGTGGGGCACGGCTTGAGCATCCCGAGCTTGATCAACCCCAGCCGCTGCTTCTCGGAGAAGCAGCCGATGTCGAGCACCATGAAGACGCGGCCGAAGTGGCGCGCGAGCGTCTGCACGAGGTCCTTCGGCGGCACGCCCCACAGGAAGTAGGTCGTGGCGTGCTTCGAGAGGTCGAGGCCTCCCCACGCGCGCTCGAGGAACGCGCCGGAGCTCCCCGAGAAGTCGTAGCGGAGCTGCCAGGTGCGGGGGACGATCTCGCGGTGGTCGCGCTGCACCGCCTCGTCGGGGCGGAGGAACGGCTTCGCGCGCCCGAACGACGCCTTCTGAATGCCGCGGCTGCCGCCACAGTACAGGCAGTTCTCGCCGCAGCCCTTGCCGGGCGCGACCCAGCCCGAGAAGCACGAGGCATCGAGCCCGCTGAGGAACAGCTGGTCGAAGTGCGAGTAGTACACGTCTTCGCTGGCGACGCCCTGCACGTAGCCGAGCGGCTTGCGATCGGGCGTGCCATCGGCGCGGCGGGTGACGACGTTCGGCGGCTCGGGGTCTTCGCGGCACAGCGCGAGCAGCGGCGCCTCACCGTCGCCGAGCACCACGTGGTCGACGAAGCTCCAGCCGGCGAGCTCCTTCCACCACCACGCCGCGGAGTTGCCGCCCAGCACCACCCGCACCGACGGGTCGAGCCGCTTGATGGTCTGCGCGACGACGCGCGCGCGCGACAGGTGGTGAAACCACTTGAGGCTGATCCCCACCAGCTTCGGCTTCACGTGCGCCAGCAGCGCCGCCAGCGTGCGCTCGACGTCGGCCTCGGTGTCGTCGCCGTCCCACAGGCGCACGAACGCCTCGACGCCGTGCCGCCGCAGGTAGCTCGCGAGGTAGAGGATGCCGCAGGTCGCTTCACGCGTACCGGCGCCGACGAGGAGGACGGGGGACAGCACGCGCGCGTCATATGCCGCGTGGGTCGCGCACGCACGGCGCGCACGTCGGCCCACGAAGTGCGACACGCACTTTTTGATGCCAGTAGCGAAACTGACGATACAGTTTCAGTCCTCTGTCCCCGCCGCGCCCCCCCCACGCCCCACCAACTTCGCCTCGACGAGCGGCCGCCCTGCGGCGCTGTGGAGTTCTGCATGTCCATTCGGTCCTCTCGTTGGTGGCTGGCGCTCGGTGCGCTGCTGCTCGTCGCCGGCTGCGGCGAGCCGGTTCCTGATCACCTCGAGTCCGACCTGGACTTCCTCACCGGCACGCCGAGCTTCTCGAACTACGCCGACGAGGTGTCCGACTGGGAGCTCGGCGCCGCGGACGCGGTGCGGCTCTTCGGGGCAGAGGCGGTGTGCGTCGCGGGCACCGACCCGTGCCAGCCGACCGAAGTGGCGCGCGCGTGGATCGACGACGTCAACGAGACGCTGACGCACGGGCACTCCGAGGGCATCGCGCTCACCACGCTCGCCTTCCACCTCGGGCGCCGCTCGGTGGCCGACTTCGGCGTGGCGGACGTGGCCGCGCTCTCGCTGACCGACCCGAAGGTGAAGCACGAGCTCGCCTTCTGGGCCGCGACGCAGAAGATCCCCGCCGCGCTGCGCGGCGACCGCGCCTTCCAGGCGAAGGACGTGATGCCCTTCCTCGCGAAGGCGCTCAAGCCCGGGCAGACCGAGGCCTGGCGCCTCGCGGTGGTGATGAAGGAAGACGGCGCCTTCCGCGGCGGCCACGCGCTGGTGCCCTTCGCGTACTTCAAGGGCCGGCAGGACGGCCAATACGTGCTGCGCGTCTACGACAGCAACTGGCCCGGCAAGGAACAGCGCCTCTACCTCGACACCCGCGCCAACTCCTGGTCGTACGAGGGCGCGCCCGACGGCGCGGCGCCACGGACGTACCGGGGCGACGCCAGCAACGGCAACCTCCTCTACTTCTCTCCGCTCTCGGCGCACGAGGGCCCCTTCGAGGCGCCCTTCTCGGACTCGGCCCGCGCGCTGGTGGTGGTGGCCAACGGCTCGGGCGTGACGCTGAAGGATGAGGGCGGCTCCGAGGTCGGCCTCGGCGCCGACGGCAAGGTGGTCGAGAACGGCGGCGCGGTGCGGCCGGCGTTCGCGCAGTCGCGCTGCGTGCTGTGCCCGGGCCCGGCGGAGATCGTCAACTACACCCTGAGCCCCGACGCGGGCATGAGCGGCAAGCAGACCATCAGCCTCTCGAACTTCGGCAACAGCTCCGCCGACGGCGGCACGGTGAACATCACCGGCGCGGGCCTCAGCGCGCAGCTCACCGGCGTGCGCACCGAGACCGCGGGCGCGCTGGTCGAGGTGAGCGGCAAGTCGATGACCTACTCGTCGAGCCAGAGCTCGACGCCCACCACCGTCAGCGTCACCGTCGCCGGCCCCAACGGCAGCAGCACCACCGTCACCGTCACCCTCAGCAGCAGCCCGACGGGCGACGTGAAGGTCGACGCCAGCGACCCGAACAACGTCACCGTCACCACGCGCAACCAGCAGGGCGAGACCGTGACCGGCGCGGTCACCGTCACCACCACCAGCGCCACCGGCGAGAAGAAGACGACCACCGCGCCCATCGAGGTGGCGCAGGGCAAGACCTCGACCGCCACCGTGCAGCCGGCGAGCGGCACCGCCTCGGTCTTCCCCGCGCCGGGCACCGCCTGCGACAACGGCCGGCTCGACACCACGCTCGCCGACGGCGGCACCACCGGCGCCGAGACCGACGTCGACTGCGGCGGCCTGTGCCCGAAGTGCGGCGAGCGCAAGGCGTGCCGCGCCGGCGCGGACTGCAGCTCGCTGGTGTGCGCCGCCGGCCGCTGCCAGGCGCCCACCTGCTTCGACGGCGCCCGCAACGGCACCGAGACCGACGTCGACTGCGGCGGCTCGTGCTTCGGCACCTGTCGCAGCGGGCAGCTCTGCCGCGCGGGCTTCGACTGCGCCGGCTCGCAGTACGGCTCGGTGTGCTTCGGCGACGCCGACGCCGGCACGAGCCGCTGCCAGGCCAAACAGCGCCGCCAGCTCCTCGTCACCGGCCTCGGCGCGGGCTCGCAGTACAACCTCAACGGCACCACCATCGACGGCCAGCGCTTCGACGACTGGCGCGTCACCGGCGGCGCGGGCAGCGTCACCGTGCCCTTCGACGGGTACCGCTACCAGTTCCAGCTCGGCAGCCAGCAGCCGGCGCCGTACCAGGGCAACTTCACCTGCACGCTGCAGAACCCCACCAACGACCCGGCGCTGCTCGCCCAGGGCGGCTTCGGCGATGGCGGCCAGCCCACGCTCGCCTGCAGCCGCACCGCGAGCACCGTGGTGGTGAAGGCGAAGGGCTGCTTCGGCATGTCGGTGCCCATTCAGGTCTCGCTCGACGGCGTCTCGCGCTCGCTCACCGTGCCGCTCAACGGCGTGACGGGCAGCTACACCGACGACCGCGGCGCGGGCAGCCTCGAGGTGGGCACCTTCCGCCAGTCGGGCTCCGTCGCGAGCCCCATGCGCGGCTCGCTCAGCTTCGACACCGTGATGGGCGTCGCGCGCCGCCAGACCTGCGCCGCCTTCTCGGAAGGGCACACCGCGTCGGAGAACCGCAGCGTCTTCGAGGTGAACTACGAGTGCGACTGCACCACCGGCGATTTCCGCGGGCCCACCGTCTCGGGCGACCCGTGCAGCACCGCGGAGGTCATCGTCACGCCGCTCTCTCAGGACCGGTTCATCGACCTCCAGCGCGACAGCGCCACCGACAGCAACAACGACTTCATCTTCACGGCCGACGCCGGCTGCGGCGGCAACCGGGCCCCCGCGCAGAGCGGGAGCGACAAGGCAGTGCGCGTCACGGTGCCGCCCGGGCTCGACCTCATCGCCAGCCTCGTGCCGGTGAGCAACCCGCGGTGGACCGGCTCGCTGAGCCTCATCACCGACCGCGCCCAGTGCGGCTCCAACGGGGCGACCGCGCGCACCACGGGCACCACCGGCGTGAGCTGCGCCAGCACCTCGCGCACCGGCGCGAACGGCGCCGACGTGCGCTTCTACAACTCGGGCACCACCAACCGGGACGTGTACGTCGTCGCCGAGGGCGCCGGCATGGGTGACCAGGGGCCCTTCGTGCTGACGGTCGGCGCCGTCGCCCACCCCTTCACCGCGAGCGGCAACGCGTGCGTGGGCGCCATCTCGGTCAGCCCCAACTCGACGCAGTCGGGCACCGTCGGCCTCAGCAACAGCATCATCTTCTCGGACGCGGCGACGGGCTGCACGGCGGCGACGACGCCGGCGCTCTCGCCCAACGAGTCGCTCTACAGCATGGTGGTGCCCGCGCAGACGCGGCTGACCGTCGACCTCGACCGCACGCGCTGCGGCGTCAGCGGCCACCTGGTGCGCTCGGCGAACTGCGGCACCAACGGCGCCACCGCGACCAGCACCGGCACCACCGGCCTGTCGTGCGTGGCCAGCGACTACCCGCGCTCGGCGACGTTCGGCTGCACGCGCACCCCGCTCGTCTACGACAACCGCGGCGCCACCCCGGAGCTGGTCTACCTCGTCATCGAGAGCCTCACCCCCGCGGGCCGCCCGGCCTTCACCTTCACCGCGCGCACCGGGCCGATTCAGGTCAACCGGGTGACCACCACCTCGGGCCCGGCCTTCGAGGGCAACCCGTGTCAGAGCGCGCCCCGGTACACCTGGCCGCAGTCGACGAGCGACGTGATGGCCACCAACAACAACTTCTACGTGCTGGCCTCGAGCAGCTGCACCACCAGCACCGCCGCCTCGACGCCTTCCGGCTCGGACACCGTCATCAACTACGCGGTGCCTCCCGACAACGAGCTGGTGGTCAACGCCGAGGCCATCTACCCCTTCGTCGGCTACGTGCCCTTCGTGATGCACGCGGTGGTGGGCGCCAACAACTGCGGCGCCAACGGCGCCGACTTCCTCGACGCGGGCACCGTCAACCTCACCTGCGCGGTCAGCGGCACGCCGGGCACGGCGGCGTACGGGAGCCCGCGCACGCTGCGGTACTCCAACTCCACCGCGAGCACGCAGGAGGTCTTCGTGGTGTTCGACGCGGTGTCGTCGAGCCCCGACGGCATCCGCTACCTCGTGAGCGCGACGATGAGCGGGCCCGACGCCGGCTCCGACGGCGGCACCGACGCGGGCGTCGCTGACTCGGGCGTCGCCGATGCAGGCCCACCAGACGCCGGGCCACCAGATGCCGGGCCACCCGACGCGGGCGTCGACTCGGGCACGCCCGACGCGGGCCCGCAGCTGTGCTCGACCGACTCGCAGTGCGCGAGCAACAACTGCTACTGCGCGGGTGAGCCGGGCAACTGCCTCGGGGCGGGCCGCTGCGTGCCCGGCCGGGCGATCATCACCACGCCCACCGACGGCATGTCGGTGTCGGGCACCTTCACCGTGCCCGCGGGCTGCACCGAGGTGCACGTGTCGGCGTGGGGCGCGGGCGGTGGCCAGGCGCAGGACATGTTCGGCATGTCGAACTCCGGCGGCGCGGGCGGCTACGTGTCGGGTCGCCTGAGCGTCGCGCCGGGTGACGTCTTCTCGGTGTGGATCGGCCGCGGCGGGCAGAACACCACCGGCATCGTCGGCGGCGAGGGCAGCGGCTCGTACCTCGGCACCCCGGCCAACGGCGGCGCCATCGAGATCGGCACCCAGGCCGGCGGCGGCGGCGGCCTGACGAGCGTGCGCCAGACGGGCAGCGTCACCCGCACCTTCACCGTGCCGGCGGGCGGCGGCGCGAGCCTCAGCACCGTCGCGCAGCCCGCGGGCGGCACCGGC
>JBMORD010000226.1:0-11246 GCA_049322495.1 Myxococcota bacterium | reverse complement strand
CCGCCTCGATTTGTCAACTTCGAGGCGCGACGTCTGGTACCCCACCCCGAGCGCGCCGCCGTCATCAACGAGTACAAATGCGTCCCCTCGCCACGAGACTGAGGGGCACGCGCGCGACGAGCAGGGCGAAGGCACCTCGCGACACCTCGCCGCCTTGAAGCCAGGGCACTGCTCGCCTGTCCCGAACTCGAGCGAGGGCGCCGCGACGAGTACAAGTGTGCGCGTCGCCACGAGGGTGAACGCGCGGCACTCGCCCAGCGGTCGTGATCAGCACGATCGTCGAACGGTCGAAGGCGCAGCTCAGGGGCACGGTGTGGTGACTGCACCTCACCGCGCAGCCCCTCGACAAGGCGCTGACTCGCGCTTCGCCGCCGAGGGCGTTCTGGGGGCCTCACGGGGCTGCGGCGGCGCACGTTTGCACCCCCAGTTCAGCGTGCGGGCGCGTGTTCAAGCTCGTGCGCGATCAGACGCGCAGGGCGAAGGCCCCCCGCGACAGCCCCGCGCGCGACTGATCGGCACAGGGGAGCTCGAGCGAGGGCGTCACTCTTCGCGGGCGCCGCGACGAGTACGAGCGCGCCCTCGCCACGAGGGGCACGCGACGAGCAGACCGAGCACCGCACGCGGCAGAACCGCAGGTCCCGAGCTCGAGCGAGGGTGCGTTCAGCTCTTCCCGGGCGCCGCGACGATCGACGGCAGCTCGGTGGGCGGCGTGCTCGGCGCCGGCGCGAAGTTCTCCGCGCCCTCACACTTGCCGAACCAGCGCCACGGGTAGCCGGGCTTCGTGTACGCCTCCTTCGGGATCTTGTCGGCGATCTCCGCGTGGAGCGCGGGCAGCTTCGACCAGTGCAGCCCCGGCTTGTAGTGGTGCGCGGTGTGGTACCCGAGGTTGCAGGTGAACTTGTTGTAGAAGGTCTGGATGATGTTGTTGCAGGCGACGAAGTCGTTGTCCGTCGCGCGGTCGGAGTGGTGCGTGTACGTCGCCAGCGCCGTCCCGAAGAGCAGGCCGATCGGCAGCAGCACGAAGAGCACCAGGCCCTGGAACGGGCGGTACGCGACGAGCGCGGCCATGGTGGCCAGCGAGAGCAGGCCCATCCACAGGAAGATGCTGCGCTGCCGCGGGTAGCGCTTCCCGACCTCCCACGCGCGCGGGTACGCGGTGACGGTCGTCACGAAGGCGTACTCCCACTCGCCCATGCGCGTGCCGTCGTCGCGCATCCACCGCGACTCGTCCTTCTTCTGGTCGAGGTAGTTGAGGTGGTGGCCGAGCGAGTGGTGCAGCACCCACGCCTGGCTCGAGGTGCCCGTCATCAGCACGAGCATCAGCTCGAAGAGCCGGTTCGCCCACGCGAAGTGGAACGTCGAGACGTGCTGGTGGTGGTGGTTGAAGGCGCAGACGCCCGCCTTCGGGAACATGCTGAAGATGGCGTACAGGCTGAACACCAGCCAGTTGTCGATCAGCAGGTACGCCGCGACGTCGACGCAGAAGAGGAGGGAGATCAACAACACCGGGACGCGATCTTCTGGGTGACGGAACATGGAGCGCCTCGCGGTGTATTCGCTCGCCGCCTCGAAGTCACCCCACCCCGGGCAGGGTCACCACGAAGCGCGCTCCGCGCGGCTGTGCGTCCTCGACGTGAATCGTCCCACCGTGCGCCTCGGCGGCCTGCCGGCAGAACGCGAGACCGATGCCATGACCAGTCCGTGACAAAGGTGTGCTCTCGAGGCGGGTCCACGACGTGAAGATGCGCTCGCGGTCCTCGGGGCGAATGCCGGCGCCACGGTCCTCCACCACCAGCGACAGCCCATCACGCCCGCGCGCGCACGCCTCGACGGTGATGGGCTCGGAGCGCGGCGCGTACTTGAGCGCGTTGTCGAGCAGGTTGTGCAGCACGCGCCCCAGCACGTCGGGGTCGAACAGCGCCTGGCCGTCGTCGACGTGCACCTGCAGCCGCTCCGGCTGTGAGCGCAGCTGAAGCCGCGGGAGCTGCAGCGCCTCTTCCATCCACCCGCGCAGCGGCGTGCGCAGCGGACGCACGGTGAGCTGCGACTCGGTGCCGCGCGCGACGTCGAGCAGCGAGAGCACCATGCGGTGGAGGTGGTTCGACGCCACGTGGATGTCGCGCAGCACCTCGACCGTCTCGCCGTCGAGACCCGACGTGCCCAGGAGCCACTCGGTGTTCTTCAGCAGCGGCGTGAGCGGGTTCTTGATGTCGTGCACCAGCCCGGTGATGAAGTGCCGGCGCACCTCGTCGAGCCTGCGGAGCTGCGCGTTGGCGCGCTCGAGCTCCTCGGTGCGGCGCTTGAGCTGGAGGTGCGTGTCGACGCGCGCCAGCACCTCGTCGAAGTGAAACGGCTTGCTCACGAAGTCGACCGCGCCCGACTCGAAGGCGCGCACCTTGAGGGCTGACTCCTTCGACGCCGAGAGGAACACCACCGGCAGCCGCGCCGACTGCTGCCGCAGCGCCCGGCACACCGCGAGCCCGTCGAGGTCGGGCATGTGGAGGTCGAGCAGCACGAGATCCGGCGCCTGCTGCTCGGCGAGGCGCAGCGCCTCGTGGCCGCCGTTCGCCACGCGCACCGAGTGCCCCTTCGACGTCAGGAGCGCGTGCAGCACCTCGGTGTTCTGCGGCGAATCGTCGACGACCAGCACGTCTCCGGTCATGAACTGCGGGCCCCCCTTGTTCGAAAAGGCTAACGATCGTCCGACGAGGCCGCACTCGGCACGTTCTGCCGAAGTCAGGTGTCGCGAATCGCAACGCGACGCCCGACGAGCGCGACGAGCAGCGCCGCGCTCACCTCGACGGCCGCGATGAGCGCCGTGTGGAGCCACGTCCAGTGCGGCGTCACGAGCAGCCCCAGCTCGAACGCCGCGACGTTGACGAGGTTGAGCGCGAGGAGCCCGGCGATGCGCCACACCGCAGCCCGACCCCGGAGCACGCCCAGGGCCGACAGCCCGAGCAACGCGAAGGCCGCGAGCTCGACGACCAGCTGCGCCTCGTTCCCGTTGGGATGTCCGTAGTAGGTGTCGCAAGGGCCGGGCATCGAAAACGAGGGGAGGAGCGCGAAGGCCGCGAGCACCACGAGGTGCGGCAAGAGCCCCCGCGCGTCGAGTCGCGGCAGCAGCAGCATCGCCGCCAGCACCGCGTTCACCGAGAGCAGCACCCCGAGCTTCCCGAAGAAGAAGACGTTGCTCTCGCCCCAGTCGCAGCCGCCCTCCATGAACAGCCACATGCCTTCGTCGCAGAGCGGCCCCGGAGGCAGCGTGAAGGTGACGCCGGGGAGGATGATCAGCACCAGCGTGCCCAGCGCGACGGCAGGCAGCTTCAGAAACGGGGGAAGCGCCCGGTAGCCGCCGACGACGCCCTGAAGCTGCGACCTCACGCCCTGCTCGCCCATCGCGACACCGTATCTCGAGGTCAGCTCAGAGCGACTCGGCGACCCGTCGCAGCGCAGCCGGAGCGTCGAGGTCGATGATGGTCCCGTGCGAGGGAATGAGGCGTGTGAGGCCCGGCTGCTCCGCCAGCTCGAGGAGCAGGCGCTTCACCGCGCCGCTGTCGACCTCCACGCGCCGGCGGACGAACTTCGGCAGCTTCGGAGCGTCTCCGGTGAACCCGAGGACGCGCATCAGCACGCCGAAGAAGCCGCGCTCGTGCGGCGAGTTGGTGACGAGGTCGGCGGTGACGAGCGTGTCGCCCGCGAGCAGCACCAGCTCCTTCGTGCGGAAGCCCTCGACGGTGAAGAGACGCAGCCCCTCGCCGGCGGGGAACGCCGTGGCGGGCTGGCACTTCATGCGGTCGGCGAGCGCGGCGACGGCGACCTCCGGCGCGAACGCGGGCACGTCGAGCTTGAGCGCGAAGGCGGGCGCGTCGAGCGCGTGGAACTGGTTGGGCACCAGGAGCTGCCCCGGCCTGCCGAGCGCGCGCAGGGCCTGGAGCGTCGCCTCGGGCACGGGGATGGCGTTGAAGAAGACGAGCGAGCCGTCGGGCCTGCGCACGACGACCATGCGCCGCGTGGCGCCGGGGAGCCCCGGGACGAGGTCGTCGACGGTCCAGACGTGCGGCGCGCGCTGGGTGAGCGGGCCGGGCTGATGAACGGTCCACGGGCGGGGTCGAGCCATTGCGGGGCATCCTCGGCGGCGGTCCGACGCGTGGCAATGGCGGGGCCGCCCGCGACCCTTTTCTGCCACGCATTCTGCGCAGAGGCGGCTATGAGCGCGCGCACGATGAAGCACCTCAAGCGCGGCGTGCTGCTGGCGTTCGAAGGCATCGACGGCTCCGGCAAGTCGACGCAGGCGAAGCTCTTCTGCGACTGGGCCGAGGCGCAGGGCTGGGAAGTGGTGCGCACCCGCGAGCCGACGCACGGCCCCTGGGGTCGGAAGATCCGCGAGGCGCGCTTCACGCACCGCCTGTCACCGGAGGACGAGCTCGCCGCCTTCCTCGAGGACCGGCGGGAGCACGTGGCGAACCTCATCCGCCCGGCCCTCGCGCGCGGAGCCATCGTGGTGGTCGACCGGTACTACTACTCGACCGTCGCGTACCAGGGCGCGCGCGGGCTCGACCCGAAGGCGCTGCTGGCGACCAACCGTGCCTTCGCGCCGAAGCCCGACCTGGTGCTGCTCGTCGACGCCGACCCGAAGGTGGCGCTGGAGCGCATCCACGCGCGCGGCGAGGGGCAGGACCTGTTCGAGAACCTCGACGCGCTCACGAAGGTGCGGAGCATCTTCCTGTCGCTCACCGCCGAGCCGCACGTGGCGCTCATCGACGGCGCGCGCACGCCCGAGGTGGTCTTCGACGAGGTGAAGGCGCGCATCGCGCCGGTGCTCGACGCGGCGAAGTGACGCGCGCGGTGCTAGCGTTTCACCGACATGGATCCAGCGCAGTGGATTGCCGGCTTCAAGATCCTCCACGAGCAGATGAAGAAGGGCCTGCTCAAGGATGACGAGCAGAAGAAGTACGTCGCGATGGCCGAGGAGCTCGCCCGGTCGCTGATGGCTGCACAGGGAATGGCTCCTCCGAGCGGCGTGCCGGCGCGCCGGGCCTTCCGCGTGGCTCACGTCTTTCCCATCGAGATCGACAACGTCTCGCGCACGATGACGAGGGAGATCTCCTGCCAGGGCTTCACCGCGACGGTGAACGGCATGTTCAAGGAAGGTCAGCAGATCAGCTGGGCGCTGACGCTGAGCCGCGGAACGGACCCCATGCAGGGCATGGCGACGGTGGAGACCGCTCCGCGCATCGGTGGCGGGAGCTCGCGCGTCACGGCCAACTTCAACAAGCTCACTGAGGCGCAGTTGCAGCGGCTCGAGCTGGCGCTCGTCGACGCCGCGCTCTCGCGCTTCGGCTGACGCACGGAGCCGTCAGTGCGGAAGCGGTCCGTCTGCGGGGCCGCACATCTCGGGCCGAACGTGACGCTGCGCTCCAGCGCGCGGCTGATCAGCGCGAGTGCTGTGGGAGTCGTGGTGCACCCGCGCAGCGGCGCGACGCGAGCTGGGGGGCGAACGTGCTCGAGGACCGCACGGAGAAGCGCACGCCCTCGCAGATCCGGTGGCGCGCCAGCAGTGCCGACGAAGCCGACCGCGGGGAGTTTCCGGTCGTACACGCAGGTGCCCAACTCTCGGCAGTTGTGCGTCTGATTCGAGACGGCCGAACGTGACGCAGCACTCCGTCGCGCGGCTGATCAGCGCCCGGACGTCATCGATGTCTGGCGATGAGCCGGTGGCGCGCCAGCAGTGCCGGCGAAGCCGACCGCGCGGACTTTCCACTCGTACACGCAGCTGCCCAACTTCGGGCAGTTGTGCGTCTGACCGGAGACAGGTGGCGCGGACGCAGCCGGGAAGTGACGCACTCCGAGAGCCCGGGGGAACACGGGTGACGAGTGTGATGGCGCGTGAGCTCGCACGCGCGTGCCCCTCTCCCTCGACCCCGGTGACGCACATGACGAAGTGCGCGCAAGCGACCGCGCGCGCCCCGAGCATGCACGCTGAGAAGAACTGGGGGTGCGAACGTGCGCCGACGCGACACCGCGAGGCCCCAGAACGCGTTCGGCGTCGAAGCGCGAGTCACCTGCGTCACCTGGCGAACGACGTCGAGGGGCTGCCCGTGAGGTGCAGTGCAACGGCCAACCGCCACCACACCGCTCCCTTGAGCTGAGGCTTCGACCGCCGCTGCGCCAGTGCCGCCCGTGACGCCCTCACGCTCCGTGGATCAGCCGTCGAATCGTCGCAACTCGAGCAGGCAAGCCGGCATCACCTCGCGCCTGCGTCGAGGGCTCCGAGACACACCAGCGTCGCGCGGTTCTTCCGCCCGAGGGAGAACGGCTCATTCAGCCGCGACCACAGCTTCTCCGCGAACGCCGCAGCGCCGGTGTCGCCGCCGGTCCGCGCCGCGACGTCATCCTCCGCTCTTCCCCGCTCGAGCTCGGTGCGCACCCGCCCACGGAGCGGCTCGAGCTCGGCCGCTGCGGGCTCGTCGGCGCGGAAGGCCGCGTCGAGGCACGCACGCGCCTTCAGCTCGCACGCCTCGCGCCCCAGCCGCCAGAAGCCCGGCCGCTCGCACAGCTCGACCGCCACGTCCGCGAGGTGCGCGCGCCGGCTCGACTGCACCACCCACGCGAACCACGCGCCGCCCGCGAGGCCCACCGCGCAACACCGGCACCAGCCGCGCAGTGGCCGGCGCGGCCGAAGCGCCGCCCTGCACGACGCGCAGCCACGCGCGCAGCGAGATGATCAGCACCAGCGCGCTCAGCCCCGAGGTGAGCCCGCCGCCGGCGAGATCCGACCACTCGAGCGGAGGGCCGGCCGACTCCGAGAGCACCAGCTGCACCAGGAAGCCGAAGACGATCGCCGACGACGCGAGCACCGCCAGCCCCGCGAGGACCGGCGCACCCGCGGGAGCCGAGGCGCCCTCGCTCACGGCGTCACGCACATCATGATCGACCAGTTGTTGAGCGTGCCGGTGTCGCTCGTCAGGTCGTCTGCCACCGCGAAGGTCCAGGTGCTCGCCGCGGAGAGGCCGACGTACGCGCTGGTGAACGAGGCCTCCGGCGCGAAGCAGCCCGTGAAGGGCGCCGCCCCGGCCGTCACCGAAGTCGCGCACGTCGAGTCGAACACGGTGTTGGTGTAGTTGTCGTTGAGGCTGCCGTTGTCGCTCGACACGTCGAGCGCCGCGCCGGAGCTGCGCTGCAGCGTCATGTCGAGGTCGGCATCGAAGGTGTGCGTGATGTTCACCCGGATGCCGAGCCGCGCGATGGTGCCGCTCGCGGTGGTGGTGATGGTGCTGCTCACGCCCGGAGTGGTCGAGTCGGGGATGCTCAGGTTCAGCGTGCCCGAGTTCTTCACGATGAGCTGCTGCCCCGCGGAGCACGCGGGGAAGGTGCCGCACCCCGCCGCGCAGTCGGCGTCGGCACAGTCGCTCAGCGAGTCCCCGTCGTTGTCGACGCCGTCGTTGCACTGCGACTCGGGCGCCCGGCAGACGCTCGGCGTGCCGCTGCACTGGTAGCCCGCCTCGATGGTGCAGGTCGCCGAGCAGCCGTCACCCGAGGCGCCATTGCCGTCGTCGCAGGCCTCGACCCCTGCCGTCACCACGCCGTCGCCACAGCGCACGAACGAGATGCTCAGCCCGTACGCCGACACCGTGGCGTCGTCGCCGAACTCCGAGACGTGGGCGTAGATGGTCTGCCCGGGCGAGAGCGCCACCGAGGCGCCTGAGCAACGGTCCACGGTGCCGTTTCGGTCGTCGTTCGACGTCAGCACCGTGAGCGCCGAGTTGAGCACCCGCAGGCCGGTGTCGATGCTGGTGCCACACACCGCGTTGTACCCGTAGCCCGACGCGCGGTTCCACACGTCGAGGCGCACCGTCACCGACGAGCTGGTGTCGTTGGTGATGGCGAACACGTCCTCGTCGCCCGCGGGCGAGAGCGTGGCGAGGATGCCGGTGCTCCCCTGCGACGCGAGGCGCGCGCCGTTGTTGTTCGCGTTGGTGATGGCGGTGGCGTTGACGTCGTTGCCGGTGATGCCGCTGCCGCCGGTCGAAGGCGAGCCGTCTTCGTTCGGCTCCACCTCGGTCCAGTCGGGGCGGCAGTTGCTGCTGCAGCCGTCGAAGGGCAGCAGGTTGCCGTCGTCGCACAGCTCGGGCGCGTCGACGAAGCCGTCGCCACAGCGCGGCGTGCGCATCACGCACACCGACGGCGTCGCGCCCGAGCAGGTCCACCCCAGCTCGACGGTGCAGCTCGCCGAGCAGCCGTCGCCCGCGGTGACGTTGCCGTCGTCGCAGCCTTCGGTGCTGGCCTTCGCGCCGTCGCCGCACGAGGTGGTGCACACCGAGGGCATGCCCGCGCAGGTGAAGCCGATCTCCACGGTGCACGTCGCGGAGCAGCCGTTGCCGTTGGCGGTGTTGCCGTCGTCGCACGCCTCGCCCGTCACCACCACGCCGTCACCACAGACGCCGCGGCACACCGAGGGGTTGGTGCCGGTGCAGGTGAAGAACATCTCGACGGCGCAGGTCGCGGAGCAGCCATCGCCCGCGGTGGTGTTGCCGTCGTCGCAGCCCTCGCTGGCGGCCTTCGCGCCGTCGCCGCAGCGCACGGTGCACGTCGAAGGTGAGCCGGTGCACGAGTACCCCGCCTCGACGGTGCACGTCGCGGAGCAGCCGTCGCCGGCCATGGTGTTGCCGTCGTCACACGGCTCGGTGCCGCCCTTGATGCCGTCGCCACAGACCGCGCTGCACACCGACGGCGCGCCGGTGCACGCGTAGCCCGGGTCGACCGCGCACGAAGAGCAGCCGTCACCGCTGATCATGTTCGCGTCGTCACAGCCCTCGTTGCCCTGGCGCACGCCGTCGCCGCAGTTGCCGGAGCAGACCGACGGCATGCCCGTGCACGCGTAGCCCGCCTCGATGCGGCACGCGTTCGAGCAGCCGTCACCGCTCATGGTGTTGCCGTCATCGCAGGCCTCGGCAGCGGCGACGAGGCCGTCTCCGCAGAGGCCAGCGCACGACGACGGAGTGCCGCCGCACTGGTAGCCCGGCTCGACGAGGCAGGTCGCCGAGCAGCCGTCGCCGGGCGCGGTGTTGTGGTCGTCACAGGTCTCCTGGCCGACGGGGATGCCGTCGCCGCAGGTGCTGGTGCACGTCGAGGGCGCGCCGCTGCAGGTGAAGCCGGTCTCCTGGAAGCAGTTCATCGAGCAGCCGTCGCCGGCGGTGCGGTTGCCGTCGTCGCACTGCTCGCCGTTGTTGATGGTGCCGTCGCCGCAGGAGCTGACGCACACCGACGGCGACATCGCGCAGGTGTAGCCCGACTCGACCCGGCAGCCCGCCGAGCAGCCGTCGCCGCCGCGCGCGTTGCCGTCGTCACACGTCTCGGTGCCGCCGATCTGCCCGTTGCCGCAGCCGCTGCGCGTGCAGTTGTTGTCGCAGCCGTCGCCGTTCATCATGTTGCCGTCGTCGCAGGTCTCGTTGCCGGTGACGGTGCCGTTGCCGCAGCCGGTCGGCTTGCACGAGCCGCCGGGCCCGTCGTCGCAGCCGTCTCCGTTCATTCCGTTGCCGTCGTCGCAGCCTTCGTTGGGCTGCTGCATGCCGTCACCGCAGCGCGCCGCCACGCACTTGCCGCCCGCGCAGGCGCCGGTGACGCAGTCCATCGGCACGTTGCAGCCGCCGTTGAGCACGCACTGGCTCGCCGGGGCGCACGCGCCACCGCAATCGACCCCCGTCTCGGTGCCGTTGCGGATGCCGTCGGAGCAGGAGCCGGTCGAGGTGCCGCAGCTCCGGGTGACGATGTTGCACACCGCGGGCGCCACGCAGTCGCGGTCGCTCAGGCACTGCACGCACTGGCCGACGCCGTCACAGACGCCGCTGGCGCACGCCGTGCCGCTCACCGTCGGCGTGTGCCGCACGACGCCGCTGCTGCAGACGTCGTCGGTGCACGGGTTGCCGTCGTCGAGGTTCGGGCAGTTGTTCTTCGAGCCGCACGCGGACGACACCGCGAGCACGCAGAGGGGCAGGAGCAGGCGAAGGGACATGGGGCCCGTGCAGGGTACCACCAATGACGCACTGAGCCGATTTACCGGCCCCCGGGCATCGCCGGGCCAGGAGTTCCCCGCACTTCGATGATGACCTGGACCGGGAAGTGGCCGAACAGCGCGCGGTCGCGCGCGGATGGCTCGGCCGCGCCGCCGGGGTGCGAGTGGTAGAAGCCGAGCAGCGGGAGGCCGCGGCGCTCCGCCTCGGCTTCGGCGCGGAGGTACTCGCGCGCCGACAGCTCGAACTCGCGGCCGGGCGCGGGCGCGGCGTTCTCGAGCTCGAGCGCGCTGAGCGGCGCGGTGGTGCCGAAGAGCGCGCCGACGCACTCCGCTGGCCAGGCGCGCATGGCGTGCGCGACGAGCGCGTCGCGGAGCGACCCGGCCTCGAGCTCGACACCCGGCTGATCCACGCGATGGAGGCGGACGCTGATCATCTCGCGGGGAGCTTCGCGTGCTTTCGGCGGGCTGGCGACTCGGAGGCCAGTGGCTCAGGGAACGGTGTGATGACGGTCGTTGGTCGCCCAGCACGTCACGGCGCAGCCCCTCACCTCGGACCGCCAGGGTGACGATGGTGACGTTCACTTCGCCGCGGAAGACGTTCTGGGGGCCTCACGGTGTCGCGCGCACGCACGTTCGCACCCCCAGTTCGTGCGCGCTCCGGGCGATGCACGAGCGCAACGACGGCGGCGATGCTGAGCATGTGAAGTGACCGACACGCACGGGCCAACTGAGTGCCGACGGCGCTGATGCGAAGCACGCGCTCGCGCTCGAGGCTGGGGTCTCTCGAAAGCTCCCGCTCTCCGCCGACGCGCGCCGTGACGAACGACCTCGACCGACCGCCAGCGCCCGGCGCGAATCAGCGCAGCACGGATCCAGCGCCGCGGTTCCTCAGCCGGACCGTGACGAACGACATCAGCGAATCAGCGCAGCACGGCCGCAGGCTGATCAGCCGGAAAGCTCCCGCTCTCCGCCGGCGCGCGCCGTGACGCACGGCCTCGACCGACCGCCCGCGCCCGGTGCAAATCAGCGCAGCACGGCATTCAGCGCCGCGGGTTCCTCAGCCGGACCATGACGAACGACATCAGCGAATCAGCGCTGCACGCATTCAGCGCCGCGGGTTACTCAGCCGGACCGTGACGAACGACATCAGCGAATCAGCGCAGCACGGCCGCACACTGATCAGCCGGAAAGGTCCCGCTCTCCGCCGGCGCACACCGTGACGAACGACCTCGAC
>JBMORD010000225.1:0-82602 GCA_049322495.1 Myxococcota bacterium | reverse complement strand
CTGCACCGAGCCGCGCTCGAACTGGGGCTTCGGTGACAGCGAGATGCCGAACTACGCGCGCGCGGTGACGCAGGTGGTGACGGTGACGAGCCTCGGCGATCTCGAGAAGATCGCCCCTCAGCTCATACCCACGTAGTGCACGCGCGGCAGGAGCTCCTTGAGCGTCGCGACCCAGTCGGGGTGGTGGCGGTCGCGCCGGAGGTGGATGCGCTGGAGGTGCGCGAAGCGCTCGGGGTTCTGGAGGAGCACCGGGTACCAGCCCGTCTCGGGGCCGACGCTCAGGGTGAGCACCTCGAGCTGGCGCAAGAGCGCGCTGCCGGCGAGCTCCTGGAGCTGCGTCGGCCACAGCGCGCCGCCCACGCTGAGGTGCCGGAGCTTCGGCGTCACCTCGCCCGCGAGCAGCGCCAGCGGCAGCTCGAGCTGACGGAAGGGCAGGGTGACGGTCAGCTCGCGGAGCGCCTCGAGCCGCGCCGACTCGAGCCCCCTCACCCCTGCCTGCGCGTCGAGGAAGAGCAGCTCCAGCCGGGCGCTGCGGGCGTCGGTGAAGTCAGGCCGGAGCCCCTGGAGCAGCAGCGTCTCGAGGTGGGGGAGTGTCGCGAGGAGCGGCGCGATCGGCTGCCCCGTGCTCTCGGCGCCGGGCTGCCGCGTCGACGCCGCGCCGACCAGCCACAGCTCCTCGAGCGCGGCCGGCGCATGGGCGAGGAGGCGCTCGACGAGCTGGGGTGAGACTTCCTCGAGGCGGAGCCGGCGCAGCAGCTTCGCGATGGGCAGCCCGAGGAGCGCGTCGAGCTCGGCCGGCTCGATCAGCGGCCCGGCGGCGAACACGAAGCCGCGCGCGAACGAGAGCGACCAGGCGAGCAGGCGCCGCTCGTCACCGAGGAGCCGCGCGGCGTGGGTGGCCACGTGACGATCGACGAGCTCGCGATCGACGTCGGGCGCGAGCTGGAGCTGGATCAGCTCGCCGTGGGGATCTCCCGCGTCGAGGAGCGCGTCGCCCAGCACGCGCAGCGCCGCGTCGTCGTCGGGGGACGCGAGCAGCGCGCTCCACGCGGCGTCGAGGGGCGTCATGGGGCGGTCGGGGTCACCGCGGCGAGGCCCACCATCGAGTCGCGCCGGGTGCCTCCCTTCAGGAAGTCCTGCACGGTGCGGGCGATGCTCGCCCCGAGCAGCCCGATGAGCGGGAGGTGTTCACCGCCCTCGCAGGTCGCCTGGCCCGCGACGTCTTCCGCGTCGGGCACGAAGCGCTCGTCCCACCGCACCAGCCCGAAGGTGCCGTCACCGCTCACCGCCGCGTGGAGCAGCGCCTGCCCGGTGGCCCGCGCGTGCTCCGAGAGCACCCGGCGGCTGGCCGCGTTGTCGAAGCAGTCGACGATCAGCCCGGCGTCTCGGGTGAGCGCCGCGACGTTGTCCGCGGTGAGGCGAACGCCGAAGGCCTCCGCCTTCACGCCGTGGAAGTTGAGCAGCTGCGCCTTGAGCGCCTCGGCCTTGTTCTTCCCGACCGATTGCTTGACGTAGGCCTGCGCGAGCAGGTTCTTCGACTCGACGCGATCGAAGTCGACGAACACCAGCGTCGCGTCGAGGTTGCGGCAGAGCATCGCCGCGGTGGAGCCGAGGGCTCCCACGCCGCAGAAGACGATTCGCATGGGAGCCCCGGGCGCCATGGGCGATCAGGCGCCGAAGGGGACCTTCGGGCGCAGGTAGATGCGCTGCCCGCCCTGCAGGCGATCGACCACGAAGCCGTCGAAGGCGCCGTCGGCGAGGTGCGGGAGCGCGAGGCCGGGCACGTTGCCCGCGCGCACCACCTCGACCGCGATGCGCTTGATGTCAGCGTCGGAAACGCGCGCGTCGAGCTCGAGCGCGTAGTCGGCCGAGAGGCCGTTCCAGGTGATGTTGAGGGTCGCCATGGTGCACCTCGCTTCGGGTGAAGGGGTCCTCGACGGACGACGGGCGCGTGCTCTGACGGCTCAGCCGAGGCCGTCGGCGTTCTTGAGATCCTTGAGGCGGAGGCCGTTCTTCTTGAGCAGGCGGTAGAGCGACTGCATCGACAGCCCGGTGCGCTCCTCGGCGACCTTGATGTCGTACCCGCACTGCTTCATCACCTCGGCGAAGTAGTGCTTCTCGAAGTCGGCCAGCACGCGGTCCTTCGCCTCGTGGTACGGGAGCCGCGAAGCGACCTCGAGCAGCGACGAGCGATCGGGCCGGCGATCCGACGGCACCAGCAGCTCGAGCCAGCTCGAGTTCCCCGTGGCCTGCATCAGCGCGCCGCGCTCGAGCACGTTGCGAAGCTCGCGCACGTTGCCCGGCCAGTCGTAGCCCTCGAGCAGCGACAGCATCTGGGGCGAGAGATCGATCGGCGTGGTGAGCCCCTTCACCAGGTGGCGCGCCAGCGTGGGGATGTCGATCTTCCGCGTGCGGAGCGGCGGCAGGCGCACCCGGGCCACCGCGATGCGGAAGAAGAGCTCCTGGCGGAAGCGGTGCTGCTGGACCTCTTCGGCGAGGTTGCGCGCGGTGGCGGCGATGATGCGGGCGTCGAGCTTCTTGCCGCCGGGGAGCTCCCGTGTCTCGAGGATCCGCAGGAGCCGCGGCTGCACCGCGAGCGGGAGCTCGGCCACCTCGTCGAGGAAGATGATGCCGCCCTGCGCGGTGGCGAACGCCCCGTCGGGGCCGAACAGCTCCCGCTCGGCGCCGGCGTCGGTGAGGTTCGCGCAGTCGACCACGCGGAACGGGCCGAAGCGCCGCACCGAGTAGGCGTGCACCGCGCGCGCGGCGAGCTCCTTGCCGGTGCCGGTTTCGCCCTCGATGAGCAGCGTGACGTCTTCGCGCGTGACGCGCCGGAGCTCGGCGAAGGCGATGCGCATCGCTTCCGAGACGCCCACCAGGTCGCCGAACTGCTCGCCGCCGTCGAGCTCGATCTCCGTCTCGCGCGACTTCTGCTTGATGGTCAGCCGCGTCTTGCCGAGATCGATCTTGTCGCCCGGCTCGAGGAAGGCCTGAAGCGTCGGCCGCCCGCCGAGGAACGTGCCGTTGCGCGAGTTGAGATCGCGCAGCAGCAGCCCGCGCGGCGTGCGCTCGATCTCGAGGTGCTTGCGGCTGACGGTGTTGTCGCTGAGCACGAGATCGTTGCTCTCGTCCGAGCCGACCCGCACCAGCCCGGAGGTGAGCGCGGAGATCGACTTGCCCTTGTCAGGGCCTCCGATGACTTCGACGGTCCATTCGCGGATGGGGACGCGCGTGATGCTGTCGCCGGGAATGGTGACCGATTCGGTGGTCTCGACCATGTCGCGCCGACTGTAGCCCGTATGGCAGGCCCGCTCACGGAATGACCGTGTCCCGCTCCACGCCGCCCCGGCCCACACGCACCTCCACCGGCACGCCGCGGAGGCGCTTGCGTGCGAGCACCTGGGGCAGGGCTGGCTGCCCGTCGACGGAGAGGATCAGATCGCCGGGCTGCACCGGTGCGTCACCGGGCGCGGCGACCACGTAGAGGGCGGGCGCCGTGCGCGCGAGCTTCGCCACCAGGTCGTCGGTCAGCCACGGGGTGAGGAAGCGCGCGCGGGCCTGCATCCACACCTCGGCCTGGAGCGGATCGGTCTGGGCGCCCTTCGCGTCGGGCTGGGCGGCGGTGATCGCCGGCGAGAGGGCGAGGGTGAGGCCGGAGTCGCGCGCCGTGCTCAGGTCGGCCTCCCAGCGGCGCGCCACGGCGAGCGCCTCCCTGGTCATCGTCTCGAGGAGGTGCGTCATCGGCGGCGCGGGATCGAACTCCTCCTCGCCGGTCGGGGGCGCGAAGGGATCGATCGTCACCTGGGCGGAGAGCTCGGCCAGCACCTGGCGCGAGCTGGGGTGCACCAGCTCCATGCTGAGCAGCCAGGTCGACTCCTGCGAGCGCGTGCCGCCCTTCGCGAGGCCCTGGCTGTCTTCGCGCTCCTGGAGCGAGCTGGCCAGGCGCAGCTCGGCGGTCGTCTTGAGCACCACCACCTGCTCGACGGGGACCGCGGCGCGGGTGATCGCCGGCAGGGCGGTGGTGCCCAGCCAGCCCGGCTCGTCCCACCGGGAGATCTGCACCTCGGAGGGGCCGAAGAAGGCGAGCCGATCGCCCGCCTGCCGCAGCAGCACGTCGACCTGCCGCTGGGCGAGCTCGAAGGATCGCCAGCCGCTCGGCTCGGCGCCGGTGATGCGCACCGCGGGCACGACGAGGGCCGAGAGCTGCAGCGGCTCTTTCGGGGGACGGACGGTGCGGGTGATGCCCGACGCGCAGCCGGAGACCACCACGAGGAGCACGAGCGCACGAAGCACGGCGCGGCACCATAGCCAGAGGTGGCCGCGCGCACGACCGGAGCAATCAAGACCGCCGGAGGCAGCGGAGGGCGTGGGGATGGCTCGCGGCAGTTTGCGAGCCGTCACGCACGACCGGAGCAATCAAGACGAGTGCCGGCCTGTTCAGCTTTCCTCCGATCGAGCACGCCCCCGGGAGCTTTCGCTACCTCGGATCTTGTGTCGGGAGGGCGGCGAACGGGCCGGCACTCGCCTCCTGAGTACCACGGCGATCGGTGTCCCGCACCTGCCTGAATCGTCGCAGCGACAGTCACCTCCAAGTCGTTGAATTCCAAACGAAATCGGGGTTAACGGCGCCTGTGCGCGAGCTCCTCACCCCCGCCCTCGCGGCGGTCAACCCGAAGGCCTACATCGCGCACTTCCGCCGCCTCGATGACGAGGCCCGCCGGCACTACCTCGGCACCCTGACGCCCGCGGAGCTGAAGGCCCACTTCCGGACGGTTGGCGAGACCGCGACGGTCGGGCTCTTCCTCACGCTCACCGGCCCCGACTTCCAGCTCGAGGCGACGGTGGGGGGCGCGACGCTGGGCGAGGCGTCGGCGGGGGCGGCGGGCGCACTCCAGGCGCGGGCGCTGGCGCTGGGCGCCGAGCTCGAGGTGAAGGCGGTGAGCGGCATGGTGAGCGGGGGCTCGCTCTCGCGGCTCGGCGAGCTGGAGCGGGCGCTGGCGGCCGTCGGCTGGTCGCCCCGGACGCTCGTCCTCGCCGGAGACTCGGGGGGCGACGACTGCGCGCCGGCGCTCGGCTGGTCGATGCGCGGCTCGATCGGCGAGGTGGGCAGCTTCTACATGCCCAGCGAGAGCCTCGTGTGGAGCGAGCGCGAGCACGTCGAGGCGCTGCTCCGAGAGCTCGCGGGGCGTACGGGCGCGACGCTCGACGTGCGCGTGGCGTGACCCAGCGATCGCGGGCCGGGTGTCGAATCGGCATGGTGAGACGCGCCCCGGCCCTCGTCCTCGTGCTGCTCGGCTGCTCCGGTGCGCCTGTCGATCCGCTCGTCGAGCTCCGCGCGCGCGCCTGCCCTGACGGCGGCTGCGTGACGACCGCCTGTGCACCGCCTCCGACCGACTGCCCGGGCGGCGGCACGTCCTGGCTCCGCGACGCGGCGACGGGGGCGTGCTGCGAGTACGCGTGCTGGGGCTTCTGGGGCGAGGGCTTCTCCGCCTTCCGCACGCGCGCGGAGTGCGAGGCGCTCCCCGAGTGCAACGGCTCGCCGGTCGGCACGGTGCTGCCCTCCGGCGATGGCTGCAACACCTGCACCTGCGAGGCGGACGGTCGCTGGTCGTGCACCGAGGTCCAGTGCGACGGCAGCCCCGTCGGCCGGGCGTGCGGCTACTGGCAGGGCGGGTGCCCGGCCTCGCACTACTGCGCCTTCGTCCCCTCCGACACGTGCAGCGACACCGATCAGCCGTCGGTGTGTCGTCCTCGCCCGACGTCGTGCGCGCAGGTGGACGCGCCAGCCTGCGGCTGCGACGGGCGCGAGTACCCGAGCCAGTGCGAGGCGGCGCGGGCGGGCCGAGGCATCCGCACTCTCGGACGGTGTCGGCTGGCGCCGCCGTGCAGCTCGAACGACGACTGCGCGCCCGACGAGCTGTGCGCCTCGACGTTCGGCGAGCGCCGGTGCCTCAAGCGGCCGCTCGGCTGTGTCAACGAGCTCGCGCCGGTGTGCGGGAAGGACGCCGTCGCCTACGGCAACCCGTGCCTCGCGGCGCAGGCGGGGGTCGAGGTGCGCCACGAGGGGCTCTGCAAGCCGAGCTGCTCCGGAGCGCGCGACTGTGCCCCCGACGAGTACTGCTCCGCGTGCAGCGGCGGGCAGTGCCTGCCGCGGCCGCGACCGCCGTTCTCGTGCGAGGTGGCCACGCCGGTCTGCAGCTGCGAGGGCGAGACGCTCGCGTGCGCGGAGCTCGCCCCGCACCTCGGCACCGCCGTCGCGCATCCCGGGGCGTGCCCGTAGCCGGCGCGCCTCAGGCGTTCAGCTTCGGCTCGAACTGCCCCTTGTGGTGCAGCGCCATCATGTCGGAGTAGCCGCCGATGCTCTCGGTGCCCACGAAGATCTGCGGCACCGTCTTCTGCCCGGTGAGCTCGACGAGCTTCTCGCGCATCGCGGGATCGTCGGTGACGTCGACGTTCTTGAAGGGCACGCCCTTGCTCTCGAGGAACTTCTCGGCCTGGCGGCACCAGGGGCAGTAGTTCGTCGTGTAGATGGTCACGTCTTTCATGCGGTGTGTGTAACGCCGGGTGCTGAAATGACAACGGCCCCCAGTCTTTCGACTGGAGGCCGTGGGGCGAAGGCGAACCTTCACCGCGGAGGGCTTACATGCCCATGCCGCCCATGCCGCCCATGCCGCCGCCGGCGGGCATCGCGGGAGCCGACTCGTCCTTCGGCTTCTCGGCGATCATCGCCTCGGTGGTGAGCATCAGCGAGCTGACCGACGCCGCGTTCTGCAGCGCGCAGCGCGAGACCTTCGCCGGGTCGATGACGCCCGCGGCGAGGAGGTCCTCGAAGGTGCCCGTGCCGGCGTTGAAGCCGAAGGCGCCCGTGCCCTCCTTGACCTTGTTGACGATCACCGAGCCCTCGAGGCCGCCGTTGCCGGCGATCTGACGGAGCGGCTCCTCGAGCGAGCGGCGGATGATGTCCACGCCGAACTTCTCCTCGGCGTTGACCTGCAGCCCGTCGAGCGCCTTGAGCGAGCGGATGAAGGCCACGCCGCCGCCGGGCACGATGCCCTCTTCGACGGCCGCGCGGGTCGCGTGGAGCGCGTCCTCGACGCGGGCCTTCTTCTCCTTCATCTCGGTCTCGGTGGCCGCGCCGACGTGGATCACCGCCACGCCGCCGACGAGCTTCGCGAGGCGCTCCTGGAGCTTCTCGCGGTCGTAGTCGGAGGTGGTCTCCTCGATCTGCGCGCGGATCTGCTTCACGCGGGCCTGGATGTCGGCCTCGGCGCCCACGCCGTCGATGATGGTGGTGTTGTCCTTGTCGATCTTGATGCGCTTGGCGCGGCCGAGATCGGTGAGGGTCACGCCGTCGAGCTTGATGCCGAGGTCCTCGGCGATCATCTTGCCGCCGGTGAGGATCGCGATGTCCTCGAGCATCGCCTTGCGGCGATCACCGAAGCCGGGCGCCTTCACCGCCGCCACGTTCAGCACGCCGCGGATCTTGTTCACCACGAGCGTCGCGAGCGCCTCGCCCTCGACCTCCTCGGCGACGATCAGCAGCGGCTTGCCCGAGCGCGCGACCTGCTCGAGCACCGGGAGCAGATCCTTCATCGACGAGATCTTCTTCTCGTAGATGAGGATGAAGGGGTCGACCAGCTCGACCTCCATGCGGTCCGGGTTGGTCACGAAGTACGGCGAGAGGTAGCCGCGGTCGAACTGCATGCCCTCGACCACGTCGAGCTCGGTCTCGAGGCCCTTCGCCTCCTCGACCGTGATCACGCCTTCCTTGCCGACCTTCTCCATCGCCTCGGCGATGATGTTGCCGATCGTGGTGTCGCCGTTGGCCGAGATGGTGCCGACCTGGGCGATGTCCTTGGTGCCCGTGGTGGGCTTCGCGAGCTTCTTGATCTCCGCGACGATGGCCGCGACGGCCTTGTCGATGCCGCGCTTGATCTCCATCGGGTTGTGGCCGGCGGCGACGAGCTTGGCGCCCTCGCGGAAGATGGCCTGGGCGAGCACGGTGGCGGTGGTGGTGCCGTCACCCGCGGTGTCGGAGGTCTTCGACGCGACCTCCTTCACCATCTGCGCGCCCATGTTCTCGAACTTGTTCTCGAGCTCGATCTCCTTGGCGACGGTGACGCCGTCCTTGGTGATCGTCGGCGAGCCGAACGACTTCTCGATGACGACGTTGCGGCCCTTGGGGCCGAGGGTCACCTTCACCGCGTCGGCGAGGGTGTTGACGCCACGGAGGATCGCGTCGCGGGCCTTCGTGTCGAAGACAATGTCTTTGGCGGACATGGTTGCTTTCTCTTTTCTGGGAAGTGGAGGGGATTACTTCTCGATGACGCCGAGCACGTCTTCCTCACGGAGGATCAGGTGCTCCTCACCCTCGATCTTCACCTCGGTGCCCGAGTACTTGCTGAAGAGGATGGTGTCGCCGGCCTTGATGTCCATCGGGCGAACCTTGCCGTCCTCGAGGATCTTGCCGTTGCCGACCGCGACCACCTTCGCCTCCAGCGGCTTCTCCTTCGCGGAGTCGGGGATGATGATCCCGCCCTTGGTCTTCGTGTCCTCGGCGAGGCGCTTGACGATCAGACGGTCGTGCAGGGGACGAATCTTCATGGCGTGTGCTCCTTGATGGGTGGTGACTGCGTTGTCGAACCGGTTGGCACTCGAACCTGGCGAGTGCCAGAGCCGATGGCGCGGTCGATATAACCGTGGTCTCCCGAGCGTCAAGGCACGATCTGGCACTCGACCTGTTCGTCTGCCAACGCGCCGCTTCGGGCCCGCTGGCGCTCCCCCGGCTCGAGTGCCAACGCAACCCACCGGAATGGCTCGGCTATTTTTGAGATTCCGGAGGCGTGCCGATACCATCCATGAGGAAACGCGCAGGAGGCAGCACGCATGAGTCAGCTGGTACTCGGGGGTTCGCTCAAGGAGTTCTTCAGGCTGATCGTCGGTGAGGTGGTGCGGCGACAGCGGGTGTCGATCGAGGAGGTCACCGAGTTCTACGTGGTGAACCTCCTGTCGGACTACGCGCAGGCCGAGAAGCTCTTCACCCAGGAGGTCGACGGCAGGCGCGAGACGGAGCCGCTGGCGCTGCTCTACCACCGGGCGCTGCAGCAGGAGCGGGACGAGAAGATCCGCACGCTGCGCCGGCTGGGTGACACCTCGCTGTACACCGCGGGCTTCTTCCACGGCTCGCTGAAGGATCGCGCGGTGGGCCCCGACTACTACGTGCAGATGGGCCGCAACGCCTACAGCGCGCTCGCGGAGCTGGCCGGCAGCTCGTCGTTCGCGGGCGTGTACCAGGAGCTGTGCGCCAAGTTCGGCTCGCTGGTGGAGGTGCTGGAGGAGATCGCCGCGCGGGGGATGGCGGCCACCGGCCCGCAGGGGCAGCTCCAGGTGTTCGAGTCGTGGTCGCGCACCGGCAACGCGCGGCTCGAGTCGGTGCTGATCGACGCGGGCATGCTGCCGAAGAAGAAGAGCCTGGCGAACTGAGGCCCGCGTGCTCGACGTCATCCAGGAGCAGCTCGAGGCGATCTACGGCATCCGCTGCGAGTACCGGGCGAAGGACTTCCTGGTCGACGCGGAAGCCGCCCGGCAGCTCGGCGCCTCGGGGCGCGCGCGCGAGGAGCTGCTGGTCTCGGAGGGCGCCGACGGCCTCGAGCTGGCGCTGTACCTCGAGCCGGCGCTGCTCGAGCGGGTGACGAGGGCAGGGCTCGAGGCGGAGCTGGGCGAGCTGTGCGAGGTGGCCGAGGGGGTCTCGCACTTCCTCTACGTGGCGCACACCGCGCGGCTCGAGCGCAGCGTCTCGCTCCTCGAGCTCGAGGCGCAGGCGGAGGTCGACAAGTTCGCGATCTGCACGCTGTGGCGCTGGGGGCTCCACGCCGGCCGCTGGGCGGGCAGCCTCATGGGCCGCCTCTTCGAGCGGGTCGCGCTGCGGCCGTCGCTGTCGGAGCCGGAGCGGTGGCGGTACCTCGAGGCGAACCGGCTGGCGAAGGCCTACTGCGAGCGGCTGCTGCCCATCGTCAGGCACGGCCAGCTCGATCGCCTGCTCTCGGAGCTGCGGCACGCCTACCGGCTCGGGGCGGAGGCGAAGCTCCAGTACTTCGCGCGGGCCGCGCGCTGATCTACAACCGGCCTCGTGGTCGCGACGCGTGAGTACTCAGCAGGTGGCGTCGTGCTGCGCGTCGTGGAGGGCCGCGCCGAGGTGGCGGTGATCAAGCCCGCCGGCCGCAACGTGATGGCGCTCCCCAAGGGGCACATCGAGCGCGGCGAGACCTCGCAGCAGACCGCCGAGCGCGAGATCTTCGAGGAGACCGGCCTCGTCGTCAGCTGCATCAAGAAGCTGGGCGACGTGAAGTACGTCTACCGCTTCAAGGGCAAGACGATCTTCAAGTGCGTCAGCTTCTACGTCTTCCGCTGGGAGTCGGGAGAGATCGATCAGATCACCCAGGCGATGCGCAAGGAGGTCGACGTCGCGCGCTGGGTGACGCTCGAGGAGGCGGTGGCGCGCCTGAGCTACCCCGGCGAGCGCGAGATGGCCGGTCGGGTGCTCGACGAGCTCATCAGTGAGGTAGTGTCGGCGTCATGACGCGCGCGGCGCTCGTGGTGCTCGGCCTGTTGGTGTTCTCGTGTGGCCCGGGGGCGACCCCGCCCAGGCAGAAGACCGCGCTCGACGTCGCGTCGTTCTCGCTGGAAGACGTGAACCCCGCCTCGCCCCGCTTCGGCCAGCAGGTCTCGCAGGTCGACTACGCGGGCAAGGTGAGCGGCTGGTACTTCGGCCATTCGAGTTGAGGCTACTGCCGGAGCCAGTTTGGCTCCCTCAACGCGATGCAGCTCGAGCTCGACGCCGAGTTCCCCGGCGCCTTCCAGTTCATCGGCGTCAACGGCATCGGCTACGAGGCCTCCAACGCGCAGATGACCGATGGCCGCGTGCTGCCCTGGCTGCAGGACGTGCCGAGCGTCGAGGCGTGGGCGCTGTGGCGCGTGGAGTACCGCGACGTGGTGATCCTCGACTCGAGCGGCCGCGAGCGCGCGCGCTTCAACCTCACCACGCACGATCTCGCCCAGCAGGCCAACCGCGACGCGCTCAAGCAGAAGCTGCTCGAGGCGCGGTAGCGACGGACACACGAAGGCCCTGCCTCCCGAAGCGGAAAGCAGGGCCCGGTGCTGCGCGGCGCGCTGGAGGTTTCAGCTCTGCGCGGCGGGCTGGTTGAACTTGCCCATCAGCGCCTCGCGCACGTCGCGATCGAACTTCACGTGGCCGGTGGCGATCTCGCGGATCGCGAGCACGCAGGGCTTGTTCTTCGAGTGCTCGACGAGCGGGCGGGCGCCGGCCATGAGCTGACGCGCGCGCTTGCTCGCGAGCAGCACGAGGGCGAAGCGGTTGTCGACGTGGGGAAGGGCGTCTTCGACGGTTACGCGGGCCATGGTGTTCCTTTCAACTGAACTGGCAGAAATCCTGCAGAAAGCGAGGTTTCCTAGGCTGCGCGGCGACCTGCGTCAAGTGGCGGCGACGACCGGCTGCTGCTGGCGGGCGCTGCGCACCTGGCGCACGAAGGCGAGGGTGTCCTGCACCGAGACCGCGCCCGTGCCGAGCACCAGTCCGAGGTAGAGCAGGCCGTCGAGCACCAGCCGCGCCGGGCCGAGCGGCTGGAGGAAGGAGCGATCGATGGCGAACACCACCGCGCCCACCGCCGCCGTCTTGAGCAGCACCTTGATCAGCCGCGCGTCGAGGGCCACGCGCCCGAAGCGCCAGAACATCACCGTCACCACCAGCGACTCGGTGGTGACCGCCGCCAGGGCACAGGCCGCGCCGCCGCCTCCTTCGCCCCAGCCGAGTGACTTCGAGAGCGCGACGAAGGACAGCACGGCGATCGGGTTGACGAACATGCTCATCGTCGAGGTGAGCGTCACCGTCCACCCCTGATCGTTCATGTTGAGCGCGGTGGCGATGATCACCGCGATGTACGTCAGCAGCAGCGACGGCGAGAGGATGCTCAGCGCCCACGCCGCCGGCGCGTACTGCTCGCCGAGCAGGAGCTGGACCCAGACGTCGGCGCCGAGGCTGAGCATGAGCGAGACGGGCGCGGCGAGCACCAGCACCAGCTCCACGGTGCGGCGGACGATGGCGTAGAACTCGTCGGGGCTGCGCGCCTGGGTGCGCGCGAAGAGCGGCATCACCACGCCGGTCATCATCGGCGTCATCACCAGGGTGATCTGCGCGATCTCCGAGGCGGCGCTGTAGAGGCCGACCTCCGCGTCGACGGTGGCCACCTTGAGCACGTTGACGTCGAAGCGGCTCACCACCACCAGCGCCACGCCGTTCATGTAGAAGGCGAACGAGGCGCGCAGGGTCGGCCACAGCGTCGCCCAGTGCAGCTCGAGCTTCAGCTTCACGTGCCGACGCGCGAGCACGAAGCCACCGATGAGCTTCACCAGCTCCGCCGCGAGCACCGAGAGCGGGATGCCCACCAGCGGCCACTGGAAGACCATCGTCGCCACGAAGCCCGCGGCCCACATCAGCTTCGACACCACGTTGAGCACCGACAGCCCGTCGACCGTGCGCGCCGACTGGAGCAGCGCCGCGAGGGTGTAGTTGAAGCTCATCACCAGCTGCGCCGCGCCGTACGCCCACACCAGCGTGCGCACCGAGTCGGGCTGCCCCATCCACGTGAGCACCACCCCCATCGCCCCGAAGACCATCGCCGAGAGCAGCAGGCGCACGAGGAAGATGGTGCCGATGAAGGCGTTGGCGCCCTCGAGCGTCACGGGCACGATCTTGCGGACGTGGGTGTCGATGCCGAGGCCGACGAAGACGAAGGCGGTGGTGGTGAAGGCGTCGGCGAAGTTGACCGGGCCGATCACCGCCGGGCCGAGGTACCGCCGGAGCGCGATGCGGGTGCCGAACCCGATCACCAGGGTCAGCAGCAGCGAGCCGCCGAGCTTGAGCGCGTTGCGGAGGGTGGTCGCGACGTCCGCGTGGTGGGCGTCGGCAGAGTGCGGCTTCGTCACGAGGGTCCCCATACCCTGCCCGGGCCGACGGGCGGTTGGGTTTTCTGTGCTAGGCGCGCCGCATGAGGCTCGGGTTCTCGACGGTGCTGGGGCTGGTCTTCGTCGCGGCCGCGCTCTTCGTGCGCCACCGCCTGCAGCAGACGCGCTTCCTCGTCACCTACACGCTCGTGACACGCTCGGTGGAGCAGAACGCGGCCGAGGGGCGGGCCGCGGGGCTCGAGGCGATCGAGGTCGAAGGGCAGCGCGCGCTCATCCGCCGGCCGGCGAGCGGCCACGACTGGGTCGTCTACTGGGGCGGGATGACCGAGGAGTACTTCCGCGAGTCGGTGGAGGTGCTCGCCGCGCTCGGGCTGCCGGCGGACGTGGGGGTGCTGATCGTCGCGCCGCCCGGCCTCGACTCGCCCGGCCACCCCTCTCCAGAGGCGCTCGCGCGCGACGCCGGGCGCACGCTCGCCTGGCTGGACGCGAAGGAGCACCCGGCGAAGGTGGTGCTCGCGTCCTTCTCGTTCGGCTGCTTCTCGGTCTACGCGGCGGCCGAGCGGCCGGTGGCGGGCGCGGTGATGGTCGGGGTGTCGGAGCTGCTCGCGGCGCACGATCCCGGGCGGCTGCTCCGGCTGCGCACGCCCGATCTCTACGAGCGCAAGCCGACGCCCCCGCGCGTGGAGGCGCTGGTGATCCAGGGCTCGCTCGACTGGCCGGGCGACGCGGAGATCGTCTCGCGCTGGCTCGGCAGCAAGCTGGTGATGCTCCCCGGCCTCGACCACGCGCCTTCGCGCCTGCACCCGGAGACGATCCGCCTGATGCGCGAGTTCATCCTCGCGCGGCTGGGGCGCTGAAGCGCCGCAGGTGACAGCGACTCGCCACGGCTCGGCAGTCCGCGACGAGCCGCCTGATGCGCGAGCTCAGCCCCGCGCGGCCGGCCCGCTGAAGCGCTGCTTTCCGATCCACTCGGTGAGCCGCGTCACCAGCCACTCGCGCTCGGAGGGGATCATGAAGGTGTGGTCGGCCTGCTTGCGGAGCTCGACGTCGACGCGACCCTCGAAGCGGGCGGGGCGGAGCATCTCGAAGAACTGCTCCTCGTAGTTGAACCACATCCACAAGCCGCCGGTGAAGAGGAAGGCCAGCCGCGTGTCGCGCGCGAGCATGGTCTCGAGATCGGCGCTGAACTGCTCGGGCGTGGGGTACTCGCGCACGAAGACCGATGGCGCCTCGGCGCGCGGCGGGCCCAGGCGCGGGAGCCGGCGGCGCACGTTGCGCAGGAGCCCGTCCAGCGTGAAGTGGCGGCCGACCTTCCAGCGGAGCTTCGAGCGCTGCGTCTCGTACACGTAGCCGTCGAGGAAGACCGCGCCCACGATGCGCGGATCGGCGACCGCCACCCGGTGCGCGGAGTCGACGCCCGAGCACATGCCGATGATCACGAAGCGCGACGCGCCGCGCTTCTTCTGGAGGAAGTCCATCGCCTCGAGGTGATCGGTCACCGCGCGCTCGAGATCGCTGCGCGCGTCACGCCGCGGCAGGCTGTCGCCCAGGCCGTTGACGTCGAAGCGCAGCGTGGTGAAGCCCGCCCGCGCCAGGCTGCGCGCCAGCGAGACCCACAGCCGGTGCGGGCCGATGCGCGCGTTGAGCCCCACGTTCGAGACGATCACCACCGGGGCGTCGGCGCGCGCCACGTCGGCCGCCGGCTCGGTGAGCACGCCCATCAGCACCTGGTCGGCGCCGAAGGTGAACACCCGCTCCTTCATCGCTTCTCTCCCAGCAGCCGGGCGATGGCGTCGAGCGCCTCGTTTCCCAGCAGCGCACCCTCGACGGCGTCAGGCTGCACGCCGCCCACCCGGTGCCAGTTCACGCTCCGGCCTTCCCACGCGCGGCGGAGCCGGCGGAAGTCGGGCAGCTCGTCCTCGGCCACCACCACCTCGGTCCGCCCCTTGGCGGGGAGGAACGGCGCCAGCTCGAGCGCGCGCCACTGCGCGAAGAGCCGCGACGGGAGCTCGAAGCCGTAGACCTCGAGCGGATCGAGCGGGGTGTGGAAGTGGTGCTCGCGCCGGTGCTGCTCCGCCTCCTGCTGCTGGAGCCGCTCGATCCACGTGCCGCCGTCCACCACCGGCTCCCAGAGCACCAGCGTGTCGAGCGCGAGGCCGCCCGTCGCGGCCCGCGCCGCGAGGATCGCCCCGAGCCGGAAGCCCACCGCCGAGATCCGCCGCACGCCCGACAGCGCCTTGAGCTCCTTCGCCGCGCGGTGGACGTCTTCGATCCACTGCTCGGGCGTGGTGTCGTCGAGCTCGCCGTTCGAGTCGCCGGTGCCGCGGAGATCGAAGCGCAGCACGTCGAAGCCGCCGCGCGCGAGCTGCTCGGCGAGCTTGCGCAGCGCCCAGTGGCTGCGCGAGCGATCGGGCGGCGCCGAGGGGCACAGCAGCACCCCGACGCCCCGCGCCGCGCCGCGCGGCGGGTGGTGGATGCCGAGGAGCTGCTCGCCTTCGGGCCCGAAGAAGCCGGGGGTCACTTCTGGAGGCCCTTCTTGAGGCGGCCGAGCACCCCGCCGACGAGGCTCGACACGAGGCCCTTCTCGTCTCGCGGCGGAGGCAGCGGCGGCGGGAGCGGTGCGGCGGCGGGCTGCGGCGCACCGTTGGCCGGGAGCGCCGCGGCGACCTGCTCGAGCGTGTTGAAGAGCAGCACGCGCGGGCTGAGGCGGTGACCGGTGCGCGCCTCGAGCTGAGACACCACCGCCAGCGAGAGCAGCGAGTGCCCGCCGAGGTTGAAGAAGCTGTCGTGCAGGCCGACCTTGTCCACCTTGAGCACGGTGGCCCAGATCTCCGCGACCAGCTTCTCGTTGGCCGTCTTCGGCGGCGCGTAGTCGTCGAGCTCTCGCTGCGAGGCGACCGGCGCGGGGAGCGCCTTGCGATCGATCTTCCCGCTGGGCGTCAGCGGGTAGCGCTCCATGGTGACGAAGTGCTGCGGCACCATGTAGTCGGGCAGCCGCGTGCGCAGGTGCTTGCGCAGCTCGCTCTCGCCGGCCTCCTCGCCGGGCTTCGGGAGCACGTACGCCACCAGCCGCTGATCGCCCGGGCGATCTTCACGCACCAGCACCACCGCCTGCTTGAGCGCGGGGTGATCGGTGAGCGCGGTCTCGATCTCGCCCAGCTCGATGCGGAAGCCGCGCACCTTGACCTGGTTGTCGTTGCGGCGCTGGTACTCGAGGTTGCCGTCGGGCTTGAGGCGCACCACGTCGCCGGTCCGGTACATGCGCCCGAGCGGCGTCTCGATGAAGCGCTGCTCGGTGAGATCGGGCCGGTGCAGGTAGCCGGTGGTGACGCCTTCGCCGCCCAGCAGCAGCTCGCCGGGCACGCCGATCGGCACCTGCTGCCCGAGCGGATCGACCACCGCGATGGTGGTGTTGGCGATCGGCCGGCCGATCAGCACCTGTGACAGCCCGGGCGGGAAGCGCCAGGTGGTGCTGTACACGGTGGTCTCGGTCGGGCCGTAGCCGTTCCACGCGCCGCCGGGCGACGCGGCGATGAGCTGGTTGGCGAGATCGAGCGGCACCGGCTCGCCGCCCACCACCGAGCGGAAGCCTGGCCGGCCCTTGAAGCCCGCGCCGAACAGCAGCCGCCAGGTCGACGGCGTGGCCTGCATCAGCGTCACCTCGTGCTGCTCGATGAGCTGGCGCAGCGCTTCGCCGTCGGCCATCGCCTCGCGCGACGCGATGACCAGCTTCGCGCCCGAGGCGAGCCCGAGCTGGAGCTCGAAGACCGACATGTCGAAGCTGAGCGTCACCACCGCCAGCACCGTGTCGGCGCTCGAGACGCCCGGCTCGGCCTGCATCGCGGTGACGAAGTTCGAGACGGTGCGGTTGGGCACCACCACGCCCTTCGGCTTCCCGGTCGAGCCCGAGGTGTAGATCACGTAGCAGGGCGACTCCGGCGGGAGCGCGACCGGGTGCCGGGTCGCCGGCGCGCGGGCGAGGCGATCCTTCGCGCCGTCGAGGAGCAGCTTGCGCGGCGCCTCCAGGGCGAGCTCCTCGTCGAGCGCGCTCGAGGTGACCAGCACCGGCATCTTCGCGTCGCCCACCATGTACTGCAGGCGATCGTGCGGGAAGAGCGGGTCGAGCGGCACGTACGCCGCGCCCGCCTTGAGGATGCCGAGCAGCGCCACCACCATGTCCGCCGTGCGCTCGAGGCACAGGCCGACGAACTGGCCGGGCTGCACGCCGTCTTCGCGGAGCACCGCCGCGAGCTGGTTGGCGCGCGCGTCGAGCTGGGCGTAGGTGAGCTGCTCGTCGCCGGCGATCACCGCCACCGCGTCGGGCGTGCGATCGACCTGCTGCTCGATGCGCGTCGCGATGCTCACGTCGCGCGGGTAGTCGAGCTGCGTCTCGTTCCACCGGGCGATCGACTCCTCCTCGGTGCGCGTGAGCAGCGGCAGCCGGCCGATCTCCTGCGAGGGGTCGGCGACGATCGCCCGCAGGATGACGCGGAGGTGATCGACGAGCCGCGCGATGGTGCTCTTGTCGAAGAGATCCGTCGCGTAGTCGATGCCGCCCACCAGGCCGTTGCCGGTCTCCTTCACCCAGAACGAGAGATCGGTCTGCGTGGCCGCCGGGTGCACGTTGATCTGCCCGTACGGCACGCTGCCCAGCGACGAGCCGCGGTTGCGCACGTCCTGGAAGGTGAAGAACGCCTGGTAGATCGGCGTGCGGCTCGGGTCGCGCTGCACGTTGAGCTCCTGCACCAGCAGCTCGAACGGCATGTCGGGGTTGGCGAAGGTCTCGAGCACCGTGGTGCGCACCTCGTCGAGGTACTCGCGGAAGGTCTTCTTCGCGGTCGGCCGCGTGCGCAGCACGAGCATGTTCACGAAGAAGCCGAGCAGGTGCTCGAACTCGGGCTGGTTGCGGCCGCGCACCGGCGTGCCGATCAGCACGTCATCGTGCCCGGTGTAGCGGTGGAGCAGCACCTTCAGCGCCGTCAGCAGCACCATGTACAGGGTCGACTGCGAGCCGCGGGCGAGGGCGTAGAGCGCGTCGATCTCCTCCTTCGTGAGGTGGAAGAACTCGGTGCCGCCCTTGTAGCTGTAGGTCGGCGGGCGCGGGCGATCGGTGGGGAACTCGAGATCCTGCGGCGCCCCGGCGAGCTTCTCCTTCCAGTACGCGACCTGGCGATCGAACTCCGGGCCCTTGAGCCAGTCGCGGTGCCAGGCGGCGTAGTCCTGGTAGGTGACGGGCAGCTCGGGCACGTCGGGCGTCTTGCCGGTGGTGAAGGCCTCGTAGTGGCGCGCGAGCTCGTCGAGGAAGATGTCGAAGCTCCAGCCGTCCCAGATCGAGTGGTGCGTCATGAAGAACAGCACGCTCTCGTTCTCGGACAGCACGAAGTACTGGGCGCGGAACATCGGCGCCTTCGACATGGGGATGCGCTCGTTCGCCGCGGCGCGGAGCCGCGTCATGAGCTCCGCCTCGCGGGTCGCGTCGGGCAGCGACGAGAGATCGATCGGGTCGAGTCGGTGCTCGTACTTCGGCAGCACGCGCTGCACGGGCAGCCCGTCCTTGAGCTCGATCCACGTGCGCATCGCGCCCTGGCGCGCGACGATGGTGTTGAGGCTCTTCTCGAGCGCCGCGCGGTCGATCTTCCCCTTGAAGCGGAAGGCTGACGGGAGGTTCTGCGAGACCTGATCGGGGTTGGTCTCCTCGAGGAACCAGGTGCGCTGCTGCTGGAGCGAGCAGGGCGCCCAGTCACGCTCCTCGTGCGGCACGCGCGTCACCACCGCGTCGGACGCCTGGCCGGGCGCGCCCACCAGCGCCGCGAGGCCGGCGATCGTCGGGGCCTCGAAGAGCTTGCGCATCGACAGCGTCTGCTGGAGCTCGCGGTTGAGCCGCGACATCACCTGCGCCGCGAGGAGCGAGTGCCCGCCGAGCGCGAAGAAGTCGTCGTGGATCGACACCCGCTCACGGCCGAGCACGTCCTTCCAGATGGCCTCGATGGCCTTCTCGGCGTCGGTGCGCGGCGCGACGTACACCTCGGCCGAGGTGTCGACCTGCGGCGCGGGGAGCGCCTTGCGATCGATCTTGTTGTTCGGCGTCAGCGGGAACGCGGGCAGCACCACGAAGTGCTGCGGCACCATGTAGTCGGGCAGCGAGCTCTTGAGGTGCGCGCGCAGCACGGCGTCGCCGGGGTTGGCGCCCACGAGGTAGGCCACGAGGCGCACGTCGCCCGGGCGATCCTCGCGCACCAGCACCGCGGCCTGCTGCACGCCGGGGTGGCGGGTGAGGGCGGCCTCGATCTCTCCGAGCTCGATGCGGTAGCCGCGCACCTTCACCTGGTTGTCGTTGCGGCGGAGGTACTCGAGCGAGCCGTCGGGCAGCACGCGCGCCACGTCGCCCGTCTTGTAGAGCTTCGCGCCCGGCGAGAAGGGGTCGTCGATGAATCGCTCGGCGGTGAGCTCCGGGCGGTGGAGGTAGCCGCGCGTGACGCCGTCGCCGCCGAGGTGCAGCTCTCCGGGCACGCCGATCGGCACCGGGTTGAGCGCCGCGTCGAGCACCCACGCCTGGGTGTTGGCGATGGGCGTGCCGATCTGCACGCGCGTGGTCGGCGAGGGGAAGCGCCAGCACGTCGACCACACGGTGGTCTCGGTGGGGCCGTACATGTTCCACGCGCTGCCGCTGCGGCGGGTCAGCTCGTTGGCGAGATCGCGCGGCACGGCCTCACCGCCGACCAGCACCTTGAACGCCGGGCCGCCGGTCCACCCCGCGCCGAGCAGCAGCCGCCAGGTCGACGGCGTGGCCTGCATCGCGGTCGCGCGGTGCTTCTCGGCGAGCGCGCGGAGCTGCACCCCGTCGGTCGCCTGCTCGCGCGTGGCGATCACCACCTTCGCGCCCACGGTGAGCGGGAGCTGCAGCTCGAGCACCGCGATGTCGAACGAGAGCGTGGTGACGGCCACCAGCACGTCGTGCGCGTCGAGGCCCGGCTCGCGCTGCATCGAGGTCAGGAAGTTCACCACCGCGCGGTGCGGCACCTCGACGCCCTTGGGCTTGCCCGTCGAGCCGGAGGTGTAGATGACGTAGGCCACGTTCTCGGGCCCGGCGTCCTGTTCCACGCGCGCGCTCGGCTGGTCGCCGATCGACGCCATCTCGACGATGGTCGCCTGGTGCGCGGGGAGCTCCGGCACCAGCGCGGAGGTGGTGACGATCACCTTCAGGGCCGCGTCTTCCACCATGAAGGCGAGGCGATCCTTCGGGAAGGCGGGGTCGAGCGGCACGTAGCCGCCGCCGGCCTTCAGCACGCCGAGCAGCGAGACGACCATGTCGGCGCTGCGATCCATGAACAGGCCGACCAGGCTCTCCTTCGTCACCCCGAGCGCCTTGAGGCGGTGCGCGAGCTGGTTGGCGCGCGCGTCGAGCTGCGCGTAGGTGAGCGACTGCTCGCCGGCGATGACCGCCACGTCGGTGGGCGTGCGATCGACCTGCCGCTCGATGAGCTGGGCGACGGTGAGCTCGCGGGGGAAGTCGCGCTTCGTCGCGGCGTTGAGGGCCACCAGCTTCGCGCGCTCAGCCTCGGGGATGATCGGCAGCCGGGCGATGGCCTGCTCGGGCGCGGCGACGATGGCGCGCAGCATCACCTCGAAGGCCGACAGCCAGCGGTGCATGGTGTCGGCGGCGAAGAGATCGGCGTTGTACTGGGTCTCGAGCACCAGCCCGGCGGGCGTCTCGCTGGCGTTGATGAAGATCTCGAAGTTCTCGAACGCGCGCGGGTTGGTGGCCACGCGGCCGCTGAGGCCCTCGAAGCCCATGGCGCTGGTGGCGACCGACTGATCGACGTTGAACAGCACCGAGACCAGCGGGAGCCGGCTCGGATCGCGCGGCAGCCGCAGCCGCTCGAGCAGCGCGCCGAAGGCCACCGCCTGGTGCTCGTAGGCGTCGAGCATCGCGGTGCGGGTCGACTTGAGCAGCGCCGAGAAGGGCTGGGCGCCCTCGACGAAGGCGCGCACCGGCAGGGTGTTGACGCAGTGGCCCACGAGGCCGTCGGCGCCGACGAAGTTCTGGCCCGCCGCGGGGATGCCGATCACCAGATCGTCCTGACCGGTGAGGCGGTGCAGCAGCGCGCCGAAGCCGGCGAGCATGGTGTTGAAGAACGAGGCGCCGCTCTTCGCGCCGAGCTTCTTCACCTGCGCCACGAGCTCCGTCGGCAGCACGTAGTCTTCACGCACCGACGAGAACGTGCGCGCGGGCGGCCGCGGCCGATCGACGGGGAGCTCCAGCACCGGCGCGGTGCCGGTGAAGCGGGCGTGCCAGTAGTCGAGCGCCTTGCCGTACTCGGGCGTCGCCTTCCGCTCGCTCTCGGTGCGCGCGTAGGCGTCGAAGCCCGGCGCGGCCGGCAGCGGGAGGCCGTTGTAGAGCGCGCCGAGCTCCTTCACGCACACGCCCATCGACCAGCCGTCGAAGACGATGTGGTGCGCGGTGAGCACCAGCACGTGCGAGGTGGGGCTGAGGCGGGCCAGTCGCGCGCGGAACAGCGGCCCCTTCTCGAGCGGGAAGACGTGCTCGACCTCGGCGCGCTGCAGCTTCTTGAGCTCGCGCTCGTGCGCCAGCTCGACCACCGGGGTGTCGAACTCACCGGCGCCCATCACCAGCATGGTGAGGCCGTCGGCGCTGAAGGTGGCGCGCAGCGACTGGTGCCGCGCGACGAGCTGGCTCACCGCGCGCTGGAGCCGCGCCACGTCGAGCGGGCCCTCGAGCGTGAGCGACACCGACTCGTTGAAGGCGCGCGAGGCGTCGTCACCGAGCATCACCGCGCTCCAGATCTCGCGCTGCGATGGCGTCGAGGGGAACGCCTGCTCGATCACCGGGCCGGCAAAGGGATCGAAGTCCACCACGGTGGAAGAGGTCTGCGTGTCAGTCATGGGAATGGGGACTCGGTTAGTTGAGCTTGAGGAACTTGCCGGGCTCGGCGGGGTTGGGGACGAACCACGCCGGGTTGCCCTGCGGATCACGCCCGAGGCGCGCGCCGGGCACCGGGGGCTTGCTGGTGTCGAGCGCGTTGGCCACTGCTGGCGCCGGCTTCGGCGTGCCGGGGAGGAAGCCGGCCTCCTGCATCTCGGTGACGCTCTCGCGGATCGCCTTGAGGATCTGCGCGAGGTCGGCCTCGGTGTGGCCGCACGTCACGAAGCACGGGAAGCCGTCCCAGATGTGGATGCCGCGGTCGCGGAGGAAGCAGAACAGCAGATCGCCGTTGGCCTGATCCTCGGTGTACATCAGCTTCCACAGCGAGCCGAAGTGCTTGAGCTTGAGCGGCACGCCGACCTCGGTGAAGAAGGCGTTGGCCTCGGCGGCGAGCCGATCGGTCTTCGCGTTGAGGTCCTGCTGCAGCGCCGGGCCGCGCGCCTTCATCTCGTCGATCACCGCCTTCGCCGCGGCGAGCGCGATGGGGTGCCGCACGAAGGTGCCCGCGAAGTACGTCACGCCCACGGTGGGCACCGACGCGTCGCCGAACTGCCAGTGGCCGCCGTCGAGCGCGTCCATCCACTCCTTCTTGCCGGCCATCACGCCGATCGGCTGGCCGCCGCCGATCACCTTGCCGTAGCTGCAGAGGTCGGCCTTCACCCCGAAGTGCTCCTGCGCGCCGCCGCGCGCGAGGCGGAAGCCGGTGATCACCTCGTCGAAGATCAGCGCGCAGCCGCCCTGGTCGGCGATGGGCCGCAGCGCCTGGATGAACTCCTTCGGCTGGAAGTCGGGCCGGCGGCTCTGGACGGGCTCGATCATGATCGCCGCCAGCTCGTGCGCGCGCTCGCGGAGGATCTGCAGCGTCTCGGGCGTGCCGTAGTCGAGCACCAGCACGTTCTTCACCGCCTCGGGGAGGATGCCCGGCGCGGCGGGCACCGACTTGAACGTCTTCGTCCCGCGGACGATCACCTCGTCGAAGATGCCGTGGTACGAGCCGCTCATGATCGCGATCAGGCTGCGCCCGGTGACGGTGCGCGCGATGCGCATCACGCCCATCACCGCCTCCGAGCCGGTGTTGCACAGCGCGGCGCGCTCGTGGCCGGTCAGTTCGCAGATGCCCTTCGCCACCTCACCCGCGAGCGGGTGCTGGGGCCCCAGCTCGTAGCCGCGCTCGAGCTGCTGGCGGATCGCGTCGACGATGAAGTCCGGCGAGTGGCCGAAGAGGTTCGAGCCGAAGCCGTTGAGCGCGTCGATGTACTCGTTGCCGTCGAGATCCCACATGCGGGCGCCCTTCGAGCGGTCGATCACGATCTGGTAGATGAGCTCCTTCACCAGCGGGCGGAAGCCGGTCACCACGCGCGGGTCGGCGAGGTGGGCGCGGTGTGCGGTGGTGTACTCCTTCGACTTCTTCGTCTTCGCCGTGTAGCGCTTCGTCAGCTCGTCGAGCTTGGCGCGCTGGCGGGTGGTGAGCTCGTCGTTGCGCGCGGTCGAGATGCGCGCCATCGCCCCGAAGGCCTTCTTCACGTCGTACCTGGTGTGCGCGAGCTCCTCCTCGGCGTTCTTCGCGACCGGGGCGGGCGCGGGCGCGGGCGCTGCGGCCACCGGCGCGGAGGGGATCACCGGCTGCGCGACGGGCGCGGGCATCGCGACCTGCTGCGGCGCCGCCCCGAGGAGCTGGAGCTGCGCGGCCATCAGCCGCAGCTGCTGATCGATCACGTCGCGGACGTGCCCGTGGGCGCCGTTCGACGGAGCTGGAGCCATCACCATCATCGGGGCGACGGGCAGGGCCGCCGCCGCCACCGGGGCCGGCGCGCTCACCGGCTGGACCACCGGCGCGGGCGGCGGGGCGACCACCGGCGCGGCCGTCGCGGGGAGCTGCGAGTCGAGGAACGCCGCGAGCGCGTCGAGGGTGGTGAAGTCCTCGACGAGCTGGCGGAACTGGAACTTGATGCCGTGCTGCCGCTGGAGCTCGGTCGCCACCTGGGTGAGCGCGAGCGAGTCGAGGCCGAGCTCGAGGAACGTGGCGTGCACGTCGGCGCCGGTGAGATCGAGGCCGGAGTACTCCTCGAAGGTCTTCTGCAGCTGCGGGATCAGGGTCTCTTTGCGGGACATGCGGGGCGCTCCGGGCGAGAGGGTCGCGGGCTCAGGGTGGGTGGTGATCTGCTGCGCGCCCGGCTCCAGCCAGTGCCGGGTGCGCTCGAAGGGGTAGGTGGGGAGGGCGATGCGACGGCGGTGTTCGTGCTCGTGGTAGCGGCGCCAGTCGATGGCGTGACCGGCGACCCACAGCTTGCCGAGCGCGCCGAGGAGGCTCACCCACTCGGCGTCGTCGGCGCTGGTGTCGGGCAGCGTCGAGAGGCAGGGCTGGGTGCGATCGGTGACGAGCTGGCGGGTGAGGGTGGCGAGGGTGGCGCGCGGGCCGACCTCGACGAAGGTGCGCTTCTCGAGCGCCAGGGTGAGCACCGCCTCGCGGAAGCGCACGGTGTCGCGGAGGTGCCGCGCCCAGTACGAGGGGTCGGTCGCCTGCGCGGCCTCGAGCTTCTTGCCGGTGGCGCTGGAGATGATCGTCAGGCTCGGCGCCGAGAGCTTCACCTTCGCGAGCTCGGCGCGGAGCGGCTCGACCACCGGATCCATCATCGAGGAGTGGAAGGCGTGCGAGGTGTGCAGCGGCTTCGTCACCACGCCCTTCGCGCTCAGCTGCTGGTCGAGCGCCTCGACCTCGGGCGTCGGGCCGGCGACGACGCAGAGCTGCGCGCCGTTGTCGCTGGCGACGGTGAGGCCGCCAGTGAGGAGCTTCTGCACCTCGGCCGCGGGCAGCCGCACCGAGAGCATCGAGCCGGGCGGCTGGGCCTGCATCAGCACGCCGCGCTTCGCGACGAGCCGCACCGCGTCCTCGAGCGAGAACACGCCAGCGAGCGTCGCCGCGACCCACTCGCCGACGCTGTGGCCGAGCATCGCGGTCGGGGTGAGGCCCCAGCGCATGAGCAGCCGCGCCAGCGCGTACTCCACGGTGAACAGGCCGGTCTGGGTGAAGGCGGTGTTGCGGAGCGCGGCGCGCGCCTCTTCGGTGTCGCCGCCGGCCGGGAAGAGCACCTCGCGCAGATCGCGCCCGAGGATGGGCGTCGCCAGCTCGGCGCACTGATCGACGATCAGCCGGAACTCGGGCTCGTCGCGGTACAGCGCCGCGCCCATGCCGACGTACTGCGAGCCCTGCCCCGGGAAGAGGAAGGCCACGGGCAGCGTCGCGCCGGCCGCGCCGGTGGTGACGCGCGGCGACTGGAGCGCGGCGCGCGCGTCGGCCACGTCGCTCACCACCACCGCGCGGCGCTTCGAGAACGCCTTGCGGCCGACGTGCTGCACGAAGCTGGCGTCGGCGAGGTTGGCGTGGGGGTGCGCCTCGAGCCACTTCGCCAGATCGGCGGTGGCGCGCTCGAGGGCGGCGTCGGTCTTCGCCGACCAGGTCAGCAGGTGCTTCGAGCGGGCCTCGCCGCTCGGCTGCGGAGCCGGGGCCTCCTCGAGCACCACGTGCGCGTTGGTCCCGCCGACGCCGAACGAGCTGACGCCGGCGCGCCGCGGGCTGGCGGTCCACTTCGTGCGCGCCGCGTTGACCACGAAGGGCGTCTTCGCGAAGTCGATCGCCGGGTTGGGCTTCTCGAAGTGGAGGCTGGGGGGCAGCTCGGCGTGCTCGAGCGCGAGGGTGGTCTTGATCAGCCCCGCGATGCCGGCCGCCGCGGTGAGGTGGCCGAAGTTGCTCTTGATCGAGCCGATGGCGCAGAACCCGGTGTCCTGCGTCTTCGCGCGGAAGGCCTGGGTGAGGCCCTCGATCTCGATCGGATCGCCGAGCGGGGTCGCGGTGCCGTGCGCCTCGATGTAGCTGATGGTGCGCGGGTCGACGCCGGCGACGTCCTGCGCGGCGGCGATCACCGCGGCCTGGCCGGCGACCGAGGGCGCCGCGAAGCTCGTCTTGCTCGCGCCGTCGTTGTTGATCGCCGCGCCGCGGATCACCGCGTGAATGGTGTCGCCGTCGCGCTGCGCGTCGGCCAGCCGCTTGAGCACCACCGCGCCCACGCCGTCGCTGAACAGCGTGCCGGTGGCCTTCGCGTCGAAGGGCCGGCAGTGCCCGTCGGCCGAGAGCATGCCGCCCTCGGAGTAGACGTGGCCGGTGTGCGCGGGCACGGTGAGCGCCGCGCCGCCCGCGAGCGCCAGGTCGCACTCGTGGTTGCGCAGGCTGTTGAAGGCCTGCACCACCGCCACCAGCGACGTCGAGCACGCGGTGTGGATCGACAGCGCCGGCCCGTGGAGGTCGAGCTTGTGGGCGACGCGCGTGGCCACGTAGTCCTTCTCGTTGGCCACCATCACCTGGAACTCGCCGAGGCGCTCGATGGCCTCGGGGAAGTGCACCACGTTCTTCGGGTGGTAGCTGTTGTTGTGCACCCCCGCGAAGACGCCCACCGCGCCCTCGACGGTGCCCGGCGCGTGGCCCGCGTTCTCCATCGCGGCCCACATCGTCTCGAGGAGCAGCCGCTGCTGCGGGTCCATCACCTCCGCTTCACGGGGCGTGATGCCGAAGAAGCCGGCGTCGAACAGCTCCACGCCCTGCAGCACGCCGCGCGCGGCGACGTACCTCGGGTGGCTGCGCTGCTTCTCGGGGATCGAGGCGTGCGGCTTGAAGAAGGTGACCGACTCCACGCCCTGCACGAGGTTCTTCCACAGCGTCTCGAGGTCGTCGGCGCCGGGGAAGCGGCCCGCGAGCCCGATGATGGCGATCGGCTCGTCGTCACCGCGCTTGTCGCGGCGGCGGAACGTGGTGGTGGTGCCGCCCTCGACGAACGCCGCGAGGCCGGCCACGGTGGGCGTCTCGAAGAGCTTCACCACCGGCACGTCGAGCTGCAGCTCGAGCCGCAGCTGCGAGACGCACTTGAGCGCGAGGAGCGAGTTGCCGCCGAGCTCGAAGAACGAGTCGTTGACGCCGACGCCGTCGAGCCGCAGCAGCTTCGCCCAGACGGCCGCCAGCTTGCGCTCCAGCTCGGTGCGCGGCGCGACGAACTCCTGCTGCAATGCAGGCCGCGTCGACGACGGCTTCGGGAGCGCGCGGCGATCGATCTTCCCGCTCGGGGTGCGGGGCAGGGTGTCGAGCAGCACGAAGGCCGAGGGCACCATGTACTCGGGGAGCTTGCCCTCGAGCTGCGCGCGCACGTCGGCGACGAGCCGCGAGGTGTCACCGTCGGCCACGAGGTAGGCCACGAGGCGCTTGTCGCCCGGGTCGTCCTCGCGCACGGTGACCGCGACCTGCTTCACCTGGGCGTGCGCGGCGATCGCCACCTCGACCTCGCCGAGCTCGATGCGGTAGCCGCGCACCTTCACCTGGCCGTCGATGCGCCCGAGGAAGTCGATGGTGCCGTCGGCCGCCACGCGCGCCAGATCGCCCGAGCGGTACCAGCGCTGGCCGTCGAGGGTGATGAACTTCTGCGCGGTCAGCTCCGGGCGCTCGAGGTAGCCGCGCGCCACCGCCACGCCGCCGAGGAGCAGCTCGCCTTCCTGGCCGCGCGGCAGCGGCTCGAGCCGCTCGCCGACGATGCGCGTGGTGACGTTGGCGATCTCCCGGCCGATCGACGGCAGCTTCGGCCACGTCGACGGCGCGCCCTCGAGCTTGAGCGAGGTGACGACGTGCGTCTCGCTCGGGCCGTAGTGGTTGAACAGCGTGCAGCCAGGCAGCTGCTCGAAGAACTTCACCACCTGCGGCGTCACCTGGAGCTGCTCGCCGGCGGTGACGACCTCGGTCAGCGCCGACGGGTACACGCCGTGCGCGGTCGCCACCTCACACAGGCTCTGCAGCGCGATGAAGGGCAGGAACAGCCGGTTGACGCGCTCGCGCTCGAGCAGCTCGAGCAGCTTCACCGCCTCGAGGCGGAGCTCCTCGCGGATCATCACCAGCGTGCCGCCGGCGCACCACGTCGAGAGCATCTCCTGGAAGTGCACGTCGAAGGACAGCGGCGCGAACTGCAGCGTGCGCCCGGCGCCGTGGCGCGAGTCCGCCAGCTGCCACTCGATGAGGTTGGTGAGCGGCGCCTGGTGCATCGCCACGCCCTTCGGCTTGCCCGTCGAGCCGGAGGTGTAGATGGCGTACACGAGGTGCTCGGGGCCGCTGCGCGGGGCGCCCGCGGGCAGCGGCTCGGCGCGCACCTGCTCGAGGCACAGCACGCGCTCGGCGGCGAAGGGCAGCTTCTCCTGGAGGTGCGCTTGAGTGACGAGCGCCGCCACCCGCGCGTCCTCGAGCATGAAGGCCAGCCGCTCGCGCGGGTACTCGACGTCGAGCGGCAGGTAGCCTGCCCCCGCGCGCAGCACGCCCAGCACCGCCACCGCCAGCTCGAGCGAGCGCTCGACGCTGATGCCGACGATCGAGTCGGCGCCGATGCCGCGCGCCACCAGCTCCGCGGCGAGCCTCCGCGCGCGATCGTCGAGCTGCCGGTACGTCAGCTCCTTCCCCTCGAAGGTGACGGCCACCGCTTCCGGTGCCCGCGCCACCTGACGATCGAAACCTTCCACGAGCGTCTTCACGTCGCCCCCATCTGTTCGAAATGAGCTTTCACTGCCGCTTCAACGTCCCCCCACGCAGCCGGCGCAGAAAACCCCTTCTCGAAAGCGAAGGCCGTGCGACAAACTGCAGAGTTGCGAGGCTTCATGCCACACCTTTGACGACCTTGTAATGAGTTGCGACCCCATCGGAATGTTGCGCCATGATTGAAGTCTGGACGGCGGTGCCGAGCAGCAGCGAGCGGTGGTTGGCGCTGCTCGACGAGGACGAGCGCGTCCGCTGGGGGCGGCTGGTGCAGGCGGCCGATCGCGACGCCTTTGCCACCGCGCACGGGCTCTTGCGGCAGGGGTTGGCCGAGCTCGCCGGGGTGCCGGCCGCGGTGCGGCTGTCGAAGGGGCCGAACGGCAAGCCGTTCCTCGAGGGGAGCCGCTGGCAGTTCAACCTCTCGCACTGCCGCGAGCTGGTCGCGGTGGCGTTCTGTGCGGGGCGCGCCCTCGGCGTCGACGTGGAGCCCGTCGACCCGCGGCACGCGACCGACGACGTCGCGCGGCGGGTCTACGGGCCGCGGGAGCTGGAGGATCTCGCGCGCGCGGGCAACCGCGTCGAGCGCTTCTACGAGCGGTGGACGCTCAAGGAGGCGTGGGTGAAGGCGACGGGCGTGGGCATCGACGACGATCTGCCGGCCTTCCAGCTCCGCATCGAGCCGGGGCGGGCCTTCGTCGAGAGCGGAGACGCGCGGCCCTGGCAGTTCCACTGGTGGACGCAGGGCGCGGTGAAGCTCGCGGTGTGCGTGGCGGGCGCGGAGCCGATCGTCCCTCGGCTCACGGCGCGGGCTGCGCCGGGGGCTTGACGAGCCACGCCTCGAACGCCGCGACGGTCGCCGCGGGATCCTCCTCGTGGGGCACGTGGCCGAGCTGCTCGAACATCACCAGCTCGCTGCCGGGGATGTCGTCGTGGAAGCGCTCCGCGTGCGACGGTGGGATCAGCCGGTCGAGGCCGCCCCAGAGGATGAGCGTCGGCATGCGCAGCGCCTTGAGCCGCTCGACCTCGCCCACCATCGGCACCTGCGCGAAGCGGAGCCCGAGCGCGCGCCGGTTGCCCTCGCGCAGGGTGAGCTCGAAGTAGCGATCGACGAGCGCGTCGGTCACCTTCGAGGGATCGCCGTACACGTTGCGCACGCTCGCTTCGACCACGCCGCGCGGGAGCACGTACTCCATCACCCCGCGCAGCCCCGGCGTCTTCGCGATGCGGAAGCCCAGCGGCACCGACTGCGACTCGAGCGGGTAGCCGGCGGCGTCGACCAGCACCAGGCGCGACACGAGGGCGGGGCGCTGCACCGCGAGCTCCCACGCGAGCCGGCCGCCCCACGAGTTGCCCACCACGATCGCCCTCGTCACGCCCAGCTTCTGGAAGAGCGCGTCGAAGAAGCGCACGTGATGCGCGACCGAGTTGTCGTCGTCGGGGAACGGCCCGGTGAGGCCGAAGGCCGGGAGATCGAGCGAGATGACGCGGTGGCGCGGGGCGAGCCGCTCGACCCAGCCTTCCCAGGTGTGGAGCGAGGCCGAGGTGCCGTGGATGAGCACGATCGGCTCGGCGTCGTCGCGGAGGCCCTGGTCGCGCAGGTGCACCTTCAGCCCGTCGACCTCGACGAACTGCGACGGCGGCGGCGCCCAGCGGAGCAGCGCGGAGACCGGGCGGTCCGGCTCCCAGACGCGCGCGACGCCCGCGCCGACGAGCGCCAGCAGCACCGCGGCGGCGACGAGGAGCTTCTTCTTCACGCGAGGAGCCGCTCGAGGGCGAGCCGCGTCTCCGGCGGCAGGTTGGGGGTCAGGCGCAGCGCGCGCCGCGAGAGGAGCCGGTAGATGCTCCCCAGCTCGGGCGAGAGCGCGGCGAGGTGCGCCTGGACGACGCTGACGTCGCCGCGCACCACCGGGCCGGTGAGGCCCTTCTCGAGCCCGCGCGCCTCGACGCCGCGCAGCGCCGACTTCGAGAGCGGGAGCAGCGCCTTCAACGCGTCGGTGCGCTCGAGGCCGGCCTCTTCGAGCGAAGCGACCGCGGCGTCGAGCAGCGCGACCACCAGCCCGGCCGAGAGCACCGCCCCGGCGTGGTACGCGGCGCGCCCGGTCTCCGGCACCTCGAGGGGCGTCATGCCCAGCGCGGCGGCCATCTTCGTCAGCAGCGCGTGGAGCTTCTTGTCGGTCGACGCCAGCGCCACGGTGTGCCCGGCGAGCGTGTCCCTGGGGTCGGAGATCGCCGCCAGCGGGTGGAACGAGCCGAACGGGCGCTTGCTGCGCGCGGTGGCGAAGACGGCCAGCGGCAGCGCCCCGCTGCAGTGCACCAGCGCGGTCGAGGGGCCGAGATCCGCCTCGACCAGCTCCATCGCGGGCACCACGGCCGAGTCGGGCACGGCGAGCACGCACACCTGCGCGGCGCGGAGATCGTCGTGATCGGCGAGGAAGATGCGGTGCGCGGCCGCGCGGCGCACGGAGTCACCGCTGCGGGGCAGCACCGACACGTCCCACCCCGCGGCCTTGAGGCCCTGCGCGAGGGCGCCTCCGACGCGCCCGTACCCGACCAACACCACCCGTGGCGGCTGCTTGCTCAATTCGCACTCTCGATGGGACGGAAGTGGAGCTGGCCGGCCGCCAGCTCGACGCGGACGCGATCGCCCTCCGCGAAGTCACCGGCGAGGATCCGCTCGGCCAGCGGGCCCTCGACGAGCCGCTGCACCGTCTGGCGCATCGGGCGCGCCCCGAGCGCGGGATCGAAGCCGCCGCTCCTGAGCAGGTGGCTGACGACCTCCTCGGTCGCCTCGTAGGTGATGCCCTTCTCGGTCTCGAGGCGGCGGCTCGACTCGGCCAGCAGCAGCGAGGCGATCTTCGCCACGTCGACCTCCCGCAGCGGGCGGAAGGCGCAGCGCTCGTCGATGCGGTTCCACAGCTCGGGCGGCAGCGCGCGGCGGGCAGCGTCTGACGCGGCCTTCTCGCCGGTGACCTCGGCGCTCTCGGCGCCGAAGCCCATCGAGCGGCTCTTCTGGGTGAAGGCCTCCGCGCCGAGGTTGGTGGTGAGGATCACGATGGTGTTCGAGAAGTCGATGTGGCGGCCCTTGCCGTCGGTGAGCCGGCCCTCCTCGAGCACCTGGAGGAGCAGCATCAGCACCTCGCGGTTCGCCTTGTCGATCTCGTCGAGCACCACCACCGAGGACGGCTTGCGGCGCACCGGCTCGGTGAGCTGGCCGCCTTCGCCGAAGCCGACGTAGCCCGCGGGCGCGCCGATGAGGCGCGAGACGCCGTGGGCCTCCGAGAGCTCCGACATGTCGATGCGGATCATCGCGTCGCGGCTGCCGAAGACGACCTCCGCCAGGCCGCGCGCCATCTCGGTCTTGCCCACGCCGGTGGGGCCGAGGAAGAGGAAGCTGCCCATCGGCCGGCGCGAGGCGAAGCCGGCGTAGTTGCGGCGCACCACCTTCGCGACGCGATCGATGACGTCCTCGTGGCCGATGACGCGCTTGCGGAGCTCCTTCTCCATCGCCAGGAGACGATCCGAGTCGTTCATCAGCAGCCGCTCCTCGGGGAGCTGCGCGAGCTTGGCGATCACCCGCGCGATGTCCTGCGGCTCGACGAGCGTCTTGCCCTCGCGGTGGCAGCGCGAGCCGGCGAGATCGAGCACCGAGATCGCCTTGTCGGGCAGGAAGCGGTCGCTGATGTACTTCGCCGACATCGCCGCCGCCGCCTGCAGCGCCTCGGGCGAGAACTTGAGCCGGTGGTGCTGCTCGTAGCGGCCGATGACGCCGTTGAGGATGTAGACGGTGTCGGGCACCGAGGGCTCGTTGACCACCACCGGCGTGAAGCGGCGCTCCATCGCGGGATCGTTCGAGAGGTGCTTGCGGTACTCGTCGTGGGTGGTGGCGCCGATGCACGGGAACTCGCCGCGCGACATCGCCGCCTTGAGCTCGTTCGCCGCGTCCTGCGGGCCGTCGCCCGTCGAGCCCGCGCCCATCAGGGTGTGGATCTCGTCGATGAAGACCACCACCCGCTGGGCGTTCTTCACCTCGTCCTTGAGGGCGTTGAGGCGCTCGCTGAACGAGCCGCGCAGCTGCGTGCCGGCCACCAGCGTCGCCATGTCGAGCTCGATGACCACCTTCTCGCCGAGCGGGCCCTTGAGGTTCGCCAGCTGCTGCGCGACGCCCTCGACGACCGCGGTCTTGCCCACGCCCGGCTCGCCGATCAGCACCGGGTTGTTGGTGCGGCGCTTGCCGAGAATGTCGATCACCTCGTCGATCTCGCGCGCGCGGCCGACGACCGGGTCGAGCTTCCCCTCGCGCGCCAGCGCGGTGAGGTTCTTCCCCAGCGAGGAGAGCAGCGGGAAGGTGCGCGCGTCGAGCTGCCACTTGCCCGAGAGCACCGAGGGCGCGGCGTGCGCGTGATGGGGCGTGAGCGGCGAGGGCACCGGCGGCGGCGGGGCCACCGGCGGCGCGGCGATCTGGTTGAGCGCCTCGACGTCTTCGTCGCTCACGTCGTCGACCAGATCGCGGATCGACATCGCCGGCTTGAGCGTGGCGGGCTTCGGCGAGGGCGGCGGCGGGGCGACCACCGCGGTGCGGGCCGGCGGCGCGAAGGGCAGGGGAGGCGCGCCCACCGGCCGCCCCGACGAGGCGCGCGGCACGTTCGGCGGCAGCTCGCGCTGGAGCATGAGGCGGCGCGGCATGCGCCCCGAGGTGAAGTACGAGAGCGCGGTGTTGCGCAGGGCGGTCAGATCCATGCCCGTCTTGAAGAGCAGATCCTGCGCGGAGCAGCGCACGCGCGTCATGGCGATCATCGCGTGCAGGCAGTCGGCCTCGGTCGAGCCGCAGTTGGCGGCGATCTCCTTGCCGCGCTCGCGGAGCTCCTTCACCAGGCCGTCGGGCTCGCTCGGCGCGCTGGTCAGCAGCTCGAGCAGCACGTCTTCGTTGACGCCCTTCTCGGTGAGCAGCATCGCGGCGCGGTTCTCGACCGTGAACATCGCCAGCAGCACGTGGGCGGTCGTCAGCTTCTGACCGACGCTGCGGGCGATGTCCTCGGCCTCCAGGATCACTTGCGCGAAGTCGCTGCTCTCGACCATGTGGCGTGGCACTCCCGTGCGAGGCGTGGGGGGCCTTTGTACCCCCCCCGAGATCCCTGCACCAAATTTTCTGCTACAGGTCGCCACACCCCTGAAGAGGCAGCGCGAAGTGCGCGCGCGGCCCTCGGTTTCCGCTCTGGTCGTAAGCATTCGCTTTTCCGTGGCGAAACTTTCGAGCCGGTGAAATCACCACGCCCCTTGCGCGTTATCGGCGCGCCCCTTTCCCCATGGAAGCCCTCACGCTCCCCCTCCGCGCGCTGGTCGATCCGGTCGGCGCCATCCCCAAGGCCGTGGCCGCCCGACGCTGGGTGGTGCCCACGCTCATCCTCGCGGTGCTGACGGCGGCCGCCGGAGCCGTCATCGCGCTGCGGCTCGACTCCGCGCGGGTGGTGATCCCGAAGATGGCCATGAGCGGCGAGCTCATGAAGGCCAGCGAGCGCGAGGTGTCAGAGGCCATCGAGCAGGCCCAGCGCGTGGCGCTCGTGGGCGGCATCGCGAAGGGGCTGCTGCTGATGCCGCTGCTGGTGCTGCTGCTGGCGGTGGCCCTCAAGTTCGCCTCGTGGCTCATCGGCCGCAAGGCGCTCTTCGCGGAGCTGATCACCGTGGCCGCGCTGACGATGCTCCCGGTCGCGGTGTTCCATGGCATCGAGCTCGTCTCGGCGCTGCGGCTCGAGCTCATCACTCCGCGCATGGCCGAGACGCTCGTGCCGTCGTCGGTCGACGCCTTCGTGGGCATGGCCTCGCCGGCGCTCAAGCGCGTCTACGGCGCCATCGACTTCGTCAACATCTGGGCCTCGCTCCTGATGGGGCTGGGCTTCGCCGCCGCGTCGAAGTGGTCGCCGTGGAAGGGGGCGCTGTTCGGCCTCTTCCTCTACGTGCTCTTCGCCGCGGCCTTCTTCGTGGGCCTCCCCGGGATGTCTCCCGGTGAAGGCATGGGAGGTCGGTGATGCAGGCTCTGCTCGTCGTCGTGGCGCTCGCCGCGACGCCCCTCACGCTGGAGGAGGTCCGTCAGGCCTCGCGCCAGTCGCTCGACGCCATCCGCGCGACGCTCGACGTCACGCGCGCCGAGTCCGCGACGAAGACCTCGCGCTCGTTCATCATGCCGCAGGTCGATCTCACCCTCGGCGCGGGCGTGAACTTCGTCGGCTCGCAGCGCGCCTTCAACACCGTGCCGGTGTTCGACCCCGCGACTGGCGCCCTCTCGGGCTTCGAGCAGCGGGTGGTCAACACCCAGCCCGTCACCCAGGCGCGCTACTCGCTCGGCCTCTCGGTCACCCAGCTCCTCTACGACGGCGGGCGCTGGTGGAACCAGATCGCCCAGTCGGGCGCGCAGGAGGACGCCGCGCGCGGCCAGCTCCAGGAGCAGCAGCTCGCCAGCGAGCTGGAGGCCACGCGCCGCTTCTACGAGCTGGTGAAGGCCCAGCTCGCGCTCAAGGTCTTCCAGGAGTCGGTCTCGCGCACGAAGCAGCAGCTCGAGCGCGCCAGCGCCCTCTACGAGGCCGGCCGCGGGCAGCGCAGCGCGGTGTACGACGCGAAGACCTCGCTGGCGAACGACGAGATCAACGTGGTGCGCCAGAAGCAGCGCGTGGGGCAGGCGCGGCTGGCGCTGCTCCAGTGGCTCGGCCGCTCCGACGCCGACGTCGAGGCGGTGGTGCCCGCCGAGCTCGCGCAGCCCACCGCGCCCGTCGAGACCGCCCGCGCCATCGAGGTCGCCCGCAAGACGCGCCCGCTCTTCAAGTCGCTCGACGCCAACGTGCGCGCCGGTGAGCTCGGCGTCTCGGTCTCGCGCGCCGACTACTTCCCGCGCATCAGCGCCTCGGCGCAGTACAACCGCCAGTCGCCCGACTTCGGCCTGTTCTTCGATCCCACGCGGCAGAACGTGCTCTCGCTGGGGCTCAACCTCTCGTGGGATCTCTTCAGCGGCTTCCAGCACGTCGCCCAGGAAGAGCGCGCCCGCGCCGATCTCGCGCAGGCCCAGGCGGTGCAGCGCCAGTCGATCGTCGATCTCGAAGCGGAGATCGCCCGCGCCAACGAGGCGTGGGCCACGGAGGTCGAGGTGCTCGGGATCTCCGAGCGCAACCTCGACGTCGCGAAGGAACAGGCGGCGCTCGAGGAGGAGCGCTTCAACGCCGGGGCGGGCTCGTCGCTCGAGGTCCGCAACGCGCAGATCAAGTTCATTCAGGCGCAGCTCTCGGTGCTGCAGGGCAGGGCAGACGTCGCCACCGCCCGCGCGGCTCTCGAGCGCGCCGTCGGAGGTTCGCCATGACGTGGTGGAAGGGTCTCATCGCTGCACTCATCGTCGTCGGGGTCGGAGGCATGACCTTCGCCGGGCTCCGCGAGAAGCCGCCGCCGGCGACCGAGGTGCAGTTCGGCAAGGTGAAGAAGGGCCCCATCACCCGCACCGTCACCGGCGCGGGCAAGGTCGAGGCGGCCACCACCGTGAAGATCAGCTCCAACCTCTCGGGCGATCTCACCGAGCTCCCGGTGAAGGTGGGCGACGTCGTCACCCGGAACCAGGTGCTGGCGAAGCTCGACCGCCGCCGCTTCGAGGCGAACGTGAAGCAGGCCGCGGCCGCGCTGTCCGCCGCGAAGGCGGAGATCGCCACGGTGCAGGTCGACGTCGATCGCCTCGGCCGCGAGCTGGAGCGCGTGCAGGGCCTCGTCGACAAGGGGCTCGCCTCGAAGGCCGAGCTCGAGAAGGCCACTTCGGATCTCGCGTCGGCGAAGGCCCGCCAGGCCGCCCAGGCCGATCGCGCCGCGCAGGCCGCCGCGGTGCTCGAGGAGTCGCAGAACAACCTCGCCAAGACCACGCTCTACTCGCCGATCGACGGCAACGTGATCGAGGTGACGCGCGAGGTCGGTGAGCGCGTGCGCGGCTCCGACTTCAACGAAGACGTGGTGATGACGCTCGCCGCGCTCCACTCGATGGAGGTGAAGATCGAGGTCGGCGAGCACGAGGTGGTGCACCTCAAGAACGGGCAGAAGGCCGACATCAAGATCGACGCCTTCGAGGGCCAGACCTTCGAGGGCACGGTGGTGGAGATCGCCCAGAAGGCGCTCATCCGCAACCCGGGCACCGAGCAGGAGACCACCTCGTTCCCCGTCACCGTGGCGCTGGTCGCCCGCCCCGACGGCGTGCTGCCCGGCATGAGCGCCGAGGTGAAGGTGATCGCCGAGCAGCGCGACTCGACGCTGATCGTCCCCGTGCAGGCCGTCACCGTGCGCCCGGAGCGCTCGCTGTCGGACACCGCCGCCAACGTCGAGGGCAACAAGCTCTCGGCGCCTAAGAAGGGGGAGACCTTCGCCAAGGTGGTCTTCGTGGTCGACGCCGACAAGAAGGCCAAGCCGAAGCGGGTGAAGACCGGCATCTCGTCGGACACCGACATCGAGATCCTCGAGGGGCTCGACGACGGCGAGCAGATCATCGAGGGCCCGTACCGCACGCTGTCCAAGGAGCTGAAGGAGGGCGATCTGGTCGAGGAGCAGAAGGGCCCCGGCGGGCCGGGCGGCGGCCGCGGTCCAGGGCGCAAGCGGGGCTGAGCCACGCCATGCTGATCGAACTCAAGGACATCGCGCGCGAGTACAACGTCGGCGGCGAGGTGGTGCACGCGCTGGCCGGCGTGAGCATCGGCATCGAGCGCGGCGAGTGGGTGGCGATCATCGGCCAGTCGGGCTCGGGCAAGTCGACGCTGATGAACGTGGTCGGCTGCCTCGACACGCCCACCCGCGGCGAGTACTTCCTCAACGGGAAGAACGTCGCGGGCATGAACGACGACGAGCTGGCCGGCATCCGCAACCAGGAGATCGGCTTCATCTTCCAGAACTTCCAGCTCCTGCCGCGCGAGACGGCGCTGGCCAACGTCGAGCTCCCGCTGGTGTACCGCGGCGTGTCGGCGAAGGACCGGCAGGCGCGGGCGATCGAGGCGCTCAGGAAGGTGAAGCTCGAGCACCGCATGCACCACAAGCCGACCGAGCTCTCGGGCGGTCAGCGGCAGCGCGTGGCCATCGCGCGCGCGCTCGCGGGCGAGCCGTCGCTGCTGCTCGCCGACGAGCCCACCGGCAACCTCGACTCCCACACCGGCGAGGAGATCGTGAAGCTCTTCGAGGAGCTCCACCGCGCCGGCCACACCATCGTGCTCGTCACCCACGAGCCGAAGCTCGCCGCCCGCTGCCCGCGCGCGATCCGCCTGTCGGACGGGAAGGTGGTCGGCGACGGGCCCGGCGCGACGGTGGCCTTCCAGGACTCGCGCGCCCCGGTGCCCGCATGAGCCTCCGCGTCGATCTCGTCGAGGGCTCGCGCATCGCCCTCAAGTCGCTCGCCAACCACCGGCTGCGCACGGTGCTCACCACCGTCGGCGTGGGCATCGGCGTGGCCACGCTGCTGGCGATCCTCGGCATCACCCAGGGCATGGACACCAGCTTCCAGGCCCAGCTCGCCTCGCTCGGCAGCTCGAGCGTCTACGTGGCGAAGCAGCCCTGGGTGCAGATGGGCAACTGGTGGGAGTTCCGCGGCCGCAAGAACCTCACCCTCGAGCACGTGGAGGCGGTGCGCAACCAGTGCACCCTGTGCGGCGCGGTGGTGCCGATCCTCGACGAGAACGACGACGTGGAGTTCATGGGCCGCTCGCTCACCTTCGTGTCGATCACCGGCTCGACCAGCGAGTGGCTCACCGTCTCGGGCTTCGAGACCACGCAGGGCCGCTTCATCACCGACGCCGACAACGAAGGGCGACGGCTGGTCACGGTGATCGGCGCCGATCTCGCCGACACCTTCTTCTCCAACGGCGCGGAGCCGATCGGCTCGACCATCCGCATCGCGGGCAAGCCCTTCACGGTGATCGGCGTGCTGTCGCGCAAGGGCAAGCTGCTCGATCAGAGCCAGGATCTCACCGCGGTCATCCCCTTCAACACCTTCAAGTCGTTCTTCAAGGGCCGCCGCTCGGTGGAGATCGGCATCCAGGTGAAGAACCCCGACGAGATGGACAAGGCCGAGGACCAGCTGGTGGGCATCTTGCGGCGCGCGCGGCAGACGCCGCCCGAGAAGCCCGACGACTTCGCGATCAACAAGCCCGATCAGCTCGCCTCGACCTACGAGCAGCTCACCGGCGCGCTGTACGGCGTGGCGCTGGGCATCGGCTTCATCACCCTGCTGGTGGGCGGCATCGGCATCATGAACATCATGCTGGTGTCGGTGCGCGAGCGGACGCGGGAGATCGGCATCCGCCGGGCGCTCGGCGCGAAGAAGCGCACCATCATCACCCAGTTCGTCCTCGAGGCGACGCTGGTGTCTGCCGTCGGCGGCGCCTTCGGCACGCTGGTCGGCCTCGGCGGCGCGAAGGTGGTGAGCCTCGTCACCCCGCTGGCCGCCACCGTCAAGCCGGGCACGGTCTTCTTCGGCGTGGCCTTCGCGGCGCTGGTCGGCCTGGTGTTCGGCATCTGGCCCGCCGCGCGCGCCGCCAACCTCGACCCGGTGGAGGCGTTGAGGGACGAATGATCCGCGCCTTCTTCGACAACCTGAAGCTCGCCTTCGGCACCTTCGTCGCGCACCCGCTGCGCACGCTGCTCACGCTGCTGGGCATCGTGATCGGGGTGTCGACGGTGATGACCATGATGGCGCTCCTCGAGGGGCTGCGCGTCAAGGTGAACAAGGACTTCAGCCAGCTCGGCGCCAACGTGTTCCGCGTCGACAAGTGGCCGCAGGGCTTCCGCTTCGGCGGCGGCGGCATCGACTGGAACCGCATCGCCAAGCGGCCCGCGCTGACCCTCGAGGACAAGCGCGCCATCGCCGAGCACTGCCCCTCGGTGCTGCGCACCGCCGCGAGCTCCTGGCAGCCCGCCCAGAAGGTGCGCACCGCGAACACCGAGACCCAGCCCTCGGTCTTCGTGATCGGCGCCACCGTCGAGTACCCCGAGACCTCCGGCATCACCATCGCCAACGGCCGCATGTTCAACGACGCCGAGGAGATCGACGGCCGCCGCGTGGTGGTGCTCGGCCCCGACGTCGCCGACAAGCTGTTCCCCGCGCTCGATCCCATCGGTCAGGAGGTGCGGCTCAGGAACCGCCCCTTCACCGTGGTGGGCGTCATGGAGCGCCGCGGGAAGCTGATGGGCATGTTCAACCTCGACAACCAGGTGCTGGTGCCGATGACCGCCTTCCTCGCGCAGTACGGCAAGCGGCGCGGCATGTCGATCAGCATCGAGGCGACCTCCCAGGAGACCGTCGAGAAGGCGATGGAGGAGGCCACCCGCGTGCTCCGCCAGCGCCGCGAGGTCGGCCCGATGGAGGACAACAACTTCGAGATCTCCACCAACGAGTCGATGGCCAGGTCGCTCAACGATCTCTCGAACGTGGTGACCGCCGCGACCTTCGGGGTGTGCATCCTCTCGCTGATCGTCGGCGGCATCGGGATCCTCAACATCATGCTGGTCTCGGTCACCGAGCGGACTCGGGAGATCGGCATCCGCAAGGCGCTCGGCGCGCGGAAGAACCGCATCCTCATGCAGTTCGCCACCGAGGCGGTGGTGCTCTCGCTGGTCGGCGGGCTGATCGGCATCGCCATCGGCTTCGGCCTCGCGTTCCTCGGCCGGTGGACCTACGGGCTCTACACCGCGGTGCCGGTGTGGGCCGTCGTGCTCTCGGTGGTGATGTCGAGCGGGGTGGGGCTGGTGTTCGGCATCTACCCCGCGGCGCGCGCCGCGAAGCTCGATCCCATCGAGGCCATGCGCTCGGAGTGACCAACCCCCCTTGCACTCGGGCCCAAACTGAGGTGTTGACCCCTCCGGCCGCCTTCCGAAGGGGATCCCCGCTTGAAGCTCGTTCGCCTCGTCCTGCTCTCCACGCTTCCGCTGTGGGCGCTCACCGGCTGTTCGCCGAAGCCCACCGCGTGTGACAACACCACCTGTTCCGGCTGCTGCGACGCCGCGGGGCAGTGTCAGCCCGGCAGCGCCTCGACGGCCTGCGGCAGCGCCGGCAACGTGTGCACCCCGTGCCTCACCGGCCAGGTGTGCAACCTCGGCATCTGTCAGGCGGGCGCGACGGGCGGCGGCGCGGGTGGCGGCGGCGGCGGAACGGGCGGAGGCGGCGGCTCGACCGGCCCTCTGACCTGCTCGGGCGGCCGCACCGCCTGCTCCGGCTCGTGCGTCGACACGAAGACCGACGAGCGCAACTGCGGCTTCTGCGGCACGCTCTGCAACTCGAACCAGTACTGCAACAACGGCACCTGCGCGCTGCTGCCGACCCAGTGCGCTGGCGGCTGCCCGCAGGGCTTCTTCTGCGCCGGCTCGGAGTGCAAGCCCGGCTGCTCGACCAACACCGACTGCCCGCAGCCCGGCACGTGCGATCCCCAGACGCACAGCTGCTCGTGCCTCACCGGCTTCCACGGCTGCGGCTCGACCTGCGAGGCCGACAACAACCTCGAGGCCTGCGGCCCGTCGTGCGCGAGCTGCAGCGGGGTGCAGAACGCGGCTCCGGCGTGCACCAACAACCGCTGCGACTTCACCTGCAACCAGGGCTTCCACCGCTGCGGCGATCAGTGCGCCAACAGCAACGACATTGCCACCTGCGGCTCGAGCTGCACGCCCTGCACGCCGCCGCCGAACTCCGTCGCGATCTGCGCCAACCAGCAGTGTGACTTCGTCTGCAACACCGGCTTCCACAAGTGCGGCAACCAGTGCGTGGCCAACACCTCGGTCAACTCGTGCGGCGCGAGCGCGTGCACGCCGTGCGTGGCGCCGCCCAACGCGACGTCGACCTGCAACGGCGTGAGCTGCGACTTCACCTGCAACGCCGGCTACCACCGGTGCGGCAACTCGTGCCTGCCGAACAACTCCATCAACTCCTGCGGCACGAGCTGCACCGCGTGCGCGCCGCCGCCGAACGCCACCGCCACCTGCAGCGGCACCGCCTGCGGCTTCACCTGCAACACCGGCACGCACGCCTGCGGCAACTCGTGCTTCTCGAACAACTCGACGGCGAGCTGCGGCACGAGCTGCACCCCGTGCGCGCCGCCGGCCAACGCGACGGCTACCTGCAACGGCGTGTCGTGCGACTTCGTCTGCGACACCGGCTACCACCGCTGCGGCAACGCGTGCGTGTCGAACTCAGACGTCAACTCCTGCGGCGCGACGAGCTGCACGCCGTGCGCGAACGGCCCGGCGAACTCCACGCGCACCTGCGACGGCTTCTCGTGCGGCTGGCAGTGCTCCGCCGGCTTCCACGCGTGCAACGGCCAGTGCGTGTCGGACACCAGCACCACCCAGTGCGGCGCGGCCTGCGTGCAGTGCACCCCGCCAGCGAACGGCGCGTCGATCTGCGCCAGCGGCGCGTGCGACTTCGTGTGCAACGCCGGCTTCCACAAGTGCGGCAGCCAGTGCGTGGCCGACACCTCCGTCGACTCGTGCGGCTCGAGCTGCACCCCGTGCCCGGCCGGCCCGCCCAACTCGACGCGCACCTGCAGCGCGGGGGCGTGCGGCTTCACCTGCTCGGCGGGCTTCAACTCGTGCGGCGGCCAGTGCGTGCCGCAGGACTACGTGAGCGCGTGCGGCGCGTCGTGCACCATGTGCACCGCGACCGGCTCCTTCGATCGCCCGCTGTGCTCGGCGGGCACCTGCGGCAGCTCGTGCATCACCAGCTGCAACGCGGCGTGCGTCGACGTGCAGCGCGACCCCGCCAACTGCGGCGCGTGCGGCGTGACGTGCAGCGGCGGCCAGACCTGCACCGGCGGTGAGTGCCGCGCCTCGTGCTCGTCGGGCCAGGCCTTCGCCGACGTGCTGCCGATGGTGCAGGTGAGCGCGAACGCCGCGTACCGGCTGCTCGTCGAGGATCTCAACGGCGATGGCCGGGTCGATCTCGTCGACAACGGCTCCACCGCCGGCCTCCACGTGCGCTACGCGAACGCCGACGGCACCTACCAGGCGCCGCTGCTCGTCTCGCTGAGCAGCTCACGCGCCAACGGCTTCGTGCTGGTCGACGTCAACGGTGATGGCCGCAAGGACATCGTCGCTACGCGCGCGTCGAGCACCACGCCCAACGTGTTCATCGCCACCAACACCGGCACGGGCTTCAACGCCGCGACCGGAATTGGCGCTTCCGGCTACACGCCGAGCGGCGTGGTGCTGGCGGCCGATCTCACGGGCGACTCGCGGCCCGATCTGATCGTGCCGGTGACCTCGACCTACAACTTCTACTTCATCCAGTCGGCGAGCGGGACCTGGCCCTCGAGCTACTCGAGCTACTCGTCGAACACGCTGGCCAACCCGACCTTCGGGGAGATCGCCGACTTCGACAAGAACGGGCGGCCCGATCTCGTCGTCGCGACGGCGACGCAGTACCAGGTGGCGACGCACAACGGCGGCTCGTTCACCTCCGGCTCGGTGACGGGCTGGTCGCCGCAGACCGCGGTGAGCCTCAGCAGCATCGCCGGCCTGCGCGTGGCCGACGTGAACGCCGACACCAACCAGGACCTGCTCTTCCGCTCGGGCACCGGCGGCTACCTCGTGACCGGCACCGGCACGGGCACCTTCAACGCGGGCGCCGCGCTCACGTTCCCCGGCGCATCGGTGATCCACCCGGCTGATCTCAACGGAGACGGCCTGGTCGACCTCGTCAGCGGCGGTACGGCGTCGCTGTACGTCGGGCTGGCCACCGCGCCCGGCACCTGGCCGTCCACCTTCATGCGGATGATCAACGCGAAGTCGAGCGCGCAGGTGGAGATCGTCACCGGCCAGCTCATCGGCACCAGCGCGCCGGAGATCTTCTCGGCCAACCGCAGCTCGACCGACGTGAACGTGAGCATCCTGGTCAACGAGGGCACCGGCCAGTTCCCCGGCGCGAAGCAGAACGGCACGGGGGGCTCGTACAACTGGGCGGCGGGCGCGGCGGGCGACGTCGACGGCGACGGCGATCGTGATCTCGTGCTCGCTCCGACCATCACCACCGGAGGCACCGGCACCGGCGGGGTGGTGCTGGGCAGCAACGACGGCACCTTCGGCGGCGTGGTCTCGACGCTCACGCTGCGCGGCGACGAGCTGGTGCTCGGGCGCCTCAACCAGGACGCCTTCGAGGATCTGGCGGTGATCGTCGAGAGCAGCACCTCGCCGGGCGTCGACATCTTCCTCGGCGGCATGGGCGGCACGTTCAGCTCGCCCACCACGCTCGTCGCCTCGGCGCTCCCCACGCGCGTGCTGATCGCCAATCTCGATCAGGACAGCTTCAACGACGTGCTGATCGGCACCGTCAACGGCCTCGAGTACTTCCACGGCAACGGCGACGGCTCCTTCTCGGCCTCGCGCCCGATCGCCACCAACCTCAACGTGCAGGCGATCGCCGTCGGCGATCTCAACCTCGACAACCGGCTCGACGTGGTGGCCAACGCGAGCGGCTCTGGCTCGGGGGCGGGCGGCTTCGATGGCGGCGTGTTCGAGAACAACGGCATCCGCCTCGTCGGTGCGCCGACCGCCGGCGGCTTCTCGGGCCGCGTGGAGATCTACGCCAACTCGCAGTGGGGCACGGTGTGCGACGACGTCTTCGACATCAACGACGCCACCGTCGTCTGCCGCCAGCTCGGCCTCTCGAGCGCGGTGAGCTTCTCGACCGTCGCCAACGGCACGCTGCCGATCCTCCTCGACGATCTCGGCTGCGTCGGCACCGAGTCGACGCTCCTCTCGTGCCCCAACCCGGGCATCGGCGTGCACAACTGCACGCACTCCGAGGACGTGGGCGTGGAGTGCGCGGGCGCCGTCGTCCAGGCGGGCCTCCGCGTGTTCCCCGGCTTCGGCGGCGGCGCCTTCAGCTCGACCCCGATCACCACCGTCCCGACGCCCACCACCACGGTCGACGTCGGCGTGGGCGACTTCGATCAGGACGGCCGCCCCGACATCGCGGTCTCGAACGGCACCGGCGTGTCGCTCTTCAAGGGCGGCGGCAACGGATCGCTCGTCGCGCAGGCGGCCGTGGCCGGACACACCGGCCGCATGGCGCTGGTCGATCTCGACAACGACGGCATCCTCGATCTCCTCACGTCGAACGGTGACGTGCAGGTGTCTCGCGGCCAGGCGAACTTCGCCTTCGGCACGCGACAGGTCTGGGTGCCGGGTCGCCCGCTCGCGACGCAGGGCGCGGCCGTGGCGCGGATCAACGGCGACACGTACCGCGACGCGGTGGTCCTCTACTCGAGCGAGGTGTGGACCTACCTCGGCACCTGCCGCTGAAGCGCCACGCGGCGTCGACGCGGGCGCGACGGTAGCGCGCACCGGGTACGCGCGACGCAAGGCTACCGAGAGGGCGCTGACCGCGAACGGTCGGCTCGGGCGAGGAGGGCGCGCGGCAGGGCCGCCGGCAGTTCGTCCGCGCGAGGTACGACGCCCCGCGCGTAAGGCCGCACGGCGACCATCACCGCGGGACACCCTGGCGAGGCTCGACGCGACGCGGCTGGGCGGCTCGACGAAGCCGCTGGTGCAGCCCTGGCGATGTCGCGGCTGGCGAGCATCGAACGGGGGGCGCAGACGCTCTTCCGCCGTGCTCCGCCGCGCGCAGGGGCGCCTCGCCGAGGGTCCATGCTGAACTGATCGGTCGACCCGCCTGGGAGGTCGGTCGAGGTGGAGTGCCAGACCGCCCGATTCCCGTCGACGTGCCCGACGGGCTGTGAGCCCGGCGCACCAGGGGATGGACCGCGCCTCAGCTCTCGGATCGTGCAGGCTGGGTCGTGCGCTGATCCCGCCGCTCTGAAACTGAGCCACCCGCCGGTCTGATACTGCTCCACCCCTCAACAGGGGCGCTTGCCGGCAAAGCCGGTCTGCGTTCCTGGAGGGGCGGCCTCGAGCTGGTCGACGAGCGCCTTCTCTCCGCCGTTCGGAACGATCTCCGGGGGACCCTGACTCGATGATGGCGAGGTCGGTCACAGCGCAGACGCCTGGCGTCTCGCGGAACACGGTGAAGCGGTACGTCGGGGTGCGCCGTTGGGAGTGCGGCGGACGAGGGCGCCGCGCTGGTCCGCGGGCAAGTAGCGGCTCGTACCGATGCAGCTGTGGCGAATGCTGACGAAGGCCACGACAGCGGCGAGCGCGTCGACGGTCACCGAAGCCGGCGCGGCGGGTGCTCGGCATCTTCGTGATCCGCGCTGAATGCGGCACTGGGGATGTGCGCGCGCGCAGCCACTCGTGCTGGAGCGGCCGCGCAACTCTCAGCGAGCGCGCTCGACAGCCTCCCGCACGAGCTCGATCACCGCGCGCGGGTGCCGCCGCGGGATGTCGTGGGTCGAGTCGATCCACCGCAGCTCGCTGCGCGGGTACAGGGCGGCGAGGTCGACGCGGAGCCGCGCCTGCGCGTCGATCGGCTCGCTCGGCGGCTTCCCTGCGTTGAGCACGAACACCGGCCCCTCGTACGTCGGCGTGGCGAGCACCTCTTCGCCGGTGCCGTTGAGCCCGCGGAACTCACGCCCGCGCGTGCCCGTCATGTAGAGGTTGAGCAGCGTCGTCCACCAGGTCCGCGGTGGCCGCCCCCGTGCGCCCGCCAGCTGCGCGGGGTGCGACGAGTCGAGCAGCACCAGCGCCGCGACCTCCTGCGGGTAGCGGCGTGCGAAGAGCTGAAGGTACAGCCCGCCGAGCGAGTGGCCGACCAGCACGTACGGCGGCGCGAGCCCCCGGCTCCGGAGCGTCGCGCGCAGCTCTTCGATCACCACGCGGCCCGTCCGCGGCGTCTCGGTGCGCTCGCTGTGCCCCAGGCCCGGGCGGCTGTACGCGAACGCCGTCGCGAAGGCCGCCACCTCCGGCAGCACCTGGTCCCAGGCCGAGACGTCTGCGCCCAGGCCGCTCTCGAACACCACCACCGGCGCGCCGCGACCGCGCACCGTCGTCTCGACCCACCGGCCCTGGATCTGCGTGAGCTGCCGCGGGCCCGCCGCGCAGCCCGAGAGCACCATCGCCAGCAGCACCGTGCGCATCCCGCCGCCGTAGCACTTCTCGAGACACCTCGTCGAAGTAGCTGGATTCATGAGGGCCACACCGCCAGCCATGCAGTTCAAAACGGCTTGAACTATATGAACGCCGCATGGACACCTTCGCGGCCTTCAAGCCCTTCCTCACGCAGGTCGAGACCCGGATCGTCGCGCAGCTCGGCGGTGAGACGCCGAAGCCGGAGGACACGCTGGTCGCCGCGGCCCGGCACCTGTGCCTCAAGGCGGGCAAGCGCGCGCGGCCGATGCTGGTGAAGATCTTCGGCGACACGCTCGGCGTGGCGGAAGACAAGCTGCTGGTGCCGGCGGTCGCGGCGGAGCTGATCCACGCCAGCTCGCTGCTCCACGACGACGTGGTGGACAACGGCATGTTCCGCCGCGGCAAGCCGACGGTGAACGCGCGCTGGGGGAACATCGTCGCGGTGATGTCGGGAGATCTGCTGCTGTCGGGCGCGCTCCTCGAGCTGTCGAAGTTCGACCCCCGCATCGCGCAGGCGGCGCTGTCCGTGGTGGCCGAGATGACGCGCGCGGCGATCGACGAGGTGCAGGCGCGCGGCAACCTCGAGCTCACCCTCGACGGCCTCAAGGCGATCGGCGAGGGCAAGACCGGCTCGCTGTTCGGCTTCTGCGGCGTCGCGGCGGCGATGGTGGGTCACGACGAAGAGGCCGTGCGCCGCTTCGACGCCTTCGGCCGGCGCATCGGCGTCGCGTTCCAGATGGCCGACGACATCCGCGACATCTCGGGCACCGACGAGGGCAAGCCGCAGTACGCCGATCTCCAGTCGCGCACGCCGAACCTGCCGGTGATCCTCGCCGTGCAGCGCGACCCCCGCCTCAAGAAGCGCATCGCCGAGGCCTGGGGCTGGACCGCGCTCACGCAGGACAAGATCAAGGAGCTCGGCACCGCGGTGCTCGTCACCGGCGCCCTCGACGACGCCACCGCGCTCATGAACCAGGAGATCGACGCCGCGGTCGAGGCGCTCGGCCCCTACGCCCACCGCGAGTCGGGCGCGAACCTGGTGATGTGGGCGCGCACCATCGCCCGCGGCATCGCGCTGAAGGGAGCCGCATGAAGGGATACCTCTGGCAGACCGCGGCGAACGATCCCCACCCCACGAAGCTCCACCAGTGGGAGAACGTGGCCATCGACGCCGTCGGCAACGTGATCGAGTTCTGGGGCTTCAAGCGCAACCAGGGCCGGGTGTGGGCGCTGCTCTACCTGCGCGACGAGGCGCTCACCGCCGCGGAGATCGAGAAGGAGCTCGAGCTCAGCAAGGGGGGCGTGTCGATGCTGCTGCGCGATCTCGAGCGCTGGGCGGTGGTGCTCCGGGTGCGCACTCCCGGCGACTCCGCGTGGCGCTACCGCGCCGAGACCGATCTCCTCCACATGGCGCGCCGGGTGATCGAGGAGCGCGAGTTCTCCTTCATCGCCCGCATCCGCGCCGATCTCGAGGAGGCGCGGAAGCTCGCCGTCGCCGAGGGCGTCAGCAAGGCGCAGATCGCCCGCCTCACGAAGATGGAGACCCTCGCCGAGGCCACCGAGAAGGCGCTCAAGCTCTTCCTCAAGACCTCCCGGCTCGACGTGAGCGGCATGTTCGACGTCTTCCGCGGCGAGTGACAGCGAGCACGCGAGGTCGTTAGAGAGCGCGCCATGGACGCGCACCACGACATCGTCATGAACGCCCGCGAGAAGGCGGGGCAGGGCACCCGGTACTACTTCGGCTACTCGACCATCCTCGACCGCGCCGCCTTCGAGGAATGGCGCGGCCAGCACGGCTACGACTTCTTCGAGCTCCCTCCCGGTCAGCTCGGGCAGGCGAAGGATCTCACGCTCGTCTACGACTTCGCCTCGCGCTGGTGGGGCGGGCGCGTCGCCGGCCTGAAGGACGCGCCGGGCTCGGTGGTGCACGGGCTGGTGTTCGAGATCGCCGAGAAGGACTGGCCGATCATCCAGCACAAGGAGGGCGTGGTGACCGGCATGTGCGTCGAGCGCCCCGTGCGCGTGCAGGTCGGCGACCGCGAGCTCGAGGCGATCGCCTTCACCACCAACCCCCAGCGCGCCACCAGCGACGGGCCGGTGAGCGCCCGCTTCGTCGAGGCGCTGGTGCGCGGGGCGACCGCGGCGAAGCTCCCCGCGGACTGGATCGCCGGCCTCCCGACGCTCGCGCGCTGAGCGGCTTCACTCCGCCAGCTTCTCGACGTACGCCCGCGCCGCGCGCACGAAGCGGCCGCGCTCGAGGCCGAGCAGGTACTGGCGCACGCTCGCGCGCGTGGCGCCGACGTAGAAGAGCGACCGCTTCGTGAGCTCGGGTGACGCCAGCGGGGTGCCGCTCATCGTCTCCTCGAGCGCGTCGAGCTCCTCGAGGCCGCAGAAGATCACCACCGGGCTCTCGTGGCCCTTGCTCGAGAAGACGGTGGTGGTGCGCACGAAGTCGACGCGCCCCGCGGGGAAGCTCGCCGGGCTCTCTCCGCCCGCGCCCCCGAAGGCGACGGCCGGGAAGCCCGCGCGCGAGAGCTCCTCCGCCCAGCGCCGCGGGCGGGTGGGGGAGATCACCAGGATGTCGCCGGGTCGCACCTGCTCCTTCTGCTGCAGCATCTTCACCACGCGCACCAGCTCGCGGCCCTCGTGCGCGACGTCGGCCGCGCTCAGCACCTTCGGCAGCGCGCCGCCGCGCTCGGTGAAGCCCACGCGGTAGAGCTCCCTGTTGCCGCCGGGCCGCGTGAGCAGGCCGGCCTTCACCAGCTCGCCTTCCTTGAGGAACTCGCGGAGCCCCGGCGGCGGCACGCCGTGGAGGTGGAGCGGATCGAGCACCACGTTGAACGCCAGCTCGAGGTGCTCGCGCGGGGAGCGGAAGGACTCCTTCATCACCCGCGAGCGCCCGCGGAAGTCGAGCCCCGGCACCAGCGCGCGCAGCTCCTCGATCGGCCGCTGACCGTAGACGTTCTGCGAGTCGTCCATGAAGAGGAAGAAGCGCCGCCGCCTCTTCCCGTCGCCCTCGAGCAGCTCGCGCGCGCGGTGGAAGAGGAACCGGAGCCGCTCCGGCCCCATGTCCTGCGCCTCGTCGACGAAGACGGCGTCGTACTCCGCCGTGCCGTGGCTGCTCTTGAGCTCGTCGACGTGGGCCACGTGCACGCGCGCGAGCGAGGCCTCGACGTCGAGCCCCTGCCACGCCAGCGCCTGCTTGAGGTGGTGCACCTCGAGCGCCTGCAGCGAGCGCGTGAAGTACGAGATCAGCACCCGGTGGCCGCGGTGCTCCGCGAGCATCCGCGCGGCCCAGTGGGCGAGCACGAAGGTCTTGCCGCTCCCCGCGACGCCCCGCACCAGCCAGTGCCCCTCGCCGAAGTTCCGCTCGAAGAGCTCGAGCTGCTCCCGGGTGAAGAGCGGGCCCAGCGCCTCGAGGTTGGCGATGGTGTCGCCCAGCGTCGCGGCGGCGCGGGGCATGGCCGGCGCGCGCGCCAGCCGCACGTCGATGGGCTCCAGCGCGGCGCCCTCGCGCTCGAGGCGCACCCGCGCCAGCGACGAGAGGAACCGCCCGGGGATCACGCCCTCTGCCTCGGCGCGCGAGGCGAAGACCAGCAGGTGTCTGCGGGCGCGGCTCGCCGCGACGTTGAGCATCGCGCAGAGATCCGTCGGGGCGAACGGGCGCCCGCCGGCGACGGTGTCGCTCAACACCACGTCGAACTCTGCGCCCTGCTGCCGGTGGATCGTCGACGACACGAGCCGCTCGAGGCCGCGCGCCGCGCCCAGCGCGTTGATCAGCTGCGCCTGCGCCCGGTACGGCGTCGCGGCGAGCACCGAGTGTCCCGCGCCGACCGCCCGCTCGGCGAGGCCCACCAGGAGCTCCGCGGAGGCGCGCCGCTCGTACCCGCGCCCAGCCTCCGGGCGGGCGTGGGAGAGGGCGCGCGGCCCGAGCCCGCACTCGTCGAGCACCACCCACGCCGCGCGCTCCGCGGGAAACCCTTCGAGCGGCGGCTCGGTGGCCAGCGTGCGCGGCCGCGCGCCATCGACGAGCCGGCCCGCATACTGAAACCCGCTCACCACCTGCGAGATGGCGGGGTGCATGCGGTGCTGCTCGCGCAAGAGGCAGACGTTCGAGCGCCGCACGTCGGCGGCCGCGTCCACGAGGTGGCTCAGCGGTGACTCGCGCAGCCAGCGCTGCACGTGCGAGAGCGTCCCGTCACCTGCGCGCGCGACCGGGCCGAGCTGCTTCGGATCGCCGGCGACGAGCACCGACTCGGCGAGCGCGGAGAGCAGGGCGGCCGCTGCGCGCGACACCATGCCGCCCTCGTCGATCACCAGCTTCGCGAAGCGCGGTCCGCCCCCGAGCTCCTTCACCAGCCGCAGCGCCCGATGGACCGTCACCGCGATCACGCTCGCGCGACCCTGCTCGATCGCCAGCAGCGTCGCGTCCTCGAGCCGCTCGACCTCCTTCAGCGCCGCGCGCTGGTGGGCGATCTCCGCGGGCGACGCGCCGGACGCCACCAGCCGCGAGAGCTCCCGCTGCAGCGCGTCCCGCTGCCCGGTGCGTCGCGCGGGGTCGTCGTCGTGGAGACACTGCGGAAACTCGCTCGCCAGCCGCGCGCGCGCGCCGACCCCGCCGCGGAAGACGCGGCACCGCCCCTCGTCGTCGAGCAGCGCGCCGCGGCGCGAGAGCAGGCTGCACAGGCGGTGCGTGAGCTCGTCGACGGCCCCGTTGGTCGGCGCCACCACCAGCACCCGCGCGCCGGGCCGCGCGAGGATCGACTCGACCAGCTTCGTCGCCAGCGCCTGCGTCTTGCCCGTCCCCGGAGGCCCCCACAGCAGCCCCCAGCGACTCGCCCAGGGCTCGTCGAGGCTCGAGACCTCCGCGGCGCGCCCGTGCTCCGGCGCGCCGTCGTGCACCCAGCGGAGCGCGTCGGCGAACCGGCCCGTCGCCGCCTCACCGGCCTCGACGAGGGCCTGCGAGAAGTCGAACGGCTTGAAGGTCCAGCTCGTCGCGCGGGCGAGCTCCGTGGCCGCGGGGAGCTCCTTCGATGGCAGCACGAAGAGCTCGCCGGACGGCGCGTCGACGTGGAGCACCTCGCCTCCCCACACCGGCCCTCGGTCGTCGAAGGCGTGGAAGGTGCCGCCGGCCCAGTCGGGCTCGGGTGAGGGCACGCACCGCAGCGCGATGAGCTCGTCCTCGAGGCGAGCGTCCACCGAGCTCAGCGGGAGCCCCCGGTACTGCGCCCGCTCCGACTCCAGCGCCGCGAGCAGCTCGGCGGGCAGACCGCTCATCTCACGTCGACTTCTTCGGCTCGTCGATGGGCGCGAACCAGGTCACGCCGAGCGGCGGCAGGCGCACCTCGAGGCTCGCCGGCTGACCGTCCCACGGGCGCGGCTCGGCCTTGCGCGGCTCGTTGAGCACGTTCGAGCCGCCGAACTCGGCCGCGTCGGTGTTGAGGATCTCCGCCCATCAGCCGCCACCCGGCACGCCGACGCGCCAGTCGCGCACCGTGGGCGACAGGTTGGCCACGCAGACGATCTCCCGCCACGCGTTCCGGCCACGGCGCACGAAGAGGTACACGTTCTCGTTCGCCGCGTCGGCCTGAATCCACTGGAAGCCCATGTGCCAGAAGTCGGTCTCGAAGAGCGCGCCCTCCTGGCGGTAGAGCGCGTTGAGGCGACTGACGAGCTTCGTGAGGCCGTCGTGGCGGCTGAACTGCGAGAGGTGCCAGTCGACCGAGCCGTCGTGGTTCCACTCGCTCCACTGCCCGAGCTCGCCGCCCATGAAGAGCAGCTTCTTGCCGGGGTGCGCCCACATCCACCCGAAGAGCGCGCGGAGGTTGGCGAACTTCTGCCACTCGTCGCCGGGCATCTTGCCGAGCAGCGAGCCCTTGCCGTGCACCACCTCGTCGTGGCTCAGCGGCAGCACGAAGTTCTCGCTGTACGCGTAGACCAGCCCGAAGGTGAGCTGGTGGTGGTGGTGCTGGCGGTAGATCGGGTCCTTCTCGAAGTAGTTCAGGGTGTCGTGCATCCACCCCATGTTCCACTTGTGGGTGAAGCCGAGCCCGCCCTCGCGCGTGGGGCGTGAGACGCGCGGCCACGACGTCGACTCCTCGGCCATCACGTGCACGTCGGGGAAGAGCGCGTGCACCGTGTCGTTGAGCTCGCGGAGGAAGCCGATCGCCTCCTCATTCTCGCGACCGCCCCACTGGTTGGGGACCCACTCGCCCGGCTTGCGCGAGTAGTCGAGGTAGAGCATCGAGGCCACCGCGTCCACCCGCAGCCCGTCGACGTGGTACTGCTCGAGCCAGAACAGCGCGTTGGCCACGAGGAAGTTGCGCACCTCGTTGCGGCCGAAGTTGAAGATCAGCGTGCCCCAGTCGGGGTGCGCTCCCTTGCGCGGATCGGCGTGCTCGTACAGCGCGGTGCCGTCGAACTGGCCGAGGGCGAAGGCGTCTCGCGGGAAGTGCCCGGGCACCCAGTCGACGATCACCCCGATGCCCGCCTGGTGGAGCGCGTCGACGAGGAAGCGGAAGTCGTCGGGCGTGCCGAAGCGGGCGCTCGGCGCGTAGTAGCCCGACACCTGGTAGCCCCAGCTCCCGCCGAAGGGGTGCTCCGCCACCGGGAGGAGCTCCACGTGCGTGAAGCCCAGCGCCTTGACGTGCGCCACCAGCCTCACCGCCAGCTCGCGGTAGGTCAGCGAGCGGTTGCCCTCCTCGGGCACGCGCATCCACGAGGCGAGGTGCACCTCGTAGATGCTCATCGGCGCCCGCGCCCAGTCCGTCGCCTTCCGCGCCTTGAGCCACGCCTCGTCGTTCCACCGGTAGTGATCGAGCCCGTGCACCACCGACGCCGACTGCGGCGGCGGCTCGGTCTGGAAGGCGAGCGGGTCGGCCTTGAGGAAGGGGCTGCCGTGCTTCGGGTGAATCTCGAACTTGTAGCGGTGGCCCTCACCAACGCCGGGCACGAAGAGCTCCCAGAGGCCCGACGCGCCGAGCGAGCGCATCGGGTGGCGGCGGCCGTCCCAGAGGTTGAAGTCACCGACGAGCGCCACCCCGTCCGCGTTGGGCGCCCACACCACGAACGCCGTGCCTTTCACGCCCTGGTGGGTGAGCGGGTGCGCCCCGAGCCGATCCCACAGGCGGCGGTGCTTGCCCTCGCCGACGAAGTGCAGGTCCGCCGGCCCCAGCGTCGGGAGGAACGCGTAGGGATCCTTCTCGACGGAGCTGCCCGTCTCCCAGTGCGCCTCGACCTCGTACGGCACCACCGCCGGCGCGGCGAGCCGGCCTTCGAAGATGCCTGGCAGCTCGGGGTGCGGCGCCAGCACCACCGCCTTGCCCGTCGCGTGGACGATCACCTTCTTCGCCTCGGGCCGGAGCACGCGGAAGAAGATCTCTCCGTTCGCGTGGTGCGCTCCGAGGAGGCTGTGGGGATCGGCGTGACGCGACGCGAGCAGCCGGCGCAGGGCTTCTTCGAACATGCCGGTCGTGTACCAGAGGGACGAGGGCCGCCAGAAAGACAAAGGGAGCGCCCCTTTCGGAGCGCTCCCCGGAACTTCAGGTCGCGTGACTGCTCACATGCCCGCGTCGGTGCCCGCGTCCGTCCCGGCGTCCACCTCGGTGCCTGCGTCGGTCTCGCCGGCGTCCGTCGTACCCGCGTCCATCGTGCCGGCGTCCATCATGCCCGCGTCCATCGTGCCCGCGTCGCTCGTGCCGGCGTCCATCATGCCCGCGTCAGTCCCGCCGTCGCCCATCGAGCCACCGCCACCGCCGGTGCCGCCACCGCCGCCGGTCGCTCCACCACCACCGCCGGTCGCGCCGCCGCCACCGCCGGTCGCGCCGCCGCCACCGCCGGTCGCGCCGCCGCCACCGCCGGTCGTGCCGCCGCCACCGCCGGTCTCCCCAGGGATCGCGGGGAAGGGGCTGCCCTCCTTGCAGGTGCCGTTGTCACAGGTGAAGTCCTTGCCTGCGGCCTTCGCCTTGCCGGCGCAGTCGTAGACGTCGACGCACTCCGGGGCGCAGCCCACGAAGGGAACCACGAGGAACGGCAGAGCAGCGAGGGCGAGTGCGGCGATCTTGAGCCGGTTGAGCTTCATGCGAGATTTCTCCCAGGAAAGAGAAAGAGGAACTGCGCGCTTCTAGTGCAAACGCTCGCCGTTACCAAAAGAACATTTGACATCAATGTTCAGACGGTCGCCGGGCAGCGGGCACACCTCGGGCCGCGCGGGCGCTTTCAGCACCACCGAAAGGACCGACTTACTGCTTCGGCTTGTAGAAGAGGATCAGCGAGAAGCAGTGGAACTCGTTGTCGCTCGACTGCCGCACGACGCGATCGACGATCTCGAGATCGGCGTTGGCCTTGATCCAGCGATTCACGTTCTCGCTGAGCTCTTCCCGTTCCTTCGCCTTCGTCGCTGAAAACACCTTGACGCCAGTAAACATGCGATGGCTTATCCCACGCGGCGTTTTCCCCCCACAAGGCCCCTCATGCTGATCGATCTGCACGTCCACTCGTATCTCTCGCGCGACTGCCAGCTCGATCCTCGCGCCGTCTTGCAGCGCGCCGAGAGCTTCGGCCTCGATGGTGTCGCCTTCACCGAGACCAACACGCAGGACGGCTGCGATGAACTTTTCGATCTCCAGCGGACGACGAAGCTGAGGATCTTCGTCGGCCTCGAGCTGGCGACCGACAAGGGGCAGTACCTCTGCTTCTTCGAGAAGCCGGAGCGGGCGCCCGAGCCGGTGCAGATGTGGGGCAGCAACCGCGAGCACCCGTGGAAGGCCGACGAGGCGCTGCCCAAGCTCAAGTCGCTCGGCGCGGCGATCGTCGCGGCGCGGCCCTACGACAAGGAGTACCCCACTCCCGCGCTCGACGCGGTGAAGTCGCTGCGGCTGCTCTCGGCGGTCGAGGTCTACAACCCGAAGGTGCGCATGGGCGCCAACGAGCTGGCCATCGAGGCCGCCGCGCTCCTCGGGGTGCCGGGGGTGGCGGGCAGCGACGCCCGCGGCTCGCTCGACGAGATCGGCTTCGCGGCGACGCTCTTCACGCGGCCGATCGGCAGCCAGGCCGAGCTGGTGAAGGCGCTGCAGGGCCGCGACTACTTCCCGGTGCAGATGGGCGAGCTGCCGCACCTCCAGCGGCCGGGCGACGCCCGCAACGCCGAGCTCAAGGCGAAGAAGAAGAAGCGGCGCTGGCCCCGGTGAGGGCCGTCACCCGCCCGTCGACGAGGGTCGCGGTGCGCGCGCCCTCGGCCCAGCGCCAGGTCTCCTTGCGCTGCGCGCCGACCAGCTCGATGCGCTTCGACTCGGGGAAGCCCCAGGCCATCTCCAGCGCGTCGGCGGGCATGTCGACCAGCGCGTTCTTGGTGCGCACGGCCTCCCGAACCGCCTCGCTGAGCTCCTCCAGGCGCTTCGAGGGATCCTCGCGGGTGAGGTGTCGATCGAGCTCCGCGAGCAGCTCCTGATCGCTCTTGAGCCCGGGGCGGAGCACCAGCACCAGCGGCGCCGACTGCTTCGCGGTGCCGGCGACGTCGACGTAGAGCCACACCAGGGTGCGCGGGGTGTAGAGGACCCGCTCGGTCATCGCCCACGTCGAGGGGAACTCGACCTTCGCGATCCGCGCCCTGGTCCCCGCGGGGAAGGTGCGCTCGATCTTCCCGGGGTTGATCGGCTTGCCCGCGGTGTCGTCGAGCAGGCGCACCAGCTCCGGCGGCACCGGCGTCAGGAGCCGCTTCGTCGCGTCGCCGAAGAAGGGCGTCTGGAACATCGACACCCGCAGGAAGCGCTCGTCGCCCGTCAGGCGCCGCTCGAGCTCGGTGATCTGCGCCGGAGGGATCGCCACCTGCGCGGTGACGCAGCCCGAGAAGGCGAAGACCGCCGCGAGCGCGAGCGCCCTCACGTGGTGCCCCCCGAGCCGCCCGACGAGCCGGAGCCGGACGAAGAGGACGAGGAGCCCGAAGACGCGGTGGACGACGACGCGGTGCTCGACGAGCTGCCGCTGCTGGCCGCGCCCGACGAAGACGAGTCGCTCTTCTTCGTCGAGGCGTAGAGATCGGAGTACCAGCCGCCGCCCTTGAGCTGGAACGTGGTGCGGCTCACCAGGCGCTCCAGCGAGCCCTCGGCCTTGCAGGCGGGGCACTCGGCGGGAATCGGCGCACTCACCTTGTGCAGAATCTCCGACTCCTTGCCGCACTTGCTGCACTTGTATTCGTAGATCGGCACGGGGTTACCTCAGGTCCTTGAGCCAGGGCTCGAGCAGGCCCAGCTTCTCGAGCGCGCGTCGCAGGCTCTCCGCATGGAGCGCGTGCTGACGCGAGAGCATGTCCACCAGGGTCGGCACGTCGGTCGCCGCGTCGGCGACCTCGTCGATGAGCTCCTCGAGCTGCTTCTTGAGGCCCTGGGTGAAGCGGCGATCGATCCGCAGATCCTCGAGGTAGCGGCTGCGGAACAGCAGATCGAGCCGCAGAGGGAGGTTGGCCGGCGCCAGCGCCTCCTTGATGAACTTCTCGCGGATCTCGTCGACCTCGCGCTCGAGGCCGAGCGCGCCGATGAGCTTCTCGAGCTCCTCGGCACCCAGGCCGAAGGCGTGCGCCGCGCGGCCGAGCGAGCCCTTCTGCTCGAGCACCGCGGCCAGCACGCCGGTGCGCTCCTTCTGCTCGATGATCTCGAACAGCTCGTGCGCCTCGAGGAGATCCTCGACGTCACCGACGCTCAGCTGCGTGCCGCGCCGGCCCTGGTACCCCTGCTCGAGCGTGCGCAGGAGCGCCACCCGGTGCGGCACCTGCTCGATCAGCGTGGACAGCGTCTCGCGCGCCTCGGGGCGGAAGAGCGACTCGAAGCTCGCGCGGGTGGGATCGACGGTGGTGAAGCGGCCGCGCGGCGCGGGGAGGTTGCGCTTGGGCAGGAAGGCGGTGCCGGGCAGCGCGCGCGGGAGAACAGGGCGCTCGTCACGCTCGCCGGCCTTGCGCTTCTGCGGCGCGATGCGCTCCTTGATCGTCTCGCCCTTCGACTTGCGCGGGCGCGGAGTGCTGGGCGCCGGCTCACCGCCTTCGCGCGGCTCGGTGTAGCGCGGCGCCGAGGCGGTCAACACCGGCACCTGCGCCGCCGGCGGCGGAGGCGCCTTGCGGGCGTTCTCCTCGGCCACCTTCCGCACCATCTCGTAGTAGCCGGTCTGCTCACGCTGCTCGGCGGTCTCGGCGTCGGTGCCGATGATCACGTCGACCACCGCGAAGGGACCGAGGCGCCGCGTCGGCTCGGTGTCGGTGAGCTCGCGCACCCGGAAGTCGTCGCTCTCGTCGAGCAGCGCGAGCGCGTCGCGCACCAGGCCGGGGGATGCAGGGGCCCTGGCGCGGCGGCAGTAGTCGGAGACCGCCACCGCGACCGGGGTGGGGACGTCTTCAGGGTGTCGCTTGCGGTGGTAGTCCATCATGCCGGTGTCCAAAGAGGGCCGCGCTGCGTATAAGCGCTCTCGGAATCGTGTCAATGAAGGCCGGGGAACAGATGACGAGCGAGGAGCCCAGCGTCGTCGGCGTGCGCGTACGCCCCGCGTGGTCGGTGGCGCTCTATGCAGTGCTGGTCGCGTCGGCCGGGTTGGCGCTCTACGCCCAGCGCGCGCCGAACGTCGACCCGCTCATCGCCCGGGTCGCGCCGTGGCTGTTCCTCGTCTTCGCCGTCGGCTTCGCGGTCTACCGGGTCGCCCTGGTGGTCGCCCGCCGCTACTCGCCCTTCAAGGCCTTCATCCAGATCCTCCTCGCGACGCTCTTCTTCCTCCTGCTCCTCTTCCCGCGCGTGCAGCAGCAGACCGCCGGCTTCGAGGGCTCGCTCCTCGGCCACGGTGACGCGCGCGTGCGCGCGCTGGCGGCCGAGGTGGCCGGCTGGCGTGGCGAGCTGCCGCGCGCCCCGGCGCTCGTGTCGCTGCTCGGCGATCAGTCGGCCGAGGTGCGCGACGCGGCGCACGCCGCCCTGGTGAAGCTGAACGGCGGCGTCGATCTCGGCCCCGCGACCGACGAGGCCGCGCGCAAGGCCTGGGGAGCGCGGTTCCCATGACCCTCTCGGCGACGCAGCGCGAGGACATCGAGCGCACGCTCGATCGCTACATGGCTGAGCGGGGGCTCAAGAACACCCGCCAGCGCAACCTGATCATCGAGGTCTTCTTCGGCCTGCCGGGCCACCACTCGGTCGAGGAGCTCTGGGCGCGCGTGCGCAACGACGACCCCCGCGTGTCGGTCGCCACCGTGTACCGCACGATGAAGCTGCTCGCCGAGAGCGGGCTGGCCCACGCCCAGAACTTCGGCGACGGCCAGACGCGCTACGAGGCGGCCGTCGGCCGTGAGCACCACGATCACCTCATCTGCACGAAGTGCCAGACGATCATCGAGTTCGAGAACGATCAGATCGAGCGCATGCAGGACGCCGTGGCCCGCCGGCACGGCTTCAAGGTGACGTCGCACAAGATGGAGCTCTACGGCCTGTGCCGGAACTGCCAGAAGCTCGAGACCTGAAGCTCCCCCGGCGCGCGGTGCTGCTCGGCGCCCTCGCGGCGGGCTGCTCCCCGAGGCCACCGGGCGCGGCGCTGGCCGACTTCCGCACCTTCATGAGCGCGCTCCCGCGCGAGACCGCGGGCACGGTGCCCTTCGAGCCGTGGAAGCTCGAGGGCCGCGTGGTGCTCGTCACCTTCCTCGCGACCTGGTGCTTCCCGTGCCTCACCGAGCTCGTCGTGCTCCAGCACCTCGAGCGTGACTGGGGCGAGAAGGGCTTCTCCAACGTCGTGGTGGGCATGGATCTCGAGGGCCGCGCGGTGCTCGACCCCTTCGTCGAGGGCTACCGGCTCACCTGCCCGGTGCTGGTCGGCGACGATCGCCTCCGCTCCGGCGAGACGGTGTTCGGCCGCATCCGCGAGCTGCCCTCGCGTGTGCTCTTCGCGCGCTCGGGGGACGTCGTGGTGGGCTACGCGGGCGTCTCGCAGTTCGAGGATCTCGAGCGGCTGGTGGCGAAGGAAGTCGCCAGGCGCTGAGCCGCGGGCAAGAAGAGACCCCGGCCACCGCGAGGGCGACCGGGGTCGGGAGCTGCGTCGGGGCGTCGCTCAGGCCTGCGCGGGCGCGGGCGCGGCGGCCTCGGTCGTCGGAGCCGCAGCCTCGGGCGCCGACGGGGTGGGGGCGGGCGTCTCCTCGAGCGGCGCGGCGGGCGCGGCCTCGAGCTTGGCGCGGGCCTCGGCCTCGGCAGCGTCCTCCGCGGCGTGCTTGCTCTTGATCGCCTGATCGCTCGCGGCGACCTCCTCGGGCGTCAGCTCGAGGCGCTCGGCGTGCACGCCGGCCTTCTTCTCGAGATCCTTGATCGCCCGCTTGAGGAGATCGTTCTCGAGCGTGGTGCGGTTGAGGCGCATCTCGACCGCGCGGAACTTGTCCCGGGCGAGCTCGGCGTCCTGGTACACGCGCTTGCTGTCGCGCTGGTGGCGATCGAACTTCGCCTTGAGGCTCTTGAGCTCACGATCGAGCTCGTTGGCCTTCTTGCGATCGTTCGACGACTGCGCCTCGAGCTTCGCGATGCGCTCCTTCTCGACGTCGGACAGCTCGCGGATGACGCGGGTGACGACCTCCTGCGGCTTCTCGGCCTTCGGCGCCTCTTCCTTCTTCTCGGCGGCGACGGGCGCGGCCTCGCGCTGCTGCTTGCGGCGGGTCTCGCCGTCCTTGAAGCGCTGGAGCTCGGCGAGCACGTGCGCGAGCTCGGCGCGGGTGGCGTCGAGCTGGATCGAGGCGTGCCGCTCGACCTCCGCGCGCGCCTTGGCGAGATCGTCGCCGTCCTTGCCGCTCTCCTTCTGCTCGAAGAGCTTCTTCTTCACGACCTTGAGCTCGTCCTTCAGCTCGGTCTGGGCCTTCTTCAGCTCCGCCAGCTCCTTGCCCTTCTTCTCGAGCTCCGCCTCGGCCTTCCGGGCGCGCTCGTCGTCGGTGCGGACTTCCGTCTTCACCGACGCGGAGGTGTTGGCAGCGGCCTGCGCCGACGGCTTCTGGCCGCCGCCGATCAGACCGAGATTGAAAGCCAGGCTCAGCGCGAGCGCGACGCCCAGCAGCACGATGACGATGGTCACGTTGACTCCTTCACGGGTTCGACAACCGCGGCCCCTATACAGGGTGCGGCGCGAAAGTGGAAAGGGCGTCTGTCTTCACCGCAGCGCGAGCAGCCGCTCGATGCGCGCCTCGATCGGCGGATGGGTCGAGAACAGCCCCAGCAGGCCCCCGCCGCTGAGCGGGTTGACGATGAAGAGGTGCGCGGTGGCGGGGGAATGATCGAGCGGGAAGCGCCGGTTGCCCGACTCGAGCCGCGCGAGCGCGCTGGCCAGCCCCTCCGGATCTCCGGTGAGCTGTGCCGCGGCGGCGTCGGCGTCGAACTCCCGCGAGCGGCTGATCGCCAGCTGGAGCAGCGTCGCCACCACCGGCGCGACGATCAGCAGGCCGAGCGTGGCCAGCGGGCTGTGATCTTCGTCGTCCTGCCGCAGCAGCGCGCCGCCCCACCAGAACAGCGCCTGCGCGGCGTGGGCGATGACGCCCGCGAGCGTCGCGGCGATGGTCATGATGAGCGTGTCGCGGTTCTTCACGTGCGCCAGCTCGTGCGCCAGCACGCCGGCGAGCTCGCGCCGATCCATCAGCTCGAGCAGCCCGGTGGTCACCGCCACCGCGGCCCGCGCGGGGCTGCGTCCGGTGGCGAAGGCGTTGGGCGTGGGCGAGTCGATGACGTACAGCCGCGGCATCGGCAGCCCGCCGCGCTGCGCGAGCTGGCCCACCATCGACTCGAGCCAGGGCAGGGCGCCCGGCGCGAGCGGCTGCGCGCGGTTCATCATCAGCGCCAGCGAGTCGCTGAACCAGTACGAGACGAAGTTCATCACCACCACCAGCGCCCCGGCCCAGGCCAGCCCCCGCGCCCCGCCGAGCAGCTGCCCCACCGCCAGCGTCAGCCCGCTCATCGCGGCGAGCAGCAGCGCGGTCTTCACGAAGTTGGAAGCCCGATGTGCAGTAACTGAAGGATTCTGAAGACGTGCGACGTTCATGCGCAGATCGGTAAGCCCCCCGGCGCGCGTGGCAACCGCCTGCTCTCCATTCGGCGGGCTCGCTGCCCGGCGGTGACGCGCCGTGTAACACGCTGCAAAGAGGAGCATTTCGGCGCGGAATCGGTATAGAGGCGCGCCATGTCTGGGCTCTTCATCACCGACGAGCAGATCGCCGAAGCGCGACAGCTCGCTCGCGACATCACTGATCCGATCTTCGATCTCATCGCGAAGAACACCACCACCTCCGTCGAGCGCACGGTGCTGCGCTGGTTCGGCGTCGACGGCGTCGGCAACCTCGGCGCGCCGCTGGTGAACCTGATGGTCGAGCGGCTCCACGCGGCGGGCGTGCTCAACAAGGGCGCGGCCTACTGGTACGGGCGCGCGCTGCGCATGGGCGCTTCGAGCCCGCTCGACGCGGTGGAACGCCTCACCGCCGCGCCGCTCGAGGCCCTGCAGCCGCTGGCGCCCGAGGACGAGCGGAAGCTGCGTGACGAGGTGCGCGCCGAGGCCCGCGCGGTGGTCGACGAGCTCAAGGCCCGCGTCGAGAAGCGCAACGATCTCAAGCGCGAGTTCCCGATGGCGCAGGCGCCGCACAAGTACGTGATCGTCGCCACCGGCAACATCTTCGATGACGTCGACCAGGCGCGCGCCGCGGCGCAGGCGGGGGCCGACGTGATCGCCGTCATCCGCTCCACCGCGCAGTCGCTGCTCGACTACGTGCCGCAGGGCGCCACCACCGAGGGCTACGGCGGCACCTACGCCACCCAGGAGAACTTCCGCATCATGCGCGAGGCGCTCGACGACGAGTCGCGCAAGCTCAAGCGCTACATCGAGCTGACCAACTACAGCTCCGGCCTGTGCATGACGGAGATCGCCTTCATGGCGGCGTGGGAGCGGCTCGACATGCTGCTCAACGACTCGATGTACGGGATCCTCTTCCGCGACATCAACATGCGCCGCACGTTCATCGATCAGTACTTCAGCCGCCGCATCTGCGCGCTGGCCGGGCTGATCATCAACACCGGCGAAGACAACTACATCACCACCGCCGACGCGTACGACGCGGCGCACACGGTGATCGCCTCGCAGTTCATCAACGAGTGCTTCGCCCGGCGCGCTGGCATCAAGGACTGGCAGCTCGGCATCGGCCACTCGTACGAGATCGACCCGCACAAGCCCGAGACGCTGCTGCTCGAGCTGTCGCAGGCGATGCTGGTGCGCCGCTGCTTCCCCGACGCGCCGCTCAAGTACATGCCGCCCACCAAGCACAAGGAGACCGACATCTTCTTCAGCCACGCGTACGACGTGATGGCCGACCTGGTGGCGGTGTGGACGCGCCAGGGCATCCAGCTCCTCGGCATGATGACCGAGGCGATGCACACCCCGCTGCTCGCCGATCGCTACGTGGCCCTCAAGTCGGCCTCGTACATCCACCGCGCGGCGCGGGGCATCGACGAGGAGTTCACCGTGCGCGAGGACGGGAAGATCGCCAACCGCGCGCGCTTCGTGTTCGGCAAGGCGATGGAGCTGCTGCGCGAGTGCCGCGAGGACGGCATGGTGGCGGCGATCGGCAAGGGCCGCTTCGGCGACGTGAAGCGCTCGGAGTTCGGCGGCAAGGGCCTCGACGGCGTGGTCGAGAAGGCGCCCGACTACTTCAACCCGTTCCTCGAGCTCATGGAGGCCGCGCCGTGATCGCGCTCTCGCTGGTGGTGGCGGTGAGCCTGGGCGGCGTCGACTCGCTGGCGAAGACCACGCTCCAGGGGCTGAGCTTCAAGGCGCCGACGAAGTGGCAGAAGACGCAGCCCGACGAGAACTCGCTCCAGTGGGACGAGCCGGAGTCGGGCGCCTCGCTCGCGGTCAGCGTGTACGGCGTCGACCCCCAGCGGCCGGCCGCGGCGTGCGTCAAGCAGCTGGTGGAGGCGGTGGGCGCCGAGGGCTTCTCGCCGGTGACGCTCGGGGCCTCGCCGGCGTCGAAGAAGATCTCCAGCGACTACGTGGGCGAGGGCGAGGCGGCGAAGACCGACGCCAACAAGGTGACCACCACCACCGTCCTCGGCTGCAACGGCAAGAAGAAGTGGGTCCTCACCTGGACCGCGAAGACCTCCGAAGGCGCGCGCTTCGGCCCGATCCTCAAGCGCGTGCTCGACTCGATCAGCTACGGGAAGTGACTTCGATGACCGAGAAACAACTCATCCGCGCCTACGGTGATCGCCGCGACGACGGCATCATCCAGCTCAGCTTCACGCTCCCCGTCGCGCCGTCCGAGAAGGCGAAGGAGGCCGCGCAGCTCTACTGCAAGAAGCTCGGCCTCACCGACGTGAAGGTCGCCGCCGTGGAGCGCGCCGCCGACAGCTACACCTTCTTCATCGTCTACGCGCGCTCGCCGGTGATCATCGACTACGCGGAGATCGACACTCCGGAGATCGTGATCAAGAAGCTCGGGTTCTACGAGCTCAACGAGTTCATCGAGCAGAAGATCGCCCGCAAGGTGGTGGTGTTCGGCGCCTGCACCGGCACCGACACGCACACCGTGGGCATCGACGCGATCCTCAACATGAAGGGCTTCGCCGGCGACTACGGCCTCGAGCGCTACCCGTGGTTCGAGGCGTACAACCTCGGCTCGCAGGTGCCGAACGCCGAGCTGATCCGCCGCGCGAAGGAGAAGAACGCCGACGCGATCCTCGTCTCGCAGGTCGTCACCCAGCGCGACGTGCACAAGGAGAACTCGCGCCACTTCATCGAGGAGGCGAAGGCCGCGGGCGTGGTGGGGAAGATGACGCTGCTCCTCGGCGGCCCGCGCGTCGATCACAAGCTGGCCCTCGAGCTCGGCTTCGACGCCGGCTTCGGCCCCGGCACGAAGCCCTCCGACGTCGCGAACTTCGTCGTCCACCAGGTGATGCAGCGCCTCGGAAAAGAGGCGAAGGGCACCCACTTCGAAGGAGAGCCCACGTGAGCGAGCCGTCACCCGGAACCGGTCTCAAGGTCACCCTGCGCCTGCGCATGGGGACGCACGACGCGCACTACGGCGGCGATCTGGTCGACGGCGCGCGCATGCTCGGCCTGTTCGGCGACGTGGCCACCGAGCTCCTCATTCGCCTCGACGGCGACGAAGGCCTCTTCCGTGCCTACGACAAGGTGGAGTTCCTCGCGCCGGTCTACGCCGGCGACTACATCGAGGCCGAGGGCGTCATCACCAACGTCGGCAACACCAGCCGCAAGATGGACTTCGAGGCGCGCAAGGTGATCCGCTCGCAGCCCGACGTCAGCGCGTCGGCCGCCGAGGTGCTCGACCCGCCGATCGTCGTCTGCCGCGCGAGCGGCACCTGCGTCACGCCGAAGGACAAGCAGCGGAGGAAGGCGTGATCGACCACCTCAGCTCGTACACGACGTCGTTCGAGGCCTCGCAGCGCTTCTACGACGAGTCGTTCCAGGCGCTCGGCTACGGGCGCACGGCGAGCATGGTCGCCACCTGGGACCAGGAGTTCCCCACTCGCCGCATGGCCGCCTGGGGGCCGCCCGGCAGGCCGGTGTTCTGGCTCATCGAGGTGAAGGCCGCCGCGACGCCGCGCCACACCGCCTTCCAGGCGAAGAGCGCCGCGGCGGTCGAGGCGTGGTTCAAGGCCGCGCTGGCCGCCGGAGGCAAGGACAACGGCGGTCCGGGGCCGCGCCCGCAGTACCACCCGGGCTACTTCGGGGCCTTCGTCATCGACCCCGACGGCAACAACGTCGAAGCCGTCTTCCACGGAGCGTGACTGCATGAACCCGATGGTGATCACCGCCGCGATGGTCGGCGCCGAGACGACCCGCGAGCAGACGCCGTACCTCCCGATCTCCGCCGAGGAGATCGCCGAAGACGCCGCGAAGTGCCGCGAGGCGGGCGCGGCGATGGTGCACCTCCACGTGCGCACGCCCGACGGCAAGCCGAGCCAGGACACCGAGCTGTTCCGCGCCGCGATCCGCGCGATCCGCAGGAAGTGTGACGTGCTGATCCAGGTCTCGACCGGCGGGGCGGTGGGCATGGGCGTCGACGAGCGCTGTGGCGCGCTCCGGCTCACCGGCGACGATCGCCCCGACATGGCGACGCTCTCCACGGGCACCGTCAACTTCGGGCCCGACGTGTTCTGGAACCCGCGCCCGCTCATCCGCGACATCGCCACGCGCATCAAGGGGCTCGGGCTCAAGCCGGAGATCGAGTGCTTCGACGTGGGGATGATCGACGAGGCGCGCGCGCTCGAGAAGGAAGGCTTCCTCGCGCTCCCCGGGCACTTCGACTTCGTGCTCGGCGTGCCCGGCGCGCTCGCGGCGACCGTCGAGGGCCTCGACTTCATGCGCTCGTACATTCCTCCCGGCTCGACGTGGACCTGCGCCGCCGTCGGGCGCCACCAGCTCCCCTTCGTCGAGCGCGCCGCGGAGCGGGGCGGCAACGCCCGCGTCGGCCTCGAGGACAACATCTACCTCTCGAAGGGCGTGCTCGCGAAGGGCAACTGGGAGCTCGTCGCGGAGGCGGCGAAGCGCGCGAAGGCGAAGGGGCGTACGCTCGCCACGCCGCAAGAGGCGCGGGAGCTCCTCCGCCTCACCTGACGACGACGGAGCGGGGCGCGCATGAGAAAGGCAGCAGTCCCACTCCTCGCCGCGTTGCTCTCGTGCGCCGAGCCGAGCGAGCCCGGGGTGCTCGGGCGCACCGGCACCGTCGAGGGGCCGATCTCCACCTCCGTCGGAGGCGCCGCGTGGGTGTTCCTCTACCGGCCTGGTGAGGGGCCGCCGGGCGCGCCCGCCCAGCCCGTCGCGGCGTCGGCGGTCAGCGCCGAGCGCATGACGAGCGATCCGCGCTTCGTGATCGCCCAGGTGCGGCCGAACGCGTGGCGCCTGTGGGGCTTGGTCGACGTCGACGACGACTTCGATCCGACCATCGACGTGCTGAGCCAGCCGACCGCGGGTGATCGCACCTCGAAGGGCGTCGACTTCCAGGCGCAGCCGGGCCGCGGGGCGCGCGTGCCGCTGGAGATCGATCAGCCCGTCTTCACCGAGCCCCCGGCGTTCTCGTTCGAGGGCGAGCTCGATCAGGACGTGGTGCTCGATCCCGCCCTCGACGCGATCACCCCGCTGACCCTCGTCGCCGACCCCGTGGGCCGCTTCGATCCGCGCCGCGTGGCCTTCACCTTCGGGCTCCTCGACGTCGACGGCGATCAGCGGCCCGACGACTCCGACGGCGACGGCACGCCCGATCTCTCGCTGCAGCTCTTCTTGCGCTGGAAGCCGCTGCCCGGCCAGCTCGACGCCGCGTCGACGGTCATCGTGCCCCTCGCGTTCGATCCCTCGCCGTTCCTCCGCACGCTCGAGAACCGCCTCGACACCACCGTCACCGCCACGCGCCTCCAGGTGGTGATGGTGCCGCAGGCGGTGCGCCTCGGCCCGGCGGCCGATGGAGGCCCGGGCCAGCAGCCCTTCGGCCCTCCGCCGGCGGGCGACTACGAGCTGGTGGCGCTCTCGGCGGGCGGGCAGTTCTGGCGGGTGCCGAACCAGCTCGGGCCGTCGATCCCCGCGCAGGGGGCGCGGCTGCACATCGACCGCCTGATTCGCTGACGCGGAACGCGACACCGCCTATGCTCGACCGGCCCCATGCCGGTCGCGCAGGAGTCCGACGCAGTCATTGTGAACCCACTTCGGGCGAGCGGCCTCCTCGACGGGGTCGGGCTCGAGCGCGCGCGCTCGTACGTGAAGGAGCGCGGCGGCCTGCTGTCCGACGCGCTGCTGCGCCTGGGGCTGGTGAAGGAGAGCGACTTCCTCCGCGTGTTCGCCGAGCTCTACTCGACGCGCTTCGTGAAGGCCGAGAAGCTGCGCACCATCCGCCTCGACGAGGGGCTGCTCGAGCGCGTCGGGGTGCGCTGCGCCGAGCGGCTGCGGCTGTGCCCCATCCACTGGGACAACGCGAAGCAGGAGCTCCACGTGGTGGCCTCGGTGCCGCTGAGCGCGAGCCTCGAGCCGGAGCTGCGGCAGATCGTCGGCGCGAAGGCGGTGGTGGTCTACGTCGCCACGTCGGGCGCGGTGGCCGCGCTGATCCGCCGGGCGTACTACCAGGAAGACGCCTTCAAGGACGTGACGCCCAACGGCGCCGGGCCCACCATGCCGGGCGGCACCGGCCAGGACGACGACGAGGGCCACCGCACCAGCACCAACACCGCGCTCCAGCGGCCGGAGCGCACCGCGACCAGCATCGAGGTCTCGCCGGAGCTCGAGGCCGAAGAGGAGGCCCCGGAGCCGCCGAGCAGCAGCAGCGAAGGCAAGACGGTGATGGTGAACCTCGAGCAGCTCACCATCGCCACGCTCCGCCGCGAGAACGCGCGCTACCGCATCGCGCAGGAGTTCCACCGCCGGGTCTCGCTCGAGCGCAACGTCGAGACGATGGTCGACCGCATCCTCTCGGTGGTCTTCGAGCTGCTGAGCGCCGACGGCGCGGCGGTGTGGCTCACCAGCGGCCGCTACGCCTCGAAGTCGAAGAACGGCGATCGCGTGGTCGAGGTGCCGCGCACGGTGATCGATCAGGCGCTGGTGTCGACCAACGGGCTGCTGACCCACAACGCGCTGCTCGACGAGCGCTTCGACCGCTCGCAGAGCGTGATGGTGCGCGGGGTCAAGAGCGTGATGGCGGTGCCGCTGCGCGGGCGCTCGGGCACCATCGGCATCCTCTACGTCGAGTCGGTGTCGATGAGCGCGGCCTTCACCGACGAAGATCTGCCGCTGCTCGACGCGATCGCCGCGCAGGCGTCGATCCTCCTCGACAACGCGGCGCTGGTCGCCCAGGTGCAGCGCGAGGTCGAGACCCGCGCCAGCCTCTCGCGCTTCCTCTCGCAGGCGGCGGTCGAGGAGGTGCTCTCGGGCCGCATGAAGGTGAACATGTCGGGCCACAACGCGGAGGTGACGGTGCTGTTCGCCGACATCCGCGGGTTCACCACCATGTCGTCGCACATGCCGCCTGAAGAGGTGGTGCGCTTCCTCAACGCCTTCTTCGGCGAGGCGGTCGACGCGGTGGAGCGCCACGGCGGCGTGGTCGACAAGTTCATCGGCGACTGCGTGATGGCGCTGTGGGGCGCGGTCGATCAGCGCGAAGACGGGGCGCGCAACTGCATCGCCGCGGCCCTCGAGATGGTGAACCGCGCGCGGAAGATCACCGTCAACGGCGCGCCGCTCGACGTCGGGGTGGGCATCAACACCGGGCCGGCGGTGGTCGGCGCGATCGGCGCCCAGCGGCGCCTCGACTACACGGCGATCGGCGCCACGGTGAACCTCGCCGCGCGCCTGTGCGGCATCGCGCAGTCGGGGCAGGTGCTCGTCACCAGCGACACGCTGATGCGCGCCGGGCCGGGCGTGGTGCACGAGGCCAGCGAGGCGGTGATCCTCAAGGGCATCGACGTGCCCATCGTGCCCTACGCGGTGAAGGCCATCACCACGCCGCTCCAGCTGAGCCAGGTGATGGCGCCGCCGCCTTCCTCACCGCACCGCGTGCCGACCGTGCCCGCGCACCCGTCGCCGCTCAAGCGCGGTTGAATCGTCACTCGCGCGCCGCGTCAATGTGGCGTAGGCAGCCGCCGCAACCGCCCGTCTTCAGGAGATTCACGTGCTCGCTTCGCTCGCTCTTTCCGTTGCCCTCGCCGCGCTCCCCGGACCGCTCTCGGTGGTGAAGAACGCCGACGGCGAGGTCCAGAAGGTGCTCCAGAGCAAGGACGCCACGACGCAGAAGCTCGCCGCGCGCGCCGACGAGTTCGTCGACTTCGGCGAGCTGGCGAAGCGGGCGATGGGCGGCGAGTGGGGCAAGCTCGACAAGAAGCAGCAGGACGAGTTCAGCCTCACGATGAAGGGCCTGCTCCGCGCCAGCTACGCGCAGAAGGCCGTCAACGAGGGCCGCGACGGCTCGGCGAAGGTCGAGTACGGCGACGAGAAGGTCGAGGGCAACGAGGCGGTCGTCAACACGAAGCTCCTCGTGAAGCAGGACACGTACCCCGTCGTCTACAAGCTCTACCGCCCCGACGCGAAGAGCCCGTGGCGCATCTACGACGTGATCACCGACGACGTGTCGCTCGTCACCACCTACAGCGATCAGTTCCGCCAGGTGATGGCGAAGAAGGGCTTCGACGGCCTGCTCAAGTCGCTCAAGGACAAGCAGGCCTCGCTCGAGAAGGAGCAGGCCGAGAAGAAGCCCTGATCAGCGGCGCCGCTTGTCGGGGTCGATCAGCAGCGTGCGCAGGGCGTCGGCGCCGCGGCGGAGCTGGGCGCCCCCCACGTTGACCGTGCGCCAGGTGAGCGTCTCGACCGCGTCGTACACCCGCTCGCGCAGGGAGCTGTTCTCGAGCGAGGAGGGTGGGGCCATCGGCGTCTCCGCAGGCGCTGGCGGCCGGCGGTCGGGCAGGTCGACCGTCGTCCAGTGCAGGGCCGCCGGCGTGGCCATCGCGTAGCTCCCCGGGCGGGCGAGGGCGGGCGGCTCCTTCGTCACCGCGGGGGCGACCGGCACCTGCAGCTTGCGGCTCGCCCGCTCGAAGGCCTCGAGGATCGTGCTCACCTGCGCGTCGGTGAGCGTCGCGGGCGGGGCGAGCAGCAGGCGCGAGCGCGGACCGGCGAGCCAGCCGCGGCAGAACACGCCCGCGCCGGCGAGCGCGCCGAGCCAGGCCTCGCAGAGCGCCTCGTCGCCGAGCCACACCGGGATCCACGGCGTGACGCACGGGCCGGTGTCGAAGCCGCGGCTCCGCAGCCCGAGCAGCAGGCGCTGGGCGACGTCGAAGAGCCGCTCGCGCCGCGCGGTCTCGCTCGTGGCCAGCTCCAGCGCCTTGAGGCTGGCCGCCAGCATCGCGGCCGGCGGGGCAGAGAGGGCGCCGCGCAGCGCCGCGAGCAGCTCCGGCTCGCCGAGCACCAGCGCCCCCGCGCCGGGGATCGCCTGCCCGAGCGGGAGCACGCGCAGCGCGACCTCGGCCTGCAGCGAGAGGTGCTCGACCGCGCCGCCACCGGTCGGCCCCAGCACCCCCAGCCCGTCGTCGACCACCAGCAGCGCGACCTGGCGGCGCTGACAGACCTCGGCGAACCGCGGGGCGAGCGCCAGGTCGCCTTCGAGCTGGTGCACCAGCTCGAGCACCAGGCCGATCATCCCCGGCTGGGCCAGCGCCTGCTCGGCGTCTTCGGGCGTGGTGACGTGCACCGCGTCGGCGAGCGGGCGCAGGTTGCGCACCGGCGCCGCCAGCCGCCACGTCGGCAGCAGCTGGAGGAGCGCCGACTCCGAGGCGACCACCAGCGCGTCCGGCGCGCCGAGCAGCGACGCCGCCCGGGCCTCGAAGTCGAGCAGCACGCGGGAGGCCGCCGTGCGGCCGAGCCCGTAGCGCCGGGCGGCGGTCGCCATCGCCTCGCGCACCCGCGCGTCGCTGCCGTAGCCCAGCAGATCGTCGGTCGAGGCCACCACCAGCCGCGCCCCGTCGCTCTCGAACTCCGACGCCGACGGCACGACGTCGAGGCGGGCGTTGGACACCAGCCGCCCCCGCAAACCCCGCGTCACGGTCGACAGGTCGATGGACACAGTCGCTCTCTACACCACTCGGCTTGCGCGGCGGGGAGGGTGCTGGTAGGTGCGCCGCCTCCCTCCGCTTCAGGAGGGCCCACTACCCGCGGCGACGGTCATCGCCCCGGACCTCTGGCTCGCTGCCACGTCCGAGAGAAGGAGCATCACCATGAAGGGCATCATCGGCAAGAAGGTCGGCATGACGCAGATCTTCAACGACGAGGGCAACGTCGTCCCCGTCACCGTCATCGACGTCACCTCGTGCGAGGTCGTCGGCAAGCGCACCATGGAGAAGGACGGCTACACCGCCGTGATCCTCGGCCTGGTCGACGCCAAGGAGAAGCACCTCACCAGGGCGCAGATCGGCTCCTTCAAGAAGGCCGGCGCGAAGGCCAAGCGCATCGTCAAGGAGTTCCGCGTCGAGGCCGCCGAGCTGGCGAGCTACAACGTGGGCGACGCGGTGAAGGTCGACTCGTTCTTCAAGAAGGGCGAGCTCGTCGACGTCACCGGCACCACCAAGGGCCGCGGCTACCAGGGCGTCATGAAGCGGTGGAACTTCCGCGGCTTCGGCGAGACCCACGGTACGCACGAGTACCGCCGTCACCCCGGCGCCATCGGTCAGCGTAAGACGCCCGGCCGCGTGTACCCGAACAAGAAGCTCCCCGGTCACTACGGCGTCGAGCAGGTCACCACGCAGAACCTCGAGGTCGCGGGCGTGCTGCCCGAGAAGAACCTGATCCTCGTGAAGGGCGGCGTTGCCGGCTCGAACAACGGCCTCGTGGTCGTCAAGCCGTCGATCAAGCTCGCGATGCGCGCCGCGCACAAGGCCGGCAAGAAGTAACCCGCCTCACCCATCGCTCCTCCCTGGCTCGCCGAAGGCGGGGAGGGGAGGAGCGATTCGTTTTTCTCCCCACGGAGGCTGCGATGTGGCGTCTGCGCCCGGTGTTCCTGTCCGCTCCGCGCCGCGATGCGGTCGAGACCGCGTCGTCCCCCGTCGCTCCGTTCCTGTGGCTCGTCGGCTCGGTGGTGCTGGCCGCGTGCGGCTCCTCGGGGCCGAGGCCCATCGCCCTCGGCGGCGCCTGCACGCCCGGTGAGTCGGTCTGCGCTTCCGGCCTCTGCGTGGCGCTCGACGATCGCTCGGGCTTCTGCACCGCGACCTGCACCGCCGACAGCGAGTGCCCCGACAGCTTCCTCTGCCAGGCCGCGGGCCGCTACGGCCGCATCTGCCGCCCGCTGACCGGCTGCAAGGAAGAGACGGACTGCCCGTCGGGCCACACCTGCAACGTCGACACCGGCAACTGCTACATCGCGGTGAGCCGCTCGCTGTGCAGCCCCTGCCAGGACGCGAAGCAGTGCCCGGCGGGCGGCGCGTGCTTCCACGCCCTCGGCTCGGGCGAGCAGTTCTGCACCTCGCCCTGCGGCACCGGCGACGCCTGCCCGGCGGGCTTCGAGTGCCGCGAGCTGCCCATCGGCCCCGAGAACGCGCTGGTGCGTCAGTGCGCGCCGATCAACGAGACCTGCAACAGCGGCCGCGGCGTCTGCGCGCCGTGCAAGGGCGACAACGAGTGCGGCGGGCCGTTCGATCTCTGCGTGCGCAACGTCGTCTCCGGCGAGACCTTCTGCGGCCGCGATTGCAACCCGGCGAAGAACCTCTGCCCGACGCCGGGGTGCGATCCGACGAAGCTCGACTCCGCCGAGAACCCCGACTGCCCGAGCGGCTTTTCGTGCACCAACATCGGCAAGAGTGATGATCCGAACGTCGTCGGGCCATATCAGTGCGTGCCGAACAGCAACACCTGCCAGGGCTACTGCGACGCGTCCGACACCGTGGGGCAGGTGAGCCAGTGTGGCCTCGGGAGGGTGTGCACCGGCAACGTGTGTACCGGCGCCACCGATGGCCGCATGTGCTCGCCGTGCGTCGACAACGACGACTGCCGGCGCGGCGGCTTCACCGAGAACCGCTGCATCGTGAACAACTGCCCCGACTGCCCGTTCGCCGGCGAGGCCTTCTGCTCGACGCCGTGCGCCGACGACGCGGCGTGCGTGCGCAGCTTCGGGGTCGGCTTCGTGTGCCGCCCGGTCGACGATCCGAGCGGCGTGACGCGCAGCTACTGCATGCCCCAGCGCGGCACCTGCAAGTCGGGCCTCGGCCGGCTCGGCGACGACTGCTCCGTGGCGGGCGCGCAGGACTGCGTCACCGGCCTGTGCCTCGAGGCGGGCCTCAACGACTTCTGCTCGTCGCCGTGCACCTCCGACGCGCAGTGCGCCGACTCGCGCTTCCGCTGCTGCGAGCTGTCGAGCGCGACCGGCGGCTACGACTGCAGCCCCGAGCACCGCACGGCGACCGGCCCGCTCTCGGGCTCCGGCGTCTGCGCCCCGATGGGCGGCCTGTTCGGCGACGACTGCTCGCCCGGGCGCGCGCCGTGCCAGAGCGGCACCTGCCTCGATCTCGGCACCGCCCGCGTGTGCTCGGTCGCCTGCGCCAGCGGCTCGTGCCCTGCCGGCTTCTCCTGCCGCCAGGCGACGCGCGCCGACGGCATGACGACGCCGGTGTGCTTCCCCAACGGAGGCGGCAAGCCGGGCGCCGAGTGCGACTTCGGCCCCGCGGCCTGCGAGAGCGGCCTGTGCATCCGCAAGGACTCGGGGCCCATCTGCACCCAGCCCTGCACCGGCGACGGGGAGTGCCCCGAGGGGTGGCTCTGCGATCTGCTCCGCAGCGTCACCGATCAGTCGGTCCAGGCCTGCCTGCCGCCCGCGCTCCAGGACGGGTGAGCTCCCATGCCCGAGGAAATGGGGAAAACCCTGTACCTGCGTGGGGATCACCGTGCTAAGCCGCCGCGTCCTCCGATGGCGACCCGACTGGTCATCACCGTGTGCCTCGCCGTGGCCGTCACCGGCTGTGACGATCGCACGCGCACGCGGAAGATCATCGAGTCGTACGCCGTGGTGCCGGGCACGCCGACCGTCGATCAGGCGGCGCCCGAGGTCCTCGAAGACCCGACGCGCGCCACCGACGCCTTCGGCGTGAGCGTCCCGCGCCAGTGCGACGCGTACACCCAGGTACCGGTGCGCAAGGTCGACATCCTGTGGGTCGTCGACTCGTCGGGCTCGATGGCGCCCAAGCAGGCGCGGCTGGCGGCGAACTTCCAGGGCTTCATCAACCAGCTCGTCACCGCCAACCCGCCGATCGACTTTCACATCGCCGTCACCAGCACCGACACCGACGACGCCGCCGCGCGCGGCAAGCTCCGCGCGTGGACGCTGGGGTCGGTGACGGAGAACTACATCGCCTGCACGCCGTCGATGGGCACGGTGACCTGCAACACGGGGGCGAACCTCTCGACGGTGGTCACCGCCTTCCAGCAGATGTCTGCGGTGGGCATCAACGGCTCGGCGGCCGAGCGCGGGCTCTACGCGGCGTACCTCGCGCTCACCGAGCCGACCAACATCACCACGCCGGTCTTCGATCGCTTCGTGCGCCCCGACGCGGCCCTCTACGTGGTGGTGGTGTCCGACGAGGACGACGCGAGCTGCGCGCCGATGACGCGCCAGACGACCTGCACCGCCGACCCCGGCTGCCGCTGCGCGCCCGACAACGCGCTCTCGGGCGCGGGCAACTGGGGCAGCACCGACTACTTCGTGCGCTTCCTCGAGACGTACAAGGGCTACGGCAACCAGGACTCGGTGGCCCTGGCGGCGATCGTCGCCACCGACAGCGATCCGGTGCCCTCGCAGTTCGGAGACCCCACCCCGCACGTCGGCTGCTGCCGGCCGCTCAACGGCGCCTCGTCGTGCCCGACCACCGGCAGCAACGACGGCGGGTTCGAGATCGCCTACACCGGCAGCCGCTACGCGCGCGTCGCGAGCGAGACGGGTGGGGTGACGGTGTCGATCTGCCAGCCCGACTTCTCCGGCGCGCTCTCGTCGCTCGGCTACGCGGCCTCGGGCCTGCGCCGCGACTTCCGGCTGAGCCGCGGCCCCGATCTCCACGCCGACGGTGGAGTCGCCACCGGCTTGACGGCCTTCGTGAGCCCGCCGACCGCGGCCAACTGCACCGTCGACGGCAACTGCCCCGCCGCTACGCCGAGCTGCCGCAACGGCCGCTGTGCGCGCCGGGTGACGGTCGAGACGAGCGCTCCCCTGACCGGCGCGACCTACGTGAAGTGCGAAGGCGCGGGGCTGCGAAACATCGTCCGCTTCGAGGGCACCGCGGTGCCTGAGCCGCTCAGCACGGTCGAGGTTTGTTACGACGTGCTCCCCACGTTCCAGAACAGTTGTCCGTGACAGAGGTGAATGGGCTTTATGACGCGCAAGACACTCAACCTGATGGGCTGCCTGGTGCTGTTGACGGCCAGCGCGGCGTTCGCCGAAGACGAAGGTGAGCTCGTCGAGAAGGTCGCGGTGCGCAACCGCATCTTCTCGGTCGAGGGACGCTGGGAGGTCGGCGGCAACGTCGGGTTCTCGCTGCTGCCCCGCCTGACGGATCACTACAACCTCAACCTGTCCGGTGCGTACAACATCAAGGACTGGTTCGCGCTCGAGCTGCGCGCGGGCTACGCCATCTCGCGGCACACCTCGCTGGCCGATCAGATCCAGACCGACTTCTTCGCCAACAGCAGCATCAGCAAGGCGAACGACGCGGCGGACCTCTGGGAGATGACGGTCAACGCGGTGATCGGCGCCCGCTTCCAGCCCATCTACGGGAAGATCAACCTGATGGCCGACCTGCCGGTGCACTTCCAGCTCTACGCGTGGGTGGGCGGCGGCGTCGGCCTGCTCAAGCGGGAGTCGCTGGTGATGTGCGCCTCGAAGGCGAGCGCGCGCGAGTGCCGCGAGTTCGTCACCTCGGTCGATCCGGCTGACTCCGGCTCGGGCACGCTGCGGGCCAGCCCGCTCGTCTCTCTGGCGCTCGGCTTCCGCTTCTTCGTGGTGGCCGGCCACGCCATCAAGCTCGAGGCGCGGAGCTGGAGCTGGCTCGACCAGTACTACGTCGACATCGACCGCACGGCCGCGTCGGACGGGAACCCCGCGGCGGGGGGCAAGCTGAGCCCCAACGCCGGGATCACCAACCTCGTCCAGATCGACCTGGGCTACTCCTTCACCTTCTAAGGCACGACTTCGATGCGCTCTCTTCGTGACTCCCTGCTCCTCGCGGCGCTGCTCGCCGGCGCCTCGCAGCCGGCCTTCGCCGCGCCCTCCGCCGACGCGCCGCTGGTGAGCGTGGCCCAGGCCACGCCGACCGACGACGACGATGACGACGAGCCGACGCCGGCGACCACCACGCCGACGCCTGCCACCACCACCCCGGGCGCACCGGTGAAGACCGACGCCCCCGCCGCTGCCGCCGCCACCACCGCGCCCGCGGCGACCAACCCCGACGCGCAGAAGCTCGTGTCCGGCGCGCCGCTCTACAACCCCAACGTGCAGGTGCACGTCGTCGAGCAGAAGGCGTACTCCGACGCGAAGAAGTTCGAGATCGTGCTCTACCCGGCGCAGATGCAGGTGAACGGCAAGTTCACCCAGCACTTCGGCACCATGGGCTCGCTCGTGTACCACCTGCAGGAGAACTTCGCTCTCCAGGTGACCGGCGGCGGCAACTGGTACAACGTCGAGTCGGCCTTCAACGGCGAGCTCGTCGAGAAGTTCCGCGTCGAGGCGCAGGCGGCCAGCTCGCTGCTGTGGACCTGGGGCGTGCTCGGCGGCGTCGAGGTGACCCCGCTGTACGGCAAGTTCGCGCTCTTCGAGGGCACGCTCGCGCACTTCAGCTTCGTGCTGAATGGCGGCGTCGGCGCCGGCGGCACGCGCCACCAGCTCAAGCCCGAGTCGGTGAAGAACAACGTGGTCAGCCCCGCGACCTACGGTGACACCGGCGTGCGCTTCATGGGCTCGCTCGGCGCGGGCTTCCGGCTGCAGCTCGGCCAGCGCTTCGCGTTCCGCCTCGAGGTGCGCGACGTCGTCTACACCGCGCGCATGGAGCAGGTGAACGGCTGCAACATCGACGACTTCAACGCGATGGACGCGCGCATCAACATGGGCTCCGTCGACCTCGCCGAGGACCAGCGCGCCGGCAAGCTCAACGTCAGCGGGAGCTGCAACGTCGAGTCGTTCTCGGGTCTCGACGAGAACGGCGCCAAGCGCTCCAACGACGTGCCGCTCGCGCGCAACCTCGTCCGCATCCCGAGCTCCGACGTGCTGAACAACGTCGGGCTCTACCTCGGCATCTCGTTCAACTTCTGAGGCCACGCATCATGAAGCGCACGCTCTTCTTCGCCGTCACGCTCCTCGCCGGCCTCGCGTCCGCCCAGGACCTGGCCGTCTACAACAAGGCGCTCTCGGCCTATAACGCCAGCCAGTTCGACGACTCGGCGCGCCTGTTCTTCGAGGTGACCAACACCACGACGGACAACGATCTGCGCCTCAAGGCCGAGTACTACCTCGCCTCGAGCTTCCAGCGCGCGAACCTGCCCTTCACTGCGTTCGTGTACTTCACGACGATCGTCAAGGCGGGCCCGCAGCACCCGTACCACCTCAAGGCGGTCGAGGCGCTGATCGCGCTGCAGGAGGTCCTCAACGACGACTTCCTGATCCCCAACATCATGAACCAGCTCTACGACCGCTACGCGGACGCCTGGGCCACGCTGCCGCTCGAGGTGCTGGCGCGCATCAACTACCTCATCGGCCGCATCTCGCACCGCAAGGGCAAGCTCGAGGAGGCCAAGCAGTTCCTCGAGGCGGTCCCCGACACCAGCCAGTTCTACGCGAAGGCGCAGTACATGGTGGGCATCACGCTCGCCGACCCGCGCTTCCCCGCGTCTGACGAGGCGGGGCGCGCGAAGAACGTCGAGGCGGCGATCAGCACCTTCGAGGCGCTGCTGAAGATCAAGACCCGGCAGCTCGACTTCGACGACACCCGGCACCTCGCCTACCTCGCGCTCGGCCGCGCCAACTACAACCAGGGCCAGTACCAGCGCTCGACCGAGTGGTACGAGAAGGTGCCGCGCTTCTCGAAGTACTGGGACCAGGCGCTGTTCGAGAACGGCTTCGCCCGCTTCCAGAACGACGATCTCGGCGGCGCGCTCGGCTCGCTCCAGGGCCTCTACGCCCCGCAGTTCGCCGGCGCGTTCCAGCCCGAGTCGTGGATCCTCACCTCGACCACCTACTACTTCTCGTGCCTGTACGACGAGTCGAAGGGCTCGCTCGTCGAGTACGAGAAGCTCTACCTGCCGATGGCCGACAAGCTGAAGGTGCTGGTCGACTCGCCCGAGCAGCGCGACGTCGTCGAGTACTTCAAGCTGGTCAACGTCACCGACAACCCGCAGGTGCCGAAGGCGGTGCTCAACTGGGTGCGCACCAACGAGCGCATGCTCGGGCTGTTCGGCATGCTCAAGCAGATCGACGTCGAGAAGAGCACCATCGACGCCAACCAGGGCTGGCGCGCGGCGAAGATGTCGAACGAGCTGGTGACCTACCTCGATCAGAACCGCGGCACGCTCGAGCAGGTCGCCGGCCAGTTCGCCAAGGCGCGCCTCACCGAGGCCTACCGCACCATCAAGGGCTTCGGTGACCAGGTCGAGATCATCCGCTTCGAGATCGCCAAGGCCGAGAAGGAGCTCGCCGAGACCGGCGTCGACACCCAGGCGCTCCTCGGCAAGCAGACGCTCTACCGCCCGAAGATGCCCGCCGAGAACTGGAACTACTGGAAGTTCGAGGGCGAGTTCTGGCGCGACGAGATCGGCTACTACCAGTACACGCTCAAGCGTGGCTGCCCGAACAACTGACGCATCAGGGTTCGAGGCGGAACTTCTCAGTCGTTGAGAACAGTTTGAAAGGGCGCCCGGGAAGTTTGGGCGCCCTTTTCTTCCATGCGGACCGTGTGTAGGGTCCGCGCGTTTTTTGCCCCACAGGAGCGCAGATGAAGCTCGTTGTTCGTGTGCTTTCGATCGTCGCCGTTGCTGCTGGCCTCGTCGCCAGCCCCGCGCTGGCGCAGGCGAAGAAGAAGGCTGACCCGAAGGCGGCGCCCGCGGCCGGGAAGGACGCGAAGGCCGACGCGAAGAAGAAGCCCGAAGAGCGCAAGGGCCCGGCGAAGCTCGACGGCCGCGATCAGCCGAAGATCGAAGACGTCGAGAAGGAAGCCGTCGCCGACAAGAAGCGCGACGAGCAGATCGAGGCCGCCAAGAAGATCATCCCCAAGATCGAAGACGGCAACCCGACCAAGGCCGATCTCCTCTTCCAGCTCTCGGAGCTCTACTGGGAGAAGTCGCGCTACCTCTACCGCAAGGAGATGCTGAGCTTCTTCGGCGCCCAGAAGGACGCGGACGAGAAGAAGAACCGCGGCGAGAAGGTGGCGGAGCCGAAGGAAGAGCACCGCGAGTCGGAGCTCTACCGCTCGGAGACGATGCGCCTGTACGAGACGATCCTCCGCGAGTACCCGACGTACGAGCGCAAGGACGAGGTGCTCTTCAACCTCGCCTACAACCAGTACGAGATCGGCAAGCGCGATCAGGCCGTCAAGCGCTACGAGGAGCTGCTCAAGAGCTACCCCGGCTCGAAGTTCGTGGCCGACACCTACGTGCAGCTCGGCAACCACTACTTCGAAGTGGCCAACGTGCTCGACAAGGCGAAGACGTACTACGAGAAGGCGTTCGCCTCGTCGAACCCGCGCATCAAGTCGTACGCGCTCTACAAGCTGGCGTGGTGTGACTTCAACGCGGGCGAGCACGAGAAGGCGCTCAAGAAGCTGCAGGACACCGTCGAGTTCGCCGAGAAGCAGGGCAAGGAGAAGTACGCCACCGACCTCAAGAACGAGGCGCTCAACGACTCCATCCGCATGTTCGTGCAGCTCAACCGGGCTGACGACGCGATGGCCTACTACAAGGCGCACGCGGGCAAGAAGAAGCAGCTCTCGCTGACCACCAAGCTGGCCTACGCGCTCCAGGAGGCCGGCCACCACGACAACGCCATCAAGACCTTCCGCTACCTGCTCAACGACAACGCGGTCGCCGAGTCTGCGCCCGACTGGCAGCAGGCGATCATCAAGTCGTACGAGGGCCTGCGCCAGCGCGACAACGTGAAGGCCGAGGTCAAGAAGCTCGCCGAGCTCTACCGGCCGGGCTCGACGTGGTGGAAGGCCAACGAGTCGAAGAAGGAAGTGCTCCGCAACGGCTTCAACGTCGCCGAAGAAGCGATGCGCACCGCCGTCACCGAGTACCACCAGGAGGCGCAGAAGACGAAGGAAGTGAAGACGTACCGCCTCGCGCGCGACATCTACAAGGAGTACGTCGACGCCTTCGCCTCGTCTGACGACGAGAACTTCGTGGCCGACCAGGCCTTCAACCTCAAGTTCTACTACGCCGAGATCCTCTGGGCGCTCGAGGAGTGGGAGCCCGCCGCGAAGCAGTATGACGGCGTGGTGGCCTTCAAGGTGCCCAGCCGCCCGGAGGCCAGGGAGGCGGCCAACGAGAAGTACCGCCAGTCGGCCGCGTTCAACGCGATCCTCGCCTACGACAAGCTGGTGAAGATCGAGCGCGGCCTGCTCCAGAAGTCCGAGCTCAAGGAGAACGAGAAGGTCGAGGAGACCAAGAAGAAGGGCGCCGTCGAGAAGGCGAAGAAGATCGAGAAGCGCAGCGCCGCCGAGCTCGCCGAGAAGCCGATCACCGACTTCGAGAAGAAGCTGGTCGCCGCGTGCGACGCCTACAACACGCTCTTCCCGAAGAACCCCGACGAGGTCGACATCGCCTACCAGGCGGCGGTGGTGTTCTACGACAAGAACCACTTCATCGAGGCCGGCCGCCGCTTCGGTGACGTCATCAACAAGTACCCCGAGCACCCGAACTCCGAGAAGGCCGCCGACCTGATCATGGCGGTGCTCAACGAGCGTGAGGAGTGGCTCGAGCTCAACAAGCTGGCGCGCGTCTTCAAGGGCAACGCTCGCCTCAGCAAGCCCAACACCGAGTTCACCAAGCGCGTCGGAGCGCTCGTCGAGGGCTCGCAGTACAAGTACATCGACGAGGTCGTGTACAAGAAGGAGAAGGACCCGGCGAAGGCGTCGGACCTCTTCCTCGCGTTCGTCGCCGAGTTCCCGAAGTCGGAGAACGCCGACCGCGCGCTGACCTACTCGATGATCATCGCCCGCGAGGCCAACCAGCTCGACAAGGCGATCACCATCGGCGAGCGCGTGCTCAAGGAGTACCCGCAGACCGCCTTCGACCTGAAGGCGAAGGTCGCGCTCGCGTACTTCTACGAGAAGATGGCGAACTTCGAGAAGTCGGCGCAGACCTACGAGAACTTCGTCGCCACCTACGATCTCGCCGCCGGCGACAAGGCCATCGGGTACGAGAACATCAAGGACCTCCTCAAGAAGGAGAAGGAGGCCCGCGAGAAGGAGGCGAAGGCGAACAAGGGCAAGGCGACCGAGCCCGCGATCACCACCCTCGACCTCAAGACCATCAAGGACGAGGCGAAGAAGAAGGAGCGCGAGGCGCTGATCAAGGAGGCCGAGGCGCTGGTGTCCGACGCGCAGTACAACGCCGGCTTCTGGTACGAGGGCGTCGGTCAGTTCGACAAGGCGATCGCCGCGTACGGCCGCTACATCACGCGCTTCAAGGACAAGAAGGACGTCCCCGACCTCGCGTACAACATCGGCCTGGTGCTCGAGAAGCAGGGCAAGTGGGCCGAGGCCAACGCCCAGTTCACCAGCTTCAACATCATCTACGGCAAGGATCCCCGCGTCACCGACGCGCGCCGCCTCGAGGTGAAGTACCGCCAGTTCCTGATCAACGGGAAGCTGAAGAACCAGGCGGAGCAGGATCGCCTCGCCAAGGAGATCATCGCCGCCTTCCCGAAGCTCAAGGACGACGAGAAGAAGAACGACCGCGCGATGCTCGCCTTCGCGCACGCCCGCTTCGCGTCGCTCGAGCCCACGTGGAAGGGCTACACCGACATGAAGTTCAAGAAGATCGCCACCTTCAAGAACGATCTCGTCGCCAAGCAGAAGAAGCTCACCGAGCTCGAGAGCGCGTACACCGAGGTGCTGAAGGTCGGTAACCCCGAGTTCGGCATCGCGGCGCTCACCCGCGTCGGCCTGCTGTACTCGGACCTCGCGACCAACATCAACGAGATGCCCGACCCGCCGGGCCTCGACGAGGACCAGATCGCCCTGTTCCGCTCCGAGCTCGAGAACCGCTACATCTTCCCGCTCGAGGACAAGGCGGTGGAGGCGCTCGAGAAGGCGCTCGGCAAGTCGTACGAGCTGTCGATGTACAACGAGTGGACGCTGCTCGCGCAGGACAAGCTCAACAAGTACAAGCCGGGCTTCTACGCCAAGCCGCGCGAGGTGCCGTACCGCGGCAGCGAGTTCTTCGCGACGGCCGGCTTCGAGAAGACCACCGAGCTGCCCGCCGAGCCCGTCGTCGAGACGCCGCCCGCGGCGCCGGTCAACACCAACTCCGCCGCCGCGCCGACGCCGGGCGCTGGCGGCCGCTGATCACCGAGAGCCAGGAGAGAGACGCACCATGAAGTCGATTCGCATCGCAGCGCTGGTGATCGGTGGCACGG